>NZ_JBFAHV010000017.1:0-195852 GCF_040654375.1 Nocardia sp. NPDC050710 | reverse complement strand
CACCACCGTATCGTTCCAAGCCCGCAAAACCTGCTGAGACTCCTCAACACTCAACAAATCCAAGCGCCCCACCGCAATCGCCGGATCGGCGACGAATCCTCGCAGGATCGCGGTCAGGACTTCCCCATACCTGCGCAAGTCCTCGGCACCATAGGCCAGACCATTCGCATCCACCTCGATACTCAGACTCTTGACATTGTGTCTGTCGTAGAAGACGGAAATGGCCAGGTCATCGACCGGTCCGAAGGACAGCGCATTGATTTGCACACCGAAATCGCCGAGATAGATCTCGTCATCGGAGAACGGGATGATGTTCAGCAATGGACCGAAGGGATTGCCCAGCAGGGTGCCCGGATTCCCGATCCGGCGAATATCGGCGAAGGGAAACCGCGCATGCCGGATGACTTGTCTCAGCTCCGCACCGAGCGTGCCGGCGATCTCCCCGATACCGAGGCCGGATCCGATATCGATCCGGATCGGCACGATATTCGACATCAGTCCGGGTGTCTGCCGGGCCGCACCGGTTCGGTTCGCCACCGCTAGGCGCATCATGAACTCGTCCCGGCCGGACATCCGATGCACCATCGCCGCAACGGCTGCCGCCAGCACTTCGGGCATCGACAGTCCACTGCTCTCGGCCGCCTGCAACAGGTCGTGCGCCTCGTCGGCAGCCAGCCGGACACTGTGCCGGATGGTGTGCGCCGCACCCGGTTCCGCGAGGCCGGAGAGCGCGACGGGACTCGGAAGGTCGGCGGTGTAAGACTCCCAGAACGCTCGATCGCGGGCAAAACGCCCCGACTCCCGGTACTTTCGCTCCGCCGCCTCGATGGTGTCCGCGCCCGCGAATCCCGAATCCGGTATCGACCGACCATGGGCCATCGCCGAATAGACGTCGGCGATACGACGCACAACCAACCCCAGCCCATATCCGTCGATCACGATGTGGTGGGCGATGGCGAACAGGAAATACCGGTCCTCGCCGAGTTTGATCGTGCCGCCGCGAAACAGGAGTTCACCGGCCAGATCGAACGGCAGGCGCAGACAGTCGTCCATATAGCGCTGGGCGCTGGCCAGGGGGTCCTCGGCACCGCTGACGTCGACGAACACCGGCCGCCAGCCGCGATCATCACGCGCGATGCGGCGTAGACCGCGAGCCTCCTCGGTGAAGTTCACGAAGAGCACATCGACTTCGGCGACCACCACCCGAAGGGCGGCCGCCAAGAGTGCTCGGTCCACGCAGCCGGTGACATCGATATAACCGGCGACATTGTTCGAAAGATCCGGTGCCAGCCGCTGGGCCCACCACAGCGCTTCCTGGACCGAGGAGATCGTGCTCGACGTTGCTTCGGACATATGAGACTCCATGCGGTATCCGCTCAGCTGGTAGAACCCAGCACGTACTCTTTCCGCTCCCACGGATAATTCGGCAGATCGGCGACCACCCGATCGAGAGGATTCGGCGATTCTGGTTCGGCGACAACCGAATACAACGACGACGCGTCCGTCAACGAGTGCAAGGCCGCCATGGCCGCGCGCCTGTCCCGCGCCGCGATTCGAGCACGCATACGGTGGTGCCGGCCGACTGCCGTCGCGGTGTAGCTGAACGCCGCGAAGTCGTGGTCGCTCATGTGGGCCAGATGTGTGTGATAGCGACGTGCGAGCTCACGCAGCGCGGTCGGCGTCTGCGCCCCGATCTCGAACCCGGTCACGGGCGCTCGATCCCGGGGCTGTTCCTCCGGCGCGGACCCGACGACCACGTGAGCATTGGTCCCGCTCATACCGAAGGAACTGACTCCCGCGAAGCGGCCGATATCGGAGGTCCATGGCGTGGGTTCGCTGGCGAACGCGATGGGCACCCGTGCCAGGTCGATTCGCGGATTGAGCGTGGTGAAATGCGCGAGCGGCGGTATCGTCCGCTGCTGCAGGCTCGCGATCACTTTCACCAGTCCGCCTATTCCGGCGGCGGCTTCCATGTGGCCGGTATTCGCTTTCAAGCTCCCTACGAACAGCTTTCGACCACCATTGCCGGTGAAAGCGGACGCGATCCCCGCGACCTCGATCGGGTCGCCCAGCGCGGTGCCGGTGCCATGGGCTTCGATCAACCCGATGTCGGCCACACCCAGCCCGGCGTCCTTCAAAGCGCGACCTATGACGTCGGCTTGCGCAGGGGCGGACGGCGCGGTGAGGGCGGCGGAGCGGGCATCCTGATTCACCGCCGAACCGACGATCACCGCGTGGATCCGATCGGCATCTCGCACGGCATCCGAGAGTCGTTTGACCACAATTGCCGCCGCCCCGTCGCTGCGCACGAAACCGTCCGCCCGTGCGTCGAATGCCCGGCACACACCCTGTCGCGACAGCGCGGTGGTGTAGTGCAGGAGCCGAGTCGTCCGGGGCGACAACACCAGGTTCACGCCCGCGACCAGCGCGGACGTGCATTCGCCGCGGCAGATTGCCTGCCGCGCCAGATGCAGCGCCACCAGCGACGACGAGCACGCGGTATCGATCGCGACCGCGGGCCCGGTCAGATTCAGGACGTGCGCGATCCGGCCCGCCGCGAAACAGTGCCCGGCTCCCGGTGCCAGGAAGGGCCCCTTGGCGGTGCCGAGCCAGTCGAGGTAATCGAAGGTGCTGATACCCACATAGACCCCGACCGGGTTCGACTGCCGACTATTGGGGACACAGGCGCCGTTTTCGAAGGCCTCCCACGCGACCTCCAGCAACAACCGATGCTGCGGATCCATGGCGCGGGCTTCTTGGGGTCCGATACTGAAGAACTTCGCGTCGAAGCCGAACACATCGCCGAGAAAGCCGCCACGTTGCGGCAAGCCCGCCCATTCCGCGGAAAACCGTTGCCGCCGTCGGTCCGGCAAGTCTCCGGTGAGATCGCGGCCTGTCGACAGTGCCTGCCACAGCGCGCCCAGATCGTCGATCTGGCCCGGAAATCGGAGCCCGATACCGACCACGGCGAGTGGCTGGTCGGCTGTGCGCTCGGCCAACTCACCTTTGAGCCGGTTGATCGTGGCGAGCGCACGGCTCATCGGCGTGACCGCGACGGGGCTGGCTGGTTCGATCATGCGCTGCGGCTCTCACCACGGCCGGGCAGCAGAAGCGGTGGCCTCGGCCGAAACCCGGTCACACAGCTCGGCTGCGATCGACCGCGGGACGGCGAACGTCCACAAGAATGTCGACGACAGGCGCAGACCGAACGTCGCCTCCATCCTGTTCCGTAACTCCAGGGCCATGAGCGAGTCCAATCCGGCGGACTTCAAGGGAGTTTCGTTCTCGATCAGCTCGATATCGAGCCGGAGCACCTGCGCTGTCAACTCGCGAACACGATGCAGGGCAAGGGCTATCCGTTCCGGTGGGGCCACGGCGAGCAACCGGTTCCGGAACTCGCTCGTCGGTGACGCGGCCGCGCCCTCGTCCGCGCCGCTCTGCCGCAGCTGCTGCCAGGCCGGCACGGCGGCGCAGAACGGGTATGCATCGAACCACCTGCGCACGTCGAACGGCGCGTACCCGTCCAGTGGTCGATCCGTATCGACCATCCGCAGCAGCGCCGTCCACGCCTGGTCGGCGTCGAAGCCCTGAATTCCGCGATCCGCGAGGCGGTCACCGCGATTCGACGCGGCGGCGGCGAGTCCGATGGCATCGAACGCTCCCCACCGCACGCTCAGGGCGGGTAATCCGCGCAGCCGCCGTGCCACCGCGAAGGCATCCAGATAGGCGTTCGCCGCGGCGTAGGCGGCCTGGCCTGGGTTGCCGACGAGCACAACCGCAGAAGAGAAGAGCACGAACAGATCGAGTGGCACACCGCGGGTGCACCGGTCGAGGATGACACAGCCGGCAGCCTTCGGTGCCGCCGCGCGCTCGATCTGCTCCGGGACCAGATTGCCGATCGTGGCGTCTTCCAGCATGCCCGCCAGATGGAACACACCCCGCAGCGGCGGTAGCTCCGCCCGGATCTCCTCGATCGCACACCGCATCGCGTCCTCGTCCGCGACATCGGCGGTGCGGCACTCGATTCGGGCGCCGCGACCACGCATCGCGGCAATGCGCTGCGGCACCTCGCCCGCCGGTCGCGATCGCCCCAGCAGAACGATCGTCCCGGCGCCATGGGTGATCAGAAAGTCTGCGAGTGAAAGACCGAGGGCACCGAGGCCTCCGGTGATCAGATAGGTCGCGTCGGCGTGAAACCGATTGCCGTCCCGTGGTTTCGGCGCTACTCCCCGCACGGCCCCTGGATCCGTGAGGACGATCTTGCCGAGGTGCTGTCCGGATCCGAGCATGCGCACCGCATCCCCGATCTCATCGAACGAGTAGCGCCGCCACGGAATGGGTTCCAGGGCACCCTCGGTAAGGTACTGCCACACTGTTCGCATCAGTCGTGCAAACAACTTCGGCCGCCGCTGCATCATCCCGTCCAAGTCGACCGCGGCGAGGCCGATACCCTTCCGGAACGGCGCGAGTGCGATGCGACGCCCCGCGTAGATGTCGCGCTTGCCGATCTCGATGAAACGTCCGTCCTCGGCAAGTGCTTCCAACCCCATCGGTATCGCGGCACCGGTCAGCGAATTCAAGACGACGTCGACGCCCCGGCCTCCGGTGATTTCGTAGAGTTCCGCTCCCCACGACAGCTCACGCGAATCCAGGACGTGCGCAATTCCGCTGGCGTGCAGGTACTCCCGCTTCTCGGGGCTACCCGCCGTCGCGATCACCTGCGCGCCGATCAGGCTGGCGATCTGCACAGCGGCCAGACCGACGCCGCCGGCCGCCGAATGGATCAGCACCGTCTCGCCTTTCCGCAGGCGCGCGAGGTCACACAGTCCGTACCACGCCGTGATCATGGCGATCGACACCGTGGCAGCGTCCTCGTCCGCCATGGTGTCGGCGAGCTTCCACGCATGCGCCGCCGGTGCGACGACGTGGGATCCGAGTGCGCCCATGGTGACCGCGACAACGCGATCGCCCGGCGCGAGCTCGCCACTATCTGGTCCCACGCGGGTGACACGGCCGGCGCATTCACCACCGAGCAGCAATCCTGTGCGCGAGCGGTCGGGATAAGTACCCATCACCTTCATCACATCGACGAAGTTGAGTCCCGCGGCAGCGACCTCGATTTCGATCTCGCCCGGACCGGGTGCGCGGCGCGGCATCGACCGGTACTCGGCGCCGTCCCAGTAGCCCGGCCGCGTGACCTCCAGCCGAAACGGCGTAGGCGGTGTCTGCCAGGCGACAGCGGGCAGCTCGAGCCGGGAACCGGCACCGTACCGGAGTCGGCCGACGAGTCGCCGGCCATTGCGAACCAGCAGTTGGTCATCGCTGTCGGCACGGTGGATCTCGCGCGCCACCTCCGGATAATCGTCGGCGGAGGCGACATCGAGCAGCCGCGGGCGCAGCTCCGGATGTTCGTTCTGCAGCACCCTGGTGAACCCCCAGAACATCGCGCTGCCGGGATCGGGGATGTCGCCGTCGGCACCGTAGTGCGCGCGCTGCGTCACCACCACCAACCGCGGCGGCGCCGCGAGCCGCAGGCATGCGCGCACTACGGTGGTGAGAGCCCATAGGCCTTGCCGGTATCGGTGCACACCGAGTTCCGGAGGCGTCGCCACGAACACGAGTTCCGTGCCACTCGCCGACCGCAGCGCCGCTGTGAGGTCGGGCAGCGGGTCGTCGTCCGCGACAACGATCGTCTCGACGGGCGCGCCCATGCCGAGTAAGGCGGTGGACAGCCGCGCGATCGCCGCGGCGGCTTCGCTCGGACCGCACAGCACGCAGGGCTGCGCGGATCGCGGCGGCGCAGCCGCCGCCGCTTCCTCGAAACGGAAGTCGAGCGTCCTCGTCGAGGGATCGGGATCGGGAGAGATCAGCTCCTGCAGGCGGATTCCGTACATCGCCAGCACCGGACGGCGCTCCGAATCGAACACCAGCACATCGCAGAACTCCGCTCGGCGCACCGCGTGTGCCCACGCCTTGGTGATGGGTTCGTCCGGCCGCCGCAGGAACACCACACGTTCGACGCCGACCGGAACGAGCGTCCGGGTTCCGGGATACAGCGCGAGCCCGGTCTGCAGGCACGCATCCCACAGGGCGACGTGCGGATGGATGCGCTCCGCGCTGGCCCGGCAGTTCCCTGGCAGCACGACTTCGGCCAACGCCTCCGCGCCGGTCCGGAACAAGCGGCGTATGCCCTGAAAGGAAGGACCGTACCGGAGTCCGCGTGCGGTGCTGGTCGCGTAGTGCTCCTCGGCCGGTCGTTGCGACGCCGCGAGCACGAGCTCCGGGAAGGGCGCGGCGACCTCCTCGCGCGGCTCGAACCACACACGGCCCGTAGCGTGTTCCAGCCACGACGACTCGTTCGCCGCCAACGAGTGCAGGGCGCAGCTCGCGCCGCCGGTGACATCCTCGCGCCAGGTGAGGGCGAGTTGGGTCGGCTCCTCGGTCAGCGTGAGTCCGGCGTGGAACACGATGCTGTCGAGTTCGGCGGGCGGCGCGCCGGTCCGCTCCACGGCCGCCTGCACCAGCAGAGCCAGCGATGCCACGCCCGGATACACGATTGCGTCGCCGACGCGGTGGTCCCGGAGCCACGGCTGGGCGACCAGGTTCAGTTCGATTCGGCCTTGCAGGACATCCTGTTCCACGACATCCGGGATCAGCACCAGGGTCTGTGCCAGCGACGATTCGAGCGGCCGCCGCGCCGGGCCCACCCAGTGCCGTCGTCGCTGCCACGGATAGTGCGGGATCGGCATATTCGACGTGCGGTCGAAGAACCCGAACGGCGTCAATCCGGAAACGTAGGCCCGGCCGAACGCCCGCACCAGATCCGTTGGTGTGGCCGCGCCCCGGTACAGCGTGGTAAGAACCGTCGAGTCCAGGTCGTGGTGTGCGGCCAGCTGCTCGATATCCGGTGTCAGCACCGGATGCGGGCTGATTTCGATACAGTGCGTGACCGATGAATTCACCAGCACATCCGCCATGACATCCGCGAAACGCACCGGGCGGCACAGATTGTCGACCCAGTACCGCGCGTCCAGGTCGGGGCCGCACACCAGCCGGCCGTCGACGGTCGAGTACATCGGTATCGTGGTCTCGCGGGCACCCACCGGGTCGAGCACCTGCATCAGGTCGGCGCGCAGTTCCTCCATCTGCGGACTGTGTGAGGCGTAGTCGACATTGACCAGTCGGCAGAATGTCCCCGAATCCTCGAGGATCTCCTTCAGCAGCAGCACCGCGTCGGTGCGGCCGGTCAGAACGCACGACGACGGACCATTGTGCGCGGCGAGGTGCACCGAGTCCTCGAAACCGGCGAGGGCCGAGAGTGCGTCCGGACGGCTCAGCTCGACTGCCAGCATCCGGCCGTGCCCGACGGTCCGGCGCGCGATGGCACTGCGGCTTGCCACGACGCGGGCCGCGTCATCGTAGGACAGCGCTCCGGCGATGGTGGCCGCCGCTATCTCACCCTGGCTGTGCCCGACCACGACTCCGGGTTCGATTCCGACCGCTCGCCACATCTCGGCCAGGGCGACCATGGTCGCCCACAGTGCCGGCTGCACCATCTCTATCCGATCGAGCCAGCCCTCGGCCAGGTCTCCGGACAGCACCGACCTCAGGTCCCACGGGTAGAAAGGCGCAAGACTGCCCGCGCACTTGTCGATGACCTCCCGGAACCTCGCGACCCCCATCAACTGCTTCGCCATTCCCGCCCACTGGCTGCCTTGGCCCGGAAACACGAACGCGATACCGCGATGATCAACGGCCCGTCCGGTTTCGATGGCATCGGTGTCCGGTTCGGAGTCATCGGCGTACCGTTGTAACGCACTCAGGAGAGAATCGCGGTCGGACACCACCATCGCCGCACGCAACCCGAGGTGATCACGTCGGTGTACGAGGGTGCTCGCCAGCGCCTCGACATCCGCGTGTGTCCGCTCGACAAACTCCGCGAGATCCCCGGCGCGCTGCCGCAGAGCCGCCGAGGTGTGCGCGGAAAAGGGCAACAACACCGGCAACCCGGACACCTCTCGCGCAGCCTTTCCGCCATCATGTGACGAGGGTGCACGCGTCAAGATAACGTGCGCGTTCGTGCCGCCGAGTCCGAAAGAGTTGACACCGAGGTAGACAGGTCCTCGCGCGGGTAGCTGGATGCGGTCGTGGGCGAACCGAAGGTTCAGTTCCTCGAAGGGAATCGCTGGATTCGGTTGCCCCGTAGGAAGACTCGCGGGAACGTAGCCGTGTTCGAGGGACAACAACGCCTTGAACACGCCGGGCATGGCCGCTGCGGCTTCGAGATGGCCGGTATTCGTCTTCACCGACCCGATCGGCAGCGGCGCGAGACCACGGCGCCGAGATCTACCGAGCACCAACCCGATAGCTGACGCCTCGATCGGATCTCCCCTGCTGGTCCCCGTACCATGCGCCTCGACATACGCGACCTGATCGATCGGCACGCCGGACGCGGTGTAGGCCCGTCGCAACAAGTCCTCTTGTGCAACGGGATTCGGCGTGAAGGCACTTTCCCCGCCGCCATCGTTGTTGACCTCGGTCCACACGATCAATCCGCGCACTCTGTCGCCGTCCCGGATCGCCCGGTCGAGTGTCTTGAGGTGCACCGCACCGACGCCCTCAGCACGGACGTAGCCATCGGCCGATCCGCTGAACGCATGGCACCGGCCGGTCGGCGACAGCGCGCCGAGATGTGTGAGCCCAACAGACGCGTCCGGGGTCAAGATCAGGTTCACTCCGCCGGCCAGCGCGGCATCGACCTCGCCGAGAATCAACGCCTGCCGTGCCACATGTAGTGCGACAAGCGAGGACGAACAGCCACTTGTCACAACGAAACTCGGCCCGGTGAGCCCGAGAAAATACGAAACCCGCGCCGCGATCATATCCAGTTCACAGCCCGCCAAGCTGTGCGGCGTAACCGGCACCCCGCGTTCTTTTCGCAGAATTTCATAGTCGTGCCACAGCGCACCGATATAGACACCGGTTCGTGTTCCGCGGATACTGGCCACCGGCGTTCCCGAATCCTCCAATGCGCACCAGGCTGTCTCGAGCATCAGCCGCTGCTGCGGATCCATGACTTCCGCTTCTCTCGGGGAAATTCCGAAGAAGGTGGCATCGAAAAGTGCCACGTCATCGATGAATCCGCCGGCCCGCTGAATTTCAAGTTCCGGATCCAAGCGGATACCACTGTCCCAGCGTTCGCCGGGAACCGGTCGAATCGCTTCACGACCATCGGCAAGGAGGCGCCAGAAACTGTCGACATCGGGTGCGCCAGGAAATCGTCCGGCCATTCCGATCACAGCTATGACCCTGGTCGGATCATCGTCGGCTTCGGGAACAGCAGAAGGCATGAATCCACCCCCGGGCAGGTACTGCGACCGCCCATTCATACAAACGTCGTCGACTGTACGATGAGCCGGTTCAACGATGGGCCAAATAGTACTGCGCGGTCGGGCGAAGATCAGCCTCTCCGAGCCGGGCTTCAGCGCGACGAAAGCGGCGGTTCAGCGCAGTTTCAGGCGCACTTCAGAAATGCCCTGGTATCGGCATATCATCGGACGATCTTTCGCCCTGTTTGTCGTCGCCGACAAAGATAGCCCCGGGAATTAGGAGCGAAAGGCATTGCCAGCAGCCGGAACCTGTCGCTTACCTGATTCATGCGTTCGACACCGAAAGGCCGGGCGGTCGTGGTCACCGGCATGGCCGCGATGACATCCCTCGCGAGCGACCTCGCGACGACTTGGCAAGGCCTGTTACACGGAGACAGCGGCATCGACGAGCTCGAAACCGATCTCGTCGACAGGTACCGGCTCCCGGTAACGATCGGCGGCAGACTGAAACAGCCGCCGCAAGCCCTGCTGACCCGTATCGAACGACGGCGATTGGCCTACACCGGGCGACTGGCACTTGCATTGGGGCGCATCGCATGGCAGGCGGCGGGCAGTCCCGGCGTGGACAACGATCGCCTCGCTGTCGCGATCGGCACGGCGCTCGGCGATGCCGACGTAATCGTCGACGCTACCGACAGTCTGGAAACAGGTGGGTACCGGAAGGTTTCGCCCCTTGCGGTCCAAAGGATGATGCCCAATGGCGCGGCCGCTGCGGTAGGACTGGAGCTGGGCGCCCGTGCCGGCATACATACGCCGGTATCCGCGTGCGCTTCCGGTGCGGAGGCTATCGCGCACGCCTGGCGAATGATTGCCTGCGATGAAGCAGATATCGTCGTTGCGGGCGGAGTCGAAAAGAGTTTCGGTGCCGTACCCCTCGCCGCGTTCGCCGTGATGCGAGCGTTGAGCACCCGAGCGGGCGACCCGCGCACCGCCTCACGTCCATTCGATCGAGATCGTGACGGGTTCGTTCTCGGCGAGGCGGGCGCACTCCTCGTCCTCGAGAACGAAACTCACGCGAAGGCCCGCGGCGCAACGATTCAGGCCCGCCTACTCGGTGCGGGAATCACCTCCGACTCATACAACACGGTCGCACCGGATCCCAGCGGTACCTATGCCGCGCAAGCCATGGCCAAAGCCTTGCGGACAGCGGGGGTGGCACGGTCCGATATCGGACACGTCAACGCACATGCCACCGCGACACAAGTGGGCGACCTCGCGGAGGCAAGGGCAATCAGCACAGCGATCGGGACCAATGCTTCGATATACGCGCCGAAATGCGCGATCGGCCATGCGCTCGGTGCCTCCGGAGCGGTCGAAGCCGCGCTCACCGTACTCAGCATTCGCGATCAGATAGTCCCCCCGACATTGAACTTGGAGCATCAGGATCCGCAAGTCGACCTGGATATCGTGCACGGCACGCCACGCCCCGGCTTCATAGAGGTGGCATTGAAGAATTCCTTCGGCTTCGGCGGACACAATGTCTGCCTGGCCTTCGGCCGTGGGTGATCAATCAGTTACTCGGCGTTCCGCGATCGGCGCGGGGAATCCGAGAATCAGCCGCCGATCATCCAGACTCGAATCGTCTTCCAGGATCTGGCGTTGCAGAGCCTTCAGATCTCTGTTCGGCTCGATCCCATGATTGGCAACCAGATTGCTTCGCAGCTCTGTGAAAACCTCTAGCGCTTCGGCTGATCGGCCCGATCGGTGCAACGCAAGCATCAGGTATCCCCACAGCGTCTGCCGGTTCGCGTTCTGCGCCGCCAGGGCGTACAGCTCGGGAACAAGTGCCTGATGTCGCCCCAGTCGCAGATCTATTTCGATTCTGCGTTGTTGTGCGTTCGCCCGATGCTCGTCCTGCACCTTGGCGATCTGTTCGAGCCATGTCGTCTGGCGCACATCCGCGAATGTGGGCCCCGTCCACAGGTCGAGGTATTCATCCAGGTGCAGCGATGCCTCGGACAAGTCGCCGCGCGCCTCCGCAGCCATTGCCCGGAATCTGAATGTGCGCGCTTGTGAAATATCACAACGATGATCCGACAGCGAGAGGACATACCCCGGATGACGCGTCTCGATCAGCCCGGATTGTCCTTGAAAATGCTTGCGCAGTTGCGAGATATAGACCTGAAGCGCGCTGCCCGCCGTCCTCGGTGATTCGTTCCACAGCCCTTTGATGAGCTGATCGCTCGATACCACCGTGCCGGCACTGTCGATGAGCAAGGCCAGCAACATCCGCAGCTTCAACGGACGTGGCGTCCGATCACTTCCGTCATCGTGTCGCACACGGATCGGCCCAAGTACGTTGAAGTCCACGCTATCAACCCCAATGCGCATGTAACGCAGGACGATACCGGAACTGTCCCAGATTGGAGTCGCACTCTGTATATGAGAATTCACGCTGTGGATCCGCGACACGGATTCCGCGGAGATGCCGGTCGCCAGCCTCGATCTTTCGCCTCGCCTGCGGCCCGGCGTGATCGGGTGACATCGATTCTCACGGCGAGATTCCGCGCAGGTCGGTTGTGGTTCTACCGGTGCGCTCGCGCAGGAGGACTCTGAGCGTGTTGGGGTGTTCGTAGCCGACACGGCGAGCGATGACTTCCAGGGATAGGTCGGTCGTGCGGAGCAGGTGGGATGCCTGTTCGATGCGGAGGTCTTGGATGAAGCGAATGGGTGAGGTGCCAATTGTGCGTTGGATGCAGCGCTGCAGGGTGCGGAGGCTGACGCCCAGGGACTTCGCGGCGTCAGGAATGCCGATCGGATCGGCCAGATGTTCCCGGACCCACTGTTCGAATGCCGCCGCCACAGGATCGTTTTGGGCCAGGGCGCTCGGAATCGTATAGACCGACTGCGATGGCCGTTCATCGATCACCAGATAGCGGGCGACCAGGTCGGCGAGTGTCGGGCTGTGGAGGCGAACGATGGCCAGTGCGAGATCGACGTGGCCGAATGCCGCTCCGGCAGTGGTGATTCCGTCGCCGGAGACAACCATCCGGCTTTGGTCCAAGTCGACCGCGGGATATCTGGCGCGAAAGATGGGTGCCAACCACCAGCTCGTCGTCGCCCGGCGGCCGTCCAGGATTCCGGCCTCCGCCAGGAGGAACGACCCGGTACACGCCGACGCGATCGGCGTGCCGCACTTATATGTATCGACGATCAACTGGCGGACCGAAATGAGGTCGATACCGCCGACCCGGTCGAGCAGCGCCTCGGGTCGCCGCTCGGCCAGCGCCGGAACGATCAGCAGATCCGACTTCTCGATGCGCTCGATCGGCTCGGTGGCCACGAGATGACCTGCGCCCGTGCGGATCTGCGGTTCGAAACCAATGGTCGTCACGTTCCAGGTCGGCGGATCCGGGACGTCATGCGCCATGGCATTGGCACCATCGAGCACGTCGAGGATGGCCGCAAGTCCGGAGTCGAACACGCCGTCGTAAACCAGAACCGACACCTCCATGACGTAAACGCTATCATTAGCGTCGTATATGCCACTGATGTGCGCGATTTGCCGGACGTAGCTTTAGCGTGTGCCGGAAAGCCCGGCGGTCATACCGGAAAGGGAGCCACCCACCATGAAGCTCGGACTGCTCGCCCGAATCGAAGCCAAGCCGGAACATGCCGACAAGGTCGAGGCACTGCTGCGCGACGCCGCCGCACTGGCCGAGCAGGAGCCACACACCATCACCTGGTACTCGTTCCGTCAGGACGCCGTCACCTTCGGCGTCTTCGACACCTTCGCCGATGAGCAGGGCCGAAAAGAGCACCTCGAGGGGCAGATCGCCGCCGCCCTCGTCGGCGTCGCCGACACCCTCCTGGCCGCACCCCCGGTCATCATCCCGGTCGATCTGCTCGGCACCAAAGTCCGCTGACCCGAAGGAGATCCGGGATCACACCGTCGACTAGACGGAGATGACGAAGGCCCGGTCCGTGTGGACCGGGCCTTTCGGATATCTGCTGGGTCGGCCGAGGTCGCTCGGATCATCGGCAAATACACCGGAGGGGGCTACCATCGCGCAACTGAAGGCGGAGCGTGACGCGGCCGAGCGGACAGTGGCAAAGGTGTTGCGGGAAGCAGAACGAGGAACTGGGAATTCACGGCCACCTGTCGCGAGGGCTGAATGTGGCAATGCCACAGCGCGCTCGCGCAGGCGAACAGATCTCGGAAAGTGCGGCGACCACGGTAGGGACATCGGCGGTCTTCGCGCGCCGCAGGGCAGTAATCGCGACCACGGCTATCGCCAGCCATCCCAGCATGCGCGGAACCTGGACTGAGAACACCCATCCTCCTGCGGCAGCGGCGGCCGGAACCGAGGGGTCGTGCCGGGTCGCATGCGCCAGAACGCACTCCCATAGCCGCTGATCGCTTATTTACCAGTGATTCCTGGGCAGGCTGAGGCATCAATGTACTGCGGGGTCGGTGTGAGTCTGGTCAAGGTCACCAGGAGAAGTCGAATCAGCCGGAGAACCCCGGGGCTCGAGGCGGATACCCTTAGAGCTGAGGCGACTTGATCACAACGCACGGCGTCGTCAGCAGGGCGGAATCGGTTACGAGTCCGGAAGCGATCAGAGCCGCTGCGGCCAGATTCAGGACATGGGTGTCGGCGATGTCCGATCGGATACCGCCGGTGCGGGCGCGGCGTTCGAACTCCTCGGCCGCTGCTCGCGCATCGGAGATGTGCGGGTCGGTGGCAGCGCGATCTTTGGAACCGGCCGACACGAATGCCTCCCAGATCAGCAAATCGAGTGAGCCATCGAGCAGACCGGGCGCATCTACCCCGGCCCGTATCGGGCGCTCGAGCATCCCGGCGAACCTGTGCACAACATAGGAGGCCTGCTGCACACCGAACGCAAGCGCGATGGTTCCCGCGCCAGCACACCAGGGACGCCCAGCCTCACCGACTCGCTGGCGCCCGAGCCCCCCAACTGTCGTGGGGTTCGGGATGAACAGGGGTGCTTCGAATCCCAGCGCGACCGACCGGCCTTCGTCGAGGTCGGCCGCGAGACCGGCGACGAGGTCGTCCAAATCGCGTCCGCCACACGCGTCGGTTCCGGCGATTCGCCACCAGCCGATGTTCGCCAGCTTGCCGACATCAACCGCGGCGACGACAAGATTGTCAGGCGACATGACAGCACCATAGTTCGGGTTCCGGGCACCCACCTGTCGGTCGGTTGCCGCATTCTGTGGACATGGCAATCTCGTTGAGCGGATCGGTCGCTTCGTGCCCTTCGCCAACCTACCGGCGAGCGACGATGTCATCACGACCAAGGGCACTCTAAGGCACACCGATGCAGCCCAGCGCGTCCATTTCCAATGGGCGAGAAGGCACCAATCCAGGCCGCTTGGCGCTGGCATATCGAGCGCATGAACCCTTAGCACAACGCGTTCAACCGCCTTCAACGCTGCTACGAGCGCCGCGAGGTCGTCACCGACGCATTCCTCGACCTCGCCGACGCGATCATCACCGTGCGTAGCCTGATCCGGAAAGCGTGGATCCTCCACCGATGGGACACCCGATCAGCACGCCGCCCATGAAGATCGTGGAACTGCGCGAGTCTTACAGACGAATTCGTTCATGGGCGCAACCCGAAGGCCAGCAACCGAAACCACCGGCAACACGCGTCAACCGATCCCTCCGAACCAACATGGCAACAGCACAGCCCGTCGGATACCCCATTCGACACCAACCACCTATTGTCTCCATACTGTGGTGATCAAGGTGACGTTGGGCCTCTATTCGCATGATCGAACACATAAGCGACCGTTCTGGATCGGGGTCTTACTAGGGGCAGTTGTGCTCCTTCTTGCTTGCGTCGGTCGAGCGGGGGTGTCCTCAGCGCAGAACCTGGAGACGATCCAAGAGATCGCGGCTCCTCCCACCTATGCCGGAACCGTGGACAACAGCGCCGACTGTAAGCGGCAGTATCAGACCCGCGGATTCGAGCCGAAACCTGCTGGCGCCGAACGCTATCCGTTGTTTCTCTACTTCGTCGGCACTAATATCGGCAAGGATACCGAGACCGAACGCCGCGAGAACGCGCCGGCAGCGGACGCCGTGACCGAGTCGATGGCCCGCCGCGGCTTCGTCGCGCTCACGATCGAGTACGACAACAGCCTGCTGGCATTGTTCAGCGATCACGGCAATCAATCCCGTTGCCTGTTCGCGAACCAGGAGCCTCGCAGTCTGCTCAACGTCGCCTGCGCACTCGGCAATGTCGACTGCGACTTGGGTATTGCGGCCTGGGGGCACAGCCAGGGCGGCGCTGTCGCCCACCTCGCTCCGAATCACGACCCGCGGGTACGCGCTGTGTGGGCTACTGGCTACGGAGGCGATATGTCGTCGGTACTTCCGAAGAACCGCCTGCGCGTTCTCGCTGGCGAGAAAGAGGACAACGGCAGGGCCAGCGTGCTCAACAAGACCGCCGGTTTCACCTCGGCCGAATGCCCTGACGATGGCCGCAGTCAATGCTTGCGCGGCGACGGCAGTGGCTGGGTGATCGTACGGAAAGCCGACGTCGAGACCAGCGCCGATCACTGCTGGTTCTACCGACGCTCATGCTCGGACTCCGAGGGCTTTCTCGAGCCGAGTTGGATCGATCGGAAATCGACAAGGCCCTATGCGATCGAGCCGAACGCCGATTGGGTGGCCCAGACCGCGCGCAAGCCGTTGTGAAATTGCGGTCGGTCGCAGTAAGACCACTGAGAGGATGCCCGCGAACGTTGTCGAACTTGGGAGAAGTGCATGACGGACAAGACTTTACGGGTGATCGGCGAGCTCATGGGTTCGGTGCCGTCGGCGGGTTCATTTGCTGTGCGTCGGACGGGGTCGGCGGAGAACCTGGTGATCGAGGTAGATGGGGTGGGGCCGATCCGGTTGCCGGTGACGCCGACTCAGGCGCGGCGACTGTGCGAGGTCGCGCGGCCGGCGCGGTACGGTCTGCGCGAGCAGACCCTATTGGACGCGAATGTGCGTGACACATGGGAGGTTCCGCGGGACCGGGTAACGGTCGACGAGCGGCAGTGGCGCGAAACGTTGCTGCCCATGCTGGACATACTGCGGGCCGAGCTAGGTCTGGCGCCGGACTGCGAGTTGTCGGCGGAGCTGCATTCGATGCTGGTGTATGAGTCGGGACAATTCTTTCAGCGCCATCAGGATTCGGAGAAGGCCGACGGCATGATCGGCACGTTGGTGGTGACTCTGCCTTCGGCGTTCACCGGTGGGGAGCTGGTGATCGAGCAGCAGGGGACGAAGGTCACCGACCAGGGTTCGCCGGAGGAGCTGTCCTTCGTCGCGTTCTATGGCGACTGCGAGCACGAGGTGCTGCCGGTCACCGACGGTTTCCGGATCACGCTGACCTACAACCTGGTGGCGAAGGGGCGTACCGGCCCGGACGCCGACGCTTTCGCCATGCATCCGTCGGTCGCGTTACTAGCCGAGCAGTTGCGCGCGCATTTCACCACACCGATGGAATTGTCGATGTGGTCTGGCCACGGCCAGCCGGTGAAACGCCCACCTCATCAACTCGTATACCTGCTGGATCATCAGTATTCCCAGCGCGGAATAGGGTGGGATCAGCTCAAGGGCGGCGATGCTGCCCGTGCGGGGATGATGCTCGCGGCGGCCGACATCGCGGGATATGACATGTCGCTGGCGCTCGCGGAGGTCGAGGATTCCTACGAGGAGGACTACACCTCGTGGATGGGGATCTATCGTCAGCGTTGGGAGCGCGTTGAGGACGGCTGGAAATGCGTCGAAAGCACTGACATGGAGTTCGATGAAGACGGGGAAATGGTGGAGCCTGTGGCCGATGACCCCGCGAGCCTTCCGGTGCGCTCCAGCCTTCCTTTGGTCCCGGAATCGGAAGATCTCGGCGAGCTGCGCTGGTCGACCGTCACATTGACGTGGCTGATCAACAGGTCAGGGGCGGCCGGCGAGCCCGCTGTGCGGGAGGTCCGGGATGGGGAGTTGTGTACGGGCGAATCGAAGTCGACGCTGGAGCCGTTCGCGTCGGAAATCGAGGGTTACATGGGCAATGAAGGAAACACCGCCAATTTCTGGTACAAGCGTGCGGCGATCATCATCCGGCCCCGTCAGTAGAACGGCCTGGCAAGCAATCCCCGGCGTCAACGTTCGACGCGAGACGACTTGTCAGCCACGGGCTGGCGAGTCGGCGGGTTGCCTCTGCCGCTGTTTGATCGGGGCGAGTCAGGTCAAAGGAACACCGCGACTACACCAGCGACAACGTTCATACCTGGCTGCAGTCACTGGCTCGGTGTCTGCAGGCAGCGCAGCGACAGCGGAGGTGACGGCGGCAAGTCAGCCAACTCACACGATCATGAAGTCCGGAGGGAGTACTCACTGAACCGAGCGGACTCGTCGCCTGGACCGGTCAGTTCATAGTCCCGGCGTTCAGCGCTGGAAACGCACGTATCGGTCGGTCGCTTTGCCGTCCTCGGCAGAATAGGTGACGCTGTCCATCTGGGTGTGGTCATCGCGCAGGATCAGGTTGCCGCCGTTGTTGCCGAGTTGCACACCTGTGCCGTCCAGCACGATCACGGCGGACGCGCCGCCGGGAATCTCTGTGTCCAAGATCGTAATTCGGTCGTTGCGGTCTACCAGCTGCCATCCGCGTAACGACACGGTCGTGGTGGCGAGGTTGCCGACGACGACAGCTTCCCGGCCCGGGTCGGCGCCGACCGGGTTTATCAGTGCTCGTTCCAGGTACACCGTGGAAGTGGTCACCGGGGTGCCGGGCCGTGCACCGATGATCTGTGACAGTGGTTTGGCACCCGGCGCTGCCGCGCCGACGGCGTCGGTCGGGATGCGTTGGGTCTGAAAGGCCAACGCCAGTGCCACAACCCGGTCCGGGAACGACAGCAGCAGTCCTCCATCGTGAAATGCACCGTTGTCGTCGGCGTGCCTGCCGACATTGCCCTGGTTGAGGTGGATGTTGTGAATACCGTGCAGGCCGTCGGTGTTCCCGAATTCGACGTCGATGGGCTTGTGCAGGTTGCGGTCGAACTTGGCGCCGAAGGCGTAGAGCTCTCCCCCGCTCGTCTTGCACTGTTCAAGGTACAAGGTCAGCAGGTCTTGCAGATCGTCGGCGTTGGCGCTGCCGCTGGGCGGCAGGGACCGGCCCGACGTCCAGTCGAACAGCGGGGCCTTCACGAAATCCAGCGACGCCGCGGAGTTGGCGGCGGTTGGCGTGAAGCCCGACGGTGCAGCCGCCAGCGAGCCGAGGATGGGGTGCCCAATCAGTGGGTCGACCACCCAGAAGACGACCTCGCTGCCATCACTGGACTCCACATTGACCGCGACGCGCCACGGCTGTCCGGTTTCGTCGAGCGCCCTGATCTGTAGGTGCGGGGTGGCTTCGCCATCTTCGCGCTTGGCCCTGTCAATTTCGGCCCGCAGGAGACCGTACTGGAATGCCATGGAAACTCCTTATTTTCCTGATCACGAAGCGCGCGACTCCGACCGCATCAGCATCGTTCGTCGCGCGCAAGCTGTAGTGCTGGGTGCCATTTCCCCGCGACCGAATCGACAGCTTCGGGCTGCCGGTCCTCTCGAGCCGCACGGTTCCGGCAACCTGTAGCAGCTCTGCCGGGGGCGGGGTTCCGATACCGACTGCTGCCGACGAGAGCGCAAGCGAACTGCTGTTTCCCCCCGCATCCTCGACGGTTTGAGGGACCGCGTTCAACGCCTGGTCGACCTCGAGATCCACCGTGCTTATCACTCCCTTCGAAATGCGAGCCTCGAATCAATTTTGGGAGCGAAGTGAATCCAGCGCATGAGCAGTCGACTACCTGTCTCCGACCACTTCCCTTGATAACTTCCGCAAGGCAATGGTGCCCGCCGCTTGGCCCCTTCTTCGTCGAGTACACGTCGGTGACGCATCTTCGCGGGTTGCCGGTTGAGTCCCGCCGCCCAGCGGATGATCTCGGAGTCGAAACGCCATCGGAGGGGGATCCTCGAGCGGACGGTGGTCCCGTCAACGGGATGCGGTCGAGGACACACGTAGTCGACTACGCGCAAACGCCGAAAGGTGTCTACCTGCGCCTGAACCACAACTTCACAGCCAGCCGGCGCCAAAGCCCACCAAGCGATGGTCGAGCAGCAGCGTCCACCACGGCACCGCTGGCGCGATCGGCCCCGACGACTACCTCACTCCCACCACCGTGGCCGGAGCAAGTTCGGCGCAGGCCGATGAACCCGTCCCCCGTGTGCCCAACGAGATCATCCCGATCGATCTCAACCTGCTGGGATACTCCCTCGGCGCTGGGCTCGGCGTGGACCTTGTGCATGCCCTCACAAGCAGCGGTTCCAGTTCCAACGCCAGCATTACCTCCGGCGCCAACAATCACGCAGCTGAATCCCATCGATTCTCGTCGAAGATGTGAGATTTTGGTGAGGCCTCGGCCCGCGAAGCTGAGCCACCGGCAGTACTCGACCGGATGAATGCAAAGGTTGAACTACTGGGCCAGCTTGCAGGTTCGGGTCGACGATCACCAACTGTCAACCGGGGATCGGCATGCACGTCCGAATGCCTTCAGGCGCACCGGCGGACGGACTGCACCTGCCACGGCAAGGAGGGTGCCGTGGGCTCCGTCAACACCAAGTGACCGAGCCCAGATTCGGGCTCAGTCATGTCCGGTGTCAGCGAATCTGAGCCGTGGCCAATGGATCTGAGCCACCTCGACCTGTTGCCGGCCAACTTCGCTGCCGTGGTCGAACATGATGATCTCCGGCGCGATCACCTGCCATGCCGCGGCACTCGCCGAACGCTGGTCAGGCTGCGGTGCGGCAGGGACGACCGCACCATACACAACGCAGCGTTCCCGCACGGCCGCATCGGCTCCGGCGTCGATGCTCGCGCCAGCAGCAGCGCCGCATCGATAGACGTCGTCGGACGCAGCACCACCGCGGCACGCTGTCCCGCTCTCGATCCGTATCCTCCCGGTACAGCCGTCCTACAGGCGCACCATCGCGCACCACCCGCGCGGACACGATCGCCAACGTCGCGAAATCACCGAACCACAGCTGTTCCAGACGCCGCTGCTGCACGAATGATCTCCGGAGCACCGAGCTGCACCCGCACCCGCAGCACCGTCCCATCCGCCGCGACATCGCGGTACACCGGAAACGCGCCGTCACCCCAACTGGTAAACCAGCCGGTCATCCGCGCACCACCGACATCGATCGACCCCGACTCGGTCGATGAACTGCGCATCTGCCCAAGCACTCGAAAGTGGTCGTCGTGCGGACGCAGATCGATCGCGAAGCGCAACCCTTCCGCCCGCAGCGACTCCAGCTCCCCGTAGCGCACCTGCAACTCGTCCAAGGTGAGGTCGGTCCAGGTGAATTCGCTGTCCGCGGTGTCCGGTGCGGGCGCGATACGGTCGGCGACGACATTCGCATCACGGCCCCAGAACGCGACATCGAAGAGACCGTCGTTCGGATCGTCGTTGCGCCAGCTATTCAACGCGGCGGCGTCGGCAAACAGCAGACGCGCTTCGTCGACCAGCACATACCCGCACTCGACCGACTCGACCGGGGTTCCCTCAGCGCATTCCACCCACACCGACTGCCACTTGCCGTGGTCCGGCCCGTCCGGATCCATCCGTTCACCCAGCACCCGCAATGGACCGGCGGGTACACCTCGCACCGCCACCCCCCAACCGCCGTGGAACGGGACCTCGACCCCACCTGGCAGGTCGTCGAGCAGACGCAACACCCGCTGATAATGCGGCATCCGCGGCACCTGACGGACGGTCGCGTCGAGCCCAGCGCGCTCGACCGCATCGACAACAGGATGTCCGTCCGGCAGGTCGAACGCGTACCTGCCCTTGACTACGGCCAGGTCCAACCGTGCGGCAACGGCATCGGCGTCCGGGCCGACGATTTCGAAGTCCGCCGCAGCGTTGGCCCGCGCCACGATTTCGGGCGGCGCGATCGCCGCACCCAACAGCGGCGGCTGATCACCGCACCACATCCTGAGCAGTCCGAAGTCGATCAGCAACAGATCACCCGACGGGAACGAAGCGGTACCCAGCAGCTCCAGCATTGCGCCATCTTGCCAGCCGCATCGATACGTGGTTTCAACATGGCGGGCATCCCGACGCCGATCACGCCACCCGATCCAGCGAACAGCATTCAGCGCTCACGAGCTCGCGCGACCACCAGCTGGTCAGGGGCCACAACTCACACAGACCGCCCCACCCCGCGGCGGCGGGCCTGGCGGGTCGCCTGACACTCACTCAATCCACAGGTCTTGGCATTCCTCCGGTCGTGTGAGTGCTCGGTGCTGATCCGCGGATTCCGCTGCTGCTGACCAGGACTGCGAATATCGGCGTGTCCCGACCCCACTCGGCGTCTCGCACACATGCGCCGCGAACCTGGCCCCCGCCTGAGGCGGCCAACTGAGCTTCGCAAACCCGCTTCTTGCTTCGCACCGCCAGCAGTTGACTGGTGGGGATGCGAAACGACAAGAGGATGTGCGAACAGAGCCGCGGGCGGGTTTGCGCCCGCGGCTGCCATCCGGGATCAGAAGATGCCGGGGTTGGGGTTGTAGGCGAAGAAGCTGAAGATCAGTGCCAGAAAGTCCATCTCATCCCATCCTGCGTGTGAACGACGCGCAATGTTAGCGCGATGATCGGGCAAACGGGGTGGAATCTCGATGAGCGGGCCGGGAAACATGCTCGCGACGGCCGCTATCGGCCCGGTCGAAATCGATAAACAGCTGGTCCTCGACCGCGGCTCCACCTTGATGGACCTGCACGGCGTCGGGCCGTCGGGCGCTGCGAAGCTGCTGGCCGACATCGGCGACGTCCATCGTTTCGTTTGCCGGGACCGGTTCGCGTCTTGGATTGGCGCGCACTGTCGATAGCGCACGGAGATGGTCAGCTCTTCGACAGTCGGCGCGACGGCCGGACGGCCGGTCCCGTCGGCGCTCGCCACCATCACGAGGGGCGGCGACAGCACGCTGCTGATCACCGGCGAAAGCAAATGCGCGCAGTCGCCAGTCCATGACCGCGCGGAAGTGCTCGGCGTCCTCATAGAGTGCGGTCATGGATGAGATCCCCTGGTTCGAGTACGACGAGAACGACCTGGACACCACGCAACGCGCGTTCGTGGATGTTCTGGCCGAACACGCAAACTCCTGGCAGGTGGACCCGCTCGACACAGTCGTGCTGCCATCGGCGCACACCGTCAACGGCCAGCTGGTCGTCTATCTGGATATCGGTGAACCGCAACGCAACCAGGGAGTCCTGACCGTGGGTGCCCACTTCGACGGCTCCCTCGTCCGTGGGGCGAACTACATAACCAGGACCTCACCATCCAAGAGACCGCGAGCTTCGAAGCCGCAGGCGAGCCTACCGAGCTGGCGAACCGAGCGGCAGAGTGGTTCGAGGTAGTCCTCGCGCGACCTCTGGTTCGCTGCGAATGGCATCACGCGGGAAGGATGTACGCGGTCCGCTACGAGTACGCGGATACGGGGCGAAGCCTCTGTGAGGGTTTCGAAGACTCACTGGCACCCCGCCCACTGCTGAAGAGACTGGCCGCAGACGGCGTGATCCGAGGTAAGGGCCAGATCAGCCATGCTGGCCTGGGCCGACCAGACGTGATCGCACATGTCCGAGGCGTCCGCCCCGATCAGTAGTAAAGGCGCATGCCCATCGGCACTACCAGATGTTCTGAGCCGGACACGCTCCCGACCGCCGGCCACCACAGCGTGGCCACATCGCTCCGTGCGCACAGCGGCAATACCGGATGTTGGTTGCTACGGCCACAAGGTTGGTTGATCTACTCGAACATCCATCGAATCGAGAACTTTCCGAAGGTTGGCAATACTCGCGAACGCCAGGTGCTGTCTGTCGGCCTCGGCGTCCGACCAAAGATCACGCCATTCCGAATGCTCATCCAGCACCCTGTCCAAGGCCAGGACCGCAAGCTCGGCGACATCGCTGCCGAGTTCGACCGCACCGCCCTCAGTCAGAAAGTCGGGTGCGTACACCGAAGTGATCGGTTCCCCACCGGGGACTGTCGAAGCCACGAGTGCGGCCGCGGCAATAGCCGCGCATGCGCGGGTACTGCCGAGGTAACCGGTCTCCTCGGCTACCGCTGCCAGCGCCTGCCGGATCATGTCCGCCCGCGCGTCAGGGCTGGTGCGCTCGAGCTCGTCGCACCAATCGGCGGCACAGTCGTTGTCGAACGGGCCGGTGTCCCAGCTACCCATCTGCATCCTCTCGTCCCTGGGCAGCAGCCTAAGCAGGGAGACGGACACACGATAATCGGCTACTTAACACTGGTGCCAGGACTTGATCCCGGCCAGGATCGGGTCCAGGTGCCCCGGTGAGAAGCTCCCTAATCGGCTGCCCACCAGTGTCATCGGTGTGGCTCTCTAATGGCTTGCGTCCCACCGGGTTACCGGGTAGGTGCGGTAGTAGCGGCCCAGTTTCCACGCCGTGCTCAGGTAGGCCGTCCGCTCCATATATTTCGGCAGACACGTGGTGCGGCGACCTGCCAACACGCTGCGTCCGGTGCCATCCATTGTTCTGGCCAGCACCACGACCCTGTGGCAGATGGCGCCGACAGGTCTGGCCGATGCCCAGTATTCGGCGACGCGCTCCTGAAGTAGCGATGAGGACAGATAGTGACGCATACCCGACCCGCGCCCAAGTCGGCTTCGACCCCGTCACGGTGGGCGGCAGCAACCCCGACGCCGCCGTCGTCGAATTCGGCCTTGTGGGTGTGATCGCCCATTGGGCCGGAAGCGTTTTCCTTCCCCTGGGCTTCGGCGTCGCACTGACCTTCACGGCCATCGCACTGCCACTGCGAAGCAGGTTCGCGACACCACGGCCACGTAGCGAACCTCTTTTCCACGACCGAGTCCGGGTACCTGTCGGCCGCCGCCTGGGAAGGAACTGCTGCATATCACACGAACTCAGCAGCTTACCGAGCGGCGTCAGGCTACGGCCGAGAACTCGTCGGCGAGGGTGTTCCAGAACATGAGCTCGTAATTCTGGAAGAGCCTGGCGTATAAATGCGCCTCGCCCGGGTTCAGCCGCCCGGTGTCGAGTCCGGCTTGGATGGCGGCGAGGGCCCGCTGTTCGATCTCGGAGACCTCGCCAGCGAAGAAGTCGAAGAACGCGCACGCGGAGTCGCCGAAGTCGTAGTGGGTGCGCATCGCCTCGGCTACGGCCTTGCAGTAGCGGCCCCATGCGGTGAAATTCGAGTAAATACCCGCTGCGGCGGCGGAGGGTTCGGCGTGCATCGCCAACCAGGCGACATAGGCCGGATATGCCTGGCAGCCCGCCCTCGGCAGCTCCATGCCCTGGTCGGGTCCCACCGCCGCCACCAGCGCATCCAGCATGCCGTTCGCCTGCTGCTCGCCCGATGGGAGCCCGCCGAAGAAGACTCTGACGTGCGGTTCGTCCGCCCGCGCCGCCATGGCGTGGAAGCTGCGCCAGTCGCTGCTGATGATGCGCTGCTGCTCCGCCGCGATCGCCGCGAAGACCGCCAGCGGCGCCTTCCCCGCCGTGATCAGCGGGATCAAGCGGTTGTCGTCGTCGTGCGGGCCCAGCTCCGCCTGAATACCGTCGAGCAGTGCACGGGCGGAAACAGTCATCGGAACCTCCCTATCGGACGGGTATCTCTGTCTATTCAACCGCCCCGCGACAACTATCGCGGTCATTCGGTTTCGTCGACGCCGTGTTCGACATCCCAGCGTTGCCGGGCCGAGGCGATGACGTCCGTGTGATCTCGCGACCAGTCGGCGAGCGCGCCGATCGCCGCGGCGAGACTATGTCCGGTCTCGGTGAGCCGATACTCCACCTGCGGCGGGATCGTCGTCGAGGTGACCACCCTGCGTAACGGACTCTACGCCGAAGTGCCCGTCGGTCTCGCCGTCGCGGGAGCGGCACATCCGCCGAATCCGGTGTATTCGCAGTGCCATTCGGCACCGGCAAGATCTCGGTGGTTGTGCGCGAGGATCTCGCCGAGGTGACTGTGCGGGTGGCCGCCGAGACCGAGCGCGATCTCGCCGCGGGGCAGCACAGCAGACATGTGGGCGAGGTGCTGGACCGTGCGGTGAGCTGACCCGATAGCGGTTCGTCTCGAGTTCCTTGTGCCGATCATCTATCCGCGGCCAGCGGCGTAGCGGGCGGAGTTGTCGGGAACGAATCGCTGATCACCGCAGACGGTGGTTCGGTAGCCGCCCGGCGAACTATCGTGACCGTATGCCCGTTACCGACGGTATTGCTGTTTCCGAACCGCCAGTCATACCCGGCGTGCGCCGGTCGTTCAGCACCGCCCGTGGCGTTCGATTCCACGTCACCGAAGCCGGCCCGGTCGACGGTCGTCCGGTTGTGCTGCTGCACGGCTGGCCACAGCACCATTACACCTATCGGGATCTGCTCGCCGACCCGCCCGAGGGACTCCGGATCATCGCGCCCGATCTACCGGGCTACGGCTGGTCGGGCCCGCCGCCACATCGATGGGCAAAGGAAGACATCGCCTCCGATGTGCTTGCGCTCCTCGATGCGCTGGGCCTGGAGCGCGTGCTGCTCGTCGGACACGACTGGGGCGGTTACATCGGATACCTGATGGTGCTGCGCCAGCCCGAACGCTTCGACGGCTATCTCGCACTGAACATGGCACATCCATGGGTACCGGCGACAACGGTGTTGCGACACATCTGGCGCTTTCTCGTCTACCAACCGCTGGTCGCCATTGCGGGCGTGCCGTTACAACAGCGCACCCGCCTCCTCGAACGGCTCATCGGCGCCGCGATCACCGACCACAGCGCCGTCGGCCCCGACGTGGTGCGAATCTTTGCCGACCGCTTCCGCGATCCGGTCTGCGCTCGCTCCGCCACCGACACCTACCGAACGTTCTGGCTGCGCGAAATCCCGAACAGCGCCCGCAATCCCGAGCGCCGCCGCGCCACTGTGCCCATTCACGCACTTTTCGGCGTGGACGATGCCGCTATCCATCCCTCCCTCGCCGCAACCGAAACCGCCCGCGCCGACGACTACACCTTCGAACCCATCACCGGCTGTGGACATTTCATCGCCGACGAACGCCCCGACCTGGTCCGCGCCCGCCTGATCGAACTGGCGGCGACCACGACATAGCGAACGACCGCCGTAACAGGGTTCGACGTGCGATTCGCCAGTGAAGTCGGTTTCGGCGTTTGGGAGGCGGGTCGTGCCACCGTCGATCGCGCGGAAGGATCGACCGGGCGCATCGGGCATTAAGCGCAGATGAGCTGGCGTACTTGGAATCTCATGCCGCACACCATGCAGTTAGACCCTCGAGTGCGATCGCGCGTGGTGTGATGACCGAGGACGCGGCGGCGGAGGCGGGGGTGTCCTCGCCGGTCGGGTTCCGATGGTTCCGGCATGCTGGCGGCGTGAATCCTCGTTTGCCTCAGTCTGTTTCGGATCGGTATCTATCTTCGGGCGAGCGGGAGGACATCGCGTTGCGGCGGGCTCGTGGGAGGGAGTCCGTGAGTTCGCTTGCTGGCTTGGTCGTAGTCCGTCGACGATCTCGCGGGAGTTGCGCCGCAACGCCTCGACCCGCTCGTACTGGCTGAACTAAAGGGCCTCGAAAGCGCAGTGGCATGCCGAACGTCGTGCCCGGCGCCCCGAGATCGCCAAACTTGTCGCCAACGACCGGCTGCGCGAATACGTGCAGGACAAGCTCTCCGGGGTCGTCCGGAGTGCCGACGGGCGTGCCGTGGCCGGTCCGGTCGGTCCGGAGTGGGTGTCGGTTTCGGCGTTGGACCACACCACGCCATCGACGTAGTCGACGATCTTGTCCCACCACGACGGTCTCCCCGAATCCCCGCCATACAGGTTGGGGATCTCGGGACTTTTCATCCACTCCAAAGCCCCCGGCGGAAACGCGATGTCATCCGAGGCGCCACCGATGACCGAGAGCTGGTTGGAGTTGGTCGAGCCATCCAGCCGGTAGCAGAATCATCCGTATTCAGCGGGGTCCCAGAAACGGGTCGGCTTGTTGGTGATGATGAACCGCAATGCCTTGATCATGATGTCACCTCCTTCCTGGGGCTCGGTCGGGCGCGGACAGGGCTTGTGGGGCACGCCGCAGGGTGAACGGCCTGGGGGTCGCGGCATTGGTCACGATCGGGCGCGTATCACCGCCGCCGATGACGCGCAGAGAGGTGTTCTCGATGAGGGTGGTGGCCGCATCGGTGACCAGATCGTGGGCGACCGCGGCGCCGGCGCAGGTGAAGGGGCCGGAACTGAAGGGCACAAATGGGCCGTGTTCGCTCGGTCGAATCCAGCGGTCGGGTTCGAATGCCCCTGGTCTGGTCCAGTGTTTGTTGTCGTGATGGAGCAGATAGGGGCTGACGGACAGCATGTCGCCGGTCTGGAAGGCGATCCCCCCGAACTCGGCGGAATAGGGGACGGGACGGCTGACCATCCAGGAGACCGGCCGGTGCCGCAGGGCCTCACGTACCACCCAGTCGACGGGCCAAGGCCATGGTGAGCCGGGAGAGTGGAGACTGCCCAGCAGCACCGACCACGCGAGCGAGTAGCCCAGCGGTCCCACAATGGACCGGAACATCAGCACATACAGCTGCGCCACCGTTGTATCGGCGACGCCGTCGGGGCAGGCACCGATCACGGCATCGAGCAGATCCCGTGGTTCGGCTTCCGCAGTGCGGCCGGTGGCGCTGCGCCGGTCGCGGATCTGCTCATTCAGCGCGGTGGACAGCTTGGCGCGCAGCAGCTGGGCCCGCGCCCGCTGCGCCATTCGGGCCGGGCGAAGCGGGCCCACGCGTGCATTTCGCTCCAGCAACTGCCGCAACTCGGGAGAACCATCGGGGTGCAGCAACACGTCCGCGGTGCACCGATACACCAGCTCGACCCCCGCTTCGGGCCAGCGGGTGACGGAGGGCATTTCGATCACCGCCGCCGCCAGGGACTCGCGATACTCGGGCGTATGCGTCCGCAGAATCGCGCGCACGGCGCGGCCGAAATCGACCTGAGCAGACCGCGAAGGCAGCATAGAACCGAAGAACCCGGACTTCCCCGCATTGAAAGCGCGGTCATTCAACACCGTCAGCGCCAGACCCGTATCGCCGACACACCACCCGCCCCACGGCAGCCGGAACACCTCTACCGGGCTGGTCCGGCGCAGATTCTCGAGGAAACCCAACGGATCACGCCGGAACCGGCGCATCTCTGCAAAACCCATCGGACGGTCCTCTCATGGAGAGGGTGAGCGATTCATCAGATGTTTTCGAGCGGATTTATCCACCGGCTGTGCGTACAAACGCAGATCAAGCACAGTCCCGACTAATTTTACAAGCGAGGCCGTGGAGGTCGACCACGAGGCGAGTACCCTGGCACCGCCGGGGGCTATCGAACAATGTGCCAGCAGTGATATCGGTTCACAATCACCCGCGACCGCCGGCAACCGGTCATTGAGGTCTAAGCGGTTCAAACCCGATCCGCCTCGGCGAGGGTTCCCGTTGCCAGGCGCGCGTACATGTACATGTCGCGGCGTCGATTGCCGACCTTCTGCCACGATCTGAGGAGCCCTTCGCATTCGAAACCGGCTCTCTCCGCAGTGCGGATCGAAGCGCGGTTCCAAGGTTCCACATAGAGCTGGAGCCGTGGGATATGCAGCTCTTCCAGCGCCCAGGTAGCCATTGCCGCCAGAGCATGCGCGGCGACGCCATGGCCGCGCGCAGAGCGGACCACCCAGTAGCTGAGCGATGCGCGGCCTTCGTCGATGTCCTTCAACCACAGGCCGATACTTCCCAGTGATGTGTTGTCCCGTCGCCGGACGATCACCATCGGGTATCCGGTTCTATCGGTCGCTCGTTGCCACTGGCGTTCGACAAACCGCGTTGCGGCCTCGCGCGAAAAGGTCGCCGACACCGTGGTTATAGGAATCAGGTCGTCGGCAGAGGCTTCCCTGACAAGCTCGAGGTCTGCCGCAGACAACGACCACGGGCGGAGTTCCAAGTCTGCCGTGGCTCTCAGATGCGGTACTTGCAGAGCATCGTCCATGGTCAGCCTCCCCACAATATGCAAAGGATATCGGCCCGTGTCACCATTACACTTCCATTTCCGAGTACCGCAGGCACACGCCGACCCCCGCAATTCGATCGCCTCCGGCAGGCATCGGCCGGTGCACCGCGCGATAGAGGACGGAGCCGAGCCGGAAAGCTGGGCAGGTCGGCGGCTACCCGTCCCGGTAGTACCGAACTCCTCGGGCTGAAAAGGCGCTACTTCGATCCGGGCGAACGTCACCTCGCCCGGCGAAAAGTCGCCAATGGTATCGGCGCATGGATGCTGTCACACGTGACACATCTCGGTAATGACCCTGCCGGGCCAGCGGATTCGTGACCGTCGTCAGAATGGCGGCTGGTGAGATCGCGTATTCGACTGTCGACTTTGTCTATGCGCAGCGGTTCGTGGTCGGGGATTGAGGTTGCTCCGGTCTTCCGGACTACGCAAGCCCGAAATATCAGCGTTCCTCAGTGTCCAACCGTTCAGCACGCCGCGCACGAGGGTGTTCCGCATCGGAACCGCCGGCCCCCGGGTTCATAGGCGGAGTCTGCGACCCGGTCCACGCGGCGAGCAGCCGCAGTGCGGTCTCCGACGCCGAGCCTGCCTCGGCGGTGTAGATACACAGCGTCTGGTCGGGATCGCCTAGCGAGACGCATTCGTAGTCGATAGTGAGATCACCGACGAGGGGGTGGTGATAGCGCTTGCTGCCGTGACTGCGTTCGCGAACGTTGTGGTCGGCCCACCAGCGCCGGAATTGCGGGCTCTTGACCGCCAGTTCACCGACGAGTTCGGCCAGCAGCGGGTCGTCGGGGTGACGGCCGGCATCCAGGCGCAGGACCGCGACGTTGTCCCGGGCGACCTCTTCCCAATCGAGGTACAGCTCGCGGGCGGACTCGTCGAGGAAGGTGTAGCGCAACATGTTTCGGTCCCGGGGCGGGAGCGCTTCGAAGTCGGTGATCAGTGCCCGGGCGAGATGGTTGGTGGCGAGGATGTCCATGCGGCGGCCGAAGACGAAGGCAGGCATCACGTCGTCGAGCGTCTCGAGGATGCGGCGGATCCCGGGACGGACCCGCTGCACTCGCGCCGGAGTCCGGCGCCGGGCGCGCCGCGGATTCGCCCGGGCGATCTGGAAGAGATAGGAACGCTCGACCTCGTCCAGGCGCAGGGCGCGGGCCACGGCGTCGAGGACCTCGTCGGAGACGTTGATATTGCGCCCTTGCTCGAGGCGGCTGTAGTAGTCCACGCTGACCCCGGCAAGCAGGGCCGACTCTGCACTCCTAAGGCCCGGAGCAGCCCGCACGATCGGCGGCATGATCGGATAGGACTGCCGCATCTGCGACGTGAGGTTGCAGCAAGTTTGTCAAGAAGGGCCTGCTGCACGACGAGGTGACAGTGCATAGATTTCTAGCGAGTCAAACTTTCTGGCAGGGTTGCTCGGTTTACGCTCCGGGCACATCGAACCAGGAAGGAGCCGGTCTGTGGCGAGATCGCGGCGGTTGAAGATTCCGGTCGAGGACAAGGTGCGAGTGGTGTTTTCGGTGCTGGCCGGGGAGATGGATGCCGCCGAGGCCGCTCGCCGACGCGGGGTGAGCACGGCATCGGTCGGTAAGTGGAAGCAGGCGTTCCTGGAGGCCGGGACCAATGCGCTGGACGAGGTGTCAAGCGGCCCGGCCGGGGCGCAGGGGACGCCAGAGCAGCGGCGGTTGCGGGTGGAGAACGAGCAACTGAAGTTGGCGCTGGCCGAAGCGACGGTGCAGTTGCGGGTCTGGCAGCACGGCGCCGCCCTGGTGGACCAGGTCCCTTCGCTGACCTGGAAGCCCTGAGAGCGGCAGAGCGACTGCCGGTTTCGAGGTTCGCTCGATTGACCGGCATCCCGGAGCGCACCTACCGACGGCGGCTGGCCCGGCTCCGAAACGGTGACCCACCGTATGGTCCATTGCCCGCGCCGAAGGTCGACCGGTTCGAACCGATTGCAGCGAAATACGCCGAGGAATGGCCGGCGTGGGGGCATCGCAAGATCGCGGTGCTGGTGCGCGCCGACGGCGACGAGGTCTCGACTTCGACGGTGCAGCGGGCACTGCGGCGGCGCGGACTGTTGCTGCGCAGGGCTATCGGGCGGACCGTAAGTCGTGGGCGATGCTGCGGCGCAAGGTGTTCCACGATCCACCGACACAACGGAATCGAGTCTGGCAAAACCGATTTCAGCGAATTCGAAACCAGCGGTGGCGGCATCTGGCGGATCCGCGCGGTCATCGATTACGCGACGAAATACTGCCTGGCCATCAGCGTGACTCCGACGGCCCGCAGTGCCGACGCGCTGGCCTGCCTGCGGCTCGCTGTCACCGAGGCCGAGCGGATCCTCGACGTGGACGACCTGCGTGCCGATCGTGGGCTGACCGAGGTCCTCGTGCCGTGCGGGGAGGTGCTCGGCATGGCGCCCGCGCCGATCGCGGTGGTGTCGGACAACGGCCCACGCTTTCGCGGTGAGGTGTTCAAGACCGCGTTCGCCGGACCGGATCCGCTGCTGCGACACGTCCGCACGCGGGTGCGATCATCCCAGACAAACGGTGTGATCGAGCGGTTCTTCGGCACCTTGAAATACGAGCACTTGTTCCGTGGCATGATCGCCGACGGCGATGCCTTGGACATGGAGGTTCACCGCTTCCGGGTCATCTACAACACGATCAGGCCACACCAGGTCATCGACGATCAGGTACCCAGCTCAGCCTTCACGGCTGCGAGCAGCCGAAAACCGCTCGATACGCGGCATTTACGGATACTTTTGCTGACTGTAGTCAGCCTGTGAACTTCGTTGCCTTACATCATCGGCAGCTCCATGCCTTTGATTCGTGGAAAGATTCGTGAGTACATGGCCCGGTCGCCTTCTCGTGGGGAACTTCTCCGCGACTTCAGCCAGCGGCCGAGGTAGAAACGCGGGCTCAGGCGAGGAGAACATTGAGAACGAGCACGACTGACGTCGCGATCGAGAACGCGAGGAAGACCCCGGCTCCCAGCAGGTTCCGGTCGCCGCTGCGGATGTGGGCAACGATCGCGCCGCCGAAGTAGAGCACCAGCCCGATCGCGGCGGCGATCGCGAAGGGCGGGAACCAGATGCCCCAGATGAGACCGGCCGTCGCGGCGATCTGCAGGCTCCCGAGCACGGTGAGCTGGGCAGTGGTGAGGTGGACCGCTTCGGCGAATTTGCGTAGCCACGCTGGGCGGACGAACTTCATCACTCCGGAGTGGAGCATCGCCACAGCGAGCAGGACGGACAGGATCAGGGCTGTGATTTGCATGATGACAACGCTAGGAATCCGATAGGTACCCTTTGGTAACCTTTGGGCCGTGAGCCCTCCTGCTGAAATCATGTTCATGTCCGACTGTCCTGCGCGTACAGCAATCGAGGTCATCGCGAACAAGTGGTCCGTAGTCACTTTGTATGCGCTCAAAGACGGCCCCAAGCGGCACAGTGAACTTGTCGCTCTGTCCGGCGGGATCTCCCGGAAGGTGCTAACCCAGACCCTCCGCCGCCTGCAGAGCAACGGCCTCATCGATCGACAGCGGTATGCCGAAGTGCCCCCACGGGTGGAATACAGCCTGACACCGCTCGGCCGGACGCTCCAGGAGCCGATAGCGATGCTGACGGAGTGGGCGCAGGCGCACGGAGAAGCACTCGTCGACTTCCAGGAATCGACAGCCGCGAACCAGGCGCACTAGGGTTCCGGACAGCCCACACCTTACGTGTCGCGAACGAACGCTCAGGAGACACCCTGATGCTGTCGGTTGCCGGGCCGAACGCCCTCAACTCGCCATTACCGACCGCTCTCGAGCGATCTCACCAGCCGTGGCATCAACCATGTGACCAGCCAGATCCTGCCAAGATCTTGACCCAAGACAGATTGGCGGTTGATGTCAAGATGACAGGAGCTTCATGAAGTCGTTCACGTGGACGCCTACCCACGTGGTATTCGAGGACTGGAACCATCATTCGAAATGGAAAGCCGCGCAGTCGCCGGTGCATGTCCTGTTCGACGACACCGAGCGAGTAGACCTGATTCCTTTTGGATCGTCGAGGTCGTTGTGGTGGTGCCAGCTCATCATTCGAGGAAGGCAGCCCGACCCTATGAATGACTTGTACTCGTTCACCTACGACACCCGCCGCGATGCGAAGAAGATCGACGACATGCAGGCGCGTATTGCGCGCGGCACAATCCGGGTGGCGGAGGGCCTGCCGGGCAGTCAGCCGCTGACCCCTGACCAGCAACAGCGTGTGGCTGACGCTCTTCGGCGTGGTAGTCGCGGTTGGTTTCTTGATGGATTCTTCGGCGGCGAATAAGGGCAGGGACTGCGGGCGCAATCAGGGGACGTTCGCACTGCATCCGGCGTTCGGCGCACACAGACTGTGTAACCGACATCTCACCCCGGCCAAAATAGCCACTTCCTCGCGCCGCAGCCCCGGCGTGCGCCTGCGTCCGCCGCCGGGCAGACCGACGTCGGCGGGCCGCAACTCCGCCCGCCGGGCCACCAGGAATTCCGCGAAGCCGTTGCGACTCCCGGATCCGCCCTTGTGTTCCATGCGTTCCATCGTGCCTCGTCCTCGGACTTTTATCCGCGCCCTGCCAGATCCAGGACAAACCGCGGTCTGGTTGCCCGCGGTGCGGGACGAGGATCAGCGTTCCCGCTGGACTTCTTCGAGGCCGAGAAAGCCGACCGTGACATCCAGGTCCGCACCGTCGACTTCTTGGTGGAGCTCGAATACTAACGGCCACAGCCGATATCGGTTGTGGCACTTCTCCGCGCACCCCCGGGAACGTGCCATTGTCGGTTGCCCGTTCCGGCTGTGAAGCTCGAAACCGGCACCCCGGCCGGGATGTTCTGGTCTCACCCAACTTCGGCGCGGGGTTGTTGGCGTGCCGGTCGAGGTTGGTTCGAGCGCGGTCGTAGCGCAGGGTCGTCGGCGGGTCGGCATGGCGAGCCGCCGATCTGAACATCACGCAGGTCGGCACCAGCGTCGAGCAGGGTTGTGACGAAGGTGTGGCGCAGCATGTGCGGGTGCCCATGCAGGTGCGGTAGAAGCCGGTCACCACCGTGCTCTTGTTGGTGCTCGGACTCGGGCCCACGCCGGAACGTTTGAATCGGCTCTGGCCGCGAGGAGTTGGCGATTCGGTGTCAGTGTTCGAGGGGCCGGAGTCCGATTATTGTTCGGGCGCTGGCGCAGGTGTAGTGGCCCTTACCGTGTGCGGCGAGTTGGCTGGGTCCGGTGAGGGCCTCGGTGTCGGTGTTCACGGCGAGGAATGGAATGTCCCAGGAGATGGCGCCGGTTCGGGGGTCGATTGCCCAGAGTCCGGTGTAATCGGAGAGGACCACGGTGTGGCCGTCCCAGCTCAGGATCGTGCCGAAGCGGGTGGTGTCGGTCCGCCACAGCCGGTGTCCGGTGCGTAAGTCGAGGCCGGTTGTGGTGTGCGCGTCAGTGTCTCGTAGGAGCGCGACGTCGCCGAAGATCGCCGCCGCGGTGCCGGTCGTGGCGTTGGTTTCCCGGGGTGCGGAAATCAGGTCGGAGCTGGTCCAGAGGAGGCTGCCGGTGCGGCGGTCATAGCCGCTGTCGCCGAGCAGGACGGGGACGGTGTCGTCGGTGGGCAGGTCGATCGAAAGGGTTTGGGCGACTGTGCTATCGGAGGTGGCAATGGTGCGGCCGGCGCGGTCGAGGAGGTCGCTGCCGGTGATTTCGTGGCCGCCGCATTCGGTTCGGGCGCGCACGAGCAATGCGCCGCTGGTTGCGCCGGCATCGGAGCATCCGTCCTGGGTGGTGGTCCAGGTCGGCTTCCCGCTGGCGAGGTCGAACCCGGCGATATCGGCGCCGAGGGTGAAGACACCCTGGCCGTGGGACACGTCCAAGGCGTCGAAGGGCAGGTCTTCCCACAACGTACCCATGGTGAATGCCTGAGACCAGTATGCATCCGGGTCGGCGAGGGTGCCGGCGTGGACGCGCACGTCGTCGGATTCGACGTCGCCCTCGGCGACGTACACGCGATCATCGAGTGTCGCGATGGCGAAGGGAAACCACTTCGTCGGTGTGCGGGTGGCATCTCCGGTGGTGAGGTCGTAGCCGACGAGTGCTCGGTCGGAGCTGAAACATACGACCTGGCCATCGACAGGGGTAGACCCGCAACCGGTCAGGTCCGCGGCGGGGGTCTGCCAGCGCTTCGCGCCGGTGCCCGCATCGATGCCGACCAGCACCGGATCTCGCAGGTACATGTCGTCCGGCACACCGAGCACCGTCACAAGTGTGTCACCACCGTCGACGAATCCTGATCCGTGGGTATCGAATTCGGTGCCCGCTCGCGGATCGCGGAACTCCGCGCCTGCTCGTCCGAACCCGGCAGCGCTTGTCGACCACGCGAGGCCGGGAGCGGAGTCCGCGGTGCCGGTGATCTTGCGCGTGGTGTCCTCGGGTTGTAGATGGACCACCACCGCACCGGCAGTGGCGACTACGGCCGCCGCAGCGGCGAGCACGAGGTTGCGCAGCCCGGGAATCGTTCTCATCGCGACACCTCCAGTCCCGGATTCGAGGCGATCGCCTCGAGTAACTCGAATGGCAACGGCTCGGCGGGACCATCGCCGGAGGTGACCTGGATCCGGGTCCCGGACGGGCGGGTGACGGTCACCGTGCGGGTCGTTTGCGTGGGGGGTGACGGCTCCATCACCGTGCTTCGCGATTCGCGCGTTTCGACCACCGTTTCGTCCGGCAGCCGACGTGACGTCGCGCCGTCATTCGGCGAAAGCTCCTGCGGGAGAGGCTGCCCGGTCGTGATCGCCACGCTCAACCGTGATCGACGGCCAGGTGTGGTCACCCGAACTACCTGGCACACCCCGCCTGTGCTTGCCGGTAGCAGCGCTCCCAGCGGCGGGTCGAGGGTCAAGCCGTCGAGTGGAATCTGCGCCAGGACCGCGTCCCATCGACGAGCCTGGGCCTGATCGATGGCGGAGGAGGACTCCGCCCAGATATTGCAGGACTCGGGTGGGTTCGGCGTTCCGGGCGGAACCGGGGCGGTGACGCGGAGTCCGGGGACGGTGACGAGCGCGACGAGCTCGTCGATGGTCAGCGGGACGGTTCCGGTATAGCCGTTTCCGTCAGCGGCGTCGTCGGTGGCGTAGGCGTGGGCGACGGAGCCGTCGGGCAGGTAAGCGGTGGCCGAGCGGAAGAGGGTGCGAACACCATTCGTCTCGGACCAGGTGTCGTGGGTATCGACGATCGTGCCGTCGGGAAGGCGGCGTCTCTCATCGAGATCGCCGGCGACGCACGGCGGGATCGGCCTGGTGGACTCGCGAACGGTCACCGACAGCGAGCCCGATCGGTCGCCGCGCAGCAGCGTGGCGCGCGCGTCGGTCCAACCGCCGAACCCCTTGTCCTCCGTGGGGTCGTCGAGGATCGGCTGGAATACCAGTGACCGATCCACCGGTGCGAAGGCGATCTCGACACCAGCGGGCAGCGCCGCACGCAGCGCCTGCGTCATCGCGACGGCCTTGGGCCCGGAGAACCACGGATAGGACGGGTTGTCGTATCCGGGTGTTTCGAAGGTAACCATCGAAAACCCTTGCCCCGGCTGTGGCGGCTCCACGACATCACAACCCGGGATCTGCACCGGAAATGTCACCGGCGGAGTGACATACGAATATTCGGCCGGTTCCGGCGGCGGCGCCGAAGTGGTGGGGGTGATCGGTGCGGTCGTCAACTCCGGCTCCCGCTCGTACAGCAGCCCGGCGACCAGGTAGCCGGTCGCGACGATCGCCACACATGTCAAACCCACCGTCCAGTGCTGAACGGCGGGGGAGGGTGCGGTCGCGTCCTTGTCATCACCGTTTTCCATGTCCTGCATTGTGTCTGCCCGTTCGAGATCTGAGAAACGTCGAGGTAGCCGTTCGGCAGTTGTGTGGGACTCGGGACGCGTGCAGCGGCGTGACCGAGGGATCGTCGTACCAAGCGGCACGCGCTGGACCAGCAAGAGGAAGCCCAAGCCCGTAGCTCCGCCCTGGAGGAGGACAGCTACTCCGGTACCGCCATTGTCGCGTCGGTGCGCTGGCCCTCGGAAGTCGCAGACTGAGTCCACCTCCCCTGGGTCGCGAAGCCCGTGTTCGTTCGGATACGCGCTTCTTGGCATTTCAGGATGCTCGGACCGACTCGGTGGTGATTATTTCGGTCGAAGACCGATTTCCGGACGGGAGAGGTGACGGTGACCAGCTCCCTTCCTGGCTCGAGCCTTTGAGGGAGTGTGTAACCAACATCTCCCCCCGGCGAGCTGGGCGACTTCCTCGCGACGCAGCCCTGGCACCCGGCGTACCCCGCCCGTTCCGCGATCTGCATGTCATCGACGTTCAGGCGCGCGCGGCGGGTGCGTAAGAACTCCTTCAGCTCGGCATTGTGCTCCATGGTTCCAGTCTGACGGTCACGGCGGCCACACATCGCAACCAAGGTCGGTCTGCTGGACCCAGGTTCGCCGGACCTAGGTCGAGCAGGGCGCAATTTGGCCGGCCGCGGGCCCCGTTCCCGCTGTTGTATCGAGTACGCGGCGCATCCGCCGCGGACGACACACAGGAGAGATCACACCCATGACTACTCACAACACCTCCCCGCTCGCCGGCCGCGTCGCCGTGGTGACGGGCGCCTCGAGCGGCATCGGCGCCGCGACCGCCAAGCGGCTGGCCGCGTCCGGTGCGACGGTGGCCGTGCTCGCACGCCGGGCCGATCGGCTCGAACTCCTTGCCGAAGAGATCGCGCACGCGGGCGGGACGGCGCTGGCCCTGACCGTCGATGTCACCGATGCGCAGGCCATGCGCACCGCGGCCGAGCGGGTGGCCGCCGAACTCGGTACCGCCGATCTGCTGTTCAACAATGCGGGTGTCATGCTGCCCGCACCCGTCGAGGAGCTGCCGGTCGAGCAGTGGCAGCGGCAGATCGACCTGAACGTGACCGGCCTGATGAATGCCATCGGCGCATTCCTACCGCAGTTGATCGCCGCGGCCGCGGACAAGGGCGTGGCCGACCTTGTCAACACGTCCTCGATCGCCGCGCAGAACCTGTTCCCGAATTTCGCGGTGTACTCGGGCACCAAGGCCTACGTGACGCACCTGTCGCGGACCCTGCGCGCGGAACTCGGCGCCAAGGATGTCCGTGTCTCCGCGATCGAGCCGGGCATCGTCGGCAACGGAGCTGCAGAACCACGTCACCGACGCTGGCGCCCGAGAATGGCTCGAGGGTTCGAAACAGGAGATGACCTGGCTCGATCCGCAAGATATCGCCGAGGCCGTCAACTTCCTGGCGTCCCAGCCTGCGCACGTGAACCTGCAGCAGGTCACGATCATGCCGACCCGGCAGCCGTCGTTCGACGAATGGGCCACCCTCACCAACCTGGTCGACGCCGGGCCCCACGTTCACGTCCACACCGGATAGACAATCCCGCAGGCTGTCGCCGCTTGCAGGATGCCGGTGTGGTCGGCAAAGTAACGGATGACCGGGCCGTGGACCCCAGTCGCCGTGAACCCTCAGCGCGTAGGTGCGTGCCAGCAGTCACCGTTGGTGGTGGACAGACTCACGTCGGTCCATCACCGCCGGGTAGCGGTGGCCGGATGCGGTCAAAACATCTCCAACTCTCCCACCGCCAAATTCCGCACCACCGTCCGACTCGTCGGCACCGCCACATCATCCAACGCCCACAACGACGCGAAAACCTCACTCTCCGAACACAACTCCGTGACGAACTCCTCCCACCCCGGATCCCCCAGATCCTTCGCGTACGCCCCACGCAAGTACCCCACCATCCGCCGAGCCCTTTGCGGTCGCCGTACTGGGTGTCGGCGTAGTGTCCGTCGTCCGCTACCCGGAAATGGGGCAGCGAAGACGTCGTGAGCCGGTGGGACACAAATGACGCGCGCCGGTTCTGCCGCTACGGATTCGACGAGGTCCGAATGAGAACAACAACCGGCCGACGTTGCAAGCGGCAGCCGTGGCGTTTCGGGAGTGTCGACGTTGGTGTCTGCTCAATGCTTGGCGTCGACCACGAGTTCGGGTTGGGGGCTCGCAGCACCGACGAGGTCGCGGCGGCGAACCACCACAAGCCCGGTGAAAGTCACGTAGAGGTCGCCGCGTGAGCGGATGTCGGCGGGAAGACTATTGCCCATACCGATCGCGTCTCGGAACTCGGGGCGCATTCCGTCGCTGCCGCGGATCTGGGCCAGGCCGCACACGAGTTGGCCGAGGGTGGATCCGATCCAGGCGGGGAGCGCCACCAATTGGATGGGCATGAAGGTCCAGAAGAAGAATGTCGCGGCGAGCTCAGGGTCGCCGTCGATGAGAAGTGCCACCGCTCCGCCCGCGGCGGGAGTTATGACCATAATCAGGACGAAGTCCACGACGCTGGAGATCGCTTTGCGTAGATCGCGTGAGGATGGATAGCGCGGATCTCCTTCGGCGCCATAATATTCCGGTGTTCTGGGTTGCTGGGCCGCGTGCTGGTCGGGGTGCATCGCGAGGTCAGCTCGGTAGACAATGAGGTCGCGACGCCGGACTACTACGAGATGGGGCGCGAGGGTATGTATGCCGCGGATCCGGAAGGGGATGGTCGGGTGACGCACAATGGCGCGGGCGATGTCGCGGATGCGCGGGCGGGCCGCGTCACTGCAGCGAACGATGGTCAGCCCGCATACTAACTGGCCGATGCTGGCCCCGATGATGCTCGGAAGTAAGAAGTACTGAGCGAACGTCAGGAACAGGATGGCTGGGAACCCGCCAAATATCACGACATTTGAGCCGAGGCCGTACACAGTGATCAGCAGCTGAACAACGCCAGCGGTCGCGACGAGTATCAACATCAGGTCGGCGATGTTGGCGACAATACTGCGGAGCCGACGCGGCGACGGGAACCACGGATCGCCCTCGGCCCCAAGATATTCCGCTGCACCGTGCGTCGCGCCGCGCCGCCGACCCCCTCCGAAACTCACCGCGCAATCATGGCACACGGCATTAGGCGGAGCCATCCTGCGAACCTGTGGCGGTGACCGTGACGCACAGCCGTGACCACGTAACGGCTGTGCGGCACGGTGACGACGGTACGGCACCCGCTTCGCCGGATCCCCGACAGCGCCGCGGCGGGCCTGGTAGTCGCGCTGACGACACGTCGAAGAGCAATGCCGGGCATCAGCGTGCAGCCGTCTGCCGCCGGGATAGATCCGCCACCCGCAGCCGCGGGCAGATCACCCCGATCTCTGGGTTCCTCGCCGGCGAGATGGGCGCGGCCAGCACGGACGATCTGGGGGTATAGACCCGCTCCCGCTCGTAGCGGCGGCGGTAGGCACGGGGTCAGCAAGCCGCCGAACAACAATCGGTGTCCTAACCCTCGCAACCCAGCGGACATCAACCTGGGACAGCCCAAAGCGGCCCCAAACCCGGGACGGTTCATCCTCTCTGTCAGTCGGCGAGTTGGTATGTCGCGAAGATGCCTTTGTGGTCGCTGCCCCACTGCGCTGGGCAGGCAACGAAATTGTCCTGGGTTGGTTGTTGGAGTCGGGTACCGCGCACGATGGACCCGCGTGGGCCGATGATGCCGACCGCAGATAGGCACAACGCGGCACCACGAGCGAAGATGTAGTCGACGCGGTCGCGTTCGTCGGCCTCAGGAGCCCAGGCGAGCTCGGAGACATCCACATCGACGTTATCCGACGGCCAGGTGAGTCCGGGGTGGGTGGCCGGGTCCGGGTACATCGATCGGTAGGCATCGATGAAACCGGCTTGTTGCAGGCGTCGAGTGGTCTCCCACGCCAACACCACACCGTTGTGGTCGAACAAGTTCGCAGTGGCGGGCGTCCAATCCAGCAGGGACGGCTCGTTCAGGTCGCCACCGATGATGACCGAAGACCCGTCGGCGATCTCGGCTTTCGCGTCCGCGAGAAAGTTGCTGATGACCTCGGGGCGGCTCGAGGCCGCATTGATGCGCTCGATCACGGCAGGGTCGGTCATTGGGCCTTCCGGCAGCTTGTTCCACTCGTGCTCGGCGAACTCGCCCGACCCCGGGGCCCCGGGTCCGTACCCTCGGGGCAGGTTGGAGGCATACCAGCGATACTCCAGATGCGCGGAGTAAACGCTGAGGCGCTTTCCGTCGATGTTCAACCGCGCCTTGACCATCCATTGCAGATCGGCGCTGTCCTGGACCGGGAACACCGACAGAATTCCGGTGTCGTGCGAAGGGACGGCGTTGAACTCGTGCCCCCGCCGCACCAGTTCGGCCGCGACGGCCGTCGTCGCTTCGGTTGCCTCCGAGAGCAGCACGACCGAGGCCTTTGTCGAGACGATGAGATCGGTGATCAGCTGAATACCATTGGAGATCTTGCTGCCGCTGTGCCACGTATTCAATGCGAGCACCCGGATCTCTCGTGCCGCGGGGGCAGCAGCGGCAACGGACATCACCGCACCGGCCGCGAGCGCTCCGCCGGCCCCTGCCGACCCCAAGTCATCATCGCTTCGCATCATCAACCCATCATGGCCTCCTGGCCGAGGTACTGGCACCGGTGCGTCGTCCCAGTGAGGATCGCTTCGGTTTCGGCAGGATCGATGACCTGGTGTCCCCTGCGTGTCAGGCTGAGTTGAGTCCACTGGTTCACAGCAAATCGGCCTGACGCGGGGCGAGATACGGATCAGCATTTTCATGACCAGTACGAGGGTCTCGAGGGGCGCCGACGACAATGGGCGGATGGGTTCACAAGGTCCGCGCGGTGACGAACCGAAGCGGCGGCGCGCGTTCAGCGTCGCCGACAAGCTCGCGCATCTGCAGGCGTATGAGCAGGCGGTCGAACACGGTGAGGGCGGGGCGTATCTGCGGGGCGACGGCTTGTATTCGTCGTTGATCAGTGAGTGGCGTAAACAACGCGACGCGGGGGTGCTGGCGGGCAAGAATCCTGGTGAAAGATCGGCAAGCCAACTGCTGAGCAGGCTGAGATCGCGCGGCTGCGTCGAGAGAACCAACGCTTGAACAAGCGGTTGGCGACTACCGAGACCGCGCTCGACATTATGGGAAAAGCACACGCTCTCTTGGAAACTCTCTCCGAGAGAGCGGATTCCGACGAGCAACGCAAGAAGCGTTGACCGGTGCGTATGTGTCACTGACCGGTGCTGGGATCTGCACCAGGGCGGCCGCGGTATTGACCGGGCTGGTGCGCTCGACCGCGATCCGCCGGACCAGCAACACCACCGCGGCGGTCCGGTCCCGGGCCGTGGCGGGGCCGGACCCGGTGAACAAACTGACCGCATCGGAGCGTCGCCGGATCCTGGAGGTTCTCGACAGCGATCGGTTCGTCGATCTGGCTCCGTTGCAGGTCTATGCACAGTTGCTCGACGAGGGCGTCTACTTGTGTTCGGTATCGACGATGTATCGGATCTTGCGCGATAACCGGCAGGTCAAAGAGCGGCGCCGGGTGGCTCGCCATCCGGCGAAGGTGTGTCCGGAACTGGTCGCCACCGCGCCGAGGCAGGTGTATTCGTGGGATATCACCAAACTCGCCGGTCCGGTCAAAGGCCGATATTTCGACGCCTACGTGATGATCGACATCTACTCCCGCTACATCGTCGGCGTCCACGTCCACAACTATGAATCCGGTGTCTTGGCAACAGAATTGATGAAAGAGATCTTCGGCGTCCACGGCATCCCACAAGTGGTGCACGCCGATCGGGGCACATCGATGACCTCCAAGTCCGTCGCCACGTTGCTCGCCGACCTCGAAGTCACCCGATCGCATTCACGGCCGCGGGTGTCCAACGACAACCCCTACTCCGAATCACTGTTCAAGACCTTGAAATACGGACCGGAATTTCCGCAGCGCTTCGGAACTCTCACCCAGGCAAGGCAATTCATGAACTCATTCGCTGCGTGGTACAACCACGAACACCGCCACACCGGCATCGGACTACACACCCCCGCCGATGTCCACTACGGGCTGGCCAGCGGCAAAGCCGCCGACCGGCAGTCGGTACCGGCTGATGCCCGAGCGGTCGACGGTCGTCCGGTTGTGCTGCTGCACGGCTGGCCACAGCACCATTACACCTATCGGGATCTGCTCGCCGACCCGCCCGAGGGACTCCGGATCATCGCGCCCGATCTACCGGGCTACGGCTGGTCGGGCCCGCCGCCACATCGATGGGCAAAGGAAGACATCGCCTCCGATGTGCTTGCGCTCCTCGATGCGCTGGGCCTGGAGCGCGTGCTGCTCGTCGGACACGACTGGGGCGGTTACATCGGATACCTGATGGTGCTGCGCCAGCCCGAACGCTTCGACGGCTATCTCGCACTGAACATGGCACATCCATGGGTACCGGCGACAACGGTGTTGCGACACATCTGGCGCTTTCTCGTCTACCAACCGCTGGTCGCCATTGCGGGCGTGCCGTTACAACAGCGCACCCGCCTCCTCGAACGGCTCATCGGCGCCGCGATCACCGACCACAGCGCCGTCGGCCCCGACGTGGTGCGAATCTTTGCCGACCGCTTCCGCGATCCGGTCTGCGCTCGCTCCGCCACCGACACCTACCGAACGTTCTGGCTGCGCGAAATCCCGAACAGCGCCCGCAATCCCGAGCGCCGCCGCGCCACTGTGCCCATTCACGCACTTTTCGGCGTGGACGATGCCGCTATCCATCCCTCCCTCGCCGCAACCGAAACCGCCCGCGCCGACGACTACACCTTCGAACCCATCACCGGCTGTGGACATTTCATCGCCGACGAACGCCCCGACCTGGTCCGCGCCCGCCTGATCGAACTGGCGGCGACCACGACATAGCGAACGACCGCCGTAACAGGGTTCGACGTGCGATTCGCCAGTGAAGTCGGTTTCGGCGTTTGGGAGGCGGGTCGTCCCACGGTCGATCGCGCGGAAGGATCGACCGGGCGCATCGGGCATTAAGCGCAGATGAGCTGGCGTACTTGTAATCTCATGCCGCACACCATGGCAACAACGCCGTCGGCGCCGACACCACCACTCAGGTAGATCAAGTAACCGACGCGATTGATGCAGCCGGCGACCGTTTCGGCGCAATCGACATCAACATCAACACCGCAGGCATCCAAGGCTATGTTCTCCTCATCGCCCCGACGGCGGCCCGACCGACGTGGCCGAGTTCACGCGGCTGTGGAACACCAACGTCGTGGGCACCTTCAACGTTATGAGCCGGGCAGCCGCCGCGATGCTGAACAACAAACCCGACACCGACAGCGAGCGCGGCGTCATCATCAACACCTCATCCGTAGCCGGCGAGGAAGGCAACGCCGGCATGCTCGGCTCCGCCGCGGCCAAGGCTTCACCACTAGGTATGACACGCCCGGCCGCACGCGAGTTCGCCGGTCACGGCATCCGTGTCAACACCATCATCGCCGACCACTTCGACACCCCAATCCTGGACGTCACCGGACGAGAAGGCGCCGCCGGGCAAATCAAGTTCTTCCCGAACCATCACCGACTGGGCAAATCCCGAAGAGTTCGCGGCGTTCGCAGCGCACATCGTTGAGAACGGCTTCGTCAACGCCGCCGCGCCTCGGCTCGACGCGGGCTACCGAATGCCGATGTGACCGGTGTATTCGCTGGCCATCGCACGACATGCACTCAGAGCCTTGCTGAAGCTCTAGCCATGTTGCGAGTGACTACGAGTGACGCAGCACCCCATCGGCGTGGATGGATCAGCCACGTTGCCATGCCCGTAGCACTGACGTGGCGAGGTCAATGGCGACCACGCGGGCGCGGCTGCCTCGCATGGATTCTGCCCCCGCGCCGACACACCGAACACGCGCACCGAGAGGCATTTGGCCCCAATCTGTTTCGATGATCGGTCAGTATTGACATGCAACGTAATGATTGACTGCGCCGACGACCACGATCGGTACAACCCTCCTGGTTGCGGTTGATGATGACCTTGCTACATGACGTATTGAATCAGGAGGTAGCGTGCGGATCGACATCGCATTCACCAGCGGGAGCGTAACCTTGCGCGGGTGGTTGTACCGGCCGGCGAACACCACAACGACCGGGGTTCCCTTGGTGGTCATGACACATGGTTTCGCCGGGGTCAAAGAGTGGGTAGCGCCGTTCGCCGAGGTCTTCACCAACGCTGGTCTCGCGTGCCTGGTGTACGACCACCGCGGGTTCGGGACGTCCGACGGCGAGCCGCGCTACGAGGTGGACCCCACGGCTCAGATCGAAGGCTATCGCGACGCGATCACCTTCGCGCAAACCTTGGACGGTATCAATCCGGATCGTATCGCGGTGTGGGGCACGAGTTTCGCCGGCGCGCACGTGCTGGTCGTCGCGGCGATCGACCGCCGTGTGTGCGCCGTCGTATCCCAGGTACCGCTCACCCACGGTTGGGCTACGTTCAGTCGGCAGGTGTCGCCCATCATGCTGCCCGCCATGCACTCCGCCATCGCGGCCGACCGCCTCGCCCGGGCCGCCGGTAAGCCTCACCAAATGATCAAATTGGCCTCCGACGATCCTGCCGAACCGGTCGCAACGCCCGGCGCCGACATCTACGCCTGGCTGATGGCGAACGGCCCCCAGGTCCCTACCTGGCGCAACGAGGTCACCCTCTCCAGTGTGGACAAACTCCAGTCCTACACCCCGGAAGCATTCCTGCGGCGGGTATCACCGACACCGCTGCTGATGGTGGTCGCCGACGAGGACACACTCACCCCGACCGACATCACCCTCACCAGCTACGCCGAGGCATTGGAACCGAAACAACTCGAACTGGTGCCCGGTGGCCATTTCGCGGTGTATGACGAACAGTTCTACCAGGCCTCGAACGCTGCTCGTGAATTCCTGCTCACCCACCTGACCCGTAGTGGTACGTGATTCTGTCGGTCGTTCTTCGCGTTGTTGTCGACGGGCTTCGTGACGATGCCGTCGCCTTCCGCTCTGCCGAACTCGCCCGCAATGAACTCGACGGCCTCCCACTGAATCACGCTGAGCTCGCTACCCTTCGCCGAGCTTGGAGGAGGACTCCATTCCGCCTGGCGACCATGGCACCGGAGCGTTCTTCATCCGGGAGTGCTGGATCGTTCCTCGACGCAAGGATTATCGCCGCTGGGAATGCTGCGCCACGCACCCGCCCAGCCACAACGCCAATAGCGGCGCCATCGGAAGTCCGGGGGGTTTTCGAGGGGATTGACACCCCTGAAGAACTCGAATACCTCGATGAGGTGGAGCAAACCCTGTCGGGACCACTCACCGAAAGGCAATTGACGCTGCTCCGCCGCTGGTCGAACGGTGGATATCGACAGCCCACTGATTAACCCGGAACACACACCACTGCCCCAAGAGCCCGATCCGACCACTTCGCTCGAGCATCCAGCCCCATCGCAGCAACAACATGCGGCATAAGCAGCGACGACTTCGCTCAGCCGATTCGATCGCGGGCTTCTTCCTGGCCCTACACCGGCCGCGCTCAACCAACCTTTCCTCAGCCTCAACAGAACTCCGCCCACCCCCAAACGCATCACCCGCCAGCGCTACCCCGCAGCCGCATGGAACTGCTCCCGATGCTCATTCCACGGACGCTGACGCTCTTCCTCACTCATCGCCAGCAACTCACGCAACTTCACCCAGGCGACCTCATCGGTCGGGGTATACACCTGCATCCACGCATGCGGAACCGACGGCAAACTCATACTCGTCAGGAACATCTCCAACTGACCGACCGCCAAATTCCGGATCTGCTTGGTCCGACTCGCAGGCACCGCCACATCATTACGAGCCCACAACGACGCGAAACTCACACTCTCCGAACACAACTCCGCAATGAACTCCTCCCAACCCGGATCCCCGAGATTCTTCGCATACGCCCCACGCAAATAGCCGACCATACGGCGCAGATCATCCCAATTATGGTGATAGGTATTGCAACACTCCGGCGTCAGAAACACCCGCCTGGCCACATTGCGTTCACCCAGCAGAAAACCCGGACACAACGCCTCATACGACTTGTTATGCGCCAACACGTCATACCGCGCACTCAACACCACACCGGGCAACGGTTGCAGATGATCCAGGATCACCTGCAACTCCCCCGGCAACACAGTCCCCGCATGCGCACTCGGCACCGTCGGCACATCCGCCAACCGATACACATGCGCCTTCTCAGCCGCATCCAACCCCAACGTCCGCGCCACCGCATCCAACACCTGCACACTGACATTGATCTCTCGGCCTTGCTCCAGCCAGGTGTACCAGGTGACGCCGACGCCGGACAGCTGCGCGACCTCCTCGCGCCGCAGGCCGGGCGTGCGCCGCCGCGGACCGGGTGGCAGGCCGACATCGTCCGGGGTGATGCGCGCTCGCCGCGACTTCAGGAATGCGCCGAGTTCGCTGCGCCGGGCCTTGCGCAGGGCGCGGGCGTCCACCACATTCGTCATACGACGATCGTCGCCCATCGGGTGCGGCTTATCCAGGTGGTGCCAGTACTAGTTTTATTGGGCTCCTGTTACTGGTGTCGGAAACGCTGCACGATCAATGGCATGACCCAGACCTTGTCGCCGAAACCGGCCGCGGGCGCCCAGGCCACCGGCGCGGCGCCGCCCGCGTTCGACGCCCGGCGCACCCTCGCCATCCTCGCGGTGATCCTGACCGGACAGTTCATGGCGGTACTCGATGCCTCTATCGTCAATGTCGCCATCCCCTCGATTCGCGGCGATCTGCACACCAGTGGGTCGGCGCTGCAACTGATCGTCGCCGGATACGTGATCGCCTACGCCGTGCTTCTGGTGACGGGTGCGCGGCTGGGTGACCGATTCACCCAGCGCCGCACCTTCATCGCCGGACTCGCCCTGTTCACCGCGGCCTCCCTCGCCTGCGGTCTGGCCTGGGACGAGACCTCGCTCATCGTATTCCGCTTCGCCCAGGGCATCGGGGCAGCCGCGATGGTGCCGCAGGTGATGACGCTCATCCAGCGCAATTTCACCGGCAATGCCAGGGCCAAGGCGCTCAGCGCGTACTCCGCTATCATCTCCGGCGGCATGGTGGCCGGACAGGTGCTGGGCGGGCTGATCGTCAATGCCGACCTGTTCGGAAGTAGTTGGCGCGGAGTGTTTCTGGTGAATGTGCCGATCGGCGTGGTGCTGCTGCTGGTCGCACCGCGGGTGCTGCCGGCCAACACCGCCCGCTTCGACCGCGCGGTGGATCTGCCCGGACTCGGCATGTTGACCCTGTCGGTGCTGCTGCTGGTGCTGCCGCTGGTACTCGGCCACGAGCAGGATTGGCCGCTGTGGACGTGGATCACCCTGGGCGCCAGTGTGCTCGGCGTCGCGGCCTTCGTGCTGATCGAGCGGGCGGTCGCGGCCCGCGGCGGCGAACCGCTGTTCGCCCGGCGCGCATTGCAGGCTCCCGGCCTGTTGCTCACGGCCGCAACGCTGTTCGTGGTCATGGCCACATTCGGCGGCTGGATGTTCGTGATGGCCATACACTTGCAGAGCACCCTCGGCTACACCGCGCTGCACGCCGGACTGCTGTTCATTCCGTTGGGCCTCACCTTCGCGCTGGCCAGCCTGTACTGGGAGCACGTCCCGGCCCGGTTCCACGCCACGATGATTCCGGCGGGCCTGGTGCTCGCCGCTGCCTCGATGGTGGCATTGGGCATGCTGCAGCGCGACGGCGCCGAATTCGGCGTGGTGGCCCTGATCCTGTTCGGCTTCATGGGCATCGGCAACGGACTGGCCTTCAGCCCGCTGATGACGCGCACCCTGGCCAAGGTGCCGATGGATCTGGCCGCCGACGCGAGCGGCATCCTCGTCACCAATGTGCAACTCGGGATCGTCGTCGGTATCGCCTGCTTCGGCACCGTCTTCCTCGGCCTCGCCGGGAGCACGGCGCTCTCGGCCGCGCATGCCCTCGGCGGCACCGCGATCGCGGAGGGCGTCACGGTGCTGGTGGCCGCCGCCCTCGCGACGCGGGCCGCGCGCTAGTACAGGCGGGCTCGGACCCCGGGGTCACCTCCGTATGGCGGAGGCGACCCCGGGGTCTCGGCATCCGAGCCGATTCAGCGCTCGGTGACGCCGGGCAGCCCCGCGAAGAGCAGCGCGAAAACGGGCGGAGCATTGGCGAACAGCCGGGTGGAGGGCACGAAGGGCGCGCCGTCGTCGGTGTCGGTGACGAGGTAGTCGGAGTGGGTGCCGGGGACCCAGTTGTCGATGCCGAAGCACCGTGGGCCACCGGTGGCGTTCACCTTCGGTAGGTCGTCCGGGTAGGTGTAGGGCCTTTCACCGAACATGAAGCCCGCGTTGAAGACCACCCAGGGCTTGCCGCCGCTGCCGAACAGGTCGTCGGCGGCGGGCAGGGTCTGGGCGAGCGCGTTCACCACGCAATGCAGCACGGGCGCATAGACATTCAGCAGGCCGGTGGTCGGGCGCAGCGTGCGCAGCGCCGCCGTCAGCGGCTGTTCGCTCTCGTGGAGGACGGCGGTGGTGGTATCGGCCAGGCCGATCAGATTGAGCAGTACCGCGTCCAGGTCGGCTCGACCGTCGACGAAGGACGCCCCGGTCACGGTGGCATTGTCGGTCGTGCGCACCAGGTCGTCGGCGGTATCCGCGTAGAGTTCGGTGACGCGCGCCGCGCCTGCCATATCGCGCTGCAATGCGGGCAGGCTCGGATCGAGTTCGCGCAATACGGCATCGGCCCGGGCCAGCAGCTCGCCGAGTGCGACGCCGCGGCCCTGTAGCGCGGTCCCCAGCGCGGCGAGTGTCGCGTTCAGGTGACCCGGATCGACCTTCGCCAGCAGGGCGGTGAGGTGTTCGAAGAGGGTATTGAATTCGACGGTCACCGACTCGGCCCGCACCACCGTCCCGGGCCGCCAATGTGTGGCCGACGGCCGTTCCGGCGCAATGATATTCACATACTTTCCACCGAAGACCGTGGTGGACCGGATGTCGACACGAGCGTTGTCCGGAACCAGGCGCAGCTGCTCCGGACCCACGGCCAAGCGCAGTCGCACCCGGTCGGCGCCCCGCTCGATCGCCGCCACCCGGCCGATCTCGACGCCGCGGAACTTCACCCGCGCGTCGGGTTCCAGGACCAGCCCGCTGCGTGATGTCTCCACGGTCACCGTGGCCATGGGCGTGAAGCGGCCCGCGTACATCGACAGCGCCAGGACGATCACCGCGGCCAGCGCGAGAACCGAGGCGACACCGGCGAGTTTCAGTCGTACGAGCTGCCACCACGCGTGTGCCACCGCACGCCACCCGGATGTCGACCACTGTGTCGAAACCATTGCCTCACCTGCCCGGAGCCGGAGCCGCGCATCGCGGCGTTGGGCCGGTGGGCGGTGATCGGCTCGTCGCGCCGTCTCCGGTCCCTTGCCCGGCCACCGTTGCCATAGTACTGTCCAGACAGGTGTCCATCAGCAGTCTGGACAGTCAGCTCGGGAGGATTTCCCATGACCCTGGTCAAACCGCGCCGCGTCTCCGGCGGGCAGCAGGAATACGGCCATCTCGACGAATTCCGCGTCGATCCCATCGGTCTCATGCGCCGGGTACGCGAGGAATGCGGCGATGTCGGCGCATTCGATCTCGCGGATCGACGCGTGGTGCTGCTCTCGGGCGCCGAGGCCAACGAATTCTTCTTCCGCTCCGGTGACGACGATCTCGATCAGGCCGCGGCCTACCCGTTCATGCGGCCGATCTTCGGCGACGGCGTGGTCTTCGACGCCAGCCCCGAACGCCGCAAGGAAATGCTGCACAACGCGGCACTGCGCGCCGAGCAGATGCGCGGGCACGCCGCGACCATCGCACGCGAAGTGGAGCGGATGCTGGCGGGCTGGGGTGATTCCGGCGAGATCGATCTGCTCCATTTCTTTGCCGAACTGACCATCTACACCTCCTCGGCCTGCCTGATCGGCACCAAATTCCGCAATCAGCTGGACGGTCGCTTCGCCCGGCTCTACCACGATCTCGAACGCGGGACCGACGCACTGGCCTACGTGGATCCGTACGCGCCGATCGCGAGTTTCCGACGTCGCGACGCCGCGCGCGTGGAATTGGTCGAGCTCGTGCAGGGCATCATGGACGGCAGGCGCGCGAATCCGCCTGCGGACAAGGATGATCGGGACATGTTGGACGTGCTGATCTCGGTCCCGGACGAGAGCGGTGCACCGCGCTTCAGCGCCAGCGAGATCACCGGCATCTTCATTTCCATGATGTTCGCGGGCCACCACACCACCTCGGGCACCGCCGCCTGGACGGTAATCGAACTGCTGCGGCATCCGCGCCTGCTCGGCGAGGTGGTGACCGAACTCGATGACCTCTACGCCGACGGCTCCGATATCAGTTTCGGTGCGCTGCGCCGGATTCCGCGGCTCGAGGCCACCCTCAAGGAGACGCTGCGCCTGCATCCGCCACTCATCATTCTGATGCGCGTGGCACGCGGCGAATTCGACGTCTGCGGGCATCGCATCGAACCCGGCGACCTGGTCGCGGCCACCCCCGCCGTCTCCAATCGCATTCCCGAGGACTTTCCGAATCCCGATGCCTTCGATCCGGCCAGGTACCTCGACCCCAACCAGGCGGACCTCGTCAATCGGTGGACCTGGATTCCCTTCGGGGCGGGCAGGCACCGCTGCGTGGGGGCGGCGTTCGCGCTCATGCAGCTGAAGGCCATATTCTCGATGCTGTTGCGGGACTGGGAGTTCGAGATGGCACAGCCCTCGGAGAGCTACCGCAACGATCACAGCAAGATGGTCGTGCAGCTGGAGCAGCCGTGCACGGTGCGGTACCGCAGGCGGCGGTAGTACCGCGGATCGCGATCGGCCCGCACGACAACCGATTCCCGGTGTCGCGCGGGCCGTCTGCTCATTCGTAGCGGACCTGCCAACTCTTGATCCCGTTGATCCATCCCGACCGCAGCCGCACCGGATCCGTGACCTGGGCGAGGTCGGGCATGGCGTCGGCGATGGCGTTGAACATCAGATCGATCTCCAGCCGGGCCAGGTTCGCCCCCACGCAATAGTGGGCCCCGGTGCCGCCGAAACCCACGTGCGGGTTGGGATCGCGCAGGATATCGAAGGTGAACGGATCACCGAATGCCTCATCGTCGAAATTTGCCGAGCTGTAGAACAATCCGAGTCGCTGCCCGGCCGCGATCGGCTGCCCGCCGACCACCGTGTCCCGGGTCGCGGTGCGCTGGAACGCGGTCACCGGGGTGGCCCAGCGGACGATCTCATCGGGTGCGGTACGCGGGCGGCGCTCTCGGTAATGCTCCCACTGGTCCGGATGGTCCACGAAGGCCTTCATGCCGTGTGTGATGGCATTGCGGGTGGTTTCATTGCCGGCCACCGCGAGCAGGATGACGAAGAATCCGAATTCGTCCGAACCGAGTGCCTCGCCGTCCACGTCGGCATCGACCAGTTGGGTGACGATGTCGTGCGCCGGGTGGCCGCGCCGCTCTTCGGCCATATTCCAGGCATAACCGAGCACCTCGGCCGAGGCCACCGCGGGATCGCCGAAATCCGGATCGTCGTAGTTCAGCATCTGATTCGACCAGTCGAACAGCTTGCGCCGATCATCCTGCGGCACACCGAGCAGTTCCGCGATGGCCTGGAGCGGCAGCTCGCATGCGACCTGTTCGACGAAATCGCCACTGCCGGCATGCTTCGCCTCATGCACGATGGCGGCGGCCCGTTCGGTCAGCGCCGCGCGCAGCCCCTCCACCGCGCGTGGGGTGAAACCCTTGGAGATGATGCGGCGGATTTTCGAATGCTTCGGCGGATCCATATTCACCAGCAACGCACCCGTCAGCGCCAACTGCTCCGGGGTGATGTCGTCGGGGTACCGGATGATGGCACCCTTCTGCTCCGAGGAGAAGACCTCGTGATCGCGGGAGACCTCACGGATATCGGCCATCCGGCTCACCACCCAGTAGCCGCCGTCGCGGAAGCCGCCCGAGGAGTCGTCCGGCTGGGCATTCCACCACACCGGCGCGGTCCGCCGCAGCGCCGCGAATTCATCGACCGGACTTCGCGATTCCCATAGACCGGGATCGGTGAAATCGAAGCCTGCCGGAAAGGCCGGAGCTGCCATGATGCCTCCTCGGGCGGATGGCGACCGCGGTTCAGCGCATTCGGGTGCGGCGCATGAATCGCAGTGTCGCGAGGGTTATCTGGAATTGCTTCTGATACGGCAGGCTCGAAAGCGCGGCGAGCACCTGGCGCTTCTGCACGCCGATATTCACGCCGTCGGTGTACTTGAGCAGCCCCGCGTCGCCGTGGCGGTTGCCTACACCGGACTGTTTCACCCCGCCGGACGGGGTGGCCTTGGCGGCGTATGTGGTGACGAAACCATCGTTGACGTTGATATTCCCGGCCTCCAACTGTCCGGCGATGCGCTGGGCGCGAGCCAGGTCCCTGCTCCACACGCTGGCATTGAGGCCGTATTCGGTGTCATTGGCGAGCCGGATCGCCTCCTGCTCGTCGGTGAACCGGTAGACGCTCACGACCGGCCCGAAGGTCTCCATGGTCGCGTGTGTCATATCGGGGGTGACATCGGTCAGCACCGTGGCCTCGTAGAAGGCCGGGCCGATGTCAGGGCGCGCCTGCCCACCGACCAGCACCGTCGCGCCCTTCTCCCTGGCATCGGTGACGTGGGCGGCGACCCGCTCCATATGCTGCACCGATACGAGTGAGCCGAGTTCGGGCGTGTAGTCGTAGGTGGCGCCCATCTTCTCGTTCAAATCCGCTGCGGCGCCGACCAATCGGCGTACGAACTCGTCATGGATGGTCTCGTGCACATAGATTCGCTCGATATGCATGCAGGCCTGGCCCGAGTTCCCGAAAACCGCGAATGCCGTGCCTGGGATCACCTCGTCCAGGTTCGCGTCATCGAGAACGATCATCGGGTTCTTGCCGCCGAGTTCCAGGCTGCAACCGATCAGGTTGCGGCCCGCCCCCTCCCCCACGATCCGTCCGGTCGCGGTCGATCCGGTGAACATGACGAAGTCGGCGTTGTCGATCAGCGTCGGGCCGACATCCGCGCCCTCGCCGCAGACCACCTGGAACAGCCCCTCCGGCAGGCCCGCCCGGTACAGCAGTTCGACGCCGAACAATGCGCACAACGCGGTCTTGTTGTCCGGCTTGAGCACCACGCCGTTACCCGCGATGAGCGCGGGCATCGAATCCGACAGCGCGATGGCGAAAGGGAAGTTCCACGGCGCGATGACCGCCACCACGCCCTTGGGCCGGTGCTCCTCGATCGAGGTGGTCACCATCGGGACCGGGCCGCCGCGCTTGATCGGCCGCAGCACCCGCCGCGCGGTCTTGAGGTAGTGACTGATCACCATAGGCACGTCGCAGGATTCCTCGACGGCCATCCGGCGGGTTTTGCCACTACCGATCTGGATGAGATCGGCGCTGGTTTCGTACTCCTCCAGAAACAGTTTGTGAGCCCGTTCCAGCACCGCCAGCCTGCGCCGCAACGGCCACGCGGCCCATTCCCGCTGTGCCGCACGTGCCTTCGCGTACGCGTCGGTGATGTCCCTCGGCCGTGACTGCGGCAGTTCGCCGACGGCCGCGCCGGTGTACACCTCGATCATCTCGTAGGGTGCGGCGGCATCGGCGCTGCCCGCCGCCGGTGCGGCGGACACCATGGCGGTCAGCCCAGCGATCAGCTCCGGAGTGATCCGAGTGGGTAGGGTGGCGGTGGGATCGGGGCGGGTTTCGGTGGTGCTCATCGGGCTCTCTCCATCACATGCGCGGAAATCCTGGGGACGCGATCGGTCCGGCTCCGCCAGAATTAGAACACGTTATTGTTTTCCGGTCGAGGGTGCCGGACCTGCTTCGCCTCGGGCCGATGGCCGGTATCCGCCGAGGACCGGGCGAGTTCTCCCCGTCCGCACGAAATCGGTTGTCACAGAACTTCATATGCCGGCTCCTGGGTTGCGGCGTACTCCTTGGCCCAGCGGTAGTCGGGTTTGCCGCTGGGTGCGCGGGCGACCGACTCGGCCAGCCAGATCCGGCGCGGCACCTTGTAGCCCGCGAGATGTTCGCGCACATGCGCCTCCAGCGCCGCGAAGTCCACCCGGCCCGAGGTCGAGACCACGGCCCCGACCTGCTGGCCCCAGCGGTCGTGCGGTACTCCGATCACCACGGCGTCGTAGATCGCGCCGTACGCCTTCACCACACCCTCGACCTCTTCGACGAACACCTTCTCGCCGCCGGTATTGACGACCATATTGCCGCGTCCGAGCAGCGTGACCGTCCCGTCCGGCTCCACCCTGGCCCGATCGTCGGTGACCACCATCCGGGCCCCCTCGACAGTCCGGAACAGGTTCTCGGTCTTCACCGGATCCTTGTAGTAGCCGATCGGAACCGATCCGGTCTTCGCCAGCCACCCCTGCTCGCCCGGCCCGACCGGGCGACCCGCGTCGTCCACCACTACCGCACCGCGGCCGGTCTGCACCCGTGGCCCGCGCGTGGGATTGTCATCCTTTTGCGCGAAACCGATACCGCCGAAACCGGTTTCGGACGAGCCGATGGAATCGGTGACGACGGTCGAGGGAAACAATTCCAGCAGCGCGTTCTTCACCGGTTGCGACAGCAGTGCCGCACCGGAACCGATGGCGAGCATCGAGGAGACATCCACCGGCGCGGACCGGTAGGCGTCCAGGAGTGGCCGCGCCATGGCGTCACCGGTGATGACCAGAACCTGGGGCCGTCTGCGCGCCACCGTTTCCCAGATCCGGTCGGCGTCGAAGCGAGGTTCGAAGATCACCGCATTGCCCGACCACAGCGCGGTGAATGTCGGCATCATGGCGGCCGCGTGGATCAGCGGCGGCAGGATGAACCAGGTGGCCTGCTCCCCCTGTGCGCCGACCCTGGACTGCTGGAATTCGTCGGCGACCGGTTCGCCGGTGTAGAAGTCGATGCCGCCGCCGAGTACCCGCCACATATCCTCCTGGCGCCACATGACGCCCTTGGGCAGGCCGGTGGTGCCTCCGGTGTACATCATGAACAGGTCATCGCTACTGCGCGGCGCGCCGGCGCGGTTCGAGGCACCCGCGGCGACCGCGTCCTCGTAGCGCACCGCGTCGGCCTGCCGCACGTCATCGCCCACCACGATCAGCTGACGCAGTGCGGGCGCCGCAGCGGCCGCCGCGCGCACCGCGGACTCGTAAACGTCGTGATAGAACAGTATTTCGAGATCGGCATTGTCGTAGACGTAGCGCAACTCGTCGACGCCGTAGCGGTAGTTGATATTGATGGGGACGGCCCGCGCCTTGAAGCAGGCGATCAGCGTCTCCACGGTGGCGATGCCATTGTGCATCTGGAAACCGACGTGGGTACCGGCCCGCACACCCACCGAGCCGAGATAGTCGGCCAGGCGGTTCGCCCGTGCGTCCAGTTCCGCGAAGGTGAGGCTGCAATCGCCCTCGATGACGGCCACCCGGTCCGGCATCGCGTCCACGGAGTGCTCGTACAGGTCGGCGAAGTTGCGCGCCATAGCGATTCGATCTCTCGGTCGGCGCTCACACCACGGTGAGCGGCAGCGGAATGCCACGGTCGGCGAAGGTGAATGCGGCGCCGCGGCTGAACCGGGTAATGGCGACCTCGGTCGCCTCCTGGAAAGGTGTGGCGGCGAAGGCGATCTCGGCGGTCCACCCGAGCCGCTCCGCCTCGACCGCGCGGACGTAACCGCGCGCGTTCACACCGCGCACCATCGCCTCGAGCGGCCCGAGTTGCCCAGCCTCCAGCAGCGCGGGCCACGCGCCGTCCGCGATGGCGTCGCTGTGCCGGGGGAACCACACCCGCACCACGTCATCGGTGACCGTGATCTCGATACCGGTGTAGGGCAGCGGATTCCAGGCCGGATGCAGCCGTAATACGGTGGCCACCGCCTGCGCGTCGTCCCCGAGTCCGAGCGCGGCACGCAATCGTTCGGCGGCGATGCCCGCGATGCCGGTGAACTGCTTGCGGCCGATCGCCACGGCCGCGTCGGTGCGTGCCCGCACCGCGACGAGGAAGCCGAGGGTGAGCAGGTGGTGTTGCAGGCAGACCTCATCCGCCATCCGCACCAGCGCGGATTTCGAGAAGTCCGGGAACCGCAGATCGCTCAGGAGCGGGCCCGCGTAATCGGCGCGGCCGTCGTTCGCGTGATCGATCGCGGGCAATTCCAGTTGCGCGGCGGCGGAATTCGCGACCAGCTCCGCATTGGCGGGTATCGGCGGCGGGGTGTGCGCGGAGTCGATGGTGACCGTCCACGCGCACATCGGATGCCGGTCGGCGGGTGTGCGCGGTGGCCGGTGGATGGGACGCACCCGCGCGTGCGGGTTGGTGGCCAGCGCGGTGGCGTCGAAGGTGGGATCCTCCATATCGTGGCACATCGCCACCACGAATTCCGGCCCCATCGGCTCTACGTCCAGCAGCGCGCCGCAGTGGTCGAGCCAGAACTCGCCGTGATCGTGATCGTCGACGCGGAACCGGAAGTCCATGAACTGCGGCGGCGCCCCGATATCCAGCTGCAAGCCCTTGAAGATCGTCTCTACCCCGTCGCCGCCGATGCCGAGCGCGCGCCGCATCCGCCGCGTATACACCGGACTGGCCAGTTGCCACTCTTCGATCGCTACCGCTGTCATCCCATCGCGCCCGAAGGCGGCCAGGCAATGCGCCATGCCGGAGCGGTCGATGAGATGGCCGGTGAGCAGCAGTTCGGGCAGCAAGCGGGCCAGCGTCTCGCGCGGCAGCGCCGTGTAATTGCTCGCCGTCATCGTCGCCGCCGCTCTCCGCCCATCGCAGACACTCCGCTCACCACAGGCCCGCCGGGGCTTCGCCGACCCGGTACCACCCGGGCAGCGGCTGTCCGGAAACCGAACGCTGGATCCGCTGCTGCATGCCCGCCGACAGCGCCTTGTTCGTGATCATCTCCACGAACATGGCCGAAACATTGCCGAAGTCGAAAAAGTCACGCTGCCAGGACCATTGGTAGTCGCCGCCGTAGCGAAACCAGCTGCCGCCGATACCCTCGGGCGAATAGTTCCGCCCATCCGGACGCTTCGCGTCACTGATCTGTTTCCAGAAGCCGATGACGCTGCCGCTGCGCTCATCGATGACGAACTCCTGGTACGGATAGGTCCAGCCGTCCAGGCCCTGCATCTCCTGGCCGAGTGCCAGCTCCCGGATCTCATCCCGGCCGACGGCCATGAATTCCTGGGCGGGGCCGTAGTTCCAGCCGTAGGTCGCGTCCACGGTGTACATCTGCGCCAGCGGCCGCCAGTCGCCCTTCTCCTCGCAGCGCTCGTTCTCCACCACCCAGCGCCGGACCATCTCGTCCAATTCGGCGCGTTCGAATCCGGTCATCACCGGGCTCCTTCCGTACGGTCCTCGGTCACGATCGACAGCGCCTGGGTCGGGCAATACCGGACGGCGCGTTCGATATCGGCGCGCATGCCCGAATCCGGTGCGGGGTCGATGATTTCGACCTTGCCGCGTTTGGGCACCGTGAATACATCCGGCGCTTCGTCCTGGCAGACGGCGTGTCCCTGACACAGATCGAGATCGGCGTGAATCCTCACCGGCTGTTCCTCCCTTCCTGGTTCGGGCCGGGCGCTTGTTCCTTCGGCCGCAGAGGCGCCTCCGGCTGCACCTCGACGAGCACCAGGTGCGCACCGCGCGGCGCGCTCACCACGGCGATTACCGCGGCCGCCAGATCGGTGGCACGCAGCATGTACGGGTGCCGGGCGAACCCCCAGTCCTTCCAGTCCTGCAACATCGGCCCGACCACCTCGGGGGTGGAGTTCATACCCATTCCGGTGAGCGTCGGTCCCGGCCGGACCAGCGAGGCGCGCACACCGGTGCCCTCCAGCTCCATCCGCAGTTGCTGGGCCATCGCCTCCAGCCCGGCCTTGGCGGCACTGTAGGCGCCGGTACGCGGGCGCGGTTCGGGGGCGCAGTCGGAGCTGATCAGCACGAAGTCGCCGCGCTGCCGATCGATCATGCCGGGCAGTACCCGGTGCGCGAGCCGGTGCGCACCCGCCAGGTGCACCCCGATCTGGTCCAGGAAACGCGCCGGATCCATCTCGTGCACCAGCCCGAACTCGATATCGCCCGCGCCGGAGACGAGGATCTCGACGGGCCCGAGTTCCTTTTCGGCCGCGGTCACGAAATCGTCGACCGCGGCGGTCTCGGTGACGTCGAGCGGATACGCGAAAGCCGTCCCGCCATCGGCGCGGATCTCCGCCGCCAATTCCTCGCATCTATCGATCCGGCGGGCGCCCAGCGCGACCGGATGACCGAGTTCGGCCAGCGCCACCGCGGTGGCGGCGCCGATACCCGAGGACGCGCCGGCCACCACAGCGGTCCTGCGCTCGGGATGGGGTTCGAAACGTGGCATTTACCGTGCCTCCACGACGATGGGAAGTTTCGCGAAACCGCGGACATTGGTGGAGTGCACCCGTTCGATGCCCGCGTCCTCGACCCGGTAGCGGCGCACCCGCGCGGCGAATTCGCGCAGTGCGATATGCGATTCCAGGCGGGCCAGATGCGCACCGAGACAGAAGTGCACGCCCGCCCCGAAACTGGCGAGCGCCGCCTTGTCGGGTCGGCCGATGCGATAGCTGTCGCCGTCGGCGAATGCCTCCGGATCGCGGTTGGCCGAGCCGATCAGCAGCAGCACCTTCGCGCCCGCCGGAATGGTGCCGTACGGATAGTCGATGTCGACGGTCGCGGTGCGCGCGATGATCTGGCTGGAGGTGTCGTATCGCAGCGTCTCCTCCACCCAGTCCGGGACCAGCGCGTCATCCGCCACCACCCCGGCGTACTCCTCCGGATACCGCCCTCCCCAGAACAGCGCGTTGCCGAGGAGTTTGGTGGTCGTCTCATTCCCCGCGACCACCATCAGGAACAGGAATCCGATGATCTCCTCATCGGAGAGGGTGTCGCCATCGATTTCGGCGTCCAGCAACGCGGACGTCAGATCGTCGGCCGGCTTTTTGCGCCGCTCGGCGACCAGTTCGGTGTAGTAGGTGATGAGTTTGATGGAGGCGTGCGCGGCCGCCATCGGGACATCGAGCACCCCGTCCTCGCGATGCACCACCAGATCGGCCAGTCTGCGGATCTCGGCGCGATCCGGCTCGGGCACCCCCATCAGCTCCGAGATCACGTCCATCGGCAGTTTGCCCGCCACCTCGTCGATCCAGTCGAAGCGGCCGCGCGCGAGGGCCGGTTCCAGATAGGACAGCGTGAGTTCCCTGATGCGGTCCGACATTTCGGCCACCCGCTTGGGGGTGAAGCCCTTGTAGACGAGCCTGCGCATGCGCAGGTGCCGTGGATCGTCCATGGCGAGGAAGGACATCACGCGATGCGCGTGCGGACCCCAGGCCGCCGGATCCAGCGAAACCCCGTTGGCGCTGGAGAGCCGCCGGTGGTCGCGGAATCCGGCCGTCACGTCGGCATGCCGGGACAGCGCCCAGAAATCCAGGTCCGCGTTGTAGTAGAGCGGCGCCTCGGTGCGCAGCCGCTGATAGGTGGGGTACGGATCGTCGTGGAATCGGTAGTCGTACGGATCGAAAGTCAGCGGCTCCAATGACGCGGCGGTCATCGCGCACATCCGAAAATCGAGAACGCGTTCATATCGCATGAGCGATGCGCCGAGCCATGGAGAGACACGTAGCTGGACATGTGTCTGGACGGTACCAGTGCCCGCGGTCGCATACAACGATTCGACAGGATTTGCCCGAATATTCGAGGTGATCGGCGGGAACGGGCGGAAACCGTCAACCACGTCGCGTCAGCAGCGTCCCGATCGAGGTCCGGATTGGCAATCTGAAACATGTTCTTGCGCCATATCGCGCCCCGAGCCTATATTTCCGTACACGTGTCCAGACAGCATAGGAGTCCAGCATGAGTAGCCTCCTGCCCGCCGACGGGGCGCGCCTGCTGATCGGCGGCAAGCTGGTCGAAGGCGGCAGCGGCGTCTTCGCGACGGTGAATCCGGCGACCGAGGAGGTACTCGGCCAGGCCGCCGACGCCGACGCCGCCGACCTCGACGCCGCCGTCGCCGCCGCGCGCACCGCCTTCGACGAGACCGACTGGTCGCGCGATCACGACTTCCGCGCGCACTGCCTGCGCCAGCTGCGGGCCGCGCTGCAATCGGAGGCCGACGAGCTGCGCGCGATCACCGTCGCCGAGGCGGGCGCACCGCTGATGCTCACCCGCGGACCGCAACTCGACGGCCCGGTCGACGATCTGGGCTACTGCGCCGACCTCGCCGAAACCTACCGCTGGGAAACCGATCTCGGCACCGCGACGCCCATGGGCATCAAGAGCACACGGGTGCTGCGCCGGGAGGCCGTCGGCGTAATCGGCGCGATCACCCCGTGGAACTTCCCGCATCAGATCAACTTCGCCAAGCTCGGTCCCGCGCTCGCGGCCGGAAATACCGTGGTGCTCAAGCCCGCCCCGGACACCCCGTGGTGCGCGGCCGCTGTCGGCGCGATCATCGCCGAACGCACCGACATCCCGGCGGGCGTGGTGAATATCGTCACCTCCGCCGACCACGCCCTCGGCGGTCGCCTCACCGAGGACCCCCGGGTCGATATGGTCAGCTTCACCGGATCCACGGCCACGGGGCGCGCCGTCATGACCGGTGCCGCAACGACACTCAAGAAGGCCTTTCTCGAACTGGGCGGCAAATCCGCGTTCATCGTGCTCGACGATGCGAATATCGCGGCGGCATGCGGGGTCGCGGCGTTCTCGGTCTGCGTACACGCCGGTCAGGGCTGCGCCATCACCACCCGGCTGCTAGTCCCCCGCGCCCGCTACGAGGAGGCGGTACAGGCGGCCGCCGCGACGTTGGGTGGAATCCGGCCGGGCGACCCGGCCGCGCCTGGCACGATCTGCGGGCCGCTGATCTCCGAGCGCCAACGGGCCAGGGTCGAGCGGTATCTGGACATCGCCCGCGCCGACGGCGGCCGGATCGTGGTCGGCGGCGGCAGGCCCGCGGGGGTCGATCGCGGCTACTTCATCGAGCCGACGCTCATCGCCGATCTCGGCAACGAGTCGACCGTGGCGCGCGAGGAAATCTTCGGCCCGGTCCTGGTCGTCATCCCCTACGACGGCGATGACGACGCGATCCGCATCGCCAACGATTCGCCGTATGGACTGTCGGGTGCGGTGTGGGGCACCGACCCGGAACGGATCCGCCGCGTCACCGACCGCGTCCGCACCGGCACGCTCGCCGTCAACGGCGGCGTCTGGTACTCCGCCGACGTGCCGTTCGGCGGCTATAAGCAGTCCGGCATCGGCCGGGAAATGGGTGTCGCCGGGTTCGAGGAATACCTGGAGACCAAGGTCATCGCGACCGCCGGCTAGACCATCGCAGAGGAGCATATCCATGGCCCGTTTCACGGGAAGATCCGCTATCGTCACCGGCGCGGCACAGGGCATCGGCGCGGTATACGCGCAGGCGCTCGCCGCCGAGGGCGCGAAAGTCGTTGTCGCCGACCTGAATACCGAACGCGGGCAGGCCGTCGCGGAGAAGATCGCCGCGGACGGCGGCACCGCGGTCTTCGCGCGGGTCGACGTCGCCGATCCGGAATCGGCCACGGCGCTGGCCGAATTCACCGTCGCGGAGTTCGGTGGGATCGACCACCTGGTCAACAATGCCGCCATCTACGGCGATATGAAACTCAACCTGCTGCTCACCGTGCCGTGGGACTACTACAAGACCTTCATGTCGGTGAATATGGACGGCGCGCTGAATATGACGCGCGCGGTCTGGCCGCATATGCGCAAGGCGGGCGGGTCGATCGTCAACCAATCCTCCACCGCCGCATGGACCTACTCGAGCTTCTACGGCCTGGCCAAGGTCGGCGTCAACGGACTGACCCAGCAGCTCGCCTTCGAACTCGGTGGCTCCGGGATCCGCATCAACGCCATCGCACCCGGCCCCATCGACACCGAGGCCACCAAGGCCGTCACCCCCGAAGTGATTGTCGAGGATATGGTGAAACGGCTGCCGCTCAAGCGGATGGGCACGCCGGAGGATCTGGTCGGCGCCTGCCTGTATCTGCTCTCCGACGAGGCCAGTTGGGTCACCGGTCAGATCTTCAATGTCGATGGCGGGCAGGTGTTCCGGTCATGACCGACCGGGTCGGATTCATCGGCTTGGGCAGCATGGGCGCACCCATGGCCAAGCGACTTCTGGACCGGCCGGGCGGGCTGAACGTCTACGACATCCGGCCCGAAGTGGTCCGCGAGTACACCGAAGCCGGTGCCACGGAGGCGGTTTCGCCCGCTACCGCGGCCGAGCAGGCCGGGGTCGTCTGTATCGCCGTGGTCGACGACGCCCAGGTCCGCGCGGTGATCGCAGGGCACGAGGGGATCCTGCGCACCGCAGCGCCCGGCACCGTGATCGCGGTGCACTCCACCATCTCCGACACCACCGCCGAACAGCTAGCGGCCGAATGCGCCACGCACGATGTCGAATTCGTCGACGCCCCGGTCAGCGGCGGCGCACCGGGTGCGAATCAGGGCCGCCTCGCGGTCATGGTCGGGGGCAGCGATGCCGCGTTCGAGCGGGTCAGGGAACCGTTCGGCGCCTTCGCCGATCTCATTGTGCACGCGGGGCCGGTCGGTGCGGGCACCCGAATGAAGCTCGCGCGCAACCTCCTTCATTTCGTCGCCTTCACCGCCGCGACCGAGGCGCAACGCCTCGCCGAGACCGCAGGGCTGGATATCACCACCCTCGGCAAGGTGGTACGTCATTCCGATGCGGTGACCGGCGGACCCGGCGCCATCATGTTGCGCGACCGCACCGCCCCCATCGAGGACCACGACTTCTGGCTGCCGATCCTCGGCCACGTCCGCGACCTCGGTGAGAAGGACCTCACCCTCGCCCTCGAACTCGGTGCCCGCCTCGATATTCCGCTTCCCCTCACCGAACTCGCGCTGCACGGGCTCGGATCAGGTCTGGGTGTCGGGCCCGGTCTGATCGCCACCGGAAAGCAGTCGGAAAGGCCATCGTCATGAATGACTCCAACGGTTCCGCCGACTCGGTTCGCCAACGCGGTCTGGCCAAGATGGCGGAGGTGTACGGCACCGAGTTCGCGGAATACCCGGGCGACCACTTCGCCGTCACCGCCGATCATCTCTTCGCCAATATCTGGTCCCGGCCCGGGCTCAGCATTCGCGACCGGCGGCTATTGCTGCTCGGCGCCCTCACCGCGCAAGGGCTGATGGACACCGCCGGCATCCAGATCGGCGCCGCGCTGCGCAACGGGGAGTTGACCGAGGAGCAACTGCACGAGATCGCGCTGTTCCTCTGTCACTACGTGGGTTGGCCGAACGGCACCAAACTCGACCTGCTGGTGGGAACCATTGTGCGCCAGCAGAAGAAAGCCGCCCGCGAGCGGCGGACCGACTCCACCGAGAAGTAAGGAATCCCAAAGATGGCCGATACCACCCTTCGTCCACTGCCCGCCGCCGAGGTCGCCGCCTGGACCCACACCGCCGACGTCGTCATCGCCGGGTACGGCATCGCGGGTGTCTGCGCCGCCATCGAGGCGGCCCGCGCGGGCGCGAGCGTGCTCATCCTCGAGCGCACCGGCGGCTGGGGCGGTGCGGCCGCGATGGCGGGCGGCTTCATCTATCTGGGCGGCGGAACGCCATTGCAGCAGGCGCTCGGCTTCGAGGACACACCGGAGAATATGGAGAAGTTCCTGCTGGCGGCCATCGGGGCGGGCGCGGACACCGAGAAGATCGCCGATTACTGCCGCGGCAGTGTCGAGCACTACCACTGGCTGGTCGCCAATGGAGTGCCGTTCCGGGAGGCGTTCTGGGGCGAGCCGGGCTGGGAGCCGCCGCATGACGAGGGCCTGATGTACTCCGGCGGCGAAAACTCCGCACCGTTCAACACGATCGCGAAACCCGCACCGCGCGGGCATGTTCCGCAGATGGCCGATAAGAAGATCGGTCAGCGCAGCGGCGGCTACATGCTGATGAAGCCGCTGGCCGAGACCGCCGAATCACTGGGGGTGCGCGCCGAATACGACACGCGGATCCGCCGCCTGATCGTCGACGAGTCCGGCCGGGTGGTCGGCGTGCTGGCGACCCGGTTCGGCGCCGAGATCGCCATTCGCGCCGAGCGCGGCGTCGTGCTGGCCACCGGCAGTTTCGCCTATCAGCAGCAGATGATCGAGGGGTACGCGCCACGGCTCATCGGCCGTCCGGCCGCCGCCATCGAGGAACACGACGGCATCGGCATTCGCCTGGCGCAGGCGCTGGGTGCGGATCTGGCGCATATGGACGCGACCGAGGTCGCGTTCTTCGGGGATCCGCAGCTGCTCGCCCGCGGCATCCTCGTCAATGGACGCGGCCAGCGTTATGTGCCGGAGGACACCTACGGCGGGCGGATCGGCCAACTGACGCTGATGCAGCAGGACAACCAGGCCTATCTGATCCTGGACGAGTCCGCCTACGAGGAGGCGCTCGCCACTGAGACCTCGACCCCGTTCTTCCGGCAGCCGCCGAAGTGGGCGGCCGAGACGGTGGCCGAATTGGAGTCCGATATGGGCCTGCCCACCCTGGCCCTGCAATCCACGGTCGAGTGCTACAACCTGCACGCCGCCGAGGGGCTGGATCCGTTGCTCGGCAAGAAATCCGAATGGGTGCGCCCGCTGCGCGGTTCGCTGGCCGCATTCGATATGCGTGGATTCACCGCGGGTTTCACCCTCGGCGGATTGCGCACCGATCGGGACTCGCGGGTCCTGCACGTTTCGGGTGAACCCATCCCGGGACTGTTCGCCGCGGGCCGGTGCACCTCGGGCATCGCCACCGGCGGCTATGTCAGCGGCGCGTCGCTCGGCGACGGCAGCTTCTACGGACGCCGCGCGGGCATTGCGGCCGCCAAGAGTTGACCATAGTAGGATCCAGACACATGTCCGAAGCCGAGTCCATCACGCTCGAGGCAACACGCCGCCGCCTCACCGGCAAGCAGGCCGACACCGTCGACAAGCTCACCCGGTCGGCGGTGGAAGTGCTGGCCCGCGAAGGTTTTGCGGGGATGACGATCCGGCTGGTCGCGGCCGCCGCCGGGGTCGGCACGGCGACGGCCTACACCTATTTCTCCTCCAAGGAACATCTGGTCGCCGAGATCTTCTGGCGCAGGCTCATGTCCGCGCCCTCGCCCGCCAGCGAGGACCCGGACCCCACCGTTCGGGTCGTGGCCGAACTGCGCAATATCGCCATGCTCGTCGCCGATGAGCAGGAGCTCTCCGGCGCGGTCACCAGCGCCCTGCTCGGTCGCGACCCCGACGTCGAACATCTGCGCACCCGCATCGGCACCGAGATCCGCAAACGCATCATCCGCGCCCTCGGTCCCGACGCGGATCCGGACGTCGTGGAATCGTTGGAGCTGCTCTACGCGGGTGCGCTGGTCCGCGCCGGAATGGGTTACGGCTCGTACTCCGAAATCGCCGACCGCATCGAGAAATCGGCACTGTTGATCTTGCGGTAGATCGCCGGTCGACGGGAATCTTGTCCCGCATCGACGCAAACCGAACCCGGAGCCGCCGGTTGCTCGTATGTTTCTCGGTAGGCGTGGCAGATCGGAGTGCGACATGCAGACCAGCGAAGTATCCGCGGACTATGTAATCGTCGGCGCAGGTTCCGCAGGAGCCGTGCTGGCCGATCGGCTCAGCGCCGATCCGGCCGTCCGGGTTGTCCTCGTGGAAGCCGGGCCGCCCGATAAGAACAAGTTCGCACATATTCCGGCGGCGTTCTCGAAACTGTTCCGCTCCGAACTGGATTGGGACTATCTGACCGAACCGCAGCCGCAGTTGCGAAATCGGCAGATCTATTGGCCACGAGGCAAGACGTTCGGCGGATCCTCGTCGATGAACGCGATGATGTGGGTGCGCGGATTCCGCGCCGACTACGAGGAATGGGCGCTGCTCGCGGGCGAGGACTGGGGATTCGCCGCCGCCATCGACAAGTTCCGGCGGATCGAGAATGTGGAGGATGCACAGTACCCCGATGAGGGCGCCGCGGGGCCACTGCACGTGTCACGACAGCGCAGCCCGCGGGCTTCCACCGAGGCGTACCTGGCCGCGGTGCAGGAGACCGGATATGCGGTGGAACCCCCGAATCGGCCGCAGCCCGACGGGTTCAGTCGAACGATGGTCACCCAGCGCGGTGGCAGGCGGTGGAGTACGGCCGACGCATATCTGAAGCCCGCGCTGCGCCGACGCAATCTGAGCGTGCTGCCCGAGGCGCTCGCCACCCGTGTGCTGTTCGAGGGCACGCGCGCCGTCGGCGTCGAATATCGCCGGGGCGGTGAGATGGCGACGGTGACCGCGCGGCGCGAAGTGGTGCTGTGCGGTGGTGCGATCAACAGCCCCCAACTGCTGATGCTTTCGGGCATCGGTGATGCCCACGATTTGGAGCGCCACGGCATCCAGCCGGTGTATCACGCACCCGAGGTCGGTTCGAACCTCCAGGATCATCTGGTCGCGGGCATCGGTTACGGTGTCGCCGCCGACTCCCTGTTCGATGCCGAAAAGCCCCGGCAGCTCCTCGATTACCTGATCCGGCACCGCGGCATGCTCACCTCCAATGTCGGCGAGGCCTACGGATTCGTGCGCAGCACACCCGAACTCGAGCTGCCCGACCTGGAGCTGATCTACGCCCCCGCGCCCTTCTATTACGAGGGCCTGCGGGAACCGACCGAACACGGGGTGATCCTGGCCAGCGTGCTGTTACGTCCGCACAGTCGCGGCCGGATCAGCCTGGCGAGTGCCGATCCGGCCGCGAAGCCGGTGATCGACCCACGCTACCTCTCCGACAGCGCGGGCGCCGATCGCGCCGCCCTGCTGTCCGGCCTGCGCATCTGCGCCCAGTTCGCCGCCGCACCCGCGCTGAAGGCGGTGCTCGGGCCGCTCATCTACCCGCCGCAGGCGCCCGCGGAACTCGAAGCCACCCTCGAACTCGCCCTCGACGGCTACGCGCATACCCTCTACCACCCCGTCGGCACCTGCCGGATGGGCACCGACCCCGCCAGCGTGGTCACGCCGCGGCTGGAAGTCCGTGGCGTGCAAGGTCTTCGGGTCGCGGACGCGTCGGTGATGCCGCTGCTGATTCGCGGCCACACCCACGCCCCCAGCGTCTTCATCGGCGAGCAGGCCGCCGATTTCCTGCTCGCCTGATTTCCCGCTCGCCCGACCGAGACCGATCCTCAGGCGAACGCGAAGAGCGCGAGCGAGCCCGCGGCGAGCGCGAGATACGGCAGCGGGTAGACGACGTCGCGGTACTGCCGGGCTCGCAGGATGACGGCTACGGCCAGGACGTAGTACAGCACCAGGCAGATCGCCGTGGTCAGACCGAGCGGCGGAATGAAGAGGCCGGCGAGCAGTCCGAGGGCCCCCGCGGTCTTGATGACGCCCAACGGCGCCAGCGTCCAGTGGGCAAGCCCGTAGACCGACATGGTGTCACGGACCCGCTGCGCCTTCGCCACATCGAAGTAGACGGTGAAGGCGGTGCCGAGTGCGGCGAGGACGGTGATGACGACATAGGCGATGGACATGGTTCGGACCCTCCGATGAGTCGAGTGCTGGCGGTCTGCGATCGTGGTGGGCGCGTTCGGCGCCGCACCGCGGTCGCACGGGACGCTGTGTGCGCCCCGTCGACCAGATGACGGATGCCGAATGGGAAAGGTGACCGGTGCACGAGCAGGAATTGCTGGCACGGCGGTTCGAGACCGAACGCGGCCGTCTGCACGCCGTCGCCTATCGCATGCTCGGCTCGGCGAGCGAGGCCGATGATGCCGTGCAGGAGGCGTGGCTGCGGCTCGCGCCGATCGACACCGGATCGATCGAGAACCTGACGGCTTGGCTCACCACCGTGGTGTCCCGGATCTGCCTGGATATGCTGCGCGCGCGAGCGGCACGCCGCGAAGATCCCCTGGAACGGCTCGGCGAGCTCGGGGACGCGGCCTTCGACCGCGATCCGGAACATGAAGCGGTACTGGTGGATTCGGTCGGGCGGGCGCTGCTCGTGGTGCTGGACACGCTCGGGCCCGATGAGCGCGTCGCCTTCGTACTGCACGATATGTTCGCGGTGCCGTTCGACCAGATCGCGCCCGTCGTCGGCCGCAGCCCGGCCACAACCAAGAAATTGGCCAGCCGGGCCAGGGTGCGCGCCCGCGGCGCGGGCACTGCGCCGAGTACCGAGCTCATCGGTCAGCGTCACGTCGTCGATGCGTTCCTGACGGCGGCGCGCGACGGTGATCTCGAGACACTGCTCGCCGTCCTGGCGCCCGACGTGGTGCGCATCGCCGATCCCGCCGCGCTGCCCGCGGGCATGGCTGCCGTGATCCGCGGTGCGCAGGCGGTGGCCGGGGAGACCGTGCTGCTGCGCCGCCGGTCGAAGGTCGCCGCGCTCGCAGTGGTCGACGGCGCGGTCGGCATTGTCGTCGCACCGCGCGGGCGGCTGCTGCTGGCGTTGCGGGTCACCGTCGCGGGTGAACGGGTCGCCGCCTACGAGGTGATCGCCGACCCGGCACGGTTGCGGGAGCTCGATATCGCGGTGCTGCCGGAGGGCTCGGCGGCCTGATCCGAGCCACCACGCCGAGGGGCGGCTCCGTTCGCTAGGCGGTCACCACCCGCAACACCAAGGCGGCCACGGCCAGTCCCAGGAAGACGGTCGGCGCCGGCAGGTTCTTCCAGTCCCCGGCCTTCACGTGGAAGCCGATACCGCCGAGGAAGTACAGAATCAGGCCGACCGCGGCCGCAATCCCCAACGGCGCCCACCACAGCCCGATGAGAATTCCCGCGGCACCGGCCAGCAGCAGGGCCGCCAGCCGATTGAGCCAGCTGTCGGGCACGCCGAGATCGGCGTAGACCTGCACCATCGGTTGCCTGCGGGTGATCTTGACGGTGGCTGACATAGTTAGCATCGCGGCGAGAAGCACAGAAACGATGACGGTTGCGACGAACATAGTGCGTCTCCTCGACGGTCGCCCCCGGTGACTGGTTCCAATGTAGGACGGGCGGGCCACATGCGGAATACCTCGCGGGGAATCCGTCGAGCGCACAACCTCGCCCGGCGAAATCGACTGGTACGCAGCGCGGTATCGGAGGACCCCGGCCACCACGTGGAACAGCAGGAACCCAGCCGCCAGCACCTCGACCTACGACGCGGCCCTGGTCCGCCGGGCACCCCGGTGAAAATTTCTGATTGTCACCGATCCGGCGCAGCCGAAACGGACGGTGAGCACACCCGACGGCCCTGCTCGCTACTTCTCGCAGGCCACACCATCTCCATCGCTGTCCAGACCCGCACGGTAACCGGGGTCTCCCCGGCGCAGTGGTGCAGCACCCGCTGCCCTGGCTTCCTTACATGACTTGTAGTACACGTTGGCGTGGGTCGTTGCCGGAGCGACAGGTGGCGCGGCCACCGAGGGTTGAGGCCGCGCCGTGAACGGCGTCGCCGACGGCGGAACCGGAGTCGGCGTCGAAGTCGGCGTGTTCGCCGAAATGACCGTGGTCAGCGACGGCGCGGCGGTAGTCGTCTGAGTGGGCGGTGTCGCGGTACTGGTGGCGCGCGCAGGCTGTTTTGTATCGTTTGCGCCGCATCCGCCGAGCAGCAATACCGCGAGAATGCCTGTTACTGCGGCGAGTTGTGATCTTGACATCATCCCCTGCTTGATCGTTGTGGCGCGACCTGGCGGCCATCCCGGGACCGCGGCTCTCCCTATAAGAGTCGTCACGCGAACCAAATCCTGCCCGAAATATCTGGCGTCGTGTTAGATTTCGGCACGATATGGTCTTCGTCGTCGGCTGGCCGGACCGTAGTTCGGTGAGACCGACACCGTGAATACATTCTCGACCTACCAGGGTGCGACGGCGGGCGGTGATGGGATATCCAAGGCGTGTGATCCCCCAGGTACTCACGACCGCCGTAAGCGGCAATGAACATAATCGCCGTCGCCCTGACGCAGACCCGAAACTCACTTCAGCGGCGTAACGCCCAACCCCCGACAGGCGATGACAGCACAACATTAAAAGTCCCACTGCCAAAGCGCATTTCAGCATTCGGCACATTGCTCGAGGACATGCGAGGTCAGATGCACTACGAAGCCGCTCCCTTCTTCCGCCGTCTCGCGGCCAGACTCCTCGACTTGGCGTTCTGTCTCGTACTGACCTTCATCGTCGCGATCCCGGTGTCCATCCTCTGGATCCCGTTCGGAATGGTCACCGAGGGGACGAATGAGGACGTCGTCTACGGGATCGGCGCGGCGGTGTGCTATTTCATCGCCTACGTCGGCCTGGAGGTTTTTCTATTGATCCGGCGTGACGGACAGACACCTGGCAAGGGATTGCTCGGCCTCCGTGTTGTACCCGCCGAGGAAGCGACGGCACCGCGGCTCAGCTTGGTACCCGCCGTCACCCGGATGCTCATCATCTTCATGCCGTTCGTGTTCCTGTCGCTCTCCGGCGGATTTCCAGAGTCGGGAATTCTCAACGCACTCGCGATGGTCGGTCTGCTGTCGTTCGTGGTAAGCCTGGCCCTCGCTGCCATCCCCGCAGCCCGCCGACGGGCGTTGCACGATCTGGCCGCTGGCAGTCGGGTGGTCCGCGCCGCCAAGCGGAAGATCGATTTGAAGAGTGACCTTCCGATGGTGTTGCCGGGCAAACTGGATATGACGAAGCGCTACTGAAGCACACCCTGATCCAGCGACAGGGACGGCTACGCCAATACGACAGAGATGGACAAGGCGCTGCGCGATCGCGCGCCACGTGAAGAATGTGCCGGGGCGACCGGCAACCAAACTTCACGGGCCTTCGCCGAACTCACCAGTGGCGTCATGCATTTGTTGGACTATGAGCGCCTCCGCTGCCACTCGGGCGTGTGCCCAGGGGGCAAGATCATTGAGGGCGGTGAACAGCGCGGCGGCGGCCTCCTGCCAATGCTGGTACGGCGACTCGCCGAGGCAGCTGCGCGTGGCGCCGACGATGAAAGGCATTGCCTCCCAGCCGTTATAGCGCCCGCTTACGTGCCAATGCACCACCGAGGGACCGGATCCCAGGCCGGGCAACCATGAGGTAGCCAGCCAATCGAATGTTGCACCGGAGTGAAGACGCGGTCCTACCAGCGCCCGAACAGGCACATACCCGCGGCGGGCTTTCGAGCATTCGGAGGTTGGGCCGAGAACGCACGTCGGAATGCTATTGGTAGCGAAGCGCCTTGGGCGTGTGCTTCATAGACGGCAGCGAGATGCGCTCCCGAACTCCGATCATCGAGATCCCAGAGTCCGCCCACTACTAGGGATGCGCCAGCGAGGATGCATGCCAAAGACGCGACGACCGAGTGCGAAGCTTCGGGCGATCGAGCCGACCAGCAGCAGCCGAGACTGACGGTATTCGGCAGAGGCAGCGTCAGAAACTCTGCGAGAGGGAGTTTTTCAGTTCCGAGATCAATCTCGAACTCGAAACCTTCGGAACGAGTTCCGTGAGCACTGATAACGAGCAAATCGTAGGTACCCGACCGCAGAGCCGTACCGAGGTCTGCGAAGTTGCGAGCCTGGCGAAAGCTGATGCGGCCGTCATCATTCAAGCGGCGTAGTGCCTCGATTTCGCATTGCGAACCGTTCAGGTTCTCGTTGAACAGGCCGATGATCCTAGGATGTGGAGCGGCAGTGATCGGAGTCAGTCGCATGACCGAGGCGACCGAGGGAGCGACACAGAACTGGGAAACGAATTCGGGAAGAAGCCTTGGCCAACACAGTTCCCATGAAGGCTGATCAGGAATGATGTAAACACCCGCGCCCACAGTTTCGGCTTCGAGATGTTGGAACAGCCGTTCCGACAGCCACGTCAACTGCTCGTCTTCGAGGTCCTCAGAAGACACACCGATCGCTGCGTCGATCAGATCGATCTGCTCCGAGGAAAGGGTGGTCTCGTCGACCTCGCACACTGTCGAGTTAGCCGCCAACGTGGTGACGTGTAGATAGCTTCCGTAGGGCTGGCTATCAGGATCGTCCACGATGTCGTGTGACAGGGTCACCCAGACTATCGACGCGGCCGGAAGGAAGGATTTCAGATCGGCGATGTCCAGTACTTCAGGATCGCGCTGCAGTGCGTCGACAGCTGCCAGATCAGTCAGTGCCCGAGTCGCCGTGGACAGGTTCGCGTAGCGGTGATCCAACGCGACCCCGAGACGGACATCTCCGGCGAAGTCCGCGGCCTGTGCCGCGATATTGGAGCCACGATGACTACGGTCCATCCGCCGGGCCACCGAACAATAGTCGACCAAAAGGCTGTCGACCGGCAGCATTGACTTAGCCATAGTCACATGGTCGTTTGCCAGTCTGAGCATACTGAGCCGAAACTCTTTCGGACTGTATAGCTGTCCCGAATGCAGCAATGCCATCTCGGATATCAATCGGCACGTGGCGGCCTGGTCAGGAGTGTTTGCACGCTCGACGAGACGGGCGTATAGCTGTGCGACGGCACGAAGGTCGCCAGCATCGGCTGCTCGAGCCGCCCGACCGGGTAATGTCCGGTCACCGGAGAAGGCCGAGCCGGGCGATGCGTCGTGGCTTTGCACCCACCGGGCCATACGCTCGACATGTCGAGCCGCGGGGTCGGAACGTTCGACACCCGCGAACTCTGAAAGGTACCGAGCGCGCAGCGGTCCATAGACGTCAGCGTCGCGCCTGGTCAACGGCATCTGACCGCGGTAGAAGTTGAACAGCGCGCGGTATCCCAAGCTGTGCGGACGGTCTTTGGCCGCGACGAGCACTCGCTTCAGCAGAGGGAAGATCCCGTTATCGTGAGCAGCAGCGGCAGCCGAGCGAAGCGCTTCGGACTGGCGTTCGCTTGTCGCCAGATTCTCGATCTGCACAAGGATCGCCTCTACGACCGCCGAAACAGCAGTGCTGTCCGCATGATGGATCCGGTTCGAGTCGAGAGCCTGGGATAAGCAGGCCAGATTCGCGTCGGAGATAGCTTGTCCCGAAGCGTGGAAATCCTGAGCAACGCCAGCAGCCAGATCCTCGTATCCGCGGATCGTGTAAAGCTGCTGAATCCGCGCGGCCACAGTGGCCGTGACCACCCCTGACAGGTGGCTGGCCGGTCCACCCTCGGCCGTCTCGATCAGGACATCACGCGCGTAGGCGATGTCCTGCTGGAATATCGGACTACGACTGAGTAGATCGAATAAACGCGCAGCAGAACGCAACTCGACCAGTACCGGTCCGCTGACCGCCTCTAGCGGTTCGGTCGCAAAGCCATGACCCGAACCACGCCGACGGAAGAGCCCAGCCACCTACGACTGATCCCCTGGTTCGAAGATAGTGTTTCGAAGTAATTCTGCGATTTCCTCGATATCGGTGTCCTCGGAGACCTTCAGTCTGAGCTGACCACGCGGCCCTGTCACCTCAACCGTGATCGGCCCGACGTCTCGTCCTCGCTTGAACAACGAATGGATCCTTCTCGCCACATCCGCCATCGTTTGCGGTGCTTGCAACAGCGCGAGAGTCGTTGTAGCGCCGGTCAAAACATCAGCCATGATCTGCCAACTACTGCGACGTGCCTCGACCCGCTCCACCCCCTCCAGATCGGCTATCGCCTCGGCCAGCTCCTGCGGCACCGTCACACGAATTACAGCCATGCGCCCTCACTGCATCATGAATCTCAAACGCCCCGAACAGCTCAAGTATCGACACACAACGCGGAGGCACCACCAAATCGACAGACTCGCCACCATGACACGCCGGTCAGATCCAGGAACCCATCTCGGACCTCCGAACACGGACTCGAACCAGAAACCTGCCGGTATCGGAGGAATCCGCCCCCCACCTCGAACCGCGGGACACGCGATCCAGCCCATCGACGTCGCGACCTACGACGGGGCACCCGCCCGCCGGGCACCGAGGTGCAGATGTCTGCTCACCAGGATGAGCAGCGCCGCGAGCTGGATGCCCGCGGTGATGCTGACGACCGCGGTCAAGGATTCCGTGTACAGCACCGCCAGTAGCGCCGAGCCCGCGAAGGTCGCGACCCCAGCGCCCGCGGCGAAGATGCCGTAGGCGGTGCCGCGGCGGTGGATGGGGACGAGATCGGCGATGGTCGCGCGTAGCGTCGATTCCTGCACGCCGAGCACGGCGCCCCAGAGCAGGGCGCCGAGGATCGCGGCGATCGCGCTGTCCTGGAAGGCAAGTGGCGGAACAAGGGCACCGAGTACCGGCACCGCAAGCAGCACGCGGACCCCGATCCGATCGTAGAGCCAACCGGTGATCAGCGCGGCCACCGCGTCCACGACCATGGCGGCGGCGTACACCAGTGGGATGGCCGCGACCGGAACGACTTCGTGGGCCGCGAGATGGAAAGCAAGCAACCCGAAGCCCGAGAAACCCAGTGTGGTCGTGACGGCGAAGGCCAGATAACTCCAGAACATGCCGGGCAACGGAGTCGGTGAATCGGTTTCGATTGGCGCCGTTGCCGATTCGTAGCCGCTAGGGTTCGGCGCCCGTGACCGCAGGCGCAGGAGCAGCACCATGACCGCGATACCGGGCAGCGCCAGCGCCCAGAAGGCGAGACGGTAGTCGCCCGCCGACAGCACCAGGATGCCCGCCACGGCAAGCGGCCCGATCAGCGCTCCGACTTGGTCGAGCGCCTCGTGCACCGCGAAACCGCGCCCCCGCCCCACCGCCGCCGCGGCATGGGAGAGCAGTACATCCTTGGCGGGACCGCGGACCGCCTTACCCGCCCGCTCCGCGATCACCAGCGCACCGGCCGACCACAGTGCCGTCGCGAAGCCCAGCAGCGGAACCGCGGCCACCGTGAGCCCGTACCCGGAAATCGTCAGCGGCCAGTACGCCCGGGTCCGGTCCGCGAGCGGCCCACTGACCAAACGCCCGACCAGCGCGAATGCCTCGCCGGCCCCGGTGATCACGCCGACCAGCACCGCCCCCGCGCCGAGGGAGGCCAAGTACGGCCCCGTGATCGCCCTTGCCCCCTCGTAGACGACATCGGCGAGCAGACTGATCACACCGAAAGCGACCACGAACCGCCACGGCGTCAGCACCCCACGCCCAGGCTCGACCGCCGACACGCACAGAGAATAGCCGCGATCGCGGCTATCGGCCGGATGAATGCCGTGTTCCGGCCCACCCGAGGCGGTGCCGGCCGCTCACCCCAATGACGGTGTGAACCCGATCTTCTCGGTCGTGGCCGACCTCATCCCCGAGGGCCGCGCCGCCTCCGACGTAGCGGGCGCCTACCTCCGCGACGCCGCCGGGGTGCCCGCGCGCCCGGTCAGCGCGCGGAGACGCGCGCGAAACCCAAGGGGGGCGTAGGGTCCGGGCCGGTACACAGCACCGGTTTGAAATCCGGGAGCACGGTGAGCACATCGATATTGCGCGCGGCATAGCAGCGGACCTGCGGCAACGCCCGCGCCACCTCGGCGCGTTCGACGGGCTCGGAATCGACGAAGGCGATGGAGTCCAGGCTCAGCCCCAGAGTCCGCGCGATCCGCACGATCGCGGCCGACTTTCGGCCCCAACCGATCTCGATCGCGGAGAACATCTCGTAGACGCCGTGCCGGTACAACGCCTCCAGCGTCCGGTCCCGGTCACTGCGGCTGGCGACGGCGTGCCAGATGCCGCGGTCACTCAAGGACCGCAGCGTACGCAGCGCCTCCGGCTTCGGTGTGGTGCTGGTCGCGTCACACACGACACCGTCCCACAGAGTGTTGTCCAGTTCCCAGACAAGACATCTCAGAGCCGGTCGCATCGCCTGCCCCTATCGGTTCGTCATCACTGCCTCTCCTACCGTGACGCGCACGGGGAGATGGGCACTGTTCACACCATCCAGGGCACGGCACGTGCCGGGCAAGCCCCCGGTTTCTGGGGACCGTTCCGGCCGGGGTGATACTACCGGCCCGGAACAGTTACCCTCGCGTCAAATTCCGTAATAGCCGCGGACCAGCCGTTCGTATACCCGACCCGGGACCAGGCGACGGGTCCAGAAGGAGAGCCGAACATCGTTGCCGCACAGATAGGTTTGGCGCGGCCGGGATGTCTCGAGGATGGCCTGCACCTTCCGGGCAACCGCGGCGGCCGGTTGGCCCTCGGCCAGGTATCCGCTGACCCGTTCCAGCACCGCCCGCCGATCGGTGTCGTACGCCGCCAGCGGCGCGGCCACCCGCACCGCGGATTCGATGATCGGGGTCACCGTCCATCCGGGCGCCAATACCGATACCGCGACGCCGAATCCGGCCGCCTCCATCCGCATTGCCTCACCGATCCGCTCCACCGCGGCCTTGGTCGCCGAGTACCACCCGCCGTAGGGCTCCGCGATCGCGCCCGCTCCGGAGCTGACCACAATCACCCGGCCACCGCCCTGTGCGCGCATGATCGGCAGTGCCGCGCGCAGCACCCGGTGGGTGCCGAGGACATTGGTGTCGAAAATCGCGGCGGCCTCGTCCGGGTCGGTCTCCTCCACCGAGCCGACCACGCCGTAGGCGGCGAAGGTGACCACGGCATCGATACGACCGTGCCGCGCCGCCACCTCCTTCACCCAGGTGCGCACGGACTCGGTGTCACGAACATCCACGGTGGCGTGTGTCGGCCCGGCGATCCGATCACAGCCCTCGACGGTGTATCCGACGTTCGTCAGATGCGCCACGGTCGCCGCGCCCATTCCGTTGGCCGCGCCGGTGACCAATACGACTCCCGTCATGCCGCGCACACCCGCAGCGCCAGGGGCAGCACCTCGAGGCGAGCCGATTCGACCAGCGTGATCTCTCCGTCCAGTTCCAGCGGGGCGGGCCGGTCGGGACGCAGTTCGACCGCGGTGTCGCGGTAGCAGGTCGCCAGCGGTGAGCCGGTGAAGGCACCGCGGTACAACCCGGCGATCAGACCGAGGATGCGCAGCCGTCCCGCGGCCGCCCAGATATTCACGTCGAACCGGCCGTCGGTCCGGGTCACGGGGGTGTCGTAGTACATACCGCCCGCGAAGTGCACGCTCTTGAGCACCCCGATATTGGTGATCGGCGCGGTATGCACCCAGTCGCTGCCGCGCACCTCGAGGCGTAGCGGCCGGTGGGTGGCGATATTGCGCAGCGCCGTGGCGACGATGGCCGCCTCCACATTGCGCGATTTCAGCCAGGCCACCGCACCGGTGGCGTGGTTGAACGAATCATTGCCCGCCGCGACAAGTCCCATACTGGCGTTCAGCAGGAAGTACCGGACCGTGCGCGTGCCGTCGGGCAGCAACATGGTGGCCTTGCCGACGTCGACGGCCTCCGCGCTTGCCGCGTCGACGCGGACCGCGACGTCGGCGATGGTTGCCGTGGGATGCACCGGCTTGTGGAAGTCGTTGGAGCTGCCGAGTCCGATGGCGCCGAGGGCGATCCGCTCCGCGCCCCGGCGCGGCCGATCGGTCTCCGGATCCATGATCGCGTTGAGCACCAGGTTCACCATTCCGTCACCGCCCGCCGCCACGATCACCTCCGGCGATGCGCCATCCGGTGTTTCGATGTGGGCGCGCACCAGTTTCACCGCCTGGTCGGCATCGGCGGGCAGTTCCACCGTCAGGCCGGGATACCGGTCCCGCAGGGTGCGCTCCACCGGCTGCCAGCGTTGCAGGGCCGTCCCCGCATTCGATTGCGGATTCAGGATGACGAGCATGACTTCTCCTCGATTCCCAGCCACTCGCGCAGCCGGGGCCAATCCCCCGTGGTGACCAGACCGGTCCGCCGACACTCCGGCGGCACGGCGGATTCCGTTGTGCCGAGGAGGAAGACCGGGATGCCCGCGCGGGCCGCGGGCGCGTCGTTGGCGGCATCGTTGCCGATCATGACGCAGTCCTCTGCCGCGAGGCCGAGGCGATCGAGCAGTTCCCCGTAGAACTCGACCCGCGGCTTCGATCGCCGCATGGATTCGCCGCTGGTGATGAACTCGAACAGGTCGGGATCATGCCCACCCCAGCGCAACCGGGTGGTCGCGGTGCTCAGCGGCCACAGCGGGTTGGTGGCGATGATCTGGGCATTGCCCGCCGCGCGCAGCTCCCGCACCGTCGACACCGCCTCGGGCAGCGCCGGGAAACAGCGCCGCAGCCTACCGAAATCGCGGTCGGCCAACCGCTGTAGCCGCCTGCTCACCAGGTCGGGTGCGATATCCAGACGGTCCGCGAGCCGCTCGACCATGAATTCGGTATTGGTGCGGTCGGTTTCATTGCGGCGCACCTCCGGCAGGACGTCGGCGAGTACCCGCAGGAAGCGGTGCGGCGGCGTCAGATCGCGAAAGGCGAACGCGGCCGTCAGCGGCATCAGCGTCTTGAAGCTGCGCCGGCGCAGGCCGACCAGCGTGCCGTCCAGGTCCCACAGCACGGTGCGGTCGCCGAGCCCACCGGACGCCGGCCCACCCGTCGCTCTCATTCCTGGCTGTCCAGCACGGCTTGCAGGTCGGCGCGGGACAACCCCAACTCCGCCGCGTACTCGTCGATCCCGGGCCGGACGGCGACCGCGCGCACACCCGCGCGCTCGGCCAACTGGGCGCCGTAGGCGGCGCCGAGGTCGACGACCGTCTTGGCCAGCGCCGCGGGGAACAGCCAGCGACCGAGATCGCGCTGGAACACCCGGGTCAGGCGGTACGGCGCGGCGACTCTGGCGCCGAGCGCCGATAGCGGTTTCGGCTCCCGCAGCGAACTCATCCGCGCGGCCTCCGCACCGGGCACCAGCAGCAGATCCGACCAGAGCCGCCCGAAGCTGGTGCGCTTCTCGTGCGCGAGTGCGGTCATATTGAATTCGGTGTAGGCCTTCTCGATCCGCGAGGTGTGGGTGGAGCGACTGCGCAGCAGCGCATGGATATCAGCGGTCTTGCGGGCGGTGTCGGAGCGGGTGAAACGGTTGATCCGCGGTTCGACCCGGTCGATGAGGGCGGCGAACGCGGGGTTCGGCACCAGCCGGTGTGCCAGCGAGAGGGCGTGGTACATCAGGTTTTCGGTGCCTCCCGTGGCGATTTCGCCCGCGAGCAGGTCGTAGTCGAGATCGGTGGCGTAGCGGGCGAGATTCCAGATATCGCCGAGTTCGCGCACTCCGGTCTTGTAGTAGGGCAGGTGTACGCCCAGGTGGTGCAGATTGTCTTCGTGGGCCATGGCCCAGGCGGGTACGCCGTAGAAGTCGATGCGTCGCACCCGATCCCAGATCGCGGCGTAGTCGATGGTGTAGGGGGCCAGCGGGGTGATAAGCCCCCAGTGTGTGCCGACCACCAACGCGCCGTCACGTGAGACGAACGAGGGCAGGTGGTGCGAACGCTCGGCCCGCACCTTCGGCGCCTTGCCGAGCAACTCCGAGGTGGCGAAAAGGCCCAGTTCGCGGTAGATCTCGATGGCCGTCTCGACCTGATCCAACTCGATCAGGATGTCGAGGTCGTTCATTCGCTTGTAGCGCGGGTCGTGGTAGATCTCGGTCGAGAACAGCATGCCCTTGAGCACCACGCATCGCACGCCGCGTTCATCGAAGCGGCGCAACAACTCCAGCGCCCCGGCCAGGCGCCGGTCATTGACGGCGCCGATATGCGCGGTGACGGCGGCGAAATCGGCGCGGACCGGATCCGGCACCAATGGGTAGAGCCCCTCGGCCTCCAGCCTGCGCTGGACCAACGGCACCGTCGCATTGAGCCGGGCCAGCGCGAAGAATTCGGCCCAGTCGGTGACATCCTTGGCCAACTCGGCCGATTCGGCGCGTTCGTCGGCGCCCGGCGCGGCCAGCGCCGCATGCACCAGCAGCCGTTCGACCGCGGTGCCGCCCACGGCGATATCGGTCCGGGTCATGCCGCACCTTCCTGTTCTGGATGAAAACCGAAGCTCCGGGCGACGGTCGAGATCTGATCGAGCGCGAAATCGAGTTGGGCGCGGGTGAGCGTGGCCATCATGGAGACCCGCAGGCGCTGTTGTTCCCTGGGCACCGCTGGGAATTCGACGCCGTTGACGAAGACGCCCGCCCGATGCAGTGCGGACACCACCTCCGCGACGGCCAGGCGCTGCGGCACCAGAATCGGGATGATCGCCGTCTGCGGATCCACCGCGAAACCCATTCGGCGCAGTTCCCGCACGAAATAGGCGGTGTTGTCGTGCAACTGCTGGATCCGTTCGGGATGGGCATCGATGAAATCGATCGACGCGATCACCGAGGCGACCACCGCGGGCGACAGCGACGCCGAGAACATGTAGGAGCGGGCGAAGAAGCGCAGCGTATCCACCAGATCCTTGGATCCGGCGACGAAGCCGCCGGTGGTGGCGAACACCTTCGAGAAGGTGCCCATGTACAGCTCGACCGAGCCGTCCCCGAGGCCGAAATGCTCCGCGGTCCCGTGCCCCCTCGCGCCGAGCACCCCGGTGCCGTGCGCGTCGTCGATGGCCAGCCAGGCGCCGAAGGAATCACACAGCGCCCGGATCTCGGGCAATGGTGCGATATCGCCGTCCATGGAGTAGACGCCCTCGACCGCGACCACGATATTCGCGCCGGGATTACGCCAACGCACCTGCATCAGCCGATGCCGCAGATTCCGCAGATCATTGTGCGCGAAGGCCATCGACCGGACCCGGCCGAGCTGGATGCCGTCGTAGAGGCTGGCGTGGCTCTGCTCGTCGTAGAGCAGAATGTCGCCGTTGCGCAGCAACCCGGTTACCCAGCCCACATTCGCCGCGTAGCCGGAGGAGAACACCAGCGCCGATTCACAGCCCTTGGTTTCGGCCAAACGCTCCTCCAGGCGGCGGTGCAGCGAGGTGGTGCCGTTGAGCAACGGCGGTCCACCGCAACCGATACCGAACTCCCGGGTCGCGGCGACCGCGGCTTCGATGATCTCCGGTTCGCTGCCGAGCCCGAGATAATTGTTGGAGCCGAGCATGATCAGCTCGCGGACTTCTCCCCCGTCCGGATCCCGTACCTGGACGACCGGACCGGCCGGGCCGGTGATCTCGCGCAGGACGAAGCCGGTGCCCCTGGCATTCGTGACATACGGCCGGAATTCCTCGAAGCGCTGGTCGAAGGTGTGCGCTGCGGGGTCGAGATAATGTTCGAGACTGAAGTTCTCGCCGTGGCCGACGGTCGCGGTCATGATTCGTCCTCGTGCACGATGGTTGCGGTGCCCGCGCGCCCGTCGAGCACCAGCCGATCGCCGGTGGCGACCAAGCGGGTGACGCCGGGAACGCCGACGACAGTGGGGATTCCGAGTTCGCGGCCGATGATGGCCGTATGCGAAAGCACACTGCCCTTCTCGCTCACCAGGCCGCCCGCGGCGACCATGAGGAAGACCCAACCGGGATCGGTGGTCGCCGCGACCAGGATCTGGCCGTCGATTTCCACCTCCGGGTCCGGGGTGCCCAGCACCAGCGCGGGCGCCTCGACACGCCCTGGCGCGCAGCCGATGCCGTGCAGCACTGTCTGCGCGGATGCGTCGACTGCCGAAATCGGGGTGTCGAATGCCGGGTCGTCGATACCCGCCGCGGCGATGCCGGTGGTGACGATCCGGGACGGCAATTCCGTACCGTGCCACTGCTCGTGGTCGTGTTTGCGGGTGGCGACCGTGCGGGCGGCGTCGGTGTCGACGGCGGTGCCGCGGGTCAGCGCGGCGATCTCCTCGTAGGTGAGCCAGAAGATGTCGCGCGGATCGGCCAAGAGACCCGCGGCGTGCATCTGGTTGCCGAACTCCCGGAACACCCTTTTGACCAGGCCGAAGGAGCGGCTGCGACCCAAGCGCATATTCTCGCGCTGCTTCACGTGTTCGCGGGCGCGGCCCAGTGCGATACGGAAGGCCAGGCGTTCGGCCGCGCTGTCACCGAACAGGGCGTCCGCGGTGTGCTCGGCTTCGCGGCGGATCGCCTTTTCGCGCGCTGCCATTTCGTCGATGCTCTGGCCGCCGCGCAGGTAATTGCGCAGCATCGGCACCAGACGCTCGGGATGTTCCCCGAGTGGGTCGGTTTCGAGTTTGAGCTCGTCGACGGTGCGATCGCCGAAAAGTGCGATATGACGCAGGCAATCCGAACGGAAGGCACTGAACTCGGACTGCGCCAGTGTTTTCCACACCGCCTGCGGCTCCAGCGGACCCGTGAAAAGTGCACGCAATGCCGCATCGTCACGGATCGTCGCGGTCAGTGCCAGTGCCGAGCGCACCGGGTCGACGCTGTCGACGCCCTCCTCACCGCAAAACAATTCGTTGCGCAGCGTGATCGCCTCGGTCGCGCCGAGGCCCTTGCGCTCCAGCAGCAGCCCCACGACGTGGAACAACTGCTGGGCCAGGAAGTCGTTGAAAATCTGCACCGAGTACGCGGGCACCAGCTCGTGCAGGCACCGTTCCATCCACTGCAGCAATGCCTCCGGATCGCGTTCCCGCTCGGGCGTTTCCGGGTCGAGGCGGCGGTCGAGGTCGGCGGTGAAGGCGGCCAGTTCGGTGAAGAAGGCGCGAAGCCGACGCGGTAGCCGCAGCCAGCCGACGCCGATGATCGCGAAAACCCGCACCCGCAGCGCGTACATCCGCAGCCGCGCCAGGCCGCGTTTCGGTGCGGCCGGACGCTGATACCTGTTCTCGATATTGAGCGCGGCCTCCCAGCCTTCGATCGCGAATTCCATGCCGGGGATCTGGAGGAACAGCCGGTACCAATTGCTGATGTTGTAGTAGATCCGTCCGTGCGCGGTACCGACCAGATACGGGTACAGGCTCGCCGCATTCCGGTCGACGATGGCGCCGGTCGCGCCGAAATCCCGGTGGCAGGCCCGGAAGACCTGTTCGTAGGCGGCGCGCAGGATGGAGAAGGTCAAGGGGCTCGACAGACCCGGGTAGGACTCGGCGACATTGACATTGTCGAAAATCGTTTCGCGGGCCCCGGTCGCGGTGACCGGACGGGCCTGGAGCAGGAACAGGGTGCCATCTGCGGCGTAGGCCCATTCGACATCCTGGGGTGCGCCGAAGGTTTCGGCGAGCGCAGCCGCGGTGCGCGTGAGTTCCAGAATCCGGTCGTCGGTCAGCGCGGGCGCGGAACTGCCGCCCGCGATCTCCGCCACCGTGGTGCCGGAACCGGATTCGGCGACGACGCGGCTTCGCTTGTCGACGACGGTGCGGGAAACGATGACGCCCGAGGCATTGTCGACGAAGTAGGTATCGCACTCCACCGTGCCCGCCACCACACCCTCGCCGAGACCGAGCGCGGCCGACACCACCGATTCGGCCGGATCCCCGGTTTGCGGATTGCAGCTGAAGACGACCCCGGCGACCGCGCTGTCGACCAGCACCTGCACCAGCACCGCACAGTCGACGCCGAAGTTGTCCAGACCGCGGTGCGCTCGATAGAACAGTGAACGCTCGGAGTAGGCCGAGGCGAGCACCTCCAGCACGGCTCGCGACACCCCTTCGGGCGCGACGTTCAGCACCGTATCGAGCTGGCCCGCGAATGAATCGGTCGCCGAATCCTCACCGCTGACTGAGGACCGCACCGCCAGCCGCACCGGGCCGTCAGCCCATTCGGCGATCGCGGCGTCGAGATCGAACACCACCGCCGCGGGCAGGGTGCGCCCGAGGATGAGGCCGCGGATCGCCGCCGAAACCGAGCGCAGCGACACCGGGTCGGTGTGGTCGAGCGTCTCCAGCAATTGGGCAATGCCCTCGGCGACGGGCGCGAGGATTTCCGCGCACGCCTCGGTGGTGACCACCACGAACGGCGGCACCCGGTAGCCGGCCGCCAGCAGGCGACCGAGATTCGCGGCCTTGGCCCCGAATCGCGCGGTGTGCTCCGGCGCCGCGGCCGACCGTGTGGCCAGCGTCGCGGCGGGCACCACCGCGCCGATATTCGTTGGGTTCATAGCTTTCTGCCTCTGTGTATCGAAAGGGCATGGGGGTGTGCGCCCGCTCGGCGCCCTGCGTTCATCGAGCCGACTCCGCCAGGGTGTCGGTGGCGGGCACCGCTGGTGCGCGCCGCGTCAGCCGCACCAGCACCGGGTCGGGGGTATTGGAGATCTCCGGGTTCTCACGCACCCGCAGACCGTTCACGAGTTCGATGTCGTAGCGCGACAGCAGCATCGCGAGGCCGACGCGCAATTCGGTCAGCGCCATATGCTGGCCGACGCACAGATGCGCGCCCCAACCGAACGGGAAATAACGGAACGGCGGGCGGACCCTGGTGCGTTCCTTGGTGAACCGGTCCGGGTCGAAGGTCAGTGGGGAGTCCCAGAATTCGGGGAAGCGATGGTTCACGAACGGACTGATCACCACGATCGCCCCCGGCTCCAGATCGAAACCGTCGAAGCTGTCGGCCTCGATCGCGGTGCGGCTGAAGGCCCAGGCGGGTGGGTGCAGCCGCATCGCCTCGTCGATCGACCGGCCGGTCAGCTCCAGTGCGGGCAGGGCGTGCGCCATCTCGACTCCGTCGAGCGCCGAGTCGATCTCGGCCCGAACCCGGTCGAGCACCGCCGGATTGCGGCACAGCTCGTAGATGGTCCAGGCCAGCGCGCCGCCGGTGGTCTCGTGTCCGGCCAGCAGGAAGGTCAGCACCTCGTGGCGCAGTTGTTCGTCGTCCATGGCGTGGCCCGCGTCGTCGCGGGCGGCGAGCAGGCGACTCAGCAGTGAATCGGCCGCTCCGGCATCGGCGGCACGGTGGCCTTGGATGACGTCGTCGACGACCCGGTGCAACCGCGTGAGTACGCCGCGGAAACGCCGGTTGGCCGGTGTCGGCACGGTCGGCGGGACTTGGATCGGCGCCGCCATATGTCGCATCACCCAGGACACGCCCGCGCGCACATCGTCCTCGATCTGTGGCAGCACCCCGTCGATATCGGCGCCCATGACCGCGCGACACACCACATCCGCCGCGAAACCCATCAGCTCGGGAACCAGGTCGAAGGCCGCGCCGTCGGCGGCTCGCGCGTCGAGCCGTTCCAGCATCCGCTGCCCGCAGGCGATCATCAGCGGAATCTCGGTGTCCACATGTCTGCGCGCGAAGGCCGGTTTGATCAAGGCGCGCTGGCGTTTCCAGAGTTCGCCGCCACTGGTCAGCAGCCCGGGACCGAGCAGATAGTTCAGGCTCTGGTAGCTGATGCCCTTCGAGTATTTGGCCGCGTTGGTCACCAGCACCTGGTTGATGTGATCCGGATCCACCAGCAGGTGCAGTTGCTGGTGTACCAGCCGCAGTCGCACGCTGCCGCCGTACGCCACGGCCTGCTCGTAGAACAGGGTGAGCGGATCCGCGCGATAATCGAGGTAGGCGCCGAGCGGATTCCGCAGCGCCGGCCCCGCGAGCGGGCGGCCGGTCATGCCGCTCCCCCGGCTTCGACCAGTTGCGGCGCCGCCAGTTCGAGGAAGATGCGTCGAGCCTCGGCGCGCTGCACCTTGCCACTCGTGGTCTTGGGGATGCTGCGCGGCGGCACCACCCGGACATCGGCGGCCAGCACCCCCGTGCGTTTGCTCACCGCGACCCGCACCGCGCGCCGCAGCGCGTCGTGTTCGTCGGCGGCCAGCCCGGATTCGACAATGAGGTGCAGGTCCTCGGACAGACCAGCGGCATCCGCGTGTCCGACCGCCGCGACACCACCGAGTCGCACGCCCGCCACCTGCTCGGCGGCGATTTCGAAATCGGTGGGCAGGTAGTTGGCGCCGCGGATAATGATCAGGTCCTTCTGCCTGCCGGTGATCCGCAGTCGGCCCGCACGCAGATAGCCGACATCGCCGGTGTCCCACCAGTCGTCGGTGCGTGCCGCCGCGGTGGTGTCGGGGAGCCCGAAGTACCCGATGGTGGTCGACGGACCGCGGAACTGGATCCGGCCGACCATATCCTCACCGCAGGGTGCGCCGTCGACGTCGACGATGCGCACCTCCGTGCCGAGCACCGGCTCGCCGCAGTCCACGATCTGCATCGCATCCGGATCGTCGGCCGGAACATCGAGGGCCACATGGTTTCCGGTGAGGGCGCGGCGGGATACCGAATCGTAGGCGACCGGGGCGTGCGGGCGCGCGACGGTGACGGCGAGTGAGGCCTCCGCCATGCCGTAGCAGGGCACCAGTGCGTCCGGCGGCAGGCCCCAGGCGCGGAAACGATCCACGAAGCGCTGCACGGTGGGCGGGTGAATCGGTTCCGCGCCGCAGAACAGGAACCGCCAGCTCGACAGGTCCACCCCGTCCAGTTCGGCGTCGGTCACCCGAGCCGCCGCGTACCCGTAGGCGAAATTGGGTGCGGCGGTGAAGGTTCCGCCGTATTTGCTCACCGCGCGCAGCCAGTCGCCGGGACTGCGCAGGAATCGGCTCGGCGGCATCAGCACCGCGTCGATACCACGGAATACGGGCGTCAGGAAGCCGCCGATCAGTCCCATATCGTGGTGCAACGGCAACCAGCCCACCCAGGTGTCGCCCGCCCCCATGGCCGCGGCAAGCGCGATCTGCTCGCAGTTGGCGGCCAGATTGGCATGGGTGATCTGCACCCCCTTCGGTGTTCCGGTGGAGCCCGAGGTGGCCTGGATGAACGCCAGATCGCCGGGTTCGGGCAACCGCGGAGCCAACGCGGGCGCGTCCGGGGTACCGGCCACGGCGTGCAATGCCGCACCGTCCATTCCGGCCGTGCCCGCAGGGAGCGATGCCGCCTCCAGCACGGTCGCCGTGGTGACCACCGCGGTCGGTTCGAGGTAGTCGAGCAATCGGTGGAATTTCTCGTAGAACAGCTCCGCCGAACCGAATCCGCCGGGCGTCGCCACCGCGGTGGGCACCGCGCCGAGCAGGAGCGCGCCGAAGAAGGCGGTGACGAACTCCGGGGAGGTGGGCAGCGAGAGCATCACCCGGTCACCCGGCCGCACCCCGGCGGCGGACAGCGCCGCCGCCGCCCGCCCCGCAGCTGCGGCGAGATCATCATGGCGCCACGAGAATTCGCCGTCGACGCCCCGTTCCGGCACGAAGATCGTCGACGCGCCGTCGGATCCACGATCGGCATTCGCGAGCAGTGCGTGCACAATACTCGGGTACCGCGGTTCCAGCCGCGCGGTCATGCGTCACCCCGCACGTACTCGATGATCTCGGCAACCGTATTCAACTGTGCCGCCACATCTTCGGGAATCTCGATGTCGAACGCACGCTCCAGCTGAATGGTCAGCTCGATGGCCGTCGGCGAATCCAGTCCGTAGTCGATCAGCTGCGCGGCGGCATCGATATCGTCGGCCGCCACCCACAGCACCTCGCCGACGATCGCGCGCACCCGCGCCTCGATATCGGCGACGGGACGGGTATGTGCACTCATCCGAAAAGCTTTCCTTCCATGACACAGGCGCGGACGGACTCGTCGAGGTCGACGCCGTCGCCGGTGTCGATGCGATGGAAGCCGACCTCCGGGTAGGCGACCGCGAGGGTGTCGCGCACCCGCAGGTAGCCCGCGCGCAGGGCGGCGAGCCGTTCCGCGGTTTCGTGCGCCTCCTTGAAGCCGTCGGCGGACCGTTCCGCGCAACGGGCCGCAGCCTGCTCCGGCGGGGCGTCCAGCCAGAGCACGGCATCGGGCAGGGTGGTGCGGAAGCGGGCGGCGAAACCCGCGACCGATGCGGTGATTTCGCGGCCCACCAGGTCGGCGATCTCCGACAGCAGCAGCCAGATATCGGGGGCGCTGCCGAGCCGGGTGGATTCGCGACGCTGCCAGGCCAGGATGTCGTCGAAAGTGCCCGGCCGGTGTCGCTCCAGCACCGCGGCGATCTCGGCTTCGCGATCGTGACCGTTCCATTCCGGGCGGGCCAGCGCCACGTACAGCGGGCCGTAGACCAGCAGTTCGATCAGCGGATGCCGTTCGAACACCAGGACATCCGGCGCCCAGGTGTCCACGAAGTGACGTTCCACCGGACCGAACAGCGTCATCTGCAGGTACATGGCGGTGGCTTTCATCTCCAGGCTGGAGATTTCGTCGCATCCGACGCTGAATGCCTTGAGCTGCTTGGATAGATCGGTGAGCGGAACGTCGCGCGTGTTGTGGAAGTCCGGGCAGGTCATCGCGGCGAACGAACCCGGATCCCCGGCCGGGGCCAGCTCGCGCAGCCGCGCCATGACCGATGACTTGCCCGCGCCGTCGATGCCGACAATGGCGACGCGGCGGGTCATCGGTCGTCCTCCCGCAGCTGGGCCAGTACGGCCTTGGTGATATCGGCGGGGGCGGCGGTGCCGTCCAGACGCACCCACGCCAACTCCTCCGACAGCGCCTCCAGTGCGTCGTGGCTGCGCTGCTGGAAGTCCAGGAACGCCTTCTCGTCCCCGTAGCCGCTCTCGTAGTCGCTGCGCAACTGCTTGCGCCCCAACGCATCCTGCGGGCTGACCGTCAGATAGAAGGTGCGGTCCGGCTCCGGGAAGCCCGCCGTGAGCTGCCGCAATATCGCGGGATCGCCGCCGTGGGCGACCTCGGTGGCGTAGTACTTGTACCAGTACGCATTCGCCAGCATGATGTCCACGCCGCGCGCGGCGGCCAGATCGAACGACAACTGCATGGCGTGGAACAGGAAGTGCGCGCGGCTCAGCGGCGTGAGCAGCTTGAGGTAGCCGTAGATCTCGGAGGGGCTGGACCAGGGCAGCTTCGAGGAAACCTTCGGATCCAGGAAGGCGTCCCAGATCGTGACCGCGGCGACACTGTGGCCCTGGGCCTCGAATTCCGCGGCGATCCGCGCCACCTGCGTGGTCTTGCCTGAGCCGTCGCCCCCCGCGATGCAGATCAAGCGCTTGCGTGCGGTCAGTTGTTCATCCCTTCTCGGCGCCGGGCGCGGGGGCGCCGGGCGGGCTGGTTCGTCGGCGGGCGCGGCCACCTCGGCCGGTGCACTCGACGATTCGATCGTTGTCGTGTTGTCCGATTCGACTGTGGTGGTGACTGTTTCGGGGCTTTCCAGCGACACCGGCGGCTCGCTGCGCGACTGCGCGTCCACCGTCGGCGCGCCGTCCCGCGCGGCCGCGTCGGCAACCGTCGCCGCATCGAGGACGCTGATCACGCCCGCGCTTCCGTCGACCCGGATCCGCTGGCCCGAGCGCACCGCGCTCGTCGCACCCGCGACGTTCAGCACCGCGGGGATCCCGTATTCGCGCCCGATGACGGCGGCGTGCGAGAGCATGCCGCCCACCTCGGTGACGACCGCGGCGACCAGGCCGAGCGCCGGGGTCCAGCCCGGGTCGGTGAAACGGGTGACCAGGATGTCACCCTCGCGCAGCTGGTCGATATCGGACAGCGCGGTGATGACCCTGGCGGTGCCCTCGGCGACACCGGGACTGCACCCGAGTCCGGTGAGATCGCCGTCGCCGATTTCGCGCACCGCCCCGACGGTGACCCCGCCGCCGAGTTCGTGCGGCGGCGTCAGATCCCGATATCCCGCGTATACCGCACGGCGATAGACGATCCGGGGCGTCAGCTCGGCTACCTCGACGCGCCCCGCGACGAGATCGCTCAACTCGTGGATGCTCAACTGGAACGCGTCGTCGGCGTATTCGAGCGTGCCCGCCGCGGCCAGCCGGACGCCCGCCTCCACCACGTAGGCCCGCACGATCGCGTAGCACTGCGAGGAGAATTCCCGCATCCGCTCGCGCGCGACGAGATACTGCCGCATCCGCTCGACGTGCTTATCCACGGACTTGGCGTACTTCACGCGGGTCAGCGGCTTGGCGCGCACCCGGGCCCGTAGCGCGTCGAATTCGGCCTGATAGCGCTTGCGCTGCTCCACCAGGGTCATATCGGGATCCGCGGGGGCGGTGCCGTGTTCGAGCATTACCGCGATCATCGAACGAACCCGCTCCGGGGCCTCGGACCAGCGCGGGCAGGTCAGGTCGAGCTCGGCGTCGGCGTGGAAGCCCTGCTCGGCCACGAACTCCGCTAGCGCCGCATCCCATTCGGCGCCGTCGAGACTGTATTCAACTGCCACCCGGTGCAATTCGACGATGCCGCGCTGCAATTGCATATGGCTGATGTCGGCGAGGCCGACCATCAGGTCGATGGCCGAGGTCGAGCCGCCGGTGGCGGCGTCCACCTTGTCCAGCAACTGCTTGAAGTCGGTCTGCACGCTCGAGTTGTTGTAGATGGTGGTGAAGTAGGTGCGTTCGGTGGCGGCATGGAAGGTGAGCAGGCAGTCTGCCAGGTCGGCGGCGAAGGTGGCCTCGTCGGTCTGCGGGAGGTCACGGACCCGGTCACGCCAGATCGCGTACTTCGCGGGCCATTCCGCCGCGAAGGCGTCCACCGCGGCCAGTTGGTCCCGGTAGCTCTGCTGGACGGCCAGAGCGGCGGGCAGCGCCCTGGCAATGGTTTTCGCATTGGTCGGGGTACGGTGCGGCCCGTCGGGCCCGTACTCGTTCAACACGCCGAGGTCGTCGTCGAAGTGCTGCTCGTCGAAGCCGGGGATCTTGAAGAAGCACTGCTTCACCGCGCTGACATTCCAGTAGGCGCGGCCGTAGTACATGGCCATCCAGTCCGGCCGCACGCCCGGCTCGGCGAGCTTCAACCGTTCGAAGAACTGCTGCATCGAGTACTGGAAGGCGTTGTCGTACAACGAGAACATCATCGGCGTGCAGACCCGCGCCGAGACACCGCCGTCGCGCAGGTCCGCATCGGAGAATTGGTCGATGTCGGTGCGCCAGGCGATTGCGGTGATGGCCCGCGCCTGCAGCAGCCACAGCTTGCCCGCGCCGTCGATGGCCCATTCGATATCTTGCGGGCGATGCCGGTGCGCCTGCACCGCCAGCATCAGCGCGGCCAATTCGGCGGTGGCCGTCGGCTCCAGCTCGACATCCTCGCCGCCCGCGTCGCGTTCCACCACCTCGCCGTCGAACAGCCGCAATGTGTACCGGGTGGGTGTCAACTGGCCCGAGACCAGTCGCTCCCCCAGCCCCGCACAGCATTCGACGACCGCATGTTCCTCGATGCCGCTGAGTGCGTCGATGCTGAAACCCACACCCGCGTATCTGGCGTCGACCATCCGCTGCACCAGTACGGCCACCGACGCCTTCGCCTCGGTGTAGCCGTGTTTGGCCAGATAGGTGCGGACCCGTTCGTTATGCACCGAGTCACGGCACTGCCCGATGTAGTCGCGCAGCGCCGACACCTCGGTGATGTCCAGATAGGACTCGTACTGTCCGGCGAAGCTGGCGTCATCGAGATCCTCCAGCACACCGCTCGAGCGGGCGGCGACCGGGAATCCGCCCAGCGCCTGCACCCAGCGGGTGAGATCGTCGTCGCTGATCGTGTCGAGGTCGAGTTCCGCGGGCACCACGAACCCCGGCGGCACTTCGAAACCCGCGACGATCAGCTCGTGCAGGGTCGCGGCCTTACCGCCGGCTCGGTCGGGGGTGAAGTCGGCCGCGCCGAGGAACATCGGCGCGGGTGTCGGGCTATCGGACACGGTGGGGGCTCCTGTCGGAAGCAGAACCGGGCGCACCTCGTGACGTGCCGCCAACTCGCGGGCGGCGCGCACACCGGCGACGGTGAGTCCGCCGTAGGAGGGACTCGCGGTCTCGGGCTCGAAGCCGAGCAGCACGGTCTCGGCCATGCACGCGTAGACGACGCCCGCGGGCAATCCGGTTTCGGGGAAGGGGGGTGTCTGGCCGAGCGGCAGCGCCATGCGGCCGCCGGAGACCAGGGTGATGTTGGGGCGTTCGGAGACGGCGGGATCCACGTCGCCGGGGACCGCCAGATCGCACACCAGCACCGGGTGGTCCGCGGCTAGCAGATCCGGCGTGATGAGCGGGACGGCCGAATTGGTCGCGGTGAGCACGATATGGCACTCGCGCAGGGAGGCCAGATCCTCACTGATCTCGACCACGCCCGGCGCGGTGGGCATGAGTTGTTCGGCGACCCGGCGCAGCCGACTCGCCGAACCGGGTCTCCCGACCAGGGTTACCGAATCGGCAAGGGGTGCAATGAGTTCAGCCATCACAGCACCGATATTTCCGACCGCGCCGAGAATGCCGACGCGCCGGTTCCCGGGTGCGAGCCGGGTCAGCTCGACGCGCACCACCTCGAAGGCGCAGGCGGCGGTGAGCGAATTGCCCGAGGTCACCGTGACCGCGTCCTCCACCACATCGCGGGAGGCATTGGTCACGATCGAGGTGTAGCCGCCGAGCCCGATCACCGTGGCGCCGAGCGCGATCGCCTGTTCGACGGCCTCCAGCACCAGATCGCGCAGCCAGGCCCGATGCCCGGCGCGCCGGGATTCGATGATCTGCTCGGCGGAGATCGGCACCGCGATCAGGCAGACCTCGACCGTGGCGCCGGTGGGCGAAGTGACGAGTTGCCTTGTCAATTCGAAGGGTTCGGCCACCCCCCGCAGCCGCTCGAAGAGCGCGGCGAACTGCGCGTCCGACCACTCGGCGAGTTCCGGCGCGAACCGGCGCAGATCGGCCGCCTCTGGCAGATTGGCGAGGAAGACCACCCGGTTCGGCGCGTCGAAATCCCTCGCCACCTCCGGAGTACGCCGCTCGGACGGTGGTTTATGTTCGGGCACCTGCCACTTCGTGGTGACCGGCGCCGCGAGGTGCGCGAGCAGCCGGGCCAGGTCGCCGCGGTGCAGCAGGGCGGCGAGGTCGTCCAGCGCCGATTCCAACCGGACCAGATCGGCCTCGGCGAGGAATGCGGACGGCTGGATGCGCAGCGTGGTAGGCGCGGACAGCGTGGGCAGCATCCGGATCCGGTGGGTGTGCAGCAGATAGCCCGCGACCACGTAGCCGAACATGTCCGGATCGCAGATCTCGCGCAGCAGCGCCGATTCCGGGGCGGGCGGAATCAGTTCGATGCCCTGCAACAGCCCGCGGCCTCGCACGCCCGCCAGCTCCCGCGGCCAGCGCCGCGCCACCGCGTCCAACCGGGCCCGCAGTCGTGCGCCGGTATCGGAAATCCGGATCTGGTTGTCCCGCAACAGGTCCAACGCGGCCTCGGCAACCGCGCAGGACAGTTCGTCATCGGCGAAGGTCGAGGTGTGGTAGCGGCCGAAGTCCGAAACCGACCCGGCGCGGTCGACCAAGAGCGCCGAGATCTTCACCAGTCCGCCACCCAGTGATTTGGACAGCAGGTAATAGTCCGCGGAGACCCCCGACGGCGTCGAGGCGAGGAAGGTGCCGGTGCGGCCCATGCCGGATTGGATCTCGTCGAGTACCAGTGCCGCCGCGTGCCGATCCGCGAGTTCGCGCAGGGCGCACAGGGTGGCGGCGGGTACCTCGCGGACCCCGCCCTCCCCCTGGATGGGTTCGGCGAATACCGCGGCAATCGGCGATATATGCGTCTGGGACAGCACCGGCCGACCGGTAGCGTCCACGCTGATCCGGGATACCGGTCGCAGTTCCTCGGCAAACGCACCGGCCACGTCATCGGGCGCCCAGGTGTCGAGCTTGCGACGCTCGGGCCCCGGAACCACCAGGTCCGCCGGGGTATCGGCCTGCTCGGTGAGCGCGAAGGCGCCCGCCGTCTTGCCGTGGAAGGCATTCGCCAGCGAAACGAAGACGGGTCCGCGCCGCGCGACTTCCTCGACGATGCGCAGCGAATCCTCCAGAACCGCTGCCGCCGAGCGAGTTTCCTCACCCTCCGGGCCGGATCCGCTCTCCGGGGCCGTTACCGGACGCACCGCATGCAGTCCGTCACGGCGTACCTGCCGCAGCGTGCGCCGCAGTTCGGTGCGCAGTTCGGCCAGGCCGCGGGCGTGCGCGACCGCCGCATGCCGGACGGCCGCCTCGACCGCGTCGGCGCCGGTGGATCCGAAGGTCACGACGTACTCGCGGCCGGTACTCGCGCCGACCAGCTCCGACAGCCGGCGCGCCAAACGGGCAGCGCCCGGCCGGACGCTGCCTTGCGCGACGAACGGGGTCTGCTGGTTCAACCGGGCGGTCGCCACCCGAGTCAGCGCCGGATGGTTGTGCCCGAACAGCGCCGCGCCGAAGCCGCCCACCAGATCGAGCACCCGGGCGCCGTCCGCGCGAATCAGGTTGTCGCCCTCGGCATCGGCGTACACCACATCGAGGTGGCAGGCACGCAACAGTCGCGCCAGCCCGGGCCGGTTGTACCGCGCGAAGTCATCGAACAGCTCCGGCGACGCGGCGGCCGAGTCGGCCGTCGCCGCACCCTCGTACTGAACTCTCGAGGCCACGCGACTACGCTCCGGCCCCGGTGCGGCGGCCCACCTCGGCCGTCACGCACTCGATCACATCGCGCGCGGTATGCAATGTGGCGGCCTCCGCGTCGGAGATCTCCACACCGAAGGCACGCTCGAGTTCGATGATGATTTCGGCCGATTGTACCGAGTCCAAGCCATAATCCAGCAACGGCGTATCGACATCGATATCGTCGACTCGCAGGCCGGTGCGAAACAGCTCCAGTACGCGCTCGGTCATCGCATCCGGCGAGGTCATTTCACACCCCCGGTCGCGCTCGAAACCTCCACGCCCCCCGGCGGCACAACCCCCGACGCACCGTTTGCCGATGCCACACAAAACTTAACTTTTCCCTGGGCAGCGCAGGATTCGACGACAGCCGAGACCGCGATCACTTGTCCTCCGATATCGACAACCAAGACTGTAATGCCTCATATCTCGTCACTGTGCACAACTGTCAGCAACCACAGTCGCGCCTTGACCAATCTGTACACCGCTGATCTGCGGGTTGCAATCCGAAAAGCACTGCCGGACAGCGCCTCTCGACGGCAGGCAATCTGATGGCTAATTCTTCTCGGCAAAGTGCATGAAACGCCGCGTCACCCATAAGAAACCGGGCATGACAGCACTCCGTCCCAGACAACATGGACCCCGATTTCGGGTTACGCCCATTCCCCCGAATCGATGACCGAAGACCCGGTAAGTGAGATTTTCGGAAGTTCGCTGTTCACGATTGGTTCACCGAACGGATGGGGGAGATTTGAAACCAACCTATCGGTATTTTTTGATTGAATTGAGCGCTACCATATTTCATCGATAAAGCCCAGCCGATTAACGCCTTCCTTACCCGATACCGGCGTCGCGGGGCGCCATTCGAACGCACGGCAAACTTTTACCAGCGACCATGAATGTGATGGCTTTCATTACCGGAGGGTAGACCTACCGACTATGTGAGGCATCACAATATCGACCGAGAGCCGATTTCCGATCTCACAGAAGCCGCGGAATCGGTCCATTCCCCCGATGCTGCGGTTAGTGTGAATGCGCCACACAGTAATTCCCGGGGGCGGAAGGAGTCGTCAATGACCGTCGACAGCTCGGCCCGACCGAGCCTTACCCTGTCGGGCAAGCCGATGTCGTCGCCACTGCAGGACATACGGACACTGTCACGTCAGATGGTGGGCCATTTCGTGGAGAATGTCGTGCCCTGCGGCACGCTACCCGGGGACGCGATCTCCGGGGACGTCACGGCGATCACCCGGGTATGCCTGGAATTTGCGGTCAGCATGCTGGACGGCAAGGACATCCCGGCCAAGCTGCAACGCCTGCAGGACGCCGCCGCCGGATGGGCCCGCGAGGGCGTGCCCATCGACACCATCCACCACTCGATCCACGAGGGCTTCAAGATCGGGCTCGATCTGGTCGTCTCCGGCGCGTCCATCAAGGACTACGACAATCTCGTCGACGGCGCCAAGGCCGTGCTCGAGATGCTGGACCAGATCACCTCCGCGATCTCGGTCGCCTACGTACGCGAATTGCGTGCGGTGGTCAGCGAACACCACACCGCGGTGCACACCCTCACCTCGGCGCTGCTCGGCGGGCACAGCACCTCGACAATGGCCCGGGAATGCGGCATTGCGATAGCAGATTCGTATGCAGTTGTCGCGGTGGCAATCCCGCCGCATCGTGAAGAACATAACCCGGCGGTGGACGGTCAGGTGGTGGCGCGACGCAAGTTGCGGCGGGTGCAGGCCGAACTCGCGATGCGGTGTGGGAACAGTGCGCTGTCGCTACTCAGTGTGGACGGCGGAACCATACTCGTACCATCGGCCATGTTCGACAATGTCGAACTCGACACCCTGATCACCCAGCTGTCGCACGCCGCCCAGGTCGGGATCACCGCGACCATGATCGATGCCGCGCCGCAACAGATCCCGAACGCCGCCGACCAAGCGCACGAACTTCTCGACATGGTGCAGCGGCTGCAAGCGGTGCCGGGGATGTACCGATTCGACGAGCTGGCCTTGGAATACCAGCTCACCCGCCCGGGCCCCGGGCGCGAATACCTCGGCTCGCTACTGGATCCGTTGGATGCACATCCCGAACTGCTGGAGACATTGCAACGCCACATCGGCAACAACCTCAACCGACAGCGCACCGCCCGGGTGCTACATGTGCACACCAATACCGTCGACTACCGGCTCAAGCGGATCGGCCAGCTCACCGGCTTCGATCCGTCGCAGCCGTCCGGGCTCTGGTATTTGCGGTCGGCGCTGGTGGCGCGCACCTACCGCGCGCCCTGAAAACGGCTGCGCCGGGGATGATCCCGACGGATCACCCCCGGCTCTACCATGTCGTCACAGGGAGCCATCACCGCCGATCAGCCACGGGTTGAAGGTGCAGTCGAGCTGCGGGTGCCCCGCCGGATCCAGCGCCCGCAGCACAATCGACAGCGCGCGCGGCGAATACATCATCGTGAGGTGGTCGGAGACGTCTTGTTCGCAACCGTCCTGCAGGACGATGTTGTCGACCTTTGCTCCCGGTCCCGCCTTCAGGAATGTCAGATCATAGGGATTGGTGACCCAGTCGTAGCGGGTGCCGACGATGGTGTAGTCGATTCCGGGGACGGTGTCGCCGTTGGCATTCAGCTTGTTCACGAAATCCGACCCGATGGTCTGCTGGATGCCGGAATGACCGACGAACATCTCGATGAAGCCGAGGATGTCGATCCCGAGATTGTTGATCGCTCGGCCCAGCGCGCCGATACCGTCCAGACTGGTGCCGTGGTGGGTGGCGCCGAAGGTGAGCAGACTCTTCACCTTGCCAACGCCACCCTCGTACTTGGTGTACCAGTTCGCCAGTGCGCCACCCTGCGAGTGCGCCACGATATCGACGGTTGCCGCTCCGGTGGCGGCCAGCACCCGATCCACAAAGATGGCAACCTGTTTCGCCGAATCCTGGATGTAGCCGGTGCCCATCACGCCGGGCAGTATCGAGCCGAGACCGCCGCCCTCGAGGAGGTTCGAGCGGCCGTAGTTGAAGGTGAAGACGCAGAAGCCCGCGTCTTTGATCGGCTGACCCATATACGCCAGGGCGTTGTAGGCGTTCATCCAGGTGCCGTGCAGCGCGACCACCGGACGCGGATGCTCGGCGGTGGGCTTGCAATTCCAGTCATTGGTTCCCGGCGGGGCGACATCGGGCTTCGACAGACCGTAGCCGAAGGCGGACACCCACGAGGTCATCGGCGGGCCGTAACCCACAGTGTCGCTGGCATACCCGCCCGCGGAGCCCGAACTGCTGCCGGAACCGCCGTAGCAGTTGCCCGAACCGTTGCCCGACCCCGCGCCACTGCCCGAGGTACAGGCCGAGCCGGAACCGCCCGCGCTGCCCGAGTTCGCGGCCGGGCGCCCCTTCAGCCCGGCCGAAATGTATTCCGCCAGTGTCTGTTCGGTGGGCGCGGACTCCGGCGCCGCATGCGCCGCAACGCCGGTGAAGCTCATGGCGTGACGCATACGCCCATCATGACCGCGGCGCTGGTACTTCGTTTCATCAGATGCCTTCCCGCAGAACGTCAACGTTCGAGTGCCAGTGCCCGCCGTGCCGGACGGCGGGCACTGAAACTGCGGCAACGCTAGGGCGAGCCCGATCCGGCAACCAGGCAAGAGATCGGTCTCTGGACATTTCATGAATGCCGCTGACGGCGTTCAGTGATTGCGCACAGCGCACTTCCGCGGCGACATTCCTGGAGTACTCACAGCCCCATGACAGACATATCGGTGCTGGTCACAAGCTCTCGGGCCGCGATACCAAAACTACTGCCGCACAACGATGAATTCTCCTCATATTTCGAAAACATCCGCGCCGCACAGCGATACCGGGCCGACCATGGACACAGTTACCACCACTCGAGCCAATTGATGGCTAATCAACGGAGTTGCCATGTTCGACACGATTTCGAGCGCCCTGCCGCGCCGCGGTGGCATCGCATGCCTGCTGCTCGGCGCGCTCACCGTCGCGGCCGCCCTGCTAGAAGCCCCGTACGCGCTCGCCGACGGCACCGGATCGGCCGCGACGCCGGATCCCGCGCCCGCCGCTCCGTCGTCGCTCGGCTTCCGCGGCCCCGGCACCGCGATCGTGGTGCTCGGCTACGGCCTGTTCCCCGACGGCGCCATGCGCCCGGAACTGATCGCGCGGCTGCACGCCGGATTCGCGCAGGCACTGCTCGCACCCGCCTCCCCGATCATCGTGACCGGCGGCAATCCCCGCGGGGGTGTCACCGAGGCGCAGGCGATGGCGCAGTGGCTGATCCGGCACGGCATTCCGCCCGACCGCGTACACCTCGAGCCCGACGCCTCCAGCACCGCTGAGAACGCCGGCGAGTCGGCCCGCATCATGCGGGATATCGGGGCCCGCGACGCGGTCGTCATCACCTCGACCGACCACCTCGACCGAGCCGTCGGCGACTTCCTCGACGCGGGCGTCGAGGTCGTCGGCACCGTCACCCCCGATCAGGTCCCGCTGCTCGCCGCCCCGTTCGGCTCGATCGCGTGAGTCGTCGCGATACAGGAGCAACGATGCGTGAATCCGCCACCGAAATCGCCGTCGCCCGATCCCCCGTCGACCACTTCTCCGTCACGATGTCGCCCGATCCGATACGCGGCGAAGCCATTCGGGAATTCGCGCATGCCGTGCGGGACTTCCACCCGGCGTATCGGGACGCCACCCGAACCGGATTACCCGCGCTCGTCGCCCCGGCGACCTTCGGCGCGACAATCCTCACCGGGGTGCAGCGCGATATTCTCGGTTCCCTGATACCGGACGGCAGCCCCGACCGAATACTGCACGTCGACCAGGTGCTCGACCTGCGACGACCGCTCGTCGAGGGCGATCAATTGATCTGCCGCGCCCATGTCGAGTCGTTGCGGTATTTCGCCGACTATCACGTGCTGACGATCCGAGCCGCACTCATCGACCAGCAGGGTGCGATCGCGCAGACCGCCACCACCTCGCTGCTGACCCGCATCGGCGGCGAGCACTGCCGTGCCGTAGTCCACGAGCACGCCACGGCTCGCGGAGCGGCATACGCCGATTCAATCAGCGGACCTCGACCCCGAATGCTCTCCCGTGCCATCGATATCGACGAACTCACGGTCGGGTTCGAGTTGCCTCCCTGGACGGTCGAACTCCGCGGTGGCGACCTCGTCCGCTATGCGGAATTGACCGGTACGGCCGATCCTCCGCTCGTCGCCGACGGACCGTACGGCTCCGCGGGCGCCGACCCGGTTCTCACCCCGAGCACCTTCGAGCTCGGCCTCGCCGCAACCTTTCTCACCTCCCGGCTGGGCGTCCGGACCGTCCTCACCCGGTTGCGCACCCAGTCCGCCCGGCACACCCACTACCTCACTCTCTCATCGCTGGATTTCGCCGTTGTCGAACTCCGTGGCCACGTAACCGCTCTTGACACCCCACACCGTCGCGTGACGGTCGCGATGACGGCGCACGCCAACGGCCGCGCGCTGTTCAGCTACGCGACCGCCGAGCTCCAAATTCCGCAAAGTTCCTGAATACGGCTGGTACGCAAGGAAACAGCGCGGTACTGGCACCGCGGGCATCGGGTCGATCCACTCGACCCGATCGCGGCGATTGCTCCGGTTTTGTCACAGATTTCTCAGCCGCGAGTACTGGTACACCGCACGAAGTCGCGGATCATGGTGTCCATGAGCCGTACATCTGCAAGTGCATCTGCAAGAACATTCGACTTTGATCGAATTATGAATAGCGGGCGCTGCCGTGCCGCGCGGCGGGGGTGACATCGTGCGACAGGAACGTTCGAAGCTCACGCTGGAATCGGGGATCCTCACGAGCGGACCGTTCCTACTGGTCCTGCTGCTCTTCGTCGGCATCGCCATCCTGACCCTGGTGGTCTGCCAGATCGTCGTCCTCTTCGGCGGCGGCTACTCCTACCCACCCACGACCACGCCCGATCCCCCGGCTGTCACCACGACCATCCGGCAACCGGGCCCCTGCGAACCGTTCTGCTACTGGCGCACCGACGCGCCAGCCGCCGCCGAGGCACGCTGAAGCGCACCGCCCGGCCGAAGACGGAAGGTACCGACGCTCAGGCCGACACCCCGGCGGGTTCCCACGGCGCATACCCCGCGGTCAGTCCGGTGAGCCGGGCGAGGCGACGGTGCGATTCCAGTCGGGCGGTACGGTCGTAAGTGCTGGTGTGCACCAGGATTTCGTCGGCGCCGGTGCGCGCCACGAGATGTTCGAGGGCATCCGCGACTTCGTCCTCGGTGCCGTGGATGTGGTCGCGCAGAGCCTCATCGAAGATCCGGCGCTCCCGCTCGGTCATATCGAGCTGTTCGATCTCCGACGGCGGGATCAGGACCGGGAACTCGCCCCTGGTGCGGGAGTACGCATTGGACCACGCCTCCGGCAGGAGGAGACGGCGGGCTTCCTCGGTGCTGTCCGCGATGACGACGGCACCCGAGACCATCACGTAAGGTTCACTACCCCAGGCCGTTTCACGGAAGGCGGTCCGGTAGCGCTCGATCGCTTCCACCATCCCGTCCACACCTGCGACCGCGGCGATGACCAGGGGCAGCCCGAAGCGAGCCGCGCGTTCCGCGCCGGATCCCGTGGCCAGCAGGTAGGCGGGTACGCGCAAACCCTCGGCAGGCCAGGCGTGCACGCCGAGCCTGCCGTGCGTGAAGTAGTCGAGCACCTCGGTGAGCTGTGCGTCGAAGTCCTCGGCATCGGTCTTGCCGTGACCGAGCGCCCTCCGCACTCCGTCGGTGAAACCCACCGACCGGCCGAGTCCCATATCGATACGACCGGGGAAGAGCGATTCCAGCACCCCGAACTGTTCGGCCACCACCAACGGCTGATGGTTGGGCAGCATCACACCGCCGGTCCCGATCCGGATCTGTGAGGTCGCCGCGGCCGCGGCGGCCGCGAGCACCGTGGGCGCCGACCCCGCCACACCGGGCACGCTGTGGTGCTCCGACACCCAGAACCGGTGATACCCCCATTCCTGCGCCAGCCGCGCGAACTCCACCGTCTCCCGCAACGCCTCCGGATGTCCCTGACCACGCCGTACCCGCGACCGATCCAATATCGAGAGCCGCACATCCCGCAACGCCGAAGTCATACCTGTGTCAACGCACCCGCGACCGCCTCATTCCACCCCGGGATCTGTGAGGTCGCGTCACACGGTCAGCTCGGCTGGGGTGCACCCAGCGCCGCGGCGAGCACCGACCAGGCCCGGGGTAGTTGGGCCTCGAAGTCGACCCAGGTATGCATGCCGACGTCCGCGTAGTCGACCGTCGCGGGGATCTTCAGTTCCGCCAGGCGGGTAGCGAGACGCTCGGTGCAGGCTCGGGCGCCGGCCTCCAACGCCGCGCCGCCACCGGCCACACCGAGGGCATCGACGATATTCGGCGCGTTCGCCACCGCGACCAGATCCGCGCCGGTCGGGGCGCCGGAGGCGGCGGAGAGATAGATCGCCGTACCGCGGAGTCGTTCCGCACCGAGCACCGTGTCGTGCGCCGCCCACTCCGGGGAATTCGGCGGACCCCAGAGATTTTCCGCATTGCCGCCGCGCGAGGCAACCGTAATGGTGGTGACGGCGTGGCCGAGCGGATCGGCGGTGGAATAGCAGCCGCTCATGCCCGCGACCGCGCGGTAGCGGCCGGGGTAGCGCTGGGCGAGCATCATGGCGGCCTGAGCGCCCATCGAGACACCCGCGATAGCGCGCGTGCCATTGGACTTCACCAGCGATTCGACAATGGGCGGCAGCTCGTCGGTGAGGAAGGTTTCCCAGCGGTTCAGCCCGAGCGCGGCGTCGTGACGCACCCAGTCGCTGTACATACTTCCGGTGCCGCCGCTGGTGAGCACCACATCGACCGGCTTATCCGCGAAATATTCCGCTGCCCCGCCCTTGGTGAGCCAACCCGAGGTCGCCTCACCGTCGACGCCGTCCAGCAGATACAGCGTGGGTCGTGGCCCGGATCCGCTGCCCCGCAACACATCCACCACGATGATGCGGCGCATCGCGGCCGAGGCGATCTCCAGCCGCTCGCGATGCGGTCCCACCGTCTCCCTCGAAATGAGCCCGGTGCGAGTCATTTTCGGGTCGACGGCCGGTGCCTGCGGAATCGCCTGCGGACCCGCGGGTTCCGCACTGACCTGCGCCCCGATGAATACAGCCGCCGCCGCGGCGACAGCTGCCATCGCCGCGGCGGTGATCGAAACTCGTCTGCTCATACGACCGGGGCAGCTCGTTCCGCAGGCCGCGCGGCCATCCGGTCCAGCTTCTTCTCCGAACGGTCCATCGGGGTACCCCGGACTCCGTCCAGCGAAAAGAATTCCGAGATCTCGCGGCGATAGCAGAGCAGATTGTCCTCGGTGAGTAGATTCGTGACCATGGTGGTCCGCGTCACCTCCGACAATCGGGATCGGCCGGGCTCACCATCGATTTCACCCGGCGCCGCAAAATCGCGGCCGTCGTCCCACCATACATAGTCGTGCGGATACCGTGCCTCGGCTCGGCGCAGATGTTCGCCGAGGCCGCGCTCGGCAACGGGCTCCAGCTCGCGCGGAATGTCCCCATCCGTCAACGCGGTCGTCACTCGTAACTCCTTTGTATGCCCGGGAATCCGGAGCATATTCGACAGTAGGTCGGCGAACCCGGATTCGAAAGCCGATTCACCGGGTGCTGGACTCAGTCACAACCCCGTATATCCGGCACTGTGCGTGCGACAACCGTCACGCTCTCAGATTTCGGCTCGATCACCACCCGTCGCGTCCGGCATCGCGGCGACCGGGTACCAGCCCGGCGGTCGATCGGCGGCCCGAAGGCGACCGAGCAGTTCGTGCGCGCGGGCGGCCAGTTCCGGTATCCGCGCGGTGGGCCCCGCGACGACCGCGGCGGTCAACGGCACCTCGGCGGCCGCGCTGACCAGTTCCAGCACCTCGGCGGTCATGGCCAGCGGGATCAACGCCGAGGCGGCCTCGATAGGGACCAATACGGTGCCGCCACCGGTGGACAGCAGAGACAGCGCACGCGATCCGAGCGGGTCGGCCAGCGCCGCCTGCACCCTGCGTAGTTTGCGGCGGGCGGCCGAGTCACCGCTACCCGGCCGCCGCTCATCGGGATGCGCCGGAATCGACACGGCGACCACCTGATACGACGCCGCGATGGCGATCCCGGTCCGCCTGGCCAATTCCGCGACGCCGTGCCCGCCGAGCAACGCCGAGATCAGGGTCTGCGCGGCGGTCTGGTGCTCCTTGGCGACCAGCCGATGCTCCTCGACATAGGCCGTCGAGGCCGCCATGGTCACCATCTCCAGCGCCCGCACGATGAGCTGCGCCCCGGCCATCACCTGTTCGGCGTCATCGCGACCCGCCTCGGCGGCGAGAAACTCCAGGCCGGAACGGATTCCGTCGTGATAGGCCCCGAGTACCGTCTCGAGCGCGACGCCCTCCCGCGCCCACCGGACCGCGGATCCAGCGATTTCGGCCGGCTGCCCACCGGACGAGGATCGCGGCCCGAGCACCTTCACCGCCTCCGCCAAACAATTTCGCGTGATCGTCGCGAGATCACCCGGCGCGGCGCCACGCGGACGATACGCCAAATGTTCGACGAGTCTGTTCTCCAAGGTCTCGGTGCCCGACCCGGTCTGCATGCCCACCATGACTGTTGAAGGCTAGCCATCAATGCATGGGAATTGGGTCATATGACCGCGAACTTGGTATCTCATCAGGCTTTACGCCACACCTTGGGCGAAATCACAAGTAGATAACGACATTTCGCGACGGATAATCGTCATGCCTCGGATCGTGGCCCGATGCCGCAGCGCCGACGGCGCAATTTCCCGGCGCCGCGTCGCAGCCACGGTAGGCTACCCACCGCACGAATGGGACGGCCGCTGGAGGCGTCACCGGCGGGCCGCCCGCGGACCGTGACCGAGCACTACACTCCGCCGGACCGCGGCGCCGGCGGGCGGCCCCGACCTGACAGGGAACCCGGCCCCGCTGTGAGCTGTTCCATCGGATCGACCGTACAACTGTGCGCGGCGTCTCATCACCGATAACATCGAGCGCCGCAGCCCCGGTACGGTGATCCCGGCAGCCCGGGTCGTAACGGCGAGTTCGATAGGACGACACTGAACACATGAGCGGTACGCGAGAGAAGCTGGAAGAGCTCCGGGACATCCTCGAGCTCGCCGAAGAACCGGCTGGTGAGACCGGCATCGCGAAGCGCAAGAGCAAGGGCATACCCAGCGCCCGGCAGCGCGTGCGCATGCTGCTCGACCCGGGCTCCTTCGTCGAAATGGGCGCGCTGATGCGCCAGCCCGGCAGCAATAACGCCATGTACGGCGACGGCGTGGTCACCGGCCGCGGCTACATCGACGGCAGACCCGTCGTGGTGATCGCACACGACCAGACGGTGCACGGCGGCTCGGTCGGCGAGATGTTCGGCCGCAAGGTGGCCGCCGCCATGGAGTTCGCCCAGGAGAACGCCTGCCCGGTGGTGGCGATCAACGACTCCGGCGGCGCGCGCATCCAGGACGCGGTCACCTCGCTCGCGTGGTACGCCCTGATGTGCCGACGCCAGGAGGATTTGTCCGGATTCGTGCCGATGGTGGCGGTCATGCTCGGCAAGTGCGCCGCGGGTTCGGTGTACGGCCCGGTGAATATGGACGTGCTGGTCGCGACCGAGAAGTCGTATATGTTCGTGACCGGTCCCGAGGTCATCAAGGCGGTGACCGGCCACACCGTGAGCGCGGACGAACTGGGCGGCGCCGCGGTCCAGGCCGAGATCGGCACCATCCACCACGTCGCCCCCGACGAGCAGGCGGCCTTCGACTGGGTCCGCTCCTATCTGAGCTACCTGCCGTCCAGCTGCCTGGAGCAGCCGCCGGTGGTGAATCCGGGAATCGAGCCCGAAGTGACGGCGCACGATATGGAACTGAACTCGATCATCCCGGATGCCGACAAGGTCGGCTACGACATGCACGAGATCCTGCTGCGGATCTTCGACGACGGCGAATTCCACGAGATCGCGGCCGCCACCGCACAGAACCTGATCACCGGCTTCGCCCGGGTCGACGGCCGCAGTGTCGGCGTCGTCGCCAACCAGCCGCAGGTGCTGGGCGGCGCACTCGACGCGCAGTGCTCGGATAAGGCGACGCATTTCATCCGGCTGTGCGACGCCTTCGGTCTGCCCGTCATCTTCGTCGTCGACACCCCCGGCGTACTGCCCGGCATCGAGGAGGAGCGGGCCGGCGTGATCAAGCGCGGCGGGCGCTTCTTCCGCGCCGTCATCGAGGCCACGGTGCCGATCGTGACCATCGTGACGCGCAAGGCCTACGGTGGCGGCTACGCCGTCATGGGCTGCAAGCAGCTCGGCGCCGACATCAGCCTGGCCTGGCCGACGGCCAGGATCGCGGTGATGGGCGCGGAGAGCATGGTGGGCATCATCGGCCGCAAGCAGCTGGAGGCGGCGCCGGCGGACCAGCGGGAGGCGGTTCGGCAGCAGATGATCGATTTCTACAACGCGACCATGGCCACCCCGTGGATCGCCGCCGAGCGCGGCTACATCGACGCGGTGATCGAGCCGTCGCAGACGCGCCTGGAGATCCGCAAGGCGTTGCGACTGCTGCGCGACAAGGACGCGATCCGCAAGCCCAACCCGCGCAAGCACAGCCTGTTCCCCGTCTGATCGCACCGCGCTTTGTGCACCGTCACAAGGCCACCGTGCGGTGTTGTGCGATCTCCGAGGTTCGTCCGCTCACCAGGTCATCCCAGGCTTGCGTCCAATATGCTCGGTGACGTACCGGGCCCTCGTTCGCCGCGCAGCGGCCCGGTCACGCGGTGTGCCCGCTGAGCTCGTTCCCTACCCTTGCTCGGCGGGCACGCCGCACTTCGGGCGCCGCCCGGGCGGATTCACGTCGCGTTGTGGCCACCCCAGGTGAGCCCGGCGGTCGCCCACTCGCTTTCCCACATCCGCGCCCTCCTGCGGTCCAGACCGGTGCGCAGCATCAGGTAGCCGCCAGAGCAGCCGATCAGCACCGCGAAAATGATGGCGGAGCAGGTGAACAGAGCACGGCTCAACGGGCGGGTCGCGGACGGCGGCTCCACCACGCGACCCGAATCGTTGAGCCACACCGGCACGGTCGCCCCGGGTTTCACGAGCACGGTGGAGTGGTAGTCGGCGACGCGGGTGCTGCCGTCCGTCTCACGCCAGGACACCTTCACGGGTGTGACCGGCGCGTACAACGGCGCCTGGCCGACCTCGAGTACCGTGGCGTCCACCCGGTGCAGCTGCGCAGTCTCCGCTTGCACGGCTCGATTTTCCTCCTCGTACAACGGTTTGCCGAGCAGTAGCGCGACCAGCGGTACCGCAAGGAGGACGAGCACCGTCAGCAACGCACCGACCCCGGCCTGCAGCCGGTCCTCGCGCCTGCGCATCGGATTGCGATCCAACCCGACCCGGCGGCAGGTCCGGCGGACGACATTGACCGACCCGGTAGTCATGACACTGACTCCTCGTACTGGATTTCGGTTACCAACCCCCCGAGCGTCTCGAAGAAGCCCTCGACCAGAACGGGCAGCGCGGCGGGGTCATCGCCCACGGCCCAGGTCTGCAGTGCGGCTAGGAGCAAGCCGGAGCCCGCCGCGACGGCCGCGGCGGGACGCAGGTCGACGGCGGGGTCGACCTGCAGGCGCGCGGCGATGATCTGCACCGATTCCCGCAGCCCTTCCACCCGGATGCGCTGATATCCGGCGAACAGGGCGGGCTCGGTATCGAAGCGTTGGAACAACTCCCAGCGGCGCACCAGCAGCGCCGCGCGCTCGCCACCGTATTCGGCGGTCAGCCAGTCGTGCACCGCGGCGCGGAACGCGACCAGTGGCGGCTCACCGGGGGGCCTGCGACGCAGGGCGTCGTTGAACAGGTGGATGTCCTGGTCCACGTCGCCGAGGATGGCCTCCTCGATGGAGGAGAAATGCCTGCTGAAGGTTCGCCGGGTGACCCCTGCCCGCACGGCGATGTCCTCGACGCCCACCGCGTCGAGACCCCGCTCGGTCAGCAGGTCGAATGCCGCGCGGGACATGGCCTCGCGACTGCGCCGTGTGCGCAGTCTACGGCCGTCCAGGTCGACAGCATCGTCGCTACCCATGGCATCAGTCTACAACTATTGTCCCGTCGGGACATAAGTTCGGGGCGATTTCCCGTATCGCCGAGTCGGCCGGGGTCGATCGACCCGGGCTCGGCGCACCGGGGCGTGATATGCAGATAGCCACTCGGCATCACAAAGAAACGTTCGAGTTTTTCCTGATGTCATTTGTGAGTTATCACAAAACGACGCGAAAATTGCCCGCCGGAACCCCTCGTGCGCATACCCGGTAAATACATCCCAGGACCGCGCCGGAGAAAGCATAATGGCGTTCGACTACAGCCGAATTCGAAGGGTCAAGCAGCTTCGAACAGGGCTTCTACCAGGAGAAACGGTGAATGCTTGACCGCAGTTGACGACGGGGTTACAAATGAGTTCTCCGCCGACCCGAGCTGTTCGAACCGGCCGACGAGAATTGCACGCCAGTGGTTACCGATGTCATCGACGTGGTCGCGGAGTTCGCGATCCCCCGCCCCGCGGTATGGGCTCTACTCCTCGAGCCGCAGACCTATCCCAGAGTTTTTCCCGGAATCGGGGCGTGTGAGCCGCTGGAGAGCGTCGACGGACATGCGATGCTGCGGTTCCGGGTCGGCACCGCCGAGCTCGGGATCCGTTCACACACCGTGCGCCTAGTGGTCGGTCGTGTCCGCGACGGCTTCGAACTGCAGTGTCCGGCGGTGGGCAGCTTCGCCTCGGTGCGCGTGCTCGGCGATGACAAGCACACCCGGATCGTGGTCACCTTCTTCGCCCCGACCCGTATGCATCCGGCCCTCACCGAACTGTCCAACTCGGCGGTGATCGAGTGGACCCGGCGCGGGCTGCGGCGTGTCGAAGATCTGGTGCGCGGCGCGAGCACCTCGGTAGTTGTCAACGGCGAGAACACCCCGGTGCGCCGGCGCGCGGAGGTCGCCAAGCAGATCGTGTCGACCGGCGTAGTACTCACCTACCGGCTCGACCTCGGGGTCAAGCAGCTGCGCCGCCTCGCCGAGTGGGGCTTCAACCTGGCGGGTGGCTACGCGGCCGCGGCCGCCTTCGCACCGGCCCGCACCGCCCTGATCGATACGCACGGCAACCGCAGTTTCGGCGAGATGCACGACCGCACGCACGCGCTCGCCGCCGCCATGCACAGACTGGGACTCGGCGCGGGCGACGCCATCGGACTGCTGGCCCGCAATCACCGCGGCATGGTCGAGACCATGGCCGCCGCGGGCAAACTCGGCGTCGACGTGGCATTGCTCAATACCGGGCTGCCCGCGCGCCGGATCGAGGAAGTGGTACAGCGCGACAAGCTGTCGGCACTGTTCGTGGACGCCGAATTCGATCATCTGGTCCAATATCTGCACGCCGATATCGCCCGCTACGCCTGCGATCTCCGCGAACCGGGTACCGGCCCGACCACCATTGACGAGCTCATCGCGCTGGGCCACCGCGATTTTCCGAAGCCGACGCATCCCGGCAAGCTGATCGTGCTCACTTCCGGCACCTCGGGTACGCCGAAGGGCGCGCGGCGCCCGCACGCCAAGGGGTTCGGCACTATCGCCGCACTACTCTCGCGAATCCCGTTACGCACCAACGACACCATGCTCATCCCGGCGCCGCTGTTCCACACCTGGGGGCTGGCCGCGCTTCAGCTGAGTACGGCGCTGCGCGCGACCGTGGTGCTGCCCTCGCAATTCGATGCCGAGGACTGCCTGCGCCTGATCGCCGAGCATCGGGTCACCTCGTTCATCGCGGTGCCGATCATGGTGCACCGCATCCTCGAACTGCCCGCGCACGTGCGCGAACGCTACGACACCTCCAGCCTGCGGGTGGTCGCCAGTTGCGGTGCGCCGCTGGCCGCGAGCACGGTGCTGCGCTTCATGGACGGCTACGGCGACATCCTCTACAACGTCTACGGTTCCACCGAGGTCTCCTGGGCGACCATCGCCGATCCCACCGACCTCCGCACCGCCCCCACTACTGCGGGTCGCCCGCCGCTGGGCACCCGGGTCGCGGTGCTCGGACCGGATCTGCGACCGCTCCCGGTCGGCGCGACCGGACATATCTTCGTCGGCAATCACATGCTGTTCGACGGATACGTCAATGCCGCGCCGCCGAACGAGGCCGACGGCATGCTCGATACCGGCGACCTCGGATATCTCGATGCCGCGGGCCGGTTGTTCATCGACGGGCGCGACGACGAGATGATCATCTCGGGCGGCGAGAACGTCTTCCCGCGCCCGGTCGAAGAGGCGCTGGCCTACCTGCCCCAGGTCAGCGAGGTGGCGGTGGTAGGCGTGCCGGATCACGAATTCGGGCAGCGCCTGGCGGCATTCGTGGTCAAACGCGAAGGAGCGGGGCTGGATTCGGATATGGTCCGCAACTACATCCGGCATCGGCTCAGCCGCTTCTCGGTCCCCCGCGATGTCACCTTCCTCAGCGCACTGCCCCGCGGCGAGACCGGAAAAATCCTCAAGCGGCTCCTGGCGGGCCCCGGAGTCACAGACCCGCCCATCATCGGCACGGTCGCACCCGGATCCCCGTGATATCACCCCGCACGTGCGGCCCGACGGCCTGCGGCACTGGAAATTTCACGATCGGCACCCATCGCCGCTGTGAGTCCGACGAAGGTAGCCGTGACCCGCATCCTCGCGACCGGACCGAACCTACTCTGCTGTTATGTCTGCGATCGACAATCGTCCGGCCATGGTTGTCCGGACCCACGAGATTCTCAACTACTTCGGCAAATGCCCGGAATGCGGATATCCCGCACGCGCGACCGAGGTTCGCGGGTTGAGCGCCGGGGGCGAGATCGAGGTGGCCGTCGCCGCCAGCTGCGATCTGCCATGCGGCTGGTCGGGTTCGGTGCCGCTCACGATCATGACCTGACCGGCATGCGATACCGAATGATCACTCTCGGCCGCGACCTGCTGCGGCTACTGGTGGCGCTGTGCTGCCTGGCCGCTCCGATCGCGGGCTGCGCCGCCTCGGCCACCGAGCCCGCGGCCTCGAATGCCGGTGCCCCGTCTTGGGATCCTTGCACGCGAATCTCGGACGGCCTGATCCGCGAGGCCGGGCTCGACCCCGCGACCAAACGCCGTGACACCGCGATCTCTCCGGGCCCGCAGTGGGCAGGGTGCGGATGGAGCAGTGCGACGACCGCGTTGCGAATCTTCTCCGCCGACAAGGCCGCCGTCCAGGAAGTCCGAGACCTGCCAGGAGCCCACGAATTCACCGATATCACGATCGCGGGCCGCGACGCCCTGCGCTACCGGCCGGATTTCGCCGATCCCACCGTCGACTGCGCATTGGTATTCGCCACCGCGAACGGAGGCCAGGTGCGGTTGCGGTTCGACTCCCGCCCCGATCCCGCGGCCGATCCCCCCGCGGCCTGCGATCTGCTGGTCGAGACGGCGACCGTACTGATTCCGGCGCTGCCGTGAGCGCGGCGCCCAGCGTCAGCGCAGCAGCACTTGCGCCGTCGCTTTTCCGAACAGTTTCCGGTCACCGCAGGTTCCGGTGAGGTTGATGGTCGCCGCCCGCCGGACGGGATCCACGGCCTTGACCCGGCCGCGGAATTCGACGACGGTCGCCCGGTCCGATGCGACCGGCGCGAACCCGGCGAACCGCACCCAGTAGTCGGTGACGGCGGCCGGATCCCCCAGCCACGAGGTCAGATATCCGGCGCCGAGGCCCATGGTGAGCAGGCCGTGCGAAATGACATCGGGCAGTCCCACGGCTCTGGCGATCTGGTCGCTGAAATGGATCGGGTTGGCGTCGCCGGAGACGCCCGCGTAGTTGACCAGATCACCGCGGGTGAGCGGCACCCGGTGCGGCGGCAGTTCGGTGCCGACCGCGACATCCTCGAAGGCCAGGGTAGTGCGCGGGAGCCGCTTCATCGGCTCGTCGAACAACTCGGCGGGGGCCATCTCGTCGAAAGATTCGACAAGGCCCGAGGCCACGAGCGCCGCGTCGGGGTCGCGCTCGTCCCGGTGCCGGTCGACCAGCGATTGACCGCTCTGAACCACCCCGTCGGCCGCTCTGGCCAAGTCCGGAGCCACCGCCGCGCCGGTCTGCGCGACGACTGTGGCGTGCGCGGACTGCACGGGTTCCTTGTCCTGGTTGGTGAGCACGTTGTTGATCACCATGAAGTCCTTGTCACCGAACTGGCGGAAGGATTCCACGAAGAAATCGGATTGCAGTCGGTCCCCGGCGACCAGCGGCCGCCGCATCCGGATCCGCTGCTCGGTATGCAGTACCTGACCGAGGTCGTAGCCGGTGAGCAGCGACTCGAACATCGCCCGCTGCAGGCTGGTCCAGAGGATAGCGGGAAAGGTCGCCGGCGCGATCAGACCGTCGTAGCCCAGGTCGGCGGCGGCCGCCTCGCTCTGGTGTGCCGGGTGCCTATCCTGTAACGCCCTGGCGAACTCACGGATCTTCTCGCGCCCGACCTCGTAGTGATCCACCATCCGGTAATGGCGTCCGACAAGGGCCTCGGCCTCTTCGGACGCCGACATTGCGTGGTGTGTGGGAAACGCGGTCATATGAGATAGATCGTTCCCGTCCGCTCGAACGCAACCATCGCCGACCGGATTTTCAGCATTCGTTCGGTGCGGGCACCCCCCGCAGCCGCTGATCCATCCAGGTCATCGCCTCCGGATAACCGAGGCCCGCCGCGATGACGTGCTCGCCGAGCACGCTGCGGTAAACAGCATTCGCACCGAGCGCACACTGTTCGCGATACAGGTTCCGCGCGCCCTCGGCCGGGATCCACCATTCCTGCTCGCCATTGTAAATATAGAGCGGGACAGGCGATTTCATGCCTTCCATCCGGGTCACCCGGTAGATCTCGGCCGCGAAGTCCGAATGCAGCGGCTCGGGGAAGTTCGCCGCGATGTCGATGGGCAGCATCAACACGCCGATGGCGCCGAATACGCTGGCGCACAGATCTTTCACCGGTGAGGTCGCCACCCATTGCGCCAGGTGGTTCATTCGGCCGAGGATTTCCGAGCGCTCGCGGGCGATGCCGAAAACCGCCGCCATGAAGATGGCGGAGGCCAGGTTGCCGTCCATGCTGCGGGCAAGGATCTGGTAGTCGGCGGGTACACCGCCGAACGCGGCCCCGGCCACGACCTCCGTCAACTCCGGCGCGTAATCGGACATGAGCTTCACAGCACCGTGGGTGGCAATGGCCCCGCCGGAGTAGCCGACCATCCCGTACCTGCTGTCACCGAATTCGTCGGGTCGCAGTGCGCGCACCGCCCGGATCGAGTCCAGCACGGCGTGGCCCGCGACCACCGGCTCCGCATAGGCCATCCACGGCCCCTCGTGGTCGGGGATCAGCACCGCGTAACCGCGTAGCAGCGCCAACTGAATGGTCGGGGGAATGTAGTCGGTAATGCTGATTTCACTATTCCACCCGTAGGCCATGCTGTACCCGGGGGTGCATTCGCGACCGAGTCCGTCGATCGGCAGATTGTTCACTACCACCGGCCGCATGCCCGGACCGGACCAGGCGCCGGTCGGCAGAACCAGTGTCGCGGTGGCGAACGACGGTTGCCCGTGGGAGTCGGTGGTGCGGAACTTCAGCAGCAATGCCTGCTGGAACGGCATCAGCACCAGCGCCGCCGCGGTGGTCGTGACATCGCGCACCTCGATCAGCTCCCCCGGCGCGAACTCGGCCAGGTTCACGGGCCACGCGTCGAAGATCGGATCGCGGACCGCCGCGGGAAGCACCGCCCGGTGCAGCGCCAGCAAGGCGGGCGATGTGGTGGCCAACTCCACGTCCGACGAGTTCGGTAGTGGCGCAGCGGGAATCGGCGGGGCGGGGATCACCGCGTCGATCCACTGTTGCAGGCCGGGCAGGATCGCCCCCGAAGCATCCGGTACCGCGGGTAATCCCGACAGATCAGGCGGCGGCAACGCGGGCAGCCCCGGAATCGCTGGTAGCTCGGGTCCCGGCTCGGCCGCTGCCGGGCCGGCGACCGCCGGGCATACGAGCAGCATCGTCAGGAAGATGGCACGCAAACATCTCATAGCACACGCCTCTGGGTGCGACAACGGGTTTCGCTGCGCCCGGGCGTGTGTGGAACCCCCCGCAATGCCCCCTGTCGTACCGGGCGCAGAGAAATCAGGCTAACCCCGACCACCCGATCGGAGGCCGGTTCGTGCCCGATTTGTGCATGCCATGACACCGAATCGCAATAACCGAGGCTTTGCGCCCTGTGCCGCAGGGGCCATGTGCCCCTGCGACATTCGCCGGGACCACGCGCCCCGGCGGAACTCTCAGCAGTTGCTCGGTGCGGGTTCCCCGCGGAAGCGTGCGTCGAGCCAGCCCAGCGCCGCCGGAATGCCGAGCACCGCGGCGGTCAGATGGTCCGGCACCGGAATCTGCTCGGTCTGGACCTTCACCCCGGCGCCGCACCAGCGCTTATCGGTATTCACGATGGCATCCACCGGGACCAATCCATCGATCGGCGAATGCCATTCGAAGACCGGAGTTTTCGGCACCCCGTCATAGAGCTCGAGGCTGTTCTCCTCCACCACCGCGCGGGCGGTGCTGTCGTTGATCATGGTGGTGGATTTGGCGAAGTCCAGCGCGCCACGACCGGCGCCCGCGGCGATGATGTCGTTGGTGCAGCTGTTCGCGATCGCGTCCCGCGCGGCCAGGCCGCGATCGTTCAGCTGGTCACTGAGCGGGAACCGTTCGGGATACTCGCGCTCCAGTCCGAGTCCGGCGGCCAGCGCCAGCCCGAAGACCGGATGCGACCCGAGACCGAGCCCCTCCAGCATCTTCACCAGATTCATCGGCACCCCGCCCATCGCGGCGCCCGCGATCTCCAGTTCGGGTGCGTAGCGCGGAGCCAGCGCCGCCGCCCACGCGGTAGCCATGCCGCCGCCGGAGTAGCCGACCATGGCCACCGGGCTCTGCGCGACCTGAAGGTCGGATACCCGCTTGGCCGCGCGGATACCGTCGAGGGTGATCTGTCCGCCCAATTTGGCCGCGCCGTAAGCGAATTGCGGACCGAGGTGATCCGGCAGCGCGACGCTCCAGCCGCGGGCGAGCAGCACATTCCAGCCCGGCGCCTCGCGCACGATCAGATTCGGGTCACCGGTGTAGAGCACCCGAGACACCGAACATTCCGAGCCGAGGCCGTTGATGATGTGCTGGAAGGACAGCAGTGGCCCGTCCTTGCGGTGCGCGCGCGGCGTCAGCACCGTGGTGGTGGCCGCGATCGGCTTGCCCTCGGAATTGGTGGAGCGGAAGCGAATCAGCGTCACGGTGGTCTCCGGGAAGATCACCAGCGGCGGCATGGCTCGCACCCCGAGCACATCGCCCGGCTTCTTGTCCGCCAGATCGGGCGGCGTCGCATAGAACGGATCCGGGTCGGGCGCGGGGTACAGCGGCGCGCTGTGTCCCGCACCTGCCACCGCGAGCACCATCAACAGTCCGAGCGCCATCGCTCCGAGTGCGCGCAGCCCGGTCCTACTGCGCCGCACTCCGCTGTTCAAGCCTGCGGCCTGAATCACGTCTTGCCTCCCCACCTGGGTCCAACGTCGGGATCCATCAAACGCATCGCGGCCGGAGAATGGCAGGCCCACGTGGGAACGTGCTGACAATTCACAAGTTTCGCACAGTGTGGTTGTGGGCGTGCCCCGGCGGGCCTCGTGACTGTCCCCACCGACCCCCTGCCCGTCCTGTGAGATATCAAGCAGGCCATAGAAACATATACCGCACCATGGTGCGCGGCCTACTGTCATCTCTCTACCGAAGCGCGATCGCGCCGGGTTCGGAAGGGAGACGGTGGCATGGACGGCACTGTGACAACGGCGACCCGGCGGGCGCCGGAAATACCGACGCGACGTGTCACCGTCTACTTCGACGGACCGACCCCGGCCGACACCATGGTGCTGGAGTACGCGGCCACCAGCACCGAGGCGTGGGAGTTCACCTCGGCCGCCGTGCATGCCGGGCTGACGGTCACGGTGGACGGCAGAATCCGGCCGGATCTACGCCCGCTGCCGTGCCGCTCGCTCTGGCGCTGAGCGGCTCGTCACGGACGATCCAGTACCCGGCGCAGAAAGTCCACCGCATCCGGATACGCCTGACGCGCCGCGCCGAGGTGGTCCCCGGGATAGACACCGACCTGCAGATCCGCACCGCCCAGCGTCAGTTCGGTGATCAGCTTGACACTCAGCGGCGCGGGCACCTCCAGATCGGCGACGCCCTGCCCGAGGAACAACGGCGCCGAATATCCAGTGGTGGGAATCTCCAACATCGAGCGCACCGCCAGCGCCAATTCCCGGTCCTGGAGCGGCCCGTTCAGCATTTCCCCGATGGAGATGCCGCGTACCAGTTCGTCGGCCTCGGCCACACAGTTCTCCTCGACCACTCGCAACACTTCGCGTCCGGTCGGCGTGAGGTAGCGGTCGACATCGAGCTCCGGCGCGGTGGCCCGCAATCCGGCGACAATCATGGCGAAGTAGGCGGTCGTCACCCGCAGCGGCAACCGTGGCACCCACGGGCCGAGCAGGGGCGCGATCAGCTCGAGATTCGACGGCGTGCCGGTGGCCGCGGCGCCGCGAAAGTCGAGCTCCGGCGCGTCCTCGGATGCGGTCCGCGCGGTGAACAGCGCGGTCTGGCCGCCTTGTGACTGTCCGAGCACCGCCCATCGGACACTCAGCTCCGGGACCACCGTTCGCGCCGCCCGCACCCCGTCGATAACGCTGCGGGCCTGCGACGGGCCGTCCAGGTACGGGTGGGTGCCCGGCGTACCGAGTCCCACGTAGTCCGAGATCACCACTGCGTAGCCCGCCCGCAACAGCCCCGGGTAGACGGTGTCCAGGTAGTAGTCACGGCGCTGCAACGTGAACGCGCAATGATCGGCGATGCCCACGCTGCCGTGCGCGTAGGCGACGATCGGCCACCCGCCCGGCGGCGGTGACCCCGGTGGCAGGTAGATCACGGCGGTGCTGCGCATCGGACCGCGCGGGCCGCGCGACCAGTACGTCATCCGGTATCCCGCGTCGGCCTCCTCGACCCACACCTGGTCCGGCACCGCCGACACGTCGATCACCACACCCGGCGCATCCCCCGGCTGCGCCGCCGCGGGCACCGCCACAGCGACGGTCGCCGCAACCAGCACCCCCATCGCACCCGCGACCATCCGACTCCGCATCACCGACCGACTATCACCAGTTCCGGCCGGCTCGGCAAGACACCACAATCGGTGTCCCGCACCACGCGCGCCTCGCGCGACGCGGGCAGTGACTACGCTCGGTTGGGCGCGTGGGCGACCGCGGGCCGACGACGAACGCGGGAGGATCGACGGTGACATCCATATCGCGAGGACGCGTGCACCGCCGATCGCTGATTGCCCGCACCGCCGCATTGGCCTGCGTGACATTGGTGCCGGTACTGGCCGCGGGCTGCGGATCCGAGGACACCGCAGCCGCTCCGGGTACCGCGGCAACACCCGCGCCGGCCACCACCACCTCGACGACACCGGCCACACCGGTCGCCGTCTTGCCCACGGTGGACCCGTACGCCGATGTGCCCCTCATCGACCACGTGGAGTGGACCGAGGCCGTGGACGGCACGCGATTACTCGTGTACCCGTCCACGGCGGGGCGGCGCACTACCTTTCCCGGCTCCGACGAACGCGCTTGGCAGGAGGTACTCGCACAATCCCCCGATGCCCAGACGCCCGGCATGCGCGACCAGTTCATCTGCCACTGGGAATGGGCCCGGCTGGTGCAACCGAACAAGCCGAGCTGGAATCTCGAGCCCTGGCGGCCCGCGGTCGGATATCAGGCCACGGTTGCGGCCTCGTGCAACCCCGGCGGCCCCGAGCGCTGAACGTCCGCCGGACGACATCGTGATAACGCCGGGCTACCGGATCATCGCACCGTCTACCGAGAGGATCGATCGATGCACATTGTCATTGCGGGCGGCCACGGGAAGATCGCTCTGCTGCTCGCCGAAGCGGCGGCACGGCGCGGCGATACCGTGGAAAGCCTCATACGCAATCCACAGCACGCCGACGAGGTCGCCGCGACCGGCGCCCGTCCTCTCGTCTTCGATCTCGAACAGGCCACCGGCGTAGAGCTGACGGCGCTCGTGAAGGGTTCGGACGCAATCGTTTTCGCCGCGGGTGCGGGGCCGGGCAGCGGTGCGGCGCGCAAGTACACGGTCGACCGGGACGGCTCGGTACTGCTCGCCGAGGCGGCCGAACACGCCGGCGTCCGCAGATTCGTCCAGATCTCCACGATGGGCGCCGGTCAGCCACCCGCCGGGGGAACCGATGAGGTATGGGCCGCCTATATCGATGCCAAAACGCAAGCGGAGGAAGACCTCCGGAGCCGCGCGCTGGACTGGACGATCCTGCGTCCCGGCCGACTGGTGGATACACCGGGCACCGGTCTGGTCACCTTGAGCGCACCCCCGCTGGGCCGCGGCGATATTCCGCGAGCCGATGTGGCCACGGTCATCGCCGAGTTGCTGCACACACCGGAGACCGCGGGCGCCACCCTGGAGCTCATCGCGGGGTCGACCCCGGTGACCGACGCCGTGGCAATGACCGTTAGCTAGAAGGTAACCGAACGCGATGGCGCGCAGCCGTATTGATGCCGGGGCGACGGTGCGGGGGTCACTCGATGTACTGCCGCACCCACCGCACGGGCGCGGCCGGTTCGACATGAATGTCGGTAGCAGGACGCTCCTGGGCGCAGGATTGCACCGCCGACCTGGACCGAACCCCTCGCGCGATCCGTAGTCCCGGTGGCGGCGGGCACCGGCAACGCGGCGACCATGCCGACGCCCGTGATGAAAAGGCCGAGGTACACCCTCTTTCCTTTGCCCTGCTCAGCTGGCAGTCCATGACCGGCGACCGCACACATCGACCACCCTGACCGCGCTCGCGCGTGGGATGGAGCGGATGACCCGACCGAACCGCCCGGTCGGAACGACGCGAACAGCGCCTGGAATCCTGAAAAATGGTTTGTGCGAATGCAATCGATCGTGCAGATGTACTTGCATCTGAAAGCCCAGCCGACCTAAACTCAGTCCCGCAGTGCTTTACAGGGGACAACCAGGGGAGGCCGCGTGAGCGAACCGACGGCCATGTCGCCATGGGTTTGCTGCCGCCAAACGTCAGGGGCGTTCTGATGAACCAACCACTTTCCGGCGGCCGGCTCGGATACGCCGATGCCGCACTGGCCGACCAGCCAGCGAACGGTACAACAACTATGAGCACACCCTCGGCCCGCAGCGGCCACAGGAATACCATGTACTCGCGGGAAACCGCAGTCGCATTCGTCATCGATGCCGTCGAGTCCACCGGTGCGGCCACCAGGAACGATTTCGACATCGACCGGATCGTCTCCACCGCGCACGCGCTGGCCGACGATTGGGATATGAACGCCCTGCAGCCCGCCACGTTCTGGCGTATCGCGTCGAGCTTCATCAAGCAGTAGCCGCGACGCCCCGGCACGCGGGTCCGTCGTCGGCCGCGGCCGTCTTCGGGACGCGCGCCGGACCGCCGTCCAGTGTGCCGGAACTTCCGCATCGCACGGGCGGTGAATTACCCCCTGTCTTGCGAAACCCCCTGTCGCGCCGATTATTCGCCGCATATGTTCCGCTGACGGTGGCCGGGATCCCTCGGGTCTGTCCGTACCAGCCTCATCGCGGCGATGCAGGGCGAAAAGACAACCGGGTGCGTGCCGAACGGATTCGGCGCGCACCCGATTTCGGTAACAGTCTCGGTCTACAGCTCCGCGGCGTATCGCGCGAGCAGCTCGACCGACTTCTCCGGAGGCAGCGCCTGGACGCTCAGCCGGTCCATGACCGACAGATACAGCGCCAGATCCTGCCTGCGATCCAGGTAGAGCGCGCTGGTGAGATGCTCCAAGTACACGATGTCGGGGAGTTCCGGCTCGGCGAAGCGCAGGATGCTGAAGGAACTGCCCGCGGCGGCGTGCTCGCCCGCCGAGTACGGCAGCACCTGAATCGTGACATTGGGTAGGTCGGCGAGCTTGATCAGATGTTCCATCTGTTCGCGATGCACGCGCGGACCGCCGACCGGGCGGTGCACGGCCGCTTCGTCGATGACGGCCCACACGATCGGCGGATCGTTCCGGAACAGCAACTCCTGCCTGCGCTGGCGCACCGCGACGCGGCGATCGGTATCGGCGTCGTCGCTGCCGAGCGCGAGAACGGCCCGGGCGTAGTCCGGGGTCTGTAATAATCCCGGAACCAAATGCGCCTCGTAGGTACGGATCTTGCGCGCCGCCTGCTCCAGCCCCAGATACGTCCCGAACCAGGACGGCAGCAGGTCACTGTAGCGATGCCACCAGCCGGGCTCGTTCGCCTGTCGCGCCAGATCCAGGAACGCCTCACGCTCCGCGGGATCGATGACCCCGTACAGGGTCAGCAGGTCGCGGATATCCCGTTCCTTGAAGCCGGTGCGACCCAACTCGAGGCGGCTGATCTTGGCATGCGAACCACGGATCGCATCTCCCGCGGCCTCTCGGGTGATACTTCGACTCTCCCGGAGTTTGCGTAACTGGCCACCGAGCGCGATCCGAAGCACAGTCGGACCACGTTCGGCGACAACTGATTGCACACGACCGTCGTCATCGGGTTCTGCGATCATGGAGTTCGTCTCCGATACTCGAGGTTGCCCACCAGTGTGTCATACAAGCGACGTCGCGAAACACACCGCACCGACCGCAATGTTACCTTTCAGCTAGTCAAATCGTCGAACTCTCCGGCCTTCGCGCCGCGAACGAACGCGTCGATCTCCGGTCGGGTGTAGAACAGCACACCCCCTTCCGGGTCCCGCGAGTTGCGCACGGCCACAAGACCGTTGGATGCCTCGGCCACTTCGACGCAGTTGCCGCCGTTCGGGCCGCTGAAGGAACTCTTACGCCACGCACTTTCGATCTTGTGCGCAGATGTATCCGACATTTCCCCACTCCTCGATCACGCCAGTGTAGAGATGAGAGTCGCCGGTCTTGCAGATGCACGCTCAAATGTTCTTGCATTTGCACCGGCATGTGGACGATAGCACGAAGTTCACCCTGTCGGGCAACATAATTGGTACCTACCGGTCGGCTTTCTCGAAGGTTCGGGCCCATACGTCGGAAATCAGGTGTTCAGGTCACTGATCCCCGCCGCTTCCCCGGTTCGAATCTTGTACTGTCACAGTGCACATCCGATGTACCAGCCATTCGCGACACCCGTTCGCGGCGTGCCGCAGTACACGCTTGCTGAGGAGCTCACCGCAATGCCCGAAGACCACGCACCGCTCATCCGAACCGATATTCCACATTCAGCCCGAATTTGGAACTACTGGATGGGCGGTAAGGACTACTACGAAATCGATCGGGTCGCCGGTGACGCGGGCGTCGAGGTCGACCCCGACATCACCACGATGGCGGTGCAGTCCCGGCAGTTCCTCATCCGCGCGGTGCGGTTCCTGGCCAGCGAGATCGGTATTCGCCAGTTCCTCGACATCGGTACCGGCCTGCCCACCATGCAGAACACCCACGAGGTGGCGCAGAGCGTGGCGCCCGAATCCAAGATCGTCTACGTCGACAACGATCCGCTGGTGCTCACCCACGCCCGGGCATTGCTGACCAGCACCACACCGGAAGGTGTTACCACCTATATAGATTCGGACTTCCACTTCCCGGAGCAGATCATCTCCGACGCCAGGAACGTGCTCAACTTCAACGAGCCCATCGGCGTCATGTTCATGGGGGTGCTCGGACATGCCAAGACCTACGACGACCTGTTGCGCATCGTGCGTACGGTGATGGACTCCGTCCCGTCGGGCAGCTACCTGGTGATGTGGGATGGCACCGACGACAGCAAGGCCTACGTGACCCTTTGCGAGAACTACACCGGAACCGGTGGCGTTCCCTATGTTCCGCGCCCCCAGGATCAGATCCGGGCCGTCTTCGACGGACTCGAGATGGTCGATCCCGGATTCACCTCCATCACCCAGTGGCGCGCCGCCGATGCCGAGGTCGGCGAGATACGGCCGATCTCGGCATATGGCGCCGTCGCCCGCAAACCCTGAGCGAGGTCCGAGCGAATTTCAGTGGTGCCACGGCGATTTCCGACCGGTAGGTCGGAAATCGCCGTTTTCATACCTTTCGGTTTTATATCTGGCGATTTCCCATACCTGTTGGTCGTTCGTGCAAATGTGCTTGCATCTGTAAGGCACAGACGCATAAACTCGGAGCCGAGAACGGGGAGGTACGCAGGGAGTAGGTACCGGCGTCGCCACATTTCGCCTCCCCCAAGACATATGCGAGGGGCGGTCGCCATGAGCCAGGCATTCCAAGGTCCCCGCCGCGTCGCCGTTGCGGGCGCCGGCATCGAAACCTTGGGGCCCCGAATCGTTCCCGACCGCACTACCACCGACTGTGGCAGCGAGCCCGGTGGGCTCACCTATCGTCGCGCCCGCGAGATCCTGTACCTACACGAGGTACACGGCCCGCAGTGCAGGCAATGGCTGGCGGCGGCGGCCTATCTGTCAGCCGGACTGGACGACGAGTAGCTCCCAAATCACCTAGCACGCATTAATGTTCGTGCGAATGTTCTTGCATCCGTGTCGAACACCGCATTAAGATCGTGCACGATAGATCATGGATTCGCACCCGGGCCCGTGCCGGCATCGCCACACGGGCTTATGTGCGTCAGAGTCCAGAGGCGACGCATGGACCAGCCATTACATCGTTCCCGCAGATTGGGCATCGCCGATGTGGCCGCCGCCTACGGCACCGAGGCGCTGCATCACCGCATCGCCCAGCTGCGAGCCAGGGGACAGCACTATGCCGCCGTGGCGATCGAGCACGAAATCGACGGTGGCGCAGCCCTGGATGGTTACGACGGCTGAGCCCACCGGCGCGGCGCCGTGGTAGATGACGCCGAAACCGACGGGCCGCTGGATCTTTTCCGCGCCGCACCCGAACTTCAGGTACCGGGTCGGTGACCGTGCCGCCCCGTGAGTGCGCGACCACGTCCGCCCGCTCCGCACCCGTGGCGGCGAGCACTTGATCGGCGGAGCCCGCCCTCGGCCGTGCATCGACACCACCGGCCGCGGGCGCCCGGCATCGATGTAGTCGGCCTGCCCGCTTGTTCGGCCTGCCCGCTTGTTCGGCCTGCCGCTTGTTCGGCCTGCCCGCTTGTTCGGCCCACCCCGTGTTCGGCCTGCCGCTTGATCGGCCCCCGCCCCGCTCGGTCGGCACTCGCACCGGCTCGGCGGGCGCACCGGGGGAACCGAGCCCGGCCACCTGTACCGTGGTCCCCACGATCACCACGCCGGACGGAACCCACGGCCGCTTCCGGCCGAATTCGTCATCTTGCGCAAACCTCCCTACACCCACCGTCGGCGTCGAAGCCGCAGGCCACGCTAATGGCGCGCGACATCCGCACCGGGAGAAATCGCAGGGTATGGAGCTTCCCACCATCGCGGCGGGACGCGATTCGAGCTATGCACAACGAGGCGCGGTGCAATCGATCTCACCGAACCCTCGCCATGCTCATAACTGTTTCGTATAGTGATGCAACAATTCGGGCGCAGATCTATTACGCCTGATAGCCACTGGAGCGACACGTATGACCTTCTCCGCGCTGGACCTGTCCACCGATCTCGCCGACTCGGCGCTCGAAATCGGCGGCCAGCCGGCATCGGTGCCCCTACAGAACACCGACCGGGTCGCCTCGCGAATGGTCGGCTACTTCGCCACCTGCATGGCGCCCTGTCGAACGCTGCCCGGCGAGCAACTGCGCGGGGATGTCACCAAGATGACCCGCAGCTGTCTGGCACTAGCCGCCGAAATGTTCGACCGACGTGCGGTTCCGAATGAGGAACGGCTCACCGAGGTCCGCGAGGCGGCCGCCCAATGGGCCAGGGAGGCGGTGCCGCTCGGCACCATCCTGCGCGCCTACCACGAGGGGCTGCGGATCGCGTTCGGCCTGGTCACGGCGCGCGCCAAGGCCGACGACGTGGACGAACTGCTTGTCGCCACCGATCTGATGCTGGAGCTGCTGGAGGCCATCACCGTGGCCGTGTCCGACGCCTATGTCGACGAGCAGCACCTCGTCGCCCGTGAGCACCAGACCGCCAGCCAGACCCTGGCCTCGGCTCTACTCAGCGGCCGCGGCAGTTCGGCGCTGGCGCGGCAGGCGGGCATTCCGATCGCGGAGTCGTATCAGGTGGTGGCGCTGTCGATTCCGGAGCACCCGGACGAGCGCGATCCCCGGGTCGACGCGCATGTCGCCGCGCGCCGCAAACTACGACGACTACAGTCCGGACTCGCGACCGCCTTCGAATCCCGCGCGCTGGCATTGCTTTCCACCAAGGGCGGCACGCTGCTCATCCCCATCGGCGACGAGGGGCCGGTGCTCACCGCCGAGGTGCTCGCGGTGTTGGCCGAGGCCGCCGAGGTGCCGCTGACGGCCACGCTCGTCGCCAGCGATACCGACCAGGTGCCCGAATCCGCCGATCAGGCCCATGAGCTGCTCAATCTTGTGCGGGTCGGCGGTCGCGTCCCCGGTCTCTATGAGATGGCCGACCTGGCGGTGGAGTATCAGCTCACTCGCGGCGGCCCAGCCACCCGCCGCATCGCCACCATCCTGGACCCGCTGGACGCGCATCCCGAGCTCTTCGACACCATGCGCGCGTACCTCGGCAACGATATGAATCGCCAGCTCACCGCGCGTCAGCTGTATGTGCACCCGAACACCGTCGACTACCGGCTGCGCCGCATCGCCCAGCTCACCACCATCGACCTGGCCACCTCGGCGGGCATCTCACAGGCGGCCATCGCGTTGCTCGCCCGCGACCTCGATCGCAGCGTCGCCCGCCGCTTGTGAGGGTTGTTTCGAATTCGTGCTGGTCACCACGCGAATAACGCGGGATCCTGGAACCCCGTGCCCCTGGATGGTGTAAATATGCGAATCGCGGAGATCTTGCGTAGGAAGGGCAGCGACGTCGCGACCGTCACGCCCGAGACTACGGTGCGCAGCCTGCTCGATACCCTTGCCGTCAAGAACATCGGAGCGGTGGTGGTCTCGCCCGACGGAGTGACGATCGTCGGCATCGTCTCCGAGCGAGACGTGGTCCGCAGCCTGCATCAGCACGGCGCGGCCCTGCTCGATATCCCGGTCTCGGCGATCATGACCGCCGATGTGCGCACCTGCGCCCCCGACGACCGCGTCGACGGGCTGCGCAACACCATGACCGAGCACCGCATCCGGCACCTGCCGGTGGTGGAAGACGGCCGGATGATCGGAATCGTCAGCATCGGCGATGTGGTGAAGAGCGCCATCTCCGAACTCGCCACCGAACGCCAGCACCTGGTCGAGTACTTGCAGGGCAGGTACTGAGACCAGCCTCGATTCAGCCGGTCGATGCGCGGACAGCGGCGGCATGACATGCCGCCGCGGCATGAAAGACGTTGTCCACGTGAAACCTTCGAAGATTCCGAAAAGTGCGTATCGTTGGTGACGTCCATCGCATCCTGCGGAGGGAGCGTCATTTGCGGTCACCTGCGCCCGGGTCGGGTGTCGCCCGGCCGTCGGCCACGCGGCTACCGCCGCCGGGCGCGCGGCCCACGACTCCCCCGGAGCCCATGCGCGCCATGGTCCGCGCGATGTTCCCGGCGCTGGCCGAATCGAATGTGGTGTACCTCGACAGCGCGGCCACCACCCAGAAGCCGCTACCGGTGATCGAGACCGTCCATCGCTATCACGCGTCTCGGACCGCCAACGCCGGCCGCGGCACGTATCCGTGGGCGACCGGTCTCAGCACCCAGCTCACGCGGGTCCGCGACCGTACCGCGACATTCATCGGGGCCGCGCACCCGGACGAAGTGGTCTTCACCGCGGGCGCCACCGCCGCGCTGAATGCCGTCGCCCTGTCATGGGGGCTGGCCGCGCTCACCGACGGTGACCAGATCCTCTACAACCCTCGCGACCACGCTTCCAATGTCTACCCGTGGCACCACCTGCGTCAGCTGCTCGAGCGGTTCGGCCGCCACATCGAGCTGGTGCCCTACCGGATCACCGACGCCGGCGAGGCCGATACCGCCGATATTTTCGCCAAGATCACCCCGCGCACCCGGCTCATCACCACCAGTCATGTGCACCATGTCTTCGGTGGCCGCACCACCCTGGAGGAGTTGCGAGGCCGGATCGATCCCGCGATCCTGCTGTGTTTCGACTGTAGTCAGAGCGGCGGGCACCTCCCGGTCGATGTCACCGAGCTCGGCGCCGATTTCGCGATCTTCGCCGCGCACAAGATGTTCGGCGCGCCCGGCACCGGAATCCTCTACTGCCATCGGCGAATGCATGATCGGCTGCTCCCCTTCCTACCCGGCGGCAATACCGGGGTGCGGCTGACCGAAACCGGTTTGACGGCCACCGGCATGCCGGATCTGCTGGAGGGCGGCACGTACAACATTCCCGGAATTCTCGCGCTCGGCAGCGCGCTCGAGGTGTTGGAGTCGTTCGACCTCGGGGTGATCGCGGCGCACAATCGTGAGCTCACGCTGCATCTCATCGACGGGTTGAGGCAGGTGCCCGGATTGGACTTCCTGCCGGGTCCCGCGCACGCGTCGTGCGCCGTGGGCTACGGCATCCTCTCCTTCACCCTGGCCGGAATATCGGCCGCGGATGTGGGTTTCGTGTTGAGCGAACTCGGTTTCCTGGTCCGCACCGGCCTGCACTGCACCTCGTCGAACGGGGACGCCGAGGACCTCGACTCGGTGCGTGTCAGCACCCATATCTACAACACCGTCGAGGAGATCGATCGGTTCATCCAGTGCGTCATGACGATTGCCGAGGAGGTTTCGTGACCGAGCGCAGCGACAATCCGCGCTACGACCGGAGAGCCGCATCCCGGGTCCTGGCAGGACTAGCCCACCCCGGGCTGTTCGAGGGTCCGCTCGTCGCGCCCGAGCCGCGCCGCATCGAGTTCACCTGCACCGCACTGCGTACCGAGCCCAATAGTCATCTCACCTATTCGCAGCGGCTCTACCTGGACCGATTCATGCGTCCCTGCCTCCCCTATCAGGTCACCAGTGCGACGCACCGGATCGCCTGGACCGACAGCGACGGTATTCCCAATACCGGCCACTACCGCGCCGACGGCCTCGGGCCGATCGTTCCGATCGCCATGCGCGAGGCCGTGCTGGTGCTCTGGCACGCGCTCAACGCGAATACCACACTGGCCCAGCGCATCGCCGCACTCGGCCCGCGCGAGCACGCGGTACTCGACGGCACCACCACCGATCACGAACCCTTGGAGATCTTCCGGGTCGGCATCGAGGCGACGGGCCGCGCGCTGGCCCAGCACGCCCTGCTGGCCCGTCAGACTCCTTACCGCAGCGCCGCCGAATTCGCCAGGGGCATCCACGGTTCCGGCCTCTTCGCGGCGGTGGCCACCCGCTGGTACTGGGAATTACAGGCCTCCACCTACCGGCGTGGCATGATCCCGGTGACGCTGGCGACCCAGCCCGACGGGACCGTGCGCTATACCGCCGAGACAGTGGCGACGCTGCGCGCGATGAAGGACACCACCATCGCCGATGCGCATACCGTCATGCGCCGGGCAACCAGAGTCGAGGGGCTCAGCGTCGCCGACGCCATCGCCAAGTACCACGACGACCTCGATCTGATCTCCCGCCAATACGCGCTGTTGCCGTCGGGGACGCGCCCGGCCTGCCTGGCCGCCACGCCGCATCAGCTCGACGGCGCGCATTACAGCATCCTGCCGGTAGTGGTCGATCGTTTCGTCACTGTCTTCGCCGAGATCGCGGCGCGCTGTGAGATCGCCGAGGTCGCCGTGGAATTGGACGAAGCGACCGCCGACGGACCCGCCACCGCCGAGGACCGGGTGTTCTACGTGCCCGATATGACGTGCAGGCACTGCGTAGGAACCATTACCGGGGTGCTGGAGTCGATGGATGTCGAGGTCGCCGAGATCGACCTGATCAGCAAGCGGGTGGTGGCCGAATTCCGCAGTCCGCGCAATCGGGTCCGCGCGTTCGAGGCGATCCGGGACGGCGGCTACAACCCGGTGGCGGACCGCCCGCAGACCGCGCAACCGTCGGAATCCGCGGTATGACGGCGCCGCTTCCGGCGCTACCCGCGAAGATCCACCCGCTGGTACGCGACTTCCTCGATTCCCGTGACGCCGTCGAAGACACCCTGGTCCGCTTCGGTTCGCCGGTGCACCTGGTGTTTCCGCAGGTCTACGCCGAGAACCTGAAGCGCATGCGCGCCGTGCTGGAGAAACGGATACCACAGCACCGGATCTGCTACGCGCACAAGGTGAATCAGTCCCGCGCCTTCGTCCGCACCGCGGAGCATGCCGGGATCGCGATCGATGTCGCCTCCCCGCAGGAGCTGGCCAGCGCCATCGGCGCCGGATTCGGGCCGATGCGGATCGAGGTGACCGGGCCGAAGGGTGATGTGTTCCTGCGCGATCTGATCGATTGCGGCGCCACCATCAATGTCGACAATTTGTGGGAGTTGCGCCGGATCGCCGAACTCGCCGGCGATCGTGCCAAAGTCCCCGTACTGCTGCGGGTCTCGGGTTTCGACGGGACGCCGATGAGCCGGTTCGGGGTGCCGATCGGGCATATGGATCGCGCCTTCGACATTCTGTCGGCCCATCGCGGCCGAATCGCATTCCTCGGCTTCGCCTTTCACATCGACTCCGGCGAGCCCGCCGAGCGCGTCCGGGCCATCGACGCCTGTCTGAATCTGGTCGAACAGGCCTACAGTCACCACCTCGCGCCGACGGTGCTGAATATCGGTGGTGGGTTCCGGCAGGTGTTCACCGCCGACGCGGATCGGTTCGACGGATATGTGCGCTCACTGCGGGAGGCGCTGCTCGGCCGCGGTGAGTCGATGAGTTGGGCGAACAACACCTTCGGCTACCACATCGAGGGTGGCGCGGTGCACGGCACGCCCGTCTTCCACAAGTACGCCAATACGATTCCGGCGACCAGGATGCTGGACGATCTGCTCACCGCACCCCTGGAGCGTCACGGCGGTCGCACCGTCGCGCAGGTCGCCGGGGACAATCTGCTGACCGTGTGGCTGGAACCGGGCAAGGCGCTGGTCGACCACGCGGGGGTTACCGTGGCCAGAGTGGTGTTCGTCAAGGAGCTCGCCGACGGGACGGTACTGGTGAATGTCGACCTCAGCCGGGATTCGGTGACACCCGCCGACCAGGAGGTGATGGTCGATCCGATCGTGCTGCCCAGCGCCGCGCACGAATCCGCCGCACTGCCGGTCGAATTCGGTGATGGCACGGTGCGACCGCTGCGGTCAGCGGCCGATACCGCGCCCGCGCTGCGCCCGGCTGCCGAGACCGGTCCGGTCGGCGTGTATTTCGCCGGGCACCTGTGCCTGGAGCGAGATCTGATCACCAATCACAAGGTGTGGTTGGCGCGCTGCCCGCGGCCGGGCGATCTGGTGGTGTTCCCGAATACCGCCGCCTACCACATGGATCTGTCGGCCGCCTCGGCCTCCATGCACCCGGTGCCCGCGAAACTGGCTGTCGCACACCGGGCGGGCAGTTTCCAGGTATGCCGGGATATCGACTACGAGCCGCATATTCCGGTCGGGCTCCCACCGAGAGGCACTCCCCCCCGCGGCCCGCGGCGTCCGCAGGCTCCCCGCCGTTCCACCGGGGCGCCGTAATGCGCTACGACCACATCACCGAATTGATCGGCAACACCCCGCTGCTGCGCCTCGACCCCGCCGTACACGGGCTCGACAAGGTCGAGCTGTACGCGAAACTGGAGTCCTACAACCCGTTCGGCTCGGTCAAGGACCGGGTGGCGTGGGGCATGATCCGCGACGAACTCGACGAGATCGGCGCGGCCGGACAGACCCTCATCGAGGCCTCGAGCGGCAATACCGCGAAGGCGCTGCGAATCCTCGGCGCGCTGCACGGCATCGGGCTGCGCGCGGTGACCAACCGCATCAAGGTGGCCGAGGTACGCGACCTGTTGCAGTTGCTCGGCACCGAAATCGTGGAATTGCCCGGCCTTTCCGAATGTCCGGATCCGACCACCCCCAATGACGTGTACTCGGTGATCGAATCGACCATGGCCAAAGAGCCGGGCGCGTACCACCATCCGTCGCAGTACACCAACGAGAAGAATATCGAGGCCCACAGCGAGGGCACCGGCCGCGAGATCCATGAGGATCTGTCCGCCGATGGCGGCACCCGGGTCGACTATCTGATCGGCGGGCTCGGGACCACCGGTTCGACCCGTGGGGCGGCCACCTATCTGCGCAAATACAATCCCGAAATGCGCACCATCGCCGTCGTTTCGGAGCGGTCGGACTTCATTCCCGGTATCCGCTCCGAAACCGAGATGTGGGACGTGGGCCTGTTCCAGCCCGATTTCTACGATCGGATCGTCACCGTGGAGTCCGGGGCCGCCGTGGACGCCACCCTCCGGCTTGCCACCGGCTACGGCATCCTGGCCGGACCCACCAGTGGGGCGGCCTACGCGGCCGCGCTGGAAACGCTGGGGGCGCTGGATCTTTCGACGGCCACCACCGATCCGGTGGTGGCCGTCGTCATCGTGTGCGACCGACTCGAACCCTATCTGTCCTACATCAAGAAGCGCAGGCCGGAGCTGTTCGGCCGAACCGACCACCGCCGGAATCCGACCACAGCGGAACTCGATGCGACACCGACGCTGTCACCGATCGACCTGACACGGCTGGAGCTCACGGGTCGCCCGGTCATCATCGATACCCGCGGCGCCATGGCCTATCGGATCGGACATGTGCCCGGCGCGCTGAATATCCGCGACGATCAACTCGACGACATGCTCGTGCAGGGGATGCCATTCCCCCGTTCGCGCCCGGTGGTTTTCGTCTGCCCGGTGGGCGAGGTGTCGTTGCGCTTCGCGGCCTTGGCGCAACGTGCCGGCTACGACGCGGCAAGCCTGGAGGGTGGGATCATCGCCTGGCGCGATGCCGGTCTGCCGATGGAAAGCGGCACATAACCGGTTCGCGGCGACCTCCCCGGTTCGACTGCCCGGTGCCGTCACGGCCTCGGCGAGGGACGGCCCGCACACACTCGGCCGGTGGTGGTGCGGGTTCGCGCGCTGCGGCGCATTAGTGTGGGACGGTGCAGACAGGCCAGGAATCAGAGGACGCCGGTCCCCGCATCTGGGGCGGGACGACGCTCACCGAGCGCCGCGAGGCTCGCCGCACCGCGCTGCTGGAGGCCGCGCTGGATCTGATCGGGGAGGCCGGTGCCGCCGGCGTCACCATGCGCGCGGTGTGCAGGCGGGCCAATCTCACGGACCGCTATTTCTATGAGAGCTTCGGCAGCCGTGACGAACTACTCGACGTGCTGTACCGGGAGGTGGCGGCCGAATTCCTGGATCCGATGACGGCGTTCGCGGTCGCCGACGATCCGAGCCGGGACCACACGCTCTCGGAGGTACTGGTCGACAAGGTGCTCGAGGATCCGCGCAAGTCCCGGTTGTTCCTGGTGGAGCCGTATTCGAGCACCGGGCTCGGCCAGACCACCATCGCGGTGATGCCCGCCTTCACTCGGCTCATCCAGGATCACCTGTTCGCGCATATCGAGGATCCGGTCCGGCGCAGGCTGGCCGCGGTGACCATGGCCAGCGGCAATGCGGGCATGTTCTCCGCATGGCTGAACGGGTCACTGCGCGCCACCCGGGAACAGATCATCGATCACTGCGTCGCGACCATCACGGCCTACCGCGCGATCTACCGCTAGAACGAGCGCCGAGCCTCCTGAACGGCCCGCCCACCTCCGAACGAGGTGGGCGGGCCTTCGTCGTTGTCCGGCGGGGAGGCGACCCGCAGGCATTTGACGGCAGGTGCCATCACTTCTAAATTGATGGCATACGCCTTCACATGCGAGCCGTTCCACGAAAGGCAGTGCCGCCATGCCGCTGTTCAACCCGAAGACCGAAACCTTCGCGGAGTTCGACCCCAAGACCCGAGAACTGCTGACGGCGCTCGTCGGCTTCTTCGAGGGCAAGGGCAAGCGGGCGCTCACCGCGGACGCGCACCGCGCCGAGTGGTACGACGACTGGATGGGCTTCCTGGCGGAATCCCGAATCCTGGCCTATATGGCGACGCCGAAGGCCCATGCGGGCGGCGATCCGGATAAGCGCTGGGATACCGCGTTCATCTCCAAGTTCAACGAGATCACCGGCTTCTACGGCTCGCAGTACTGGTACGCCTGGGGCGTCTCGACGCTGGGCCTGGCCACGATCTGGCAGAGCAACAACGGCAAGGCGCACGCCAGGGCGGCCGAAGAGCTCGATCGCGGCGGGATCATCGCCTTCGGCCTCTCCGAGAAGGATCACGGCGCCGATATCTATGCCACCGACATGCTGCTGACCCCGGACGGCGCCGGCGGATTCACCGCCACCGGCGGCAAGTACTACATCGGCAACGGCAATGTCGCGCGGATCGTGCCGACCATCGGACGGCGCACCGATATCGAGGGGCCGGACGCCTACGTCTGGTTCATCGCCGACAGCGAACATCCGAACTATGTCCTGGTCGATAATGTCATCCACGGCCAGAACTACGTCAGCGCCTACGATTTGGCGAACTATCCGGTCGCCGCCGACGACGTCCTGCACACCGGACGAAAGGCCTTCGACGTCGCGCTCGCGGCGGTCAACTGCGGCAAGTTCAATATCGGCATGGTGGCGCTCGGCATCGTGCAGCACTGCTTCTACGAGACCATCAACCAGGCCTCGTCCAAAATTCTCTTCGGCCATCCCGTCACCGAGTTCGGCCAGGTCCGGCAGATCCTGTCCGACAACTACATTCGCATGACGGCGATGAAGCTCTACCACGAACGGGCCATCGACTACATGCGCAGCTCCACGCCCGAGGACCGGCGCTTCGTGATGTTCAACTCGATCGGGAAAATGAAGGTGACCAGGGAGGGCGAGCGGGTGTTCCGCGAGCTCTCGGATGTCATCTCGGCCAGGGGTTTCGAGAAGGACAGCTACTTCGCGGTGGCGCGCGGAACCATCGATTCGATGCCGCGACTGGAGGGCACCGCACATGTGAATATGGCGCTGACGCTGAAGTTCATGCCGAGCTTCCTGTACAACGCCACCGAGCTGCCACCGGTCCCGGTGCGCCGCGATCCCGGCGACGACGAAGCGCTGTTCCGCCAGCCCGGCGCGGCGGGATTGGGCAAGGTGCGATTCAACGACTGGCGTTCCGCATTCGCGGAATACCGGCACCTGCCGAATGTCGCGCTGTTCCTGACCCAAGCCGAGAGCTTCGTACGATTCCCGGTGCAGGCGCCGCCGACCGAGGCGCAACAGAAGGATCTGGACTACCAGCTGGCGGTGGGCGAGTTGTTCACCCTGCTCCCCTACGGCCAGCTCATTCTGGAACAGGCGAAGATCGCGGGGACCTCGGAGGATATCGTCGACTCGATCTTCGAGGTGTTCGTGCGAGACTTCTCGATGTATGCGCTCGGCGTCTTCTCGAAGTCTTCTTCGACTCAGGCGCAACAGGATTGGGCGCTCAGCGCGCTGCACAAGCCGGTCGCCGACACGCAGCGGTCGGACCGGATCTACGACGAGGTGCTGAGCTATGCCGGCACCTACGAAATGAATCCCTGACCCGCATACCGGTTTCGGCCGAGAGCCGCTGTCTACGGATGGCGGCTCTGCGCCGTTTCGGGCATACGGTGCGGCGTGCGCCCGATCACACCCGGGTTGCCAATACTTCCGGACGGGTGTTTACTGGCCAACGCAAGGTGCCGATCGTTCGCTGAGGCTCCTTCACGGATACAGGCCAGCGACCCCGAACGTCGAGAGACGCCCCGGGTCAGGACAGGTCTCCCCGGCCTAAGGGGTGACCCCGATTGGCTCCCGGCACCCGTCGGGTTACGCCGTGAAGTGCCAAAGGTCTTACGAGGAAAGGTCCGGACCGGCAAATACTGGGAAAATGCCACAGTGCCGGGTTCCTCAACCGTGCATCTGCGACGAATTACGTCCGCGCCCGGCCGTGCCGCGCGCGCCGATGCAGCCGAGGGAGGTGAGCCGGATGCCCGGCGGAGACACTAGGACAACCCTGTTTGCCAATAATTCACCCGGCGACACCGCGGGAGCCGATCACGGAGCGGGACGACACCCGTAATCTGCGGTTCGATGGTGCGCTCAGCCATGTCAGGGAGTGCGTGATGTCAACGGTAGAAGTGATCCTGCGGCTGCTGACCGGCGTCGGCCTCGGCGCGATGGTCGGCTTCGAACGCCAATACCGGGCGCGGATGGCCGGCCTGCGCACCAATGCGCTCGTCGCCGCCGGTGCGACGCTGTTCGTACTGCTCTCGGCCAACGGATTCGAGGGCAATACCGCGGATCCGACGCGGGTCGCGGCGCAGATCGTCTCCGGCATCGGATTCCTCGGCGCGGGCGTCATCATTCGCGACGGACTCAACGTCCGCGGCCTCAATACCGCTGCGACACTGTGGTGTTCGGCCGCGATCGGCGCCCTGGCCGGGGCGGGCATGTACACCACCGCGCTGGCGGGCACGGTCGCCGTGGTCGTGGTCAATATCGCGCTGCGGGCCGCCGGGCGCGCGGTGGACCGCAGGCCCGAATCGGTCGACGAGCAGCCCGCCGCCTACGCCTTCAGCGCCGTCACCAATGACGCGAACGAGGCACACGTGCGGGCGCTTCTGGTGCAGTCGTTGACCCGCACCGACTTCCGGCTGGTGTCGGTCTCGAGCGCCAATACCGAGCACCCGGGCCGGGTCGAGGTGCGCGCCGAACTCGTCGGCGATCAGCGCGACGACCGGCAGATGGAGTCCGCCGTGAGCCGGCTGAGCCTGGAACCATCGGTGACCAGCGTCGGCTGGCACACCACGATCGATGAGACGGTAGGCGGAGCGCGGGCATGACCTCGCCGCGCTCAGCGTCGGCTACGCCAATGGGCGAGGTTTTCGCGGGTGAACAGGGTGTCGGGGTCGGTGGGGCCGAGGGTGCGGGTTTGGTCGGTGAGCAGGGATTCGTAATCGGCTATGGCGGCGGTGAGGTCGCCGCTTTCGGCGCGGTGGTGGGCCAGGTTGTTGCGGGCGCGCAGCGTGGTGCGGTGGTCGGGGCCCAGGATGAGCAGCAGGCCGGCGCAGAGGCGTTCGAAGTCGGCGATGGCGCCGGCGCGGTCGCCGCTTTCGGCGCGCCAGTGGGCGAGGTCGTTGCGGGTGGTAAGGGTGGCGGGGTGGTCGGCGCCGGACAGGTGGAGGCGGGCGGCGAGCAGCGCCTCGAGTTCGGCGACCGCTCCCGCCGGGTCACCCGTACGGCCGCGCAGGCGGGCGAGCTGATGGCGGGTGTCGAGGGTGGCGGGATGATCCGGGCCCAGGATGCGCAGGCGGTCCGCGAGCAGCTGTTCGAAGTCGACCACGGCGGTGTGCGGATCGCCCTTGTCCGCACGGTGATTCGCGAGGACGGTGCGGGTGACGAGCAGACCGGGATGGTCGGCGCCCAGTACCGCGAGCTTGTCGGCGATGAGTTCTTCCAATTTGTCGGTGACGTCGTGGGCGTCGCGGCTGCGCAGGCTGAAGGTCAGCAGATTGTGCCTGGCGTCGAGGACGCTCGGGTGGGCCGGGCCGAGCACCCGTAACATATCGCTGACCAGCAGCGCCAATTCCGCGATGGCGGTGGCGTAGTCGCCGTCCTCACCGCGATAGAGCGCGATATTGTTCCTGGTGATCAGGGTATTCGGATTGTCGGGTCCGAGCACCCGGAGCTGGTCGGCCAGCAGCCGCTCGAATTCACCGATGGCGCCGCGGGTGTCACCACCGTGCGCGCGGCAGTAGGCGATGTTGTTGCGGGTGGCCAGGGTGTCGGGATGATCGAAGCCGAGCACCCGCAGCCGGTCGCGCAGCAATCGCTCGAATTCCGTTCTGGCTCCGGCGAAGTCGCCGATACTGCTGCGCACCCCGGCGAGATTGTTCCGGATGACCAGGGTTGCGGGATGATCCGGCCCGATGACGCGCAGCTGATCCGGGATCAACCGCTCGAATTCGGCGATCGCGGTCGCGTGATCACCGCTGTCGGCACGGTATCCGGCCAGGCTGCCGCGGGTGCCGAGGGTGTCGGGATGGTCCGGTCCGAGGATGCGCAGCCGATCGGCCAGCAGGCCCTCGAACTCCACGACGGCACCGACCGGGTCTCCGGATTTGCCGCGCGAGCTGGCCAGGTGGTCGCGGGTCATCAGGGTGTCCGGATGGTCGGCGCCGAGCACCCGGAGTTGGTCGGCGAGTAGGCGTTCGAACTCCACGACGGCGCCGTTCAGATCACCACTGCGGGCTCGGCACCAGGCCAAACTGTCGCGGGTGTCCAAGCTGACGGGGTGTTCCGGTCCGAGCACCCGCAGCCGATCGGCGAGCAGCGATTCGTACTCCGCGATCGCGCCGGGCAGGTCGCCGCTCTCGGCGCGAAATGTCGCCAGATTGTCGCGGATGCCCAAGGTGTCGGGGTGGTCGGCGCCCAATGCCCGCAGGTGATCGGCGTACAGCAGCTCGAACTCTGCGATCGCGCCCGCGAGGTCGCCGCGGTGGGCACGGTAGTAGGCGAGATTGTTGCGAGTACGGAAGGTATCGGGGTCGCCGGGCGCCAGGATGCGGTGTTGATCGGCGAGCAAGCGCTCGAACTCCGCGACGGCGCCGTTCAGATCGCCGCTCTCGCCCCGCAGCCACGCCAGGTTGTTCCGGGCGACGAGTGTGAACGGATGCACCGGGCCGAGCAGTCGCAGTTCGTCGGCGAGCAGCGCTTCGGTCTCCATGATCGCCCCCACCAGGTCACCGCTGAAGCCACGCCAGCGGGCCAGGTTGCCGCGGGCGTGCAGGGTGTCCGGGTGGTCGGGCCCGACGGCGGCGAGGAACGAGGGCAGCCAGGCCACCCACAGGTCGCGATTATCCGCGGCGCGTGGAGTTTCCAGCCGCGTGAGGAAGGCCAGCGCCGCACTCGAGTCGCCGTGCGCCAGATAGTGGCGGGCGCCCGAACTGCGGGCATAGGCCATGGCCTGGGGACTGGCGCTGGTCTCGATCGCCCGGCTGATCGCCCAGTGCGCATCGGCAAGTTCTATTCCGAGCCGGGCGGTTTCGGCGGACAGCGCGGGCAGCAGCGCACCGTGTGTCACACCGAGCGTCTCCTGGTCGGTGCCCGGTCTGCTGCGGGTGACCAGCACGCCGAGGCTCACGGTCAGGTCGCGAATCCGGCTGACGCCGAGCTCCGTACCGAGCGAACCCATTGCCGCATCGAGCAATTCGAGCGGCAGCACCGGTCCGACCCCGGCCGCGACCAGTACGCCCAGCAGCGGCCCGAGTGCGGCGGCGCCATCGGAACCCACCGCGCGCACGGCCTCCTCGACCCGCAGGGCGATCACCCCGTCCAGCCCGACCTCTTCGGCGACGGCCTGTCCGGTGATATCGGTGACCACCTCGGTAAGCAGTCTGGCCAGTAGCCACCCACCCGCCACGGTCGCGGGATCGCTTGCGGCGGAGGGTGTCTCGACCAGAAGTCCTTCGATCCACCGCACCCAACCCGACCGATCCGGCTCGATATCGTCGTCGTGAACGGCGCCGATAATGGCAGCGATATCGTCGGCGGCGGGCTCGACCACCTCGATGCGGTGCATATGCGCCAGCGCGGGATCGTGCTCGACCCCCGCGCCCTCCCGGAATCCGATGATGACGCGCACATTTCGCAGTGCCGGGCGATCGGTCAGCTGGGCAACGGCGCCGATCAACAGCCGCCGAGTGCCTTCTTCGGGCTGGTTCAACCCGTCCAGCACGATGGTGGTCCGGCGACCGGCCTGCGCCAGCCGCCCCAACGGACGGCACACCTCGATATCGAAGGCGTCGAGTTCGGCGGCGTTCGCCGCGGCCGCCTCCCTGGTCGCCTCGCGCGCCGCGGCGAAGCCGGGCAGCCGGGCCGCGAGCTGGGTCGCCAGTTCGGCGGCCACCCCGGCGAAGGAACTGTTCACCGTCAAAAAGACGGCGGCGGTGATGTATTCGGGCGCGACCGGCAGTGTATCCACCAGGCTCGGCCGGATGAGCATGGCCAGCAGGGTGGATTTGCCGACCCCGGGCGGGCCGACGACCGCGCGCAACCGATGCCCGCCCGACTCCACGATCGCGGTGAGCGTCTCGCGCACGGTGGCGGTGAGCAACAGCCTACGCGTCAGATGATCGACGAAACCCGCTGCGGGCCTGCCGGTCACGGCATCTCGTCGGCGTGCCACATTGGGCACCAACCACAATCCGGGGTCGCCGCCGGAGCCCGAGACGGTGCCCGAGGTGAACGATAGATGGTGCGGCTGCTGCCGGGTACACGCCACCGCGACCGGGCCGACCAGATCGGAGGGCAGCAGATTCTCTCCGCGTGCGGGCAGGCCCGCGTCGAAGGTTTCGAGCAGGGTCCGGGTGAAGCATCCCGAATACGCGGGTCCGTCGCCCGCGGCGACCAAGAGTTCCATCCGCCCCGCCGACCGGGCCAGCAGATCGGTCCAGCGGCGGGCCGCACCGAGCACGCCCTGTTCCGGTTCGCACGCGTCGACCAGCACCACCAGGCCGTCCAGCGCCGACTGGTTGAGCCGTTCCCGGATCTCCTGAGTCAAGTGGAACGCGGTGCGCGAGGTAGGCACCGCGGGCGAATCGTGCCCGAGCAGATAGAAATCCTCCTCGCCGGTCGACACCCCGTGCCCGATGAACCCGAGCAGCAGGGTCGCCTGCTCCGCCGCGGCGGCCGCGAACGCTTCGTCCACCGCCGCGACCAGGTCCGCGGCGGTCGGATTCAGCACCGGTCCCGCCACCGCCCTGGCGGGTCGCCAGCCACCCGCCGCGGTCAGACTGGTATCCAGTCCGGTCGCCAGCTCGGAGACGAAACCCAACTCCCCCAGCGCGGCACACTCCGATCCCACAATCAGCGCAAGCCGTCCAGCCATGCAAGGACGATACGCGAGCCACGCGATACCCTCAGCGCCACATGACGACTCGGCGCATTCGCGTGGATGTCGACTCGCGGAAACGACCGGTGCGACGAATTGGGTGAATCGGGCGGGACTTTCGGGCAGTACGCTGAGATCATCGATCGACCGGTGCGGGTTGAGCTCGCAGGTTCCGATGCCTAGCCGAGGAGTTGCGTGCGATGACCGACCCCGTGCAGGGAATGACGGGTACGCTGACATCGCCGATCCGGGGCGCCGGAATGTTGGGGGAGGTGCTGGTGGCGATTCGCGGGGGTACGGAGTTGTATATCGCGCGGGGGAACGAGCCGATTCGAGCCGGTACCACAGTGTTGGTCATCGCCGCCCATCCCGGGCGCATCGTCGATGTCATCCCCTGGATTCCGTTGGCCCCGGATCCGCTGGAAGAAATCTGAAACATTATGGGAGGCTCACGTGCTGGGGTACCACGTACCGGATCCGGATGAGGCGATGCTGGTCAGCGGCGCCAAGGTCAAGGACAACGCGCCGTTCAAGGTGGTCATCGGGCGCGGCGCCTGGGTGGTGCCGCTGTTCCGCAAGGTCAGTTATCTGTCGCTGGCCATGTTCGAGGCGGAGATCAAGGAACGCTGCGTCACCAAGCAGGCGATTCAGCTCGATGTCCGCGCGGTGATCGCTTTCAAGGTCGCCAACGACACTCTGTCGATCGTGAATGCCGCGCAGCGATTCCTTTCCGAACAGGAAAGGGAGATGTCGGTGCTGACCGGTCGCATTTTCTCGGGTCATCTGCGCTCCATCGTCGGCTCCATGACGGTCGAGGAGATCATTCGGGAACGGCAGAAGCTGGCCGACGAAGTACTGGTCGCCTCCAAGGTGGAGATGAGCAATATCGGGCTGTGGGTCGATTCGTTCCAGATCCAGTCCATCGATGACGGCAATCTCGGCTACATCAATGCGCTGGCCGCCCCGCACAATGCGGCGGTACAGCGGGACGCGCAGATCGCGCAGGCGCAGGCCGCGCAGAAGGCCGCCGAGGCCGAACAGGAATCGCTGCGCAGGCAGGCCGAGTACCAGCGCGAAACCTCGATCTTGAAAGCGCAATATCAGCGCGATATCGATAAAGCCAACGCGGAGGCTGCCCAGGCCGGCCCGCTGGCCGAGGCGATCGCCATGCAAGAGGTCCTGACGGCGCAGGCGGAGCAGGCCCGCAAAGAGGCGCATTTGCGCGAACAACAACTCCAGGCCGAGGTCGTGAAACCGGCACAGGCCGAGGCCGACCGGGTGCGCATCCTGGCCGAGGCGGAGGCCGACCGCACCAGGATCCAGGCCGAGGCGGCCGCGTCGAACAACCGAATTGCGTTGGACCAGTTGCTGATCGAACAACTGCCCGAAATTGTGAAACAGGCCTCGGCCGGACTGTCCAACGCGAACCTGACGGTGCTCAACGGACCGGACGGAGTCGGCGAATTGGTGAACGGAATGGTCGGTCAGGGCCTCACCGTCTTCAACTCCCTTCAAAAGGCGCTTTCGAACAACGACGTGGATAATGCGAGCTAAAGTGGGCCAGTAGTGACGGCGGCGGCGAGGAGCGGGTGTTGGTGTCCATCGGGAAATTGGTGTCGTTCGACAGCTCTCGAGGGTTCGGGTTCATCAGGCCGGAGGACGGCGGTCCGGATGTGTTCGTCCACGTGAACGACATCGGCCTGGATGAGGACGAACTGCGCCAGGGCCGGGTATTCGAATTCGATGTCACCGAGGGCGATCGTGGTCCGAAAGCTGTCAATCTCACTGCCGTCGGCGGCCCGCCCGTCGGCCCGCCACCCAGGCACAAGAAGGACAGATCCATCTCCGGTCAACTCTCCGCCGCCGAACATAAACGCCTGATCACCGAGCTTCTACTGGACGCCAGCCCCGCCCTCACCGCCGGTGAAATCCTCACCATCCGCGACCGCCTCACCACCTTCGCCGAACAGCACGGCTGGCTCGACAACTGAGCCGGCACCCTCCCCGGGTACAGGCAGAACAGCACCTTCGCCTTCGAATAGCCCGCACACCGTGTCGGTGTGCCGTCGGCCCTCGAATACCTCCGACCTGTCGGTGCATGCGCCTACGATCGAGCCCGACACCGCGTACCGATGAGTCTGTGTCGGCCACGGCGTCTATATGGGTGACCGACAACCCCAGGAGGAGCGCGTGGACCTACCGGTCATGCCACCTGTCCGGCCGATGCTGGCGAAGACGGCGCCATCGGTGCCGCGCGAGCCCGGTCTGAGCTACGAGCCGAAATGGGACGGCTTCCGCTGCATCGTGTTTCGCGACGGTGACGAAGTCGAACTCGGCTCCCGCAACGACCGCCCACTCACCCGGTACTTTCCCGAGGTCGCCGATCTGCTGAAGCGGGCGCTGCCGGAGAAATGCGTGGTGGACGGCGAGATCGTGGTCGTCACCGATCAGGGTCTGGACTTCGACACGCTCCAGAACCGGCTGCACCCCGCGGCCTCCCGCGTCAACAAACTGGCCGTGGAAACACCGGCCAGCTTCGTCGCGTTCGACCTGCTCGCACTCGGCGACAAGGATCTGACCGGCGAACCGTTCGCCGAACGCAGGCGACTGCTGGAGACCATCCTGGATACCGAATTCGCGCGGGTCCACCTCACGCCGATCACCCAGGACCCCGACGTCGCCCAGGACTGGTTCACCCGATTCGAGGGAGCGGGCTTCGATGGGGTCATGGCCAAATCCGATGAGCTCGCCTACCTGCAGGACAAGCGGGTCATGCTGAAGATCAAGCACGAACGCACCGCCGATTGCGTGGTGGCGGGCTTCCGCTGGCACAAGGACGGCGAAGGCGTCGGCTCCCTCCTACTCGGGCTCTTCGACGACGCGGGCAATATGCACCACGTCGGGGTCGCCAGCAGTTTCACCGCGGCCCGTCGCAAGGAGCTGGTCGAGGAGCTGAAACCGTTGCGGGAGAACGCACTCGAGAATCACCCGTGGCGGGAATGGGCGGACGCGGCGACGCAGGCGAAGGCCGACGGCAAAATGCCGGGCGGGGTGAGCCGATGGACCGGCGGCAAGGATCTGTCCTGGGAAGCATTGCGCCCGGAACTGGTCGCCGAGGTCCGCTACGAACATGTGCAATCCGGGCGACTCCGGCACGGCGGAAGGCTGGTTCGGTTCCGCACCGACCGCATCCCCGAATCCTGCACCTATGCTCAGCTCGACGAGGTCGCCCCCGCCGAGCTGAGCACCATCTTCGAGGAAGCGGCCAAAAAGTGAGTGCGTCGATCGAGATCGAAGTCGACGGCAGAACCGTCACGATCAGCAACCCGGACAAGGTCTACTTCACCAAGCGCGGTGAGACGAAACTCGATCTGGTGCGGTACTACCAGGCCGTCGCCGGACCGTTCCTCGGCGTGGTCCGGGACCGGCCGCTGCTACTGGAGCGCTATCCCGATGGGGCGTCCGGCAAGTCGTGGTTCCAGAAGCGAGTGCCGAAATCGGCGCCGGACTGGCTGCACACGGTCGAGGTCTCCACCCCCAACGGCACCACGAGCGACGCACTCGTCGCGCACGACCTCGCGCATATTCTCTGGGCGGTGAACCAGGGCTGCCTGGGTTTCCACGTCTGGCCCAACCACGTCGCGGACCTGAATATCGCCGACGAACTGCGCATCGATCTCGATCCCTCCCCCGGCATCACCTTCGACGATCTCAAACACGCCGCCGTGCTCACCCGGGAGCTGTTCGGCGAGTTGGGCATCGAATCGCGGCTCAAGACCTCGGGCTCGCGTGGACTGCACATCTATGTCGCGCTGGAAGAGAAATGGGACGGCTACCAGGTGCGTGCCGCCGCGGTGGCGCTGGCTCGCGAACTGGAACGCAGACATCCCGGGGAGATCACCGCACAGTGGTGGAAGGAGGAGCGCGGCAACCGGGTATTCGTGGACTTCAATCAGAACGCTCCGCACAAAACGGTTTTCGGCGCCTGGTGCGTGCGCCCGAAGGTCGGCGCGCAGGTCTCCACCCCGATCGCCTGGTCCGAGTTGGACGGCGTGGTGCCGGATGAGTTGACCATCGCGACCGTCCCGGCTCGGCTGGCCGAATTCGGTGATCCCTGGGCGGGGCGAACCCCGCAGTCGATCGAGCCGCTGCTGGAGATGTCCGAACGCGATATGGCCGCGGGCCTGATGGACGCGCCGTGGCCGCCGCAGTATCCGAAGATGCCGAACGAGCCGCCGCGGGTGCAGCCGAGTCGAGCCAAGAAGCCCGAGTAGGCGCTCCGGCTATTCGGTCCAGCGCACCCAGGTGCCGCTGCGCCCGGATCCTTCGCAGACCAGCGCGCGCCCGTCGGTGGTGCGGCCGGTCTTGGAGACCGACGGATCGCATTTCGTTCCCGCCTCGAACTGGCCGGTGCCGACATTGAACGGACCCGACCACTGGTATCCGCCCGATGTCCCGGCCACGGATAGGCAGAGCAGGGTGCCGCCGTCGGCGCCCTGGCCGATCTGCCCGAGCTGGTCCTCCGGGCAGGCCGCACCCTTGCGCCCGACAACCTGGGGGGTCGCGGTGACCGTCGGCGTCGACGTCGTGGTCGGCACGGGGGTGGTCGGTGCCGCGGTGGTCGCGGGGACCGCGACGGTCTGCGCGATGACGGGCTGTTCGGCCCTGATCAGCCCATCCGAGAACGTCTGCCCGGTCAGCACCACGAACGCGGCGATCGCTCCCGCCTCGGCCAGTCCGAGCAGCACCGCGAAGGTCGCCATGCCCCTGCCTTTGGGGTGACCGAAGGCGATGAGGCCGAATACGATCGCAACCGGGAACAGGGCCAGCAGTGCCGCGACAAGCGCGACGATCGCGTAGGGGTTGACGATCGGCTTGGCGTCACCGCGCCCTCGTCCGCGTTCCTCGAGACGCACCTGCGGCCAGCGCTCGCCGGGGTCCTCCTCCGCCGGCTCCGACCAGCGCTCGCGCTCGCGCTCCTCCCACTGTTGCATTCGTGCCATACCCAGGTACCTCTCGCATCCACCATTCGCGCAGGAACCTCGGGCTGCCCGAACCCCGCCCCGATCACGACAAAGGATAGGGGCAGGAAAGCGACCATATGGCCCGAAATGTTGTATGAATTGCCACCAGTTTCGGGGGCACAGCGGAAAGAGCACCGACCGGGTTCACCGCGGCGACGGTCCCAACGAGCCGCAGTAACGAACCGGCAAACCCCCCTCGCGAAACCGGCGGCGGAGGTTCATGCTGATCAGAGGCCGAATCTCCGACCAGGCGCAGCCACCATCAGGAGGATCCATGTTCGATAGCAAGGCTTCGGACAAGAAGGAACGGCCGTGGCATGCCCAGGCCGGTGACCTCCTCGGCGATGACTACAACGTTCCCGGCATCATCCTGTGCGCGTTCGGCGTCGTCGGTCTGGCCTGCACGCTCACCGCCGCGGGCTATGGATTCATCGGATGGACGCAGGTCGGAGCCATCCTCACCGCGGCGCTGTGGATCACCGGGGTCGGTGCGCTGCTGGTGGAGCATCGCCGCGAGGAGGTCATCGAGCTGAGGTACGGCAGGCAAGGCCACGCGCCCGGGCATCTCTCGCCCGTGCGCTACGGCGCGCTTGCCCGTCGGCCCTCGCCCGAATTCACGAGCTGACCGAACCGGTGCGCCGGGCGTGGCATGCCGACACGCACGACGCGCCATTGTGCACTCAACGCCCGCGATCGATCTTCGGCATCGTCTCGGTGACCAGCGTCATGAGCATGTCGGCGAGGAGTGCGTGCACCTGATCCCGGTCCAGCGTGCGTCGCACGATCCATTCCCGCCCGGCCACCTTCACCAGGCCGCCATAGGCGCGCACCAGCGCACGCAACTCCGCACCGTGTGCCGAACCGGACATGCCGACCATCAACAGCATCCGGTCGGCCGCCGCGTCGTCGGCTTGATCCAGGATCTGCTGGACCTCGGGGTCATCGCCGACGCCTTCGTGGCTGGTCACCTTCACCCAGGTGCTGCCGTGCTCGGCGATGGTGTCCAGCAACCACCGCACGCTGGCATCGACGCGCTCGCGATCGGTACCGGTCGGCACGACCATGTCATCAATACGCGGCAACGTCACCATGCGGCGGACCACCGCGAGATACAAATCCCGCTTATTACCGAAATAGTGGTTGATCAGGCCGCGCGCCACGCCGGCCCGCTGGGCCAGTTCCGCGGTGGAGACCGCCGCGTAGGGACGCTCGCCGAACATATCGATGGCGCAGGCGAGGATCTGCGCGCGACGCTCATCCGGTTCCAGCCGACGTCGCCGTGGCGTCTCCGCGACGGCGCCGGTCGGAGCCATCGCGGACGACCCGTTCTCGCTGCGGGTTTCAGAGAGATCGGGCAATGAGATCCTTCATCACCTCGTTGCTACCCGCGAGGATGCGCAGGACGCGGGCGCCGGTATAGAGCTGGGAAATCGGGTACTCCGTCATGTAGCCGTAGCCGCCGAACAGTTGCAGGCAGCGATCGACAACGATACCGAGTTGGTCGGTGAGCCAGTACTTCGACATCGCGGCGGTGGGAATATCCAGCTCGCCGCGCAGGTGCTTACCGATGCAGTCATCCAGGAACGTGCGGCTCACCTTGGCGATGGTGGCACATTCGGCCAGCTCGAACTTGGTGTTCTGCATGGCGAACAGCGGCTTGCCGAAGGCCTCCCTGCCCTTGGTGTAGTCGATGGTCAGCGTGACCGCCTGCTCCATCATGGCCACCGCGATAATGCCGGTGACCAGCCGCTCCTGGGCCAGCAGCTGCATCATCTGATAGAAACCCTGGCCCTCGGCCTCGCCGAGCAGGTTGGCCGCAGGCACCCGCAGGCCGTCGAAGAACAGTTCGGCGGTGTCCTGGGCCTTACCACCCATCTTGTCGAGGATGCGGCCACGCTTGAAGCCCGGCGTCTCGTCGGAGACCTCGGCGAAGATGAGCGAAACACCCGCCGCGCCCTTGGTCGGGTCGGTCTTGGCGGCGATGATGATGCCGTCGCACAGCCAGCCATTGGTGATGAAGATCTTCGATCCGGTGATGACGTACTCGTCGCCCTCGCGGACCGCTCGGGTCTTGATGTTCTGCAGGTCGGAGCCGGTGCCGGGTTCGGTCATGCCGATGGAGAGCACCATTTCGCCGCTGGCCGCCTTCGGCAGTACCCGCCGCTTGAGCTCTTCGGAGCCGAAGTGGTGCAGGTAGGGCGCGATGATCGCGCTGTGCACGGGCAGGCCCATCGAGCCGTCGCCAGCGAAGGCCTGCTCCTCGATGATGGCCGCCTCGTGTGCGAATGTTCCGCCACCGCCGCCGTATTCGGCCGGGATCGAGGGGCAGAGCAGGCCGAGCTCACCGGCACGGTTGTAGAGGTGGCGGTCCGGGTGGCCTTGCTTGACGAACTTCTCCTCGTGCGGAACGACTTCCTTCTCGAAGAATGTCCGCGCGAGTTCCCGTACCGCCTCGACCTCGTCGTCACTCCACGCCGCGCGTGCCATCTTGTCGATCCTTACTTCGCTGTGCCGATGCGGCCCGCCCGGTCCCCTCGCAGCGCCGCAGGCTGCTGCCGCCAGGACCGGCGCGTGCGCCGCGGGTCCGGCCTCGGCGCCGGTCCCACGACATCAGATTCCACCACTATTGGCACGTTGTCAACAAACCGGGCATATGTCGGCCGGGCATCGTTCGGGGACGATCTCCGGTCAGCCCGCGGTGCGGTCGGCCCGATCGACGGCGGCGAGCGTGGTGAAGATCGGGGTGTCCGGATCGGCCGAAATACCCTGGCGACGCAGAAATCCGTCGATCAGACCCCAGACGAATTCCGTGGCCTGGTCGACGAATTCGGCGGTCCGCTCGGGCGCGGGACGACCCGTGTCACCCAGCCAGAGATCGGTGGTCGCCACCACCACGCCGACCACGGCGCGTGACAGGTAATCGATGCCCGCCGGGTCGATGGGCAGCGATTCGGCGATATCGCGGGCCTGTTTCGCGAAGCGGCCCGCCGCGGCACGGCCCAGGTCGAACTGGAGCACCGAACCGTCCGCCTGCTGGGTCGCCTGCGCTTGGCCGAGGAAACGAAATACGTTGGGGTGCTTCAGAATGCTGTCCGCGTAACCGGCCAGCACCCGGCCGAGCGCGATACGCGGGGGTTGCAGCATCAGGGTCAGATCATTGCCCGCCGCGGCGGCGGCCGATTTCGCCATCCGGTTACCGATCTCGGTGTAGAGATCGGCCTTGTCGGCGAACTGGCGGTACAGACGGGGTTTGGTGATGTGGGCCTCGCGGGCGATGTCGTCCATGCTCGGGCGCGGGCCGTCCCGGTCGATCACCCGGATCGCCGCGTCGACGATCTCCTCGCGGGATGTCGCCCGCGGCGCGGGTCGGACATTGACTCGGGGCATAGTACGGAGCATACACGTACCGCCGGTACGTTCATCGCGCCGCAAGGGTCCAACTCCGATGACGCTTCCAGCCTCCACTGCGATCGACAGGGCAACGAGGCATGTTCGTCATCCGCGCCGAATCCGCGCAATCGGTGATCTACCTCATACCGACCGACCGTCTCCCGCATTGCGTCGGGCCGATCGTACTGTCAGTATCGAATAGCGTACCGGCGGTACAAGCGCGTGCCGGGATCCGACCGCGATGGCTCATCGACCGAGGCAGCACATATGACCGAACCGCTCGACAGCACCGATCCGACCGGCACCCATCGGCCGATCCGCACCTCGAGGGTGCCCGGCGCGGGGGCCGAGCTGGCCGTCTACGAATGGGGCGATCCGGCGGGCGATCCGTTGGTACTGGTGCACGGCCTCTCGGATACCCATCTCGTGTGGACCGATGTGGCGGCGCTGCTGGCCGATGGCTTCCGGGTCATCACCTACGACCTGCGCGGGCACGGCCGCTCGGCGAAACCCGATGCGTCGCGCGAATATCGGCTCGACCGACTGGCCGACGACTTCTTCGCGCTGGTCGAGGCGGTCAGTCCGAAACAGCCGGTGCACGTCTGCGGACACGGGTGGGGCGCGGTGCAGATCTGGGAGGCGGTCTGCGATCCGCGGGCCAATACCCGGATCGCCTCGTTCACCGCCATCGCGGGCCCCAACCTCGACCATGTCGGAATCACCCTGCGCGAGCTGGTCACCAAGCCGGAGCGGGCCGGGCAGCTGCTGACCGACCGGAAATTCTGGCGGCACGGCGCGGGTTCGGCGCAGATCGCCGCACAGCGCATCGCCTATCCGCCGCGCGTGCGGACCTGGCTGATCGAACGGCTCGGCGGCATCGCCCGCGCACATGCCCCGATCGCACCGACCTGGCGCGGCGACCTGGCAGCGGGCGCGCGGATCGCCCGGGCCAATCTTGCGCACCACCTGCTGCGGCCGCGGACGCGGCGGACCGCGGTTCCGGTACAGCTGGTGGTCGACACCACCGACGTGCTGGTGCCCCCGTTCCTCTACTACGGCAGCGCGCGCTGGGTGGACCGATTGTGGCGCTGCCCGATTCCGGCCGACCACTGGCTGCCGGTGACCGAACCGCTGCTGGTCGCCGAGGCGATCGCCAACTTCGTCGAGGATCTGCACGCCGCGAACGCGCCGTATCCGGGCGCCGACGCCACCGACCGCTAGTTCCCCGACCGCCTGACCCACCTCGCACGGCTGCGCGAGCGCGGCCCCGGTGATCGGGCGCTGGAACCGGCCGCGGCACCGCTTCGCCACCCGAACCGACCGCCGGTCCGGGTCGTGGAGTCGCCGATGCGAGAATAGGTGGGTCAACCGTCACTGTTCACGAAGGATCCCCCCGCATTCCGATGGCCGCACACACCACGTCGCCGATCTCGACCGACCCGGCCATCGACCCGGAGGATCTGGCCGCCTGCCTGCGCGTTCTGGAGCAGGCGGGGCAGCTGGACAAGGATCATCCGGATTCGGTCGCGGTCCAGCGCGCGGTCGGGCACATGTTCAAGAAGCTCAAGCAGCGGCGGCGGACCGAGGCCAGGGCGGCGGTGTCGGAGGCGGACCGGGCCGTGGTCGCGGCGACCGCGACCGGCTCGCCGAGCCGGATCGATGACGAGACCGCGGGCATCCCGATCAGTTCGTCGGCTTCCGGCGCGAGTGCGGGCACGCTGATCCGTCCGCGCCCCTGCTACATCTGCAAGCAGCGCTACACCCGGGTGGACGCGTTCTACCACCAACTGTGCCCGGATTGCGCGGCCAGCAGCCACACCAAGCGCGACGCGCGGACCGATCTGACCGGCCGACGCGCACTGCTCACCGGCGGCCGCGCCAAGATCGGCATGTATATCGCGCTGCGGCTGCTGCGTGACGGCGCGCACACCACCATCACCACCCGCTTCCCGAACGACGCCATCCGCCGCTTCGCCGCCATGGACGACAGCGCCGACTGGCTGCACCGGTTGCGCATTGTCGGCATCGACCTGCGCGACCCGGCCCAGGTGGTCGCGCTGGCCGACGATGTGGCCGCGCAGGGCCCGCTCGACATTCTGATCAACAATGCCGCGCAGACCGTGCGCCGGTCCCCCGGCGCCTACAGTGCGTTGGTCGAGGCGGAGTCCGGTCCGCTGCCCGCGGGCGCGCTGCCGGATACGGTGACCTTCGGCAAGACCATGCAGGCGCACCCCACCGCGCTCACCGCGTCTCTGACGCCGACGCTCACCGCCGCCGATGTCGCGGAACTGGCCTTGGTCGCGGGATCGGCCACCCCCGAACGCATTTCGCGCGGCATCGCGATCGACGCGGGCGGTTTGGTGCCGGATCTGGCGCATACCAACAGCTGGGTGCAGACGGTCGCCGAGGTGGACCCGACCGAACTGCTCGAGGTGCAGCTGTGCAATTCGGTCGCACCGTTCATCCTGGTGTCGCGGCTGCGCCCGACCATGGCCGCGGCGGCGGCGCGGCGCAAGTACATCGTGAACGTGTCCGCCATGGAGGGGCAGTTCTCGCGCGCGTACAAGGGCCCGGGCCATCCACACACCAATATGGCCAAGGCGGCGCTGAACATGCTGACCCGCACCAGTGCGCGGGAGCTGTTCGAAGAGGATTCGATCCTGATGACGGCCGTCGATACCGGATGGATTACCGACGAGCGTCCGCATTACACGAAGATGCGGCTGGCCGACGAGGGCTTCCACGCCCCGCTGGATCTTGTGGACGGCGCGGCCCGCGTCTACGACCCGATCGTGCAGGGTGAGACCGGGACCGATCTCTTCGGCTGCTTCCTCAAGGACTATCAGCCGTCGCCGTGGTGACACCCCTGACCTGATCGGGCGCGAAAGTGCCCGCCACGGCCGGTTCCGGAGCAGAATCGCAGGCGATGCCGCTACGAAAGGGGTCGCATGCCGAATGCGGAGGGACTCGGCGCCGTGCTGCGCGACAGGTTGCCGTTCCTGCGTTGGTCAGCGCTTCGTTTCGTGCTCGGCGGGCCGAGCCTGCTGCGCACCGGGCAGGTCGGAGACGGCCGCGAACAGGCGCTGCTGGAGCATGTGCTGGCCACCGTGACGGCGGGCGACACCGATGGCGTCATCACCGCCATCGATGATTTCGCGCGCCGGCGCAGCCTGTTGATGAACGTCGGCGACGAGAAGGGCGCGCTGCTGGACGCGGCCGTCCGCCGGGCCGAGCCGGCCGTCCTGCTCGAGCTGGGCACCTACTGCGGCTACAGCGCGATCCGCATAGGGCGGGCGATGCCCGAGAGAGCCCGGTTGGTGTCGATCGAGACCAGCCCCGCGAATGCGGAGATCGCCCGCGCGATCATCGAATACGCGGGCCTCACCGACCGGGTGAGCGTGCTGGTCGGCAAGATCGGCGACGACGGCCGGACCCTGCGGACCCTCGCCATAGAGCACGATTTCGGTCCGGGCACAGTGGATTTCGTCTTCATCGACCATTGGAAGAACGCGTATCTGCCGGACCTGAAGACAATCCTCGCCGCGGGCTGGCTCCATCCCGGGTCGATCGTGGTCGCCGACAATGTGAAAATGCCGGGCGCACCGGGCTATCGGCGGTTCATGCACGAGCGGGAGGGCCGCTCCTGGCGCACCGTCGAACACAAGACACACGTCGAATACCAATCACTGCTCCCGGATTTGGTGCTCGAGTCCGAATATCTGGGCTGAGCCCACCCGCGGGCCCGGGCATCCACCGGTGATCGCGATGCGCGGCCGCCGCCACCGACCGCTGCCTATGCTGAAGATGTGCTGTACCGGCTGTTGGCCGATGCCACCGCGGCCGTGCATTTCGCGTTCGTGGTGTACGTGGTGATCGGCGGATTCCTCGCGTGGCGCTGGCCGCGCACCATCTGGCTGCACCTGCTCGCATTCGGGTGGGGGTTCGGGACGATCGTGATCGGCTACGAATGCCCGCTCACCGACCTGGAGGATTGGGCCAGTCGCCAGGCCGGCGAGAACGGTCTGCCGCCGAGCGGCTTCATCGACCACTACCTGACGGGTGTGATCTATCCGGAGAACGCGCTCGGCCTGGTACGCGCGCTCGTCGCGATCTGCGTCGTCGTGTCCTGGGTGGGCTACATCCGGCTCCGGCGTCGCCGCGGCATATCGGCCACGCCCCGGGTTCACTCGCCCGGCTAGCGATCCGCCTCCGGGCGCAGACCCAGTCGCGTGGCGACGACGGCGACCACCCCGTCGACCCGCTCGTCGAGATAGAAGTGGCCGCCGGGGAAGGGCGCGACCGTGTAGGCGCCGGTGGTGTGCGGTTCCCACTCGGTCGCCCGCGCGTGATCGACGGTCGGATCGTCGGTGCCGAACAGCACGGCGAGATCGCAGCTCAGCGGGTCGCCGGGCCGGTAGCGGTAGGTCTCCACCGCCTGATAGTCACTGCGCAGAGCGGGCAGCACCAATTCGGCGACCGCGGGTTCGGCGCGTAGCACCCCGATCGGCGCGGGATCATTGGCCAGGCGTTCCAGCTCGGCGATGAGATCGTCGTCCGAACCCAGGTGCAACCGACCGGATTCCTCGAATGTCGGTGCGGGACGTCCGGATACGAACAGCGACCCCACCGGCTGCCCGGCGCCCTCCAGTCTGCGGGCGGTCTCGAATGCGAGCGTCGCCCCCATGCTGTGCCCGAACAGCGAAAGGCCGGTGATGGGGCGCTGCCGAAGCAGCTCCACCGCAATGCGATCGGCGAGCTCTTCCAGATCCGGGATCGCGGGCTCGCCGATCCGGTCCTGGCGGCCGGGATACTGCACGCCGAGAACCGCGGCGCCGGTTCCCAACCGCCCGGCCATCTCCTGGTACGCGTTGACCGAACCACCGCCGGGTGGGAAACAGACGAGCTGGTGGCGCGGAGCGGGATCCGAACGCAGCACTCGCAGCCAGTCGGTACCGGTGATCGTCTGCCTCATCGCCACCTCTCATCTCGTCCAGCGCACCGATTCTGCCGCATTGCGCCGAGATTGCCCGTGGCGACCTGTCTGGCTTCGCCACACCGCACCGTGCGCGGAACTACTACTGTCGATGTGGTGAACGCGCACGCACAGCTGGTCCACGACTACGAAGCCGGAATCGGTGTCCCCGCCTCCGCCATTACTCCGGTCCCCGATCCCGGCAATAATCTTGCTGCGACACTGCCGGTTTGGGCATTAGCGGCCGGATCGGTGGCCGCTACGGCCGCGGCCTCGAACCGGTTGCGCGACGCGCACGGACTGGCCCCGGTGGCGCATCGGATCGACCCGGATCGGATCACCGCGTCCTTTTGCAGCGACCGGCTGCTGCGCGCCGACGGCAGGCAGCCCACCATGTTCGCGGAACTATCCGGCTTCTTCCCGACCTTCGACGGCTGGGTGCGCACCCACGCCAACTACCCGCACCACCGGGCCCAGCTGCTGGCAGCACTCGGACTACCCGATAACGCGCCGCTCGATCTCGCGGTGGCACAACTGGCCATGAGCCGGGCCTCCGATATCGAGGAGACCGCCGCCGCCTATGGGGCGATCGCGGTCCGGGTGCGCACCGAGGAGGAGTGGGCGGACACCCCCGAGGCGGTGTCCGCCGCCTCCGGGCCGCTGGTGGCGATCGAGGCACGCGCGGACCGGGCGAGCAGCCAATCCCGCTCGGATGCCACCCCGTTCCAGCCATTGCGCGGAATTCGCGTACTCGATCTGACCCGGGTCATCGCGGGCCCGGTGGCGACGCGGACCCTCGCCCTGCTCGGCGCGGAGGTGCTGCGGGTGGATCCACCCTTCCTGGCCGAGATTCCGTGGCATTACGTCGACACCTGCCAGGGCAAGCTCTCGACCCGGCTCGATCTGCGCGACCCGGCCTTCTACGAGCTGTTGGCCTCGGCCGATGTGCTGGTCACCGGATACCGGCCGGGCGCGCTGGAATACGCGGGCCTCGACCTCTCGGTGCGGCCCGGGCTGGTGCACGGGCGGGTCTGCGCGTGGGGTGACACGGGTCCCTGGGGTGGGCGCCGCGGATTCGACAGCATTGTGCAGGCCGCCACCGGCATCTCGATTATCGAAGGCGCCCCATCCGTGCCCGGCGCGTTGCCCGCACAGGCGCTCGACCACGCCTCCGGCTATCTGCTCGCGGCGGGTGTGATCGACGCGCTGGCCGCCCGCACCTACGACGGCATCGGCCGCGACATCCGAGTATCGCTGGCACGCACGGCGTCCTGGCTGCTCAGCGCGCCCGGCCGGACGATCAACCACGGCCCTGCCACGCCGCCGCACCCGGATGCCGCGGTACTGCACGGCAAACTCGTCACCGCCGCGCCCGCATTCGCCGAGTACCCCGACTACGCCTGGCCCGCCCCGGCCTACGGTGGCAACACCCCCGCCTGGTCGGTGCGCACCCGGTAGGCGACGCGAGGCAGGCCACGAAAAATCCTTTGCGGATTACCGTCGGTTGCCGATGAAATGGTGGCTCACGAACCGTCAGCACCGACATGACCGCCACCGAGATCATCACGCCGGAGGGAATCGGCACCATGGCTACCTCCGCCCCCACCGCGGACCGATCACCGGCGCGCGCCGGACGCACCGAGTGGATCGGGCTGGCCGTGCTCGCGCTGGCCTGCCTGGTTTACGCCATGGACCTCACGGTGCTGCATCTGGCCGTACCGATGATCAGCTCCGACCTGCATCCGACCAGTGCGCAACTGCTGTGGATCATCGATATCTACGGCTTCATGGTGGCGGGTCTGCTGATCACCATGGGCACGCTCGGTGACCGCATCGGGCGGCGGCGCATCCTGCTGGCGGGGGCCGCGATCTTCGCGCTGGTCTCGGTCGTGGCGGCGTTCGCGCCGACCTCGGAGATCCTCATCGGCTGCCGGGCGCTGCTCGGTATCGCCGGGGCGACGGTCGCGCCGTCCACGCTGTCGTTGATCTTCAATATGTTCCGCGATGCCAGGCAGCGGTCGGTCGCGGTGGGCGTGTGGGTCGGCGCGTATTCGGCGGGCGGTGCGGTCGGACCGATATTCGGCGGCGTGCTGCTGGAGAACTTCTGGTGGGGTTCGGTATTCCTGCTCGCGGTGCCGGTCATGGTGCTGCTGCTGATCCTGGGGCCGAAGGTGCTGCCGGAGTTCCGGGATCCGGAGGCGGGCAGGCTCGATCCGGTGAGCGCGGCGCTGTGCGTGGCGACGATGATCGCGGTGGTCTTCGGGATGAAGCAGATCGCGCAGGACGGAGTGGGCGTCGGCTCGGCGCTCGCCCTGGCCGGCGGTGCGCTGCTCGGCGCGCTGTTCGTGCGGCGGCAGCTGCGCCACCCGGATCCCATGCTCGATCTGCGGTTGTTCCGGTTGGGCAGGTTCCGGATCGCTCTGGTGGTCAATATGATCGGAATCTTCGTCGCCTTCGGCTACTTCCTGTTCATCGCCCAGTACTTCCAGCTGGTGCTCGGTATGACGCCGTTGCAGACCGGACTGGTGATGGCGCCCTCCGGACTCGGATTCATCATCGGCTCCCAGGTCACCCCGCGACTGGTCCGGGTGGTGCGACCGGCGTATCTGATCAGCGGCGGGCTCGCGCTGGCCGGGGTCGGGTTGCTCACGATGACGCAGCTCGCGGCCACCGGGGGTTATGGCCTGGCGTTGGCCGCGTCGGTGATCTGCTCGCTGGGGCTGGCCCCGGTGTTCGGCATCACCACCGAGATCATCGTCGGATCGGCGCCACCAGAGCAGGCGGGCGCGGCCTCGGGGGTCTCCGAGACCGGTGCCGAACTCGGTGGCGCGCTGGGCATCTCGATTCTGGGCAGTATCAGCATCGCCATCTATCGCGGTGATCTCAGCGCGACGCTGCCCGCGGAACTGTCCGACGAGGCGACCGGATCGGTGCGGGATACGCTCGGCGCCGCCGTGCAGGTCGCGGCCGAACTACCCGGCCACATAGGCGATTCGGTTCTCGGCGCGGCGCGTGAGGCGTTCCTGCACGGTGTGCACATCACCGCGGGGATCGCGGGTATCGCGTCGCTGCTCATCGCGGTGGTGGCGCTGCGGCAGTTACGCGATGTCCCGGTGAGCGAGGGCGAAGTAGCCGAGAACGAAGCGGCCGAGAACGAGCGGCACTGACGGGTCACCCCGGCGTGATCGCCTGCCATGCCGCGGCGAATCGGTCGCCGTCGGGTACCGTGCCGTCCGGGTTGATGAGCCACAGCACCGAAAGGCCCTGGGTCAGAGTGAAATACAGCTCGGCCACGGCGTCGGCCTGCTCGGCGGTCAGCTCCGGATGTGTTTCGCGCAGCGCGGTGGCGATATCCGCGTAGGCGTGGGGCAGGTTCTCCGCCATGAATGTCTGCGACTCCGCGGAGCGTGCGACACGCAGTAGATTCTCCATACTCGCCAGCATGCCCTCCCGGTTCTCCGCGAAAATCGAGGGCAGGCCGTTCAGCATCGACGCGAACGCCTCCGGCATCGGCCGCCCCTTCGTCGCCCGGATCAGCGCCTCCATCCCATCGCCGATGCCGCTGCCGAGCGCCTCGGCCAGCGCCTCGGTGATCAGCCGTTCCTTGGAGCCGAAGTGGTAGCCGATGGCGGCCAGACTGACGCCGGCGGCGGCCGCGATGTCGCGGGCGGTGGTCTTGGCGACACCGCGCTCCATGATCGCCTTGCGCGCCCCGGCCAAGAGGTCTTCTCGGTTTCCCATGCCTACCAGCCTACAACACGTCTCAGACATATGTGCCAGACGGGTGTACCAACACGTCACCGTGGGCGACGCACATAGTTATCCGAACGGTCGCTACGCTCGTGCTGTGCGGCAGCAGATCATCTTGGACGTCGATACCGGCATCGACGACTCCCTCGCCCTGCTCTACCTGCTGGCCTCCCCCGATGCCCAGATCGTCGGCATCGCGGCCACCGCGGGCAATGTGCCCGCGGCACAGGTGGCCGTCAACAATCTGGCGTGGCTGGAGGTGTGCCGGGCCCCCGAGATCGAAGTCGCGCTCGGCGCGCCGGAGCCGCTGGCAATTCCATTGCGCACCACCGAGGATACGCACGGACCGCAGGGTATCGGCTACGCCGAACTGCCGCCCCCGACGCGGGCCCTCTCGGAGCGAACCGCGGCCGAAATGTGGGTCGCACTGGTCCGCGCGCATCCGGGCGAGCTCATCGGCCTGTGCACCGGACCGCTGACGAATCTCGCCCTGGCCCTGCGCCTCGAGCCCGCGCTGCCGCGGCTGCTGAAGCGACTGGTGATCATGGGTGGCGCCTTCAACCACCCCGGAAATACGACGCCGACCAATGAATGGAACGTGCACGTGGACCCGGAGGCCGCCAAGGAGGTCTTCGACGCGTTCTCGGCGGCGCCCGCCGATCGCAGACCGCTGGTGTGCGCACTCGACATCACCGAGACCATCGAAATGGTCCCCAAGCATCTGACCCTGCTCGCGGAGCGCGCGGGAAGCGTACCCGCCGAAGCGGTTTCGGAGGCAGACCACGACGGGATCCGCTCGACGGCGCCGAATCCCCTGGTCCGCTACATCTCCGACGCGGTCAGGTTCTACTTCGAATTCCACCGGCAGTACGACCAGGGCTATATCGCGCATATGCACGATCCCTTCGCGGCCGCGGTCGCCCTTGATCCGACACTCGCGGTGACCCGGCCCGCGACGGTGGACGTCGAATTGACCGGAACCCTGACTCGGGCCACCACCGTCGCCGACTGGGCGGGCGTGTGGGGCCGGGAACCCAACGCCGACATCGTAATCGGCACCGATCCAGCGGCATTCTTCGATCGGCTGATCACCCGGGTCGGCGACTTCGCCCGGGCTGTCTACCCGCCGGTCGAACGGAAGGCGCGGTGAAGCGCACCGCGCCGCGAATGCGCGGGCGCGCCCGCGGCGAACAGGAGATCCGGTGATCGCAGGCGACGACGACAATACCTATCTCGCCGAATTTCGCACCCGGCTGGAACTGCCCGGAATTATCGACGTCCACACCCATTTCATGCCGGAGCAGGTCATGCGGAAGGTATGGGCGTACTTCGATTCCGTGGGTCCGCTGACCGGGCGAGCGTGGCCCATCGCCTACCGCGACGACGAGCAGGTGCGGCTGAAGGCATTGCGGGGCTTCGGTGTGCGCGCCTTCACCTCGCTCGTCTACCCGCACAAACCGGATATGGCGGCCTGGCTCAACGAATGGACCGCCGACTTCGCCGAGCGCACACCCGACTGCCTGCACACCGCCACCTTCTACCCCGAACACGGCGTGGACAGCTATGTCGAGGCGGCCATCGAGCGCGGCGCCCGAATCTTCAAGGTGCACATCCAGGTCGGCGATTTCCATCCCGGTGACCCGCTGCTCAACCCGGTGTGGGGCATGCTGGAGGACAGCGGCGTTCCGGCCCTCATGCATTGCGGTTCCGGACCCGCCCCCGGTACCTACACCGGTCCGGAACCCATTGCCGCACTGCTGCACCGGTATCCACGCCTGCGGTTGATCATCGCGCATATGGGCACCCCCGAATACTCCGAATTCCTGGACCTGGCCGAGGAATACCCCGGCGTCCACCTCGATACGACCATGGTCTGGACCGACTTCAGCGAGGCCGACGCTCCCTTCCCGACTTCCGAACGCGGCCGCCTGCGGGACTTCGGCGACCGTATCCTATTCGGCAGCGACTTCCCGAATATCCCGTATTCGTATGGGCATTCGATATACGCGCTGGAACGGCTCGGGCTCGGCGACGTCTGGCTCCGGCAGGTCTGCTACCAGAATGCGGCCCGGATGTTCGACGTGAACTAACCGGGCATATGCGCAGCCTCGGGATCGTCGGCATGCCGCGATACCGGCGATGCGGGTGCGGTTGGGGCCTCGGTTACCCGGCTCCGGGATCGGCGCGCCGGGACAAGCCGCTCGCACGCAGGACGCGGCGGGCGATGGCGGCGCGGATGGATTCGTCGGTGCCGATGATCCGGACGTGGCGGCGGGCGCGGGTGATCGCGGTGTAGAGGAGTTCCCGGGTCAACAGGGTGGATTCGGGCTCGGGCAGGACCACCGAGACGGTGTCGTACTGGCTGCCCTGGCTGCGGTGGATGGTCATCGCGAAAACGGTGACCACGGCAGGGAATTGGGTCGGATGCACCAGGTAGGGTTCGCTGCCGCGTTGGAGGGCGGCCCGCAGTGAACCGTCCGGAAGCCGGACGATGACACCGGTGTCGCCGTTGTAGATGCGCGCCTCATGGTCATTGGCGGTGACGAGCAGCGGTTGACCGGGATACCAAGAGGACCGGTGTGATTCGAGTCCGGCATCGGCCGCGGCGGCCCATTCGGCGGCCATTCGGTCCCAGCGTTCGACGCCGAACGGACCCTGGCGGTGGGCGCAGAGCAGGCGGTGGGATTCCAAGGCGATCAACGCACCCGCGGCATTGCCGCCCACGGCGGCAGCGGTGACGGCGTGGGCCGCGTCGACCACATCGGCGCGCACCGCGGCGGTCTGCTCGGGAGTGCACAGGGACAGTTCGGGGCCGCCCGCGCGAAGCAGCTCGAGGGCGCTGTCGGCGTCGCCCGCCCGGACCGCGACCGCGAGATCGGCGATCTTCCCGCCGAAGCGGCGGCCCCGGGTCAGCCGGACGATGCCGCCGCGCAACCTGGTTCGTTCGAGCGCCGACAGCGCTTCCGGACCGGCCTCCGGCGTCGGGGAGTCCAGCACCTGATCGAGTACCGGATTCGGCTTCCCCACCACGGGTCCCGCGACCAGGTCGGCGAGCACCGCGCCCGCGTCGACCGAGGCGAGCTGGTCCGGGTCACCCACCAGTACCAGGCGGGTATCCGGTCGCAGCGCGGCCAGCAGGCTACTCATCATGGTCAGCGACACCATGGAGGTTTCGTCGACCACGATCACGTCGTAGGGCAGCCGATTGAACTCGTGGTACCGGAAGCGGGTATTGCGGCCGCGCTGCCAGCCGAGCAGGCGGTGCAGCGTGGCGGCGGTGAGCTCCGGCAGTCCGAGGGCGGCGGCCTGTTCGCGCACCGCCTCCTGGAGCCGGGCGGCGGCCTTGCCGGTGGGCGCGGCGAGCGCGATACGCAGCACGGGGAGTTTGGGATTCGCGCGTCGATGCGCGTCGAGCAGCGCCAGAATGCGGGCGATCGTATGCGTCTTGCCGGTGCCGGGCCCACCCGCCACCACGGTGGTCCAGTGCGTGGCGGCCAGCGCGGCCGCCAGGCGCTGACGATCCGGGGCCACCCCGGGCGGGCCGTCGAACAGACGATCCAGTTCCCGGCGCACGATCGCGGGATCGACCACCGGGTGGTTGTCCGCGCGCTCGGTAAGCACCCGCCGAATCGTCTGCTCCTGCTGGAAATAGCGTTCCAGATACAGCAGCGGCCCCGCACCCGGCTGGGCGGGCACCAGCCGCAGCGGTGTCAGCGGCCCCGCCGGTCCGCCGCATACCAGCGGACTCACCCGTAGCGCCGCTACCACCGCGTCGGTATCCGGCCACGGCAGCGTCGCTGGATCGATACCCGTTCCGGCATCCCAATTTTCGTCGGCGTCCACACCGATCTCGCGAATCCGGTCCAGCTCGAGGCAGACCGAACCGGAACGCACCGCCCGGACGGCCAGCGCGGCCGCGAAGAGCACCTCTTCGGAGGGTTCGCGGCCCAGGCGGCCCAGCCGCAGCGCGACATGCACATCCGCGGCGGACAGCACCCCGGCCTCGTTGAAGGTGCGCAGCAATCCGGTGCCCCGCTGCGCCAGCTGAATGGAGGTCATCGCATCACTCGAATCCCTGGATGCCACACGGAACGACCGCACCGGCCAGCAGATCCGACAGGGCGATGACCAACGCTACCGGCGGACTCCAATCGAAGGTTCCGCGCCCTGGCGGCGTATTCGGCCCGACCATGCCGCGAACGAAGAGGTAGGCGCAGCCGCCCAGATGGCGGGCCGGGTCGTAATCGGGCAGCCGCCAGCGCAGGTACCTGTGCAGGGCAACGGAATACAGTAGGGCTTGGAGTGGGTAGTGGGAGCGCAACATCTCCGCTGCCATCCGATCGCGGGTGTAGTGATCGACGGTGAGATCACCGGTACCGAGTCTGTTGGTCTTGTAGTCGACGATGATGAAACGCGCGGGCGCGCCCGGAGTGTCGGTGATGCGCAGGACCGCGTCGATGCTGCCGGTGAGGTAGCCGCGCAGTGGGGTGTCCTCCAGCGTCGCGACCTGGTCGGCGTAGGAGTGGAAGATATCGTCGAGGCCGAGGTGCTCGCGCAGCAGCTCGGCGATCTGGCGCAGGGTCGACGACCGCGCGCCCGCGGTATCGCCACCACCGAGGGGCAGCTCGAACTCGAGCTCGTTGAGCTGGTCGCGGCCGGATATATCAGCGAGGCAACCGAATCCGAGTGGAGTTCGCAGTACGGCCAGCAGCGCGGCGCCGAGCAGCACCGGATCCACCTCGGCCATCAACTCCGCGATCGCCTCGCGGCAGCGGGTGTGCACCTCGGTTTCGAGATCCGGTGCGTCCCTGTCGATTCGCTCCAGGACGCCGTGCACCAGGGTGCCGAACTCGGCGCCGTAGGGCAGAGCGTTCATCAGCGACGGGGCGCCCGCGATCGGTTCCTCCGCCAGGATCGGCGCGTCGGCGGGTTCGTCACCGGGGCCACGCTCGTCCTCGGGCTCGGTCTCGGCGACGAATTCGTGTGCGCCCGCGGTCAGCGCCGAGTAGGAGGTGCGCCGCCATTGCAGGTCCATGATGCGGTCGAAGTGGGCGGCGGCGAGCTCGCCGGTCACCGGTTCGGTGCGTACCCGTCGGAGCTCGACGCTATCGGGGGGCGCCACGGCGGTCACCGAGATCGCCTCCCCGGCACTGCCCGCCCATGCCGACAGGGTCTGCACCGCAACGGCATCCGCGGGCACCGCGGCCCGGCTCGGCACGAGATCGCCACCGTCCGGGCGGCCGAAGATCATGCGGTGCAGCGGGGAGGCCGCGGTCGTGATGGCGGGCGCCCACCAGGCGACGACCTGGCATTTCGCCCTGGTCAGCGCGACATACAGCAGCCGCAGTTCCTCCCCCGCCTCCTCCGTCTCGCTGCGCAGCTTGCGTTCGTTGTATCCGGCGGCGTCGGGTCCGCCCACATCGAGTACGCGAGAGCCGTCCTCGGCGTGAAACAGTAAGGTCGCCGGGTACGGGTTCTTGGCGCTGTCCCACGCGAAAGGCAGATAGACGACCGGGAATTCGAGGCCCTTACTGGCGTGAACGGTCGCGATCTGCACGGCCGCGGCATCGCGGTCGAGCCTGCGGCTGCGGTCCGCCACACTCCCAGAGGCCGGATCACGCACCCGATCGGCCAGCCAGCGGGTCAACGCGGTGAGTCCGAGCCCCTCGCCGAGCGCGATCTGATCCAGCAGCTGCGCGATATGGCGCAGATCGGTCAGCTGCCGCTCACCGTTCTCCACCGTCAGCAGGCGCTGTGCGAGATTCGCCTCCGCGGAAAGCTTTTCGAAGACCGCCGCGAAACCGGCGCGCGTGAACAGCCGGGCCGCGTCGCGCAACTGGGCACTGATGCGGCCGACCAGATCGGCGCCGCCGCTATCGATCTCGGCCGCAGTGATACCGAGCAGCGGGGTACACGCGGCCAATCGCACCCGATCCGACCGGTGCGGCTGCTCCAGCGCTCGCAGCAACCACAGCCAGTCCGTGGCACTGGCGGTCCCGAAAACACTGGTGCCACCCGCGAGCACCGACGCCACCCCGACCCGGTCCAAAGCCGCTCGCACCACGTCGATTTGGGTTCGTGTGCGCACCAGCACCGCGATATCACCGGGACCGATCGGCCGCCGAGCCGAGGACCGCACACCCGAACCGGCACGGAGGCCGCCATCGAGCTCCGCGGGAATTCCGCCCACCGACTCGCCCGCCCCGGCCCACGCGCTCTCCGAGGCGGTGGCGGTACCCGATGCACCAGGTCGCCGGTGATCCGCGAGTGGCTGCCCACCATCCGCATCGATCTGCGCACCGGATTCGAGCAGCCGGACGATGTCGGCGGCGAGATCGTCGGCGACCCCGGCCCGCAGCCGCCCGACTGCCGGGAAGCCGGACTTGTTGAGCGGACCCGCACCGGTGCGCGGCAGACAGCGCAGGCGCAGCGGGGTGATGAGTTCAGCGGAACCCGACAGACGGGTCCAGGGGCGGGTCGCGGCGACCGGATAGACGGAGATGTCGTGATGGCCCAGTGCCGCACCACCGTGCAGGTGGTCGAGGGCGGCCAGCAGGCCCGCGTCGCTGCGCCAGTTGGTGGTGAGCTCGCGGCGGCTGCCCGCGTGTGCGACGGCGTCGAGATAGCTGAGCACCTCGGCGCCGCGGAACGCGTAGATCGCCTGTTTCGGGTCGCCGACCAGGACCAGGGTGGTGGTCCCGTGGAAGGAGCGGCGCAGGATGTCCCATTGCAGCGGGTCGGTGTCCTGGAACTCGTCGACCAGGGCAACCCGGTAGCGGTCACGAATGCGCGCGCACGCGCGATCACCGTGCACCGGGTCGGCGAGCACCTCGTGCAGCAGGACGAGCAGGTCGTCGAAGTCGCGCAGCCCGGCAAGCCGCTTTCGACGCTCGGTTTCGGTGCGGACAGCGGCGGCGAAGGCGACCCGCTCCCCCGCGGGGCCGTCGCCCGTCGGCATCAGCTGTGCGTGCCGATCCCGCACCGCGGCCACCGCGAGGGTATGCGCTTCCTTCAACGGGAACGGCGGCTCGGCGCGGGCATAGCGACGCAGGTACAGATCGTCGGCGACGGTGAGCACGAGTTCGTCGACGTTCTCGACCAACCGCGCGCCGGGATCATGTTCTCCGGCAAGCCCGAGCTCGTCCAGCATGCGCTGGCAGAAGCTGTGCGTCGTGGCGATGGTACCCGCGTCGAAGTCCGACAGCGCGACCAGCAGTCGGGCCCGCCTGCGCCATACTTCCGCCGAATCCGCCTGCGCCAGATGACGAATCAGGTCGTCACCGTGGTGCTCCGCCGCCGCCGGGTCGGCGAGCGCCGCCGCCACCGTGACGAACCGGTCCCTGGCCCGTTCCCGAAGTTCCTGCGTGGCAGCCCGGCTGAACGTCACCAGCAGTAGCTGCGAAATATCGACGCCCGCCTCGGCTACATACCGCACCGCCAACCCGACGATCGCATGCGTTTTCCCGGTCCCCGCACTGGCCTCCAGCACGGTGGTCCCGGTCGGTAACGGACCGAACGGATCGAACGTTTCCGCGCCCCCGAGCACCGGCGCCGCGATATCCGCGTCCTGAACCGTCATGCCAGACCCCGACTTCCACCGCTCGCCAGCCCCCGACCCGTCGCAGCGCCGAGCCTACTGCGCCACCACGGCACCCCCGGGGACCCCGCCCGCGCGTCGCGTCGATCCGAGGCCGCCGCGCCGCCGGCTCCCGTATCGACACCGGGCTTGCTGTCGACGGCCACCGGACCCACGACACCCGCAGCACCCACAACAGCCGCAGCACGACCACCGCCGAACTCGCCCTCGACGGCTACCTGACCGACGACACCCGCAGCACCCACAACACCGGCAGCGCGGCCACCACCGAACTCGCCCTCGACAACTGTCGGACCTACAACACCCGCAGCACACCCGACAGCCGCAGCGCGGCCACCACGGAGCTCGCCCCCGATGGCTACCAGTCCGACGACACCCGCCGCATGCTCACCACATGCCGCACCCGCACTCGCACCCGCCACGGACCTTCGCGCAGTTCTGTGTGGTGCGGTCGCGTAGAGCGTGCGTCGAATCACGATGGGTCGAATGATCATGGCTGCCCCTGCGTTTCGGCCGACAGCAGAGGGGCCCAGAGGCGGCGGGCGAGGGCGCCGAAGCGGGTGGTTTCGCCCCGTTCGCCCGCGGGGGCGGAGGCGGCCATCAGGTGTTCGAGGCGGGGGGCGGGGCCCCAGATGTAGCGCAGGTGGCGGTCGGTGTGGTCGCCGAATTTGCCGGGACCGTTGGGGCCGCCGTTGAATTCGCGTTCGGCCGCCGCGATGGCGTCGTCGGTGCTCGCGCCGCGGAAGCGCCGGTCGGCGTAGGCGGCGGTGGCGGTGGGCGCGATCGGCAGCGGTTCGGTGAGGCCCGCGTCGCGGAGCCGCACCAGTTCATGGAGGATCTCGACGGCGCCGGGCGCCTCGGGCGCGGTGAGCTCGGAACGCCAAGCGGGCCGGTTGAATTGGCCCCGGCCGGTGGTGACGGCGCGCCAAGAGCGATCCTCGGTGGCAGCCAGCGCGAGCAGCGCGACCCAGGCGGCGATCCGATGTTTCGGGGCCAGCCGGGAGAAGGTGGTGCGCACCAGGGTTTCCCCGCGCACCTCGGGCACGGTGCCGGTGAGCCTGCGGCCGTTACCGAGGTCGATGGCGATGTCGACGGCACGCGCGGGCGTCTCGTAGTCCGATACCGAGGCGCGCACCAGCTTGTCGACGGTGTGCTCGATCTCGTCCAGAACCGCACCGCCGAGCCCGAACGGGGGCAGCGTGCCGCGGCGCCACTCCGCGGCGCGCAGTCCGGACGGGTCGGCGCCGGTGAGCCGCGCGGTCAACATGCGTTCGCCCAGTTCCCATTTGGCGAGACCGTCCAACTCGATCGGGAGCCGATCCGCGATGTCCTCTTCGTGTTCGGGCACCCGCAGGCCGAGCCGCTGCCACAGGAAGGCGCGCACCGGATGTTCGGCGAAGGACATCAGATCCGCGAGCGCCACATCGGTGAGCTCCGGTGCCGGCAGTGGTTCCGGCAGAAACGGTGACCGCGGGCGCGCGGGTTGGCCGGCCGCGACCGCACCGGCCAAGGCGACCGTGTCGAAGCTGAAGGGCCGCTCGGCGTGGAAGTTCCGGCGATCGAAGCTCTGTAGCGGATGCCGCGTCACCACCCCCGGCGCATCGCCGAGGTATCCGCGCACGGCGTCCAGCAACTCGGCGACCGGAATCGCGGGTGGGCGGTGCGCACCGCTGACCGGGTCCGCGCCGGTATGGAACACCAGCAGCCGCTCCCGTGCGGCCATGATCGCGTCGAGCAACAGCTGCCGGTCCTCGCTGCGTGAATCCCGTTCGCCCAGTAGCGGATTGCGGGCAAGCACGTCGTCGCCATCGATCCCGCCCGCGCGCGGAAAGACGTCATCGTCCAGCCCGAGCAACACCACAACCCGGTGCGGCACCGACCGCATCGGCACCAGGGTGCAGACGGTCAGTTCACCGGTGCGGAAGTTGGCGCGGGTCGGGCGGGCGGCGAGCCTGTTCGCCAGCAACACGCCGACATCGGCCAAGCGCAGCGGCGCCTCGCCCGCGTACTCGGTAGCGGCGGCGAGCTCGCGGCGGGCCTCGGCGCGCACCCACGCCTGGCTGTCCGGTACGTCGGTGAGCAGATCCAGCGCGCGGCCGAGCACCGCCGCCCATTCCGGCGCCGGACGGGGGCCGCGCAGATCCCGTAGACACACCGCGAGCCGGTCGATGAACTCAGCGAAGCGGCCTGCCAGGTCGACGTCGTTGCTGTCGACATCGTCCAGCGGCAGCGCCAAATCCAGCCAGTCCTCGGTGGTTTCGTCCGCGGTGACGCCGAGCAGGATCCGGTCCACCGCGCCGTTGAGTGTGTTCTGCCCGAAATCCGCCAGCCCGAATGCCTGCCGCTGCCGTTGCCCGATCCCCCACCGCGCACCCGATTCGGCCGCCCACTCGCGCAACCGCTCGATCGCGTCGTCGTCGAATCCGCATCGGCGTCGAACCGTTTCGGAGGCCGCCAGATCCAAGACCTGGGTCACCGTCACCCGGCCGTCGGCCAATTCCAGCAGTACCCCGATCACCGCGAGCAGCGGGTTGGTGACGCCACGCCCCCGATCAGCGAGCCGCACGCGCAGCAGCTGCGCGGCATGTACCGAATCCCCCTCGGCCTCACCGGATCCCGTCACAGGTGAGCCGAACGCGGCCCGCACCAGCGGCGCATACGCCTCCACCTCCGGGCACATGATCACGACATCCCGAGGCTCGAGGGTCGGATCGGCCGCGAACAACCCCAGCAGCGCCTCCCGCAGCACCTCCACTTGCCGCGTCGGTCCGTGACACGCGTGCACCTGCACACTGCCGTCCGCACCGCGGGCCGCCTCCGCGACCGGCCACCGATCATCCCGAATGCCCGCCTGCAACGCCTCGAGCAACGTCACGCCCCGGACGACGCCACCGGTATCGGGCCCGCCGACACCGATTTCGGACGGCAGGTGGGGCACCGGAATTTCCTGTGCCCCATTGCGATTCGGTGTGCTCTCACCCGCATGACCGCCGACTGACGCCGCCGCGAGTTCCGGTCCGGAAACCACCACGTGTTCATCGATGCCGATCGCGCCCGATCCGGTCAATCGTTGCTGCAACTCGCGAACGTCCCGGCCGAGTCCGGACAGCAACGGGTGCCGCACGGCGGTGACGGTGGTATCGGCGGCCCGGGAGCCCGCGGCGGGACGGTCGGCGAGCGCGGCCCACATGGCCGGGCTCGGGTGGGCCAGCCACAGGTGTACGTCACGGGCGACAGCGAGGGCGGTGAGGACAGCGAGCTGGTCGGTCGGTAGGCGGGTGACCCCGAACAGCGAAATACGTTGCGGCAGTTCGATCAGATCGGGTTCGGCACGCAATCGTGCGCACGCCCCGGCCAGGCGTTCGGCCGGACTCGGCGCATCGACCGCGGCGCGCAGCCGCCGCCAGAGGGCGGGCTGCCAGCGCAGGTCGTCGGCTACCGGCTGTCCCGCACCGTCGGTGTCGGCGCCCGCCGCCCACTCGGCGATCAAGGCGGGGCGCTGCGCGGCATAGCTGTCGAAGAGTGTGGCCAGATGTGCCGCGGTGGCATAGCGTCTACCGATTCGATGATCCCGACCGGTGGGATCGGTCGCGCCGAGGTGACGCGCGAGCACCGCCGCCCACGGTTCGGTGACCGATGCGTCGATCACCCGCAGCAACGCCCACACCACTCGCTCCGACGCCCACGGGTCGTCCTCGGGCCGGATCCCGCTCGCCGCCGCGAGCGCCTCCGCCACCAGCGCCGCCGGGGACGGGAACGCGATATTCGCGGCGACACCGTCACCGCCCCGCCGCGACGCGGGCCCGGATACTCCGAGCACACCGGACAGCCGCTGCGTCAGCCAGCGCTCCACTCCTTTGGCGGGTACCGCCACCACCTCCGCCGCGAACGGATCCGCGAGCGGCGCCGCCAGCAGCGCGGCGAGTGCGTCCGCCAGGGCGTCGGCGCGCTCGGCCCGGTGGATGTGCAGCGGCATTGGTCGTTTATACGCCAGCGACCCACGCGCAACCGAGTCGCCCCGCCCGCACCCGAGTGAAATAAGCCACACGCGAACGGATTCCTCGGCCGTGTCACCTCGAATCGACGGATCCGATGTGCAACAGTGCTGAACCGGGGAGGAACGGGAGAGCTGGATCGAAAGGCTGGTTTCGCGTTCATGGATGCGATGGTGATTCCCCTGGTGCCGAGAGGCGGGTTCACGGTCCGCCGGGTCGGTGATCGATGGGAGTTGGTCAACTCGCGCTTTTACGGCCGCACCGTCGTCCTGTATTCCTGGCCCCGCGACCGCCACGGCGAGGCCTTCGAGCACTGCTATCGCCTCAACGGCCGCACCGTCGAGGAACTGCGGGCCGCGTTCCGCTGAGCCGCCCGGCCCGCCCCGGATCGAAACTCACTGCGGTGCAAGTGCGCAACGCACTGTGGTAGCACAGCACACGGTCGAGCTCAAGACGTGCGTACAGCGCGGCGATGTGCCATCGTGGTCCCTCGTGCGTTCCCCCTCGGCCCCCACCCGGACAACTCCCCGCGTGGTCGCATCCGCCTGTGTCCTCGCCTCCGCTGCGATTCTGCTGTCGAGCGCGCCCGCGCTGCTCCCCGCGTCCGCACTGCCCAGCGCCCAAGCCGCGCCGCCCGCGCTCACCCGCGGCTGCCTGCCCGGCTTCGACTGCGATCTGAGCCAGCGCATCAATGCCGTCGACAACTATCTGCGCAGCCGCCCCGGCCTCACCGGTTATGTGCTGCGGGATCGGGTCACCGGCGGGGTGTACGCGAATGAGAATGCCGAGCAAGCGGTCTGGACCGCCTCAACCATTAAGCTGGCCATCGCGGTCGATCTACTCAATCGCGCCCGGGTCGGTGCGATCGCGCTGGGCCCGGACGATCGCGGGCTGATGGAGTCCATGCTGGCCACCTCGAACGACCAGGCCACCGACCTGCTCTGGAACAAGTACTCCGGCCTCGACCGGATGGCCTTCAACAACGCCTTCCGCGCCAACGGCATGGTCTCGCTGGTCCCGCAGCCGACCAATACCGCGCTCTTCCCGGACTGGTCTTTCCAGAAATGCACCGCCGCCGATCTGGACCGGCTGATGGACTACGTCCTGAACCGGATGCATCCCGACGACAAGAATTACCTGCTCGACCGCATGCGGTCGGTGGACTTCAACCAGCACTGGGGCGTGTGGGGTGCGGGCGCGCGCATGCGCCCCGGCCTGAAGAACGGCTGGTCCGCCGAGCAGGGCGGCTGGGTGGTGAATTCGGTCGGCTTCGCCGGACCGGGTGAGCGCTACACCTTGGCGATCATGAGCTCGCTCGGCACCGACGGCGGCTACACCGAGGGCGCCGACACCGACACCAAGGTCGCCGAAATGCTGCTCGCGGGTCGCTGAGTCGGCAGGTCTCACACAGCGGCCGAGGTGAGACCGGGCATGCCCCGAGTCGTCCGCCGGTTTGTCGGCAGACGACCCGGGGCATGCCCATGCCCGCAGCGACAGCCGATACTCGGGCCCTGCCGCGGCAGCGTCCGCACCACCGGTGAGCCAGGCACCCGCCGCATCACGCGTCGTGTCGCCGCAGGTTCTGCCATCCCGCCCAGAGCGCGCGGCCGCCGAGGAGTCCGGTCCAGGGGTTCAGCGGCCCGGTCGGGTCGTGCACGAGGACTTGGCGACCGGGATCGCTGGCGCACGGTGCTGTGGCTCGAAGCACGGCTGGCTCTCAGCGCGGTGCTACTCGCCGTGTGCGTGCCGATGGTCCTGCTGTGTGCGGATCTCCTCGCGGCCGCGGCAGGCGTCACGCTCGACGCGCTCGTGCGGATCGAGCAAACGCACTGGTGGTACGCGATTCTCGCACCGGTTCCGCCGCTGATGGTCCTGGCGATCCTCGTCGGGCTCGGCACGGTGGTCACGGCGCTGGAGGAACGCACCGAACAGCTCCTCGAACACAATCGTCTCGCCCGCGAACTCCACGACTCGATCGGTCACGCGCTCACCGCCGCGGTGCTCCAGGCCGGGGCGGCGCGCACCACGAACGACCCGGACTTCACCGCGCGGGCCCTGGGGGCCATCGAGGAAACGGGACGTGCCGCGCTCGCGGACCTCGATCGCGTCCTGCGCGTGCTGCGCGACCCCGACGGGCCTGGTGCCCGACGCCCGACGCTGGCCGACGCCTGCCGTCTGTTCGAGTCCGCGAGATCGGCGGGCGTACCTGTCGAGGACAGGACGACCGGGCCGCTCGACCGCGTCCCCGGACCGATCTCGCGGGAGGGCTATCGGATCCTGCAGGAGGCGCTGACCTGCTCTACCCCGCCGCCGTGCGTGCGCTGGCGGTCGGCCGCGGCAACGCACGCGCGCGTGACCTCCTCGACCGCGCCGGTCTCACCGAGCGCGAGGCGGCCGTGCTGCGTCTGGTGACGAAGGGTCTGTCGAATGCCGAAATCGCCGCGCAGATGTTCATCGGTCCCGAGACCGTGAAATCGCATGTGAGCGCGGTGCTGGGCAAGCTCGGGGTGCGCGATCGCACCCAAGCGATGATCGTCGCCTACGAATCAGGTTTCGTCACACCGTGATTCGTTGATCTCCGGTCCGATGGCCGAACCCGCGGGCTGCCAATCGAGGTCGACTGCCGTGAAGTACCCGTGCCCGGCGCGGTCGAACTGTGATCGGGTCACCCTGGTATCCCTGGTCAGCGCGTCCACGATCGGCCAGCCGACCGCGCAGCGGTCCCGGTCCAGCGGGAATCGGGTGGTCGCGGACAGCCGCACTCGCGCCACCTCGTCGGTGCAGGACAGTTCGCAGTCGAACATCGATCCATCGATGGCGCAGTCGACGAGTCCGTGCGCGACCTCCTCGACGATCAGCCCGAGTTCGGCCGCGCAGTCGGCATCGGAATAGGCGACCAAGGCGGTCTCCTCCACGGTCGCGCGCAGCATCATCACCCCGATGTCCCGCGCCGGTACTCGCACGCTGACCGTTCCGGTAGTCGGTCGGGGCGCGTACATCGCTGCCATCGTGCTCACCGCCTTGTGAGGCTCGGATACGCATCGGTCGACGATGGAGTACCCAGGTACGCCCTCCCGCCACACCGGGGACGGATTCACCGGCACGCGTCATCGAAGATCTCGCGGGGCGTGGGAGGCCTGGAAGCCCGACCGAACAGGTCGCGGTGACCGATCTCGCAGCCATGCCGGACGCGGTGCTCCGGGTGGATCGCCCACGCTCGGGTCTTCCCCTCCGAACGGGATCCGACGCCGTCCATAGCGCGATCCGCGACCGAAGTACGGCAGCTCGACAGCGCCGCGAAGAGGTCTCGAATTCGGCGCGTACGCTGCGCCTTCGGACCGTGACAGGTCGGCGGTGGACATCGCAAACGCCGCTCGGCGACACCAGGTGTCGTATTGTCTTTTTCACAATTGATTCGGCCGGATCGGGCGAACCGGGTTCACGCCGTCCGCCCCGCGCCGGTGAGGCATCGCACCGCGGAAGATCACGAACCGGGATCTCGCCGTGACGCTCCGAATGGCGCCGACTACCGTTGGTCGGGTCAAGGAACCGTTCGCGGGGGAACCCCAGGTCTGTCGAGGAGCAGGACGATGAGCACTCAGGATATCGAGACCCGCCGTCACCAGGTGGTGGTGATCGGCTCGGGCTTCGGTGGCCTGTTCGGCACCAAGCACCTCAAACACGCCGACGTCGACGTCACCCTCATTTCCAAGACCTCCACCCACCTGTTCCAGCCGCTGCTGTACCAGGTGGCCACCGGCATCCTGTCGGTCGGCGAGATCGCGCCCGCCACCCGGCTGGTGCTGCGCAAGCAGAAGAACGCCCAGGTACTTCTCGGCGATGTGGTCGACATCGACCTCACGACCAAGACCGTCACCTCGCGGCTGCTCAACCAGAACACCGTCACCTCCTTCGACAGCCTGATCGTCGCCACCGGCGCGCAGCAGTCGTACTTCGGCAACGATCAGTTCGCCACCTACGCCCCCGGCATGAAGACCATCGATGACGCGCTCGAGCTACGCGCGCGCATTCTGGGCTCCTTCGAGGGAGCCGAGCTGGCGACCACACAGGAAATGCGGGACCGGCTGCTCACCTTCGTGGTGATCGGCGCGGGACCCACCGGTGTCGAATTGGCCGGGCAGATCGCCGAACTCGCCGACCGCACCTTGGAAGGCACCTTCCACAATATCGATCCGCGTGACGCGCGAGTGGTCCTCGTCGAGGGTGCGGGCGCGGTACTCGGCCCGATGGGACCGAAGCTCGGCGGCAAGGCGAAGCGGCGACTGGAGAAGATGGGCGTCGAGATCCAGCTCAACGCCATGGTGACCAACGTCGACGCGCACGGCGTACAGGTCAAGGATGCCGATGGCACCGTCCGCCGCATCGAATCCTCGTGCAAGGTGTGGTCGGCCGGTGTGCAGGCCAGCCCGCTCGGCAAGATGTTGGCCGAACGCTCCGAGGGCACCGAGACGGACCGGGCCGGGCGAGTCGTCGTCGAGCCGGACCTCACCATCAAGGGCCACCCGAATGTCTTCGTGGTCGGCGACCTGATGTCGGTGCCGGGCGTGCCAGGACAGGCGCAGGGCGCGATCCAGGGCGCCACCTACGCCGCCAAGCAGATCAAGGCCGGGCTGAAAGGCCAAGCTCCGCAGGATCGCAAGCCGTTCAGCTACTTCAACAAGGGCAGTATGGCGACGGTGTCGCGGTTCAGCGCCGTCTGCCAGGTGGGCAAGCTGGAATTCGGCGGCTTCATCGCGTGGCTGGCCTGGCTGGCGCTGCACCTGTACTACCTGGTCGGCTACCGCAGCCGGATCATCACCGTGATCCAGTGGTTCGTCACCTTCCTCGGCCGCACCCGTGGGCAGATGGCCGCCACCGAGCAGTGGGTGTTCGCCCGGCTCGCGGTCGAGGCGGTGCAGGCCGATCAGGAGGAGGCCGACGAACTCGCGGCCGCACTGGGTGCGCCACCCGCCGAGAACGGGCGCACCGCCGCGGAGCGGGCCGCCGCCGACCGCCGGGTGGGCTGATACCGATCCGTGCGGGATTCCCTGTGGGGGTGGGAAATCCGGGCACGGCACTCCAGTAATAGATTCGCCGCTCCGGTGCCGATATGGCCGGGGCGGCGTCTTCGTATCGCCACCGCGGGCCCTTCATTCGGCACCACCCTCGGCGCCGTTCGATGGACCACCCCGTATCGAAATGACTCGATTTCAGATACTCGGCGAATATCTGGCCAGCACCGTCCATACAGGTTCACGAGTGAACTTCGCCGAGAACAGCCCTATTTCAAATCACTGGCTAATTGATAGCAACACATCGGGTTCTGTGTCGCGCGGAGACGGACCAATCCGGGTGCCGCCCGAATCCGAATGTGGGACGTCGAGCATGAATTCCTCCGGATGAAAGGCGACGCATGGGCACAGGCAAACACAGAGCTCTCAACCCGCAGCGACAGAAAGTGGGCTCGGTGGTCGCGGCGGGTGCGGTTCCCCTGGTTTTGGCGCTGGTAGGTACCGGCACCGCCAATGCCGAGCCCGCGCAGTCCAATACGGTCACGCAACCGGACCGGAAGGCGCAGTGGCCCGCGGCCGACGCGCCCAACGCGACGCCATACGAGGGGCTCGAAATCCCAGACGACACGCACAGCTCGCTGCAGTGGTCGCGGCCGATGCCGGACGAGCACTACCTCGCGCCGGTCGGTGTTCTGCGCCCGCCGGTGCAGGTGGTGCCGGTGCCGCCGATCGCTCCGCCGCCAGGCCAGCTTCGCTTCGGTGATGTCACCGTGCCCGCGCCGGACTGGATCGATCCGGAGCAGGCAATCCAGATCAACGACACCGCGGCCATAGCCGAGGCCAATTTGGCGACGTTCCTGGATTCCATCGGCATGGAGCGCAGCCGCTCGGACCGGATCGCCGGTCAGACGATCGGCACCGGGGCCATGGGCGCCGTCGCCGGTGTCGGCGCTTCCGCTCCGTTGGCGCTGACCTCGGCCGCCGTCGGTGGCGTATGCGGCCTCGTGGCCGGGCTGCCGTTACTTCCGGTCGGCCTCGTCGCCGGCCCCGCGCTCGGTGCCGCCGTCGGCGCGGCCGTGATCGCGATCCCCGCTGCCGCGGTCGGGGCGGCAGCGGGTGCGGCCGTCGGCGCGGTCAACGCCTTCAACGCACCCTCCCGGGTCGTCGGCGACTGATCGTCCGAATACAGAACGGGTGGGATCCGGCAGCACCGCCGGATCCCACCCGTTTCGCATCCGCTACGCATCCGGAAGCTTCCGGACGGCCGTAGCGGCACGGATCCCTCCACTGTTTCTCGATCCAAGGGTTGGGAACGAGCCGATCACACCTCCAGTTCCTCCTCGATACCCTTCAGCCGGTGCCGCGCCATCGCCAGATTCGCCCGGCCCTTGTCCAGCGCGAGGTAGAGGAACAGACCCCTGGACTTGCGGCCGGTCATCGGCCGGATGATGTGGTACTGGCTCGACAGCGTGATCAGGACGTCCTCGATGTCCTCGTTCAGCCCGAGCTGTTCGATGGTGCGCATCTTGGCGCGCACCACTTCGGTATTGCCCGCGGCGGCGACCTGCAGGTCCAGGGTTTTGGAGGTGCCGAGCGTCCCCAGCGCCATACCGCTGTTGTAGTCGACGACGGCAGCGCCGATCGCGCCGTCGATCACCATCATGTTCTTCAATGACAAATCCATGTTGGACATGCCGGTTCCTTTCATTCGGTGGGTGTTGCCTGATCTTTTCCGTGGTCGTTCGACATCGACGTCAGATGTTCGGCGATGGCGCGGGCCACCGGGCGCGACTCCAGATGGAGTCGGCCCACATTCACTTCGGGACCGGCCAGCACGGTCAGCGACGTCCAACCGGCCGCGTACACCACGACGTGGCCTTCGGTGCCGCGCACCACAACCTCGTGGAATCCGCCGCCGTGCGCGGTGGTGGCCAGCCGATACGACAGCGCCAGGTGCGAGGCGGCCAGCGCGGCCATCCCATTGGGTTCGACATTCGATGGCAGATCGTGTGCGATGAGCAACCCATCGCTGGAGGCCACCAGCGCACCGGTCAACTGCGGGACACGCCCGCGCAGCGCCTTCAGCTCCGCCAGCACCACCGCATTCGGTTCGGGTCCGGACATCGCCACCTTGGTCAACCTTCCCATCAGATCGCCGAGCAGTTTCCTCCGCGCGGTCACGCAAGCTCCTCCAAAGCCGCCCGCAGGCGGACGAGCACGTCGCGGTCGACAGGCTCCCAACGGTCCGGGACGGGAAGCGCTGCCGCCTGCCGCACCCGGCGCCTGGGTAGCGACGCGGTCTGGGTGACAGAGGGGACGATGGCCACCGGCCCGGTCATGGCCGGCTGTGCTGTCATCACCGGAACGGGAGTCGCGGCGGGCGGTTCGATGAGCCCCGCCGCGGTCAGATCCCGCACCGCCACCAGACAGCCGTAGGTGGTGCGGCCGAGGTCGCGTGCGATCCGCGCGACACTGCGCCGGGCGTCGGCGGCGGCCAGCACCTCGACCTGACCGCCGGTGAGTGTGACGCGCTGCCGTCGGACGCGCCGGGCGGGTATGACCGGGGTCCGGTCGACCAACTCGGCGGGCCACGGCCCGGACTCCGGATCGCCGCGCCGCCTGCACTCGTGAACCAGTGCGCGCGGGGGGATGTGACAAACCGGTGCGAGCCAATGCGGTGGCGCGGGCCGGAATTCGGGTACCGCGGATGAGGCGAGCATGAAATACGCGGCGTCGAAGACCGACAGCAATGCCAGTGCTTCCAGCCGCGGCCGCCTCAGCACGGAGCCCGGATCCCCGGCACCCGCTCGCTGCCAATCCTCGGCGCTGGCCACGCCCGCCTCTATGACGAGCCGATCCAGCCCGGTCGTCCGGCGACAGTCGGCGGAGACGATCGCGCCTTCGGCGAGATGGAATGCGCCGTCGCCCGCGCGCAGCATTCCGGTCCGTCCCTCCTTTTCCAGTCGCCGCAGTTCAACTGCCAGTTCAACGCCCATGCCCGTCCTCAGCCAATTCGACGAGAATTCCCTGGAGTTGGAATCGCGCCATCGCCAGATTCCCGGTGTCACCGTCGAACAACACGTGTACGAAAAGGCGGCCGTCGAAGTCTCCCGGCACCGGATTCAGCAGGTGAAATCCACGGGTACCGCAGACTATGAGCTCGGTGACATCGTCGTCACGACCGCTCGCCAGCGCCGGGCAACCGAGCACGGCGCGCACCACATCCGTTGTGGCAGCGGCATCTTCGTGCTCATCCACGAGTTCGTGCTCTCCGGCCGCGGCGATCGCGAGACCGCTCGCCCCGTCCACCAGGGTCACGCTGCGCGCGCCGGGAATGTCCATGATGCGTTGCAAGCATCCGTCTATACCGATCACGCGCCCCGGCCTGTCATGTGTACGTTTCCGGAATTGGACGCTACACACATCGCGAGCGGGCTGTAAAGAACTCGGCAGAGAATTCTGACCACCCGAAGTATTTCCCCAGCAAACGCCATAAGAATACCTCGCGGTATTCAAACCTGCCGGTATCCGATGCGCGTGAGCGATTGTGAACTCACCAGTAATAAGTACCAATCGGTATTCGAAAATATGAGCTGATCCGCGGCGATTTCCGTCTCCGACATGACGTGTCGAGCCCGATCAGGACTGTTCAGCAACCTCGGCCGCGCCCCGGGTACAGCCCGTGCCGATCGACCGCACCGGTATATGGCAAATCCGAGGCGTCCGGCCGACCGCCGGATGAACGCCGCCCAACTCGGCCATCACCCGTGCCGGATCAGCCGAGCATCGCACGCCCGCAACACGATCCGCGGTCGACAGGGCCGAGGCAGCCACCGCCGCCCCGCTACCCCCTCGCGCATCTCCCCCGGACCCGGCCTCGGACGACGGGCGCGGCACTGACTCGACCGCCGGTCGCGATGTATCGGAACCCGATACGAAATCGCATATCGAAAGACCGACGAGATCCGGGCCGTCGCCACACCGGATTTCCCGCCACCTCTGATCAGGTGCCAGCAACGGCCGCATCCCATATCGTCGGCACAGCATCTGGTTGCCGGAATTCAGCACAATACTTCAACCATCAATGCACTCTGGCCTGCACATATCACCCGCGGGCGAAATTCTCCGGAAGGACCGCTGGCGCGACATGCTCAGCTGCCGAGAAATCCCGCGCTTTTCACATTTCCCCCTCGAAGCGAATTCGCCGCGCTCAGCATGCGACCCGTTCGAGTGAATAAGGTTCCGCCCGCGGCAAGGGGCAATCGAGTCGCCGCCAAACCGTCGGTTTCGGCCGTGCGGTCATCGGGATAGATCAGTTCGCTGTCGAGGGCGCGCGGTGCGGCGATCGCGTCATCGGTCGCGCTGTCGTGGCCGAGTTCGAGTCGGTGTCGCAGCAGCGGTGTGGGACCGATGTCGGCGATGAGGTCGCCGCGCCAGCCGCCGTGATCCTCGCCGGTGCGGCCGATCTGGACGCGTTCGCGCAGGCGGATTCGGGCGTCCGGCGCGAGCCGCACGGTGGTGACGGCACGGTGTTCGGCGCCGCCCGCGATGATGGTGGGTTCGGGGTCGAAGTCGAGGTCACCGCCCGTGGCGACCTCGAAGTGCCAGTGCGCCAACGAGACCGGAGTCACGGCGCCGGGCAGGGCGATGGTGGCGGCGACGGAGCGCACGATCAGGCGCGCGCCCGGGCCGACCACGATGGCGATATCGAGTTCGTCGCCGCCGAGCGGTGTTGCCGCGGTACCGATCAGGTGCACGGTGTCCGGCGCGGTGCGGCGGGCCGACAGTCCGCCGCTCGCGTGGATTTCCGGCAGCGCGGCGATACGCGCGACAATCCGTAACTCAGTGCGCAACGGCGGATTCGGCCGGATCGTCGGCGATGCGCAGCTGTTCGCGCACCCAGGCCAGCACCGGGGTGGCCGCGGGGTCGGCGGTGAGTGAGATCAGCGCGGTCGGCCTGCCCTCGCGCACCTTCGCGGCATCGCGTTCCATGACCCCGAGGTCCGCGCCCACCAGCGGGGCGAGATCGGTCTTGTTGATCACCAGCAGATCCGAGAAGGTCACACCCGGTCCGCCCTTGCGCGGCACCTTGTCGCCGCCCGCCACGTCGACCACGAAGATCTGCACATCGATCAGGCCCGAGGAGAAGGTGGCGGTGAGGTTGTCGCCGCCGGATTCCACCAGGATCAGGTCCAGCGGAGGGTTGGCCGCGATCAGATCGTCGATGGCGTCGAGGTTCGCGGTGATGTCGTCGCGGATGGCGGTATGCGGGCAGCCGCCGGTCTGCACCGCGGTGATCCGCTCGTCCGGCAGCACCGCATGCCTGCGCAGAAAGTCGGCGTCCTCGGTGGTGTAGATGTCATTGGTCAGCACCGCCAGCGACAACTCCTCGCGCAGCTGCCTGCACAGCGCTGCCACCAGCGCGGTCTTACCGGACCCGACCGGTCCGCCGATACCGATCCGCAGCGCCTCCCCCGGTGTGCGCTCTCGTTTCGGTCGATCGTGCGAATGATCGTGCGGTTCACCGTCGATCAGGTGCGGGGGCATGGTGGCGGTCTCCTTCTCTCGCGGACAGATCGGGTCAGCTGGCGAACAACGGCATATCGCGGTGCAGATGTCGCTCGGCGAGTACATCCTGCAACGGATCGGACAGGGCGGCGAGTCCAGTGACGGCCTCGGCCGCGGTGCGGTCGCACAGCTCGGCGAGGCGGACCGTGCACGCCGCGACGGCGGCGGGGTCGAGCGCGAGCAGGCGTTGCGTGGCGGTGGCGGCCCCGGTCAGCGTGGTGTAGACGACGACGGCGGCGATGTCGGGCGGCGCTATCCCACAGGCCGCGCCGACCACGCCGAAGACCGTCGAGAGGTGTGGCTTCACACCGAGCGGGGTCCAATCATGCTGCGGCCATAGGTGTTTGGATAAACGCAGCAGGCCGCGCCCCTGGGCGCGGGATGCGACCCGGGCCGCCGGTGCCGGTGTCCTGGCGTCGGCCTCCAGTTCGGCCCGCGGCGCGTCGAGCGTTCCCGCGCAGACCGCCGCGGCGAGCGATGCCGCCACCAGACCCGAGGTTCGGACACGCCTGCGCAGATACAGTTCGACCGTCGCGACATCGCGCACGAGCCCCGAGGAGATCGCCTCCTCGACACCGCCGGAATGCACATGCCCGCCGATCGGCAGACGTGAATCGGCCAGCGCGAACAGCATCGCCAGACTCGTCGCACCGCTCTCCCGCATCCGCCGATCCTATGCCCCGGCAGTCGCCACGCCTTGCCGGTCGGCCACGACACCGACACCGCGTCCAGGCCGGATGCCCTCACCTCGATATCAGCGGCGGAAGGCGCGCTCCATGAACCGCTGCGCCTGGTTGCGGGTGAGATCGGTCCACGCCTGGACCGGGGCCGACCACCACGGGGCGATCTCGCGCGGTTTGGCGGTGACCGCGTGACAGACCAGGTCGGACGCCTCGTCCACGGTGAGTCCGGGCACCCTGCTGAAGTCGGTGGGCGCGCTCATCCGGGTGTGCACGAGCGGCATATAGATCGATGTGGTGGTGACACCATCGGCGGAGATTTCGGAGGCGACGCTGCGCAGCCACACATCGAAGGCGGCTTTCGAGGCCCCGTAAGCCGACCACCGCGGGGCGGGCGGCATGAGCACGCCCCAGGTGGACATGTTCACGATGTGCCCCTGCCTGCGTTCCCGCATATGCGGCAGTACCACCAGCAGCAGTCGCACCGGGCCCAAGTAGTTCACGTCGATGGTGCGGGTGAAGTCGTGGAACCGGTCGTAGGACTGGTCGATGGAACGGCGAATCGATTTGCCCGCATTATTGATCAGCACGTCGATCCGGCCGTGTTCGGCGAGCACGGTGCGGCCGAGTCGTTCGACCGCGTCCATATCGGTCATATCGGTCGGATAGACGTGCGCGGCGCCGCCCTGCTCGGCGATCTCGGCGGCCACCTGCGCCAAGGCGTCGCGCGAACGCGCCACCAGCAGCACCCGCGCGCCCGCCGCCGCCAACTTCTTCGCGCTGGCCTTGCCTATGCCGTGCGAAGCACCGGTTACCAGCACGATCCGCCCGGCGACCGCCTCGCGCAAGGATTTCTCGCGCGGCCGGGAGGTCGGATACAGCAGCCTGCTCGCGACCCGTTCGGCGAGCGGTCGCCCGTTGGATGTGGGCCGGGTCTCGTTCACACGATCAAATGTATGGGTTCGGGATCGGTTTCGCGCCCCCCTCATGCGCTCCGGCCAGGTATTTCTACGCAGCCGCCCAGGTAGAACGGCGCTGGGCGCGCGACGTGGTCCACGGCGAGGATGGGCGGATGTCGGCACAGCGGGAATCCTGGGGCCTCGCCTGGATCGGTCGGTGGATCGGTCGCGTCATCGCCGTTCTGGTGTTGATCCCGATCCGGCTGCTCTGGGAAGGCGTGACATTGATGGGCCGCGGGATCGTGGCGGCGCTGGTGTTCTTCCTCGAACATCTGCTGGAACCGGTCTGCACGCTGTTGTGGCACTGGGTGATCCGGCCCGCCTGGCACTTCGTCGCGAATATCCTGTGGGGCTGGCTGCTCCAGCATGTGCTGTGGGGACTCGTACTCACCCCGGTCCTCGCGGTGATCCTCGACTACGTCCTGCGCCCGGTGCGGCGCGCGATCGAGGAATGGCTGTGGCGGCGGGTGCTGCGGCCGGTCGCGGGGTGGTTGTGGCGACGGGTGTTGTATCCGGTCGCCAAGGCCGTCGCCCTGGTCGCCCTCGTCCTCGGCGAATGGTTTATCGTCCGCCCGTTGTACGCGCTGTGGCGCTGGGGCCTGCACCCGCTGTGGCGTGCCCTGCGCACCATCCTGCGCTTCGGCTGGAAAGTCGCCACCCTCGTCGTCGCGGTGCTCGTCGTGATGCCCTGCGCGTTCGTCTACCGAACCGTCCTGCGTCCGATCTTCGCCGCATTCACCGTCGCGTGGCGCACACTCGTCACACGCCCGCTGCGATGGAGCTACCGCAATGTCATCACCCCGATGAACCGCTGGGCCGCCGACACAATAAATGCCGCCCTCGGCCGCTGACCTGCGCCGACCGGGCCCGACAACCCGAACCGCCGGACTCGGGTTCCCCGACCTGGTCCACCTGTCTCAGTGCGAGTGCGCACCGACCGGACGTTCACGCTTCCCGGTGGCGAGCAGCGCGATGACCGCCATAACCCCCAGCAGCACCGCACCCGCCGTCGTCGCGACATGCATTCCACTGACGAAGGATTCACGGGCGGAGTCGATCAAGGCGGCGTCATCTCCCGAGTCCTGGATCGTCTCGCCGAGGGTCTGCGAGTACTCCCCGCCGGAGCGGAAGACCAGCGCCGCAAGCGATCCCAGGAGTGCCAGGCCGAGGGCGTTGCCGAGTTCGAAACTGGTTTCGGAGATTCCGACGGCGGAGCCCGCACGTTCCGGCGGCACCGAGGAGACCGCCACCTCCGACACCAGGGTGAAGGCGAGACCGTACCCGATGCCCGCGATGGTGGAGCCGGTGAGATACCAGGCGAGGCCGCCGTCCACACCGACACCGAGCAGCATGAGATTGCCGAGTGCGGAGGCGAGTAGTGCGAGGACGAAGGTGGCGCGAATGCCTATTCGGTGGCCGACCCGCGCGCCGCACATCGAGCAGATGAACACCGCCACGGCCATCGGGATGCCGAGCAAGGCCGCCTGGAGCGGGTCGCGCCCGGTGACCGATTGCAGGTAGACGCTGGTGAGATAGCTCATCGCGGCCAGCGACATCATGCCGACCAGGCTGGAGCCGATGGCGACGGAGAACTTGGCCCGCCGGAATAGCTTCAGATCGAGCAGCGGTTCGTCGAGATGGCGCTGCCTTCGCACGAACAGGGCGAGGATGGCGGCGCCGACCAGCAGGATGACAATCCCCTCGGCGTCGATGCCCTCGGCCGCGGCGTGTTTGATCGCGTACACCACCGGCAGGATGCCGCCGATGGAGAGCGCGACACTGGGCAGGTCGAGTGGCCCCAGCACCATCGACCGATGTTCGGGCAGCAGGAACGGGCCGAATGCGAGCAGGATCAGCAACACCGGGATGTTGATGAGAAAGACCGCGCCCCACCAGTACTGGTGCAGCAGCAGCCCACCGATGATCGGGCCGATCGCGGAGCCGCCCGCGAAGAAGGCGGTCCAGACTCCGATCGCGGCGGCCCGTTCACGCACATTCGGGAACAGACTCGAGATCAGCGCGAGGCTGGACGGCAGCAGCGTCGCGCCGCCGATGCCCATGAGCGCGCGCGCCGCGATCAGCACACCGGCACTCGGGGCGAAGGCGGCGATGACCGAGGCGATGCCGAAGACGGTGGCGCCGGCCAGCAGGATATTGCGCCGCCCGATCCGGTCGCCGAGGTTACCCATGGTGATGAGCAGGCCCGCGATCATGAAGCCGTAGATATCGAGGATCCACAGCTGCTGCGCGGCGGACGGGTCGAGATCGGTGGTCAGCGTCGGCATGGCGAGAAAGAGCACCGAGATATCCATCGACACCAGCAGCACCGGCAGCAGCAGCACCGCGAGACCGAGCCAGGCGCGGCGCGAACCGGCACCCGCGGGCGCCGCAGACCGCACTGCCTCCACCTGTGTCATCAATGATTCCCTCTCCAATGGCGCGTACGCCGTACGCATGAGTCCGGGTACAGTGTACGCATGCAAGCCGGAAACCGGAAGCGAGTCATGGGATGACCGAGCCGAAGCTCACCCGAGCGGCCATTGTCGAGACCGCGATCACACTGGCGGACTCGGACGGCATCGATGCGCTGTCCATGCGGCGCATTGCCGACCGCATGGACGTCGGCGCGATGTCGCTGTATCGGCATGTGGCCAACAAGGACGAATTGCTCGCGGCGATGACCGACGAGGTGTCGCGGCGCAATCCGTACCCCGACCCCACCGGCAGACCATGGACCTGGCGGGACCGGGTGCGCATCGCCGCCGAAATCGATTGGGCGCTCTACCAACAGCATCCGTGGGTCCTGCTCGCCTTCGCGACACCGCGTTACAGCTTCGGCCCCGCCGGATTGGCCTGCCTGGCCTGGCTGGTCGAGGGGTTCCGCGAACTCGACGTGACGCCGCGCGAGGCGATGCAGATGTCGTTCTCCGTGTGGAACTACATCTCCGGCGCGACACTGCCGCAGATCAGTTCGGCGCTGATGGCGCGCAAGGGTATCGAGCCCGATGCCAACAACGGCCTGCGCGCACTGCTGAACGGGCGGCCGATGTGGACGCCGCCGCCCGCGCTGGCCGAACTGGAGGGCGCCGGGGTCAGCGAGCTGACCTCGGAGGAACTGCTCTACGCCGGATTGGCCACGCTCTGCGACGGATTCGAGGCACGGGTGCGGAATCGGGCGCCGCTGTTCGTCTCGGACTCGCCCGCTTGACCACAAGCTAGGTTGAGGTTGCAGAGTCGTCGCCATGAATACGATCCGCCTGCACGCCTTCGGCCCGGCCGAGAACCTCCGCTACGAGACCGTCCCCGATCCGGCACCCGGCCCGGGCCAGGTCCGGATCGCCGTCGCGGCGGCCGGAGTTCACGTCATCGACACCGCCTTGCGGCAGGGCCTGCCAGGTCCCTATCCGCTGCCGGAACTGCCGACCATTCCCGGTCGCGAGGTCGCGGGCATCGTCGATGAGATCGGTGACGGTGTCGATCCGTCCTGGATCGGCAAGCAGGTGGTGACCCACCTGGGCACCGTGCCCGGCGGATATGCCGCCCTGGCGGTCGCTGATGTCGTTCGGCTGCACGAGATTCCGGCCACCCTCGACCCCGCCGCCGCGGTCGCGATGATCGGCACCGGCCGAACCGCCATGGGCATACTGCAATTCGCCGATCTGGGACCGGAGAGTGTGGTCGCAGTGACCGCGGCCGCGGGTGGGATCGGGACCCTACTCGTGCAATACGCGAAGAATGTGGGCGCCACCGTCATCGGGCTCGGCGGTGGCCCGGCGAAGGTCGAGCGGATCGAGGCCAACGGCGTGGACCTCGCGGTCGACTATCTACTCCCCGACTGGCCGAGCCGCGTGCGCGGGCTGCTCGGCGACCGCGGCCTCACCGTCTTCTTCGACGCGGTCGGTGGTGAAACAGCCAGGGCTGCGCTCGATCTGGTCGAGCGGGGTGGGCGACGACTGGTCTACGGATTCGCCGGTTCGGGGCCGGACGACGCACCCGTCACCGAGGCGGAGCTCGCCGAGCGCGGGATCAGCTCCCCGGCGCTGCTCGGTCCGGCGATGCTGCAACCGGTCGGCGGTGATATCCGGGTGCTGGAGGATCGGGCGCTGGCCGAAGCCGCAGCGGGACGGCTGCGCCCGGCGGTGCAGCGGTTCCCGCTCGCGGACGCCGCGGGCGCGCACCGGGCGATCGAAACCCGCGCGACGATGGGGAAGGTCGTCCTCATCCCCTGAACCGACGAAAACCATTCGACGCGAACGCGTGTCGGTGGCCCGGTCTCTCACCGCGGGCCACCGTCATCCCGCCGCGCACGCGACTCGGCCGACGAACCGGGTCGCGCGGACGATGACATCGACGACGGCGGTGAAGCCGATCGGCGGTCCAGGGTGGCCGAAAACCGATTGAGCCTCGGATTCCGCACCCCTACTCTCGACCACATGAGCGAACCCAGCGAATCCGTGCCCATCGCGCTTCGCGGAGCCGAGCAACGGCCAGGCGCGGGCACGAGCGGTAATTCCGGACTACTCAACGTGGTAGACGTCGAAGCGACCTGTTGGTCGGGTAAACAGCCCGCCGGTGCGGTGAGCGAGATCATCGAGATCGGCATGACCGTCGTCGACCTCGCCGCGGGCGAACGAATTGCCAAGCACCGCATCCTGGTTCGCCCCGCACGCTCCACGGTGAGCGAATTCTGCACCGAATTGACCGGACTCACCCAGGCCGAGGTCGACACCGGGATCCCCTTCGCCGACGCCTGCCGATTGCTGGCGACCGAGCACCGTGCCGGGGAACGCCCCTGGGCGAGCTGGGGCGACTACGACCGCCAACAGTTCGAGAGGCAATGCGCGGCCACCGGCACCCCGTATCCGTTCGGCCGCAGGCATACCAACGCCAAGCTGGTGTTCTCCGAGGCCTACGGCCTCAACCGCCGCCAAGGTATGGCCGGAGCGCTCGGCATCGCCGGGCTGCCGCTCGAGGGCAGGCACCACCGTGGCGAGGACGACGCCTGGAATATTGCCGCCCTCGTCCTGGATATCGCGGGCCGCTCCGCGTGGCGCCTCACCTCCGATGGCGGCGACTACTCCCCGACCACCGCGTAGGCGAATCCGTCCCAGCCCTTCGAGCCCACCGTCTGCACTACCGTCGCATCCAATCGAGGCTCGGCCGCCAGCAATTCGACCAGCTCGCGGCTCGCGCGCACCGCGGCGTCCTCGGAGTCGGCGTCGACCACAGCGCCGGCACGTACCACATTGTCGACGATGATCACCGCACCCGGCCGAGTCAGTCGCAGCGCCCACCGCACGTAGTTCGCATTGTTCACCTTGTCCGCATCGATGAACACCAGATCGAACGGCGCGGGCTGCTCGTCGGCCAGCACCGGCAAACTGTCCAGCGCCGCACCGACCCGGATCTCGACACGGTCGCCCACGCCGGCCCGATCCAGATTCTCCCGCGCCACCTTCGCATGCCGCGGGTCGTACTCCAGCGTGATGACCAGCCCCTGCTCCCCGACCGCCCGCGCCAGCCACGTGGTGCTGAACCCACCGAGCGTGCCGATCTCCAGCACCCGCCGCGCCCCCGTCGACCGCGCGAGCAGATGCAGGAATTTGCCCTGCGCGGCGGAGACATCGATGGCGGGCAACCCCGCCTCCGCATTCGCCGCCAATGTCGCCGTAGTCTCGGGATCCCGCACCAAGCTGTCCACGATGTAGCCGTCCACGTCCGCCCAGTCAGGTGTCGTCATACCGGAAGTCTGCCATCCGATCCGCATCGGGCGGCGGGTCGGAATCAGTCCGCGTACAAGGCTGGCACGGCGAGCGTTCCGACGTCCCGGATTCCGGGGTCGAGCCGCCCTGGCATCGGCCTGCCGGAACGATATGTGACCGAAGTATGACGTCCCGGCGGGGCGGGGATTTTCCGCGCCGGAGCGCGGGTTGTACGTGGGGCCGATATGAGGAGGTCAGGTGGCACAGGAATACAACCGGAATCCCGCGGCGATCGCCGCCCTGTCGCCCGAGCAGTACCACGTCACCCAGGAGAGCGGGACCGAGCGGCCGTTCACCGGCGAGTACTGGGACAACCACGAGCCGGGTATCTATGTGGATGTGGTGTCCGGCGAGCCGTTGTTCGCCTCGGTCGACAAGTTCGACAGTGGCACGGGATGGCCGAGTTTCACCAAACCGATCGATGCCGGAAATGTGGTCGAGAAGCGGGACTTCAGTCATCTGATGGTCCGCACCGAGGCGCGTTCGGCGCACGGTGACAGCCATCTCGGGCATGTGTTCCCCGACGGGCCTCGCGCGGCGGGCGGCCTGCGGTATTGCATCAATTCGGCGGCGCTGCGGTTCATCCACCTCGATAACCTCGAGGCGGAAGGTTATGGGCAGTACAGGGCTCTCTTCACGAAGGAGGACGCGTGACCGACACGCGGAAGGCGATTCTGGCCGGCGGTTGTTTCTGGGGCATGCAGGATTTGATCCGTAAGCAGCCGGGGGTGCTGTCGACGCGGGTCGGCTACACCGGCGGCAGTAACGACAACCCCACCTATCGCAATCATCCGGGCCATGCGGAGGCCATCGAGATCATCTACGACCCGGCGCGTACCGACTACCGGGCGCTGCTGGAATTCCTCTTTCAGATCCACGACCCGACGACGAAGGATCGCCAGGGCAACGATATCGGCAGCAGCTATCGTTCAGCGATCTTCTATCTCGACGACGATCAGAAGCGCGTCGCCGTGGATACCATCGCCGATGTCGACGCCTCGGGTCTGTGGCCCGGCAAGGTGGTCACCGAGGTGACCCCGGCGAGCGAGTTCTGGGAGGCCGAGCCCGAGCACCAGGACTATCTGGAGCGCTACCCGGACGGCTACACCTGCCACTACCCGCGACCGGGCTGGACGCTGCCTAAGCGCCAGACCACCGCGTAGGCGCACAGTGCGAGCCTGCGGGAGGCCGCGGGTCCGCTGAACATCGAGGGCAGGTACCGGCACTCCGGTACCTGCCCTCGATCATTTAGATCGCATGTCGACCATCGGCATCGAAATTCGGCCGCCGGGCGACCCGTCACATCGTGAGGGTGATCGGCTCGTCCGGTGGCCCGGAGATCAGCAGGTCGGCAAGGAGCGAGCCCAGGTCGGCGGGGACCAGCCGATCGCTGGTCGCGTTCAGCTCGTCGAGTGTCCACCAGCGGTGGCCGGTGATGGAGATTCGTTCGTCCTCGGTGAAGCCGGTGGTATCGATATCGAATTTGTCGACGCGGACCAGGAAGAAGTGTTCTCGGCAGTCGTAGGTGGTCCCACCCCATGTGCCGAACGCGCGGCGACGCCAGACCTCCGGTCCGAGCGGCAGTTCGGTCAGCCCGGTCTCCTCGCGTGCCTCGCGGGCCGCCGTCTGTTCCAGTGTTTCGCCCGCTTCGCGACCACCTCCGATCGGACACCAGAAGGTGTGGCCATCGGAGTCGTCGGTGCTGGAGAACAGCAGTAGCCGATCGGTCTCATCGATCAGCAGCAACCGGGCGGAGGTGCGGAGTACCGCTGGCGGGTCCTGCGCGGGATTCGGTGTCATCGAACTGTCCTTCCGAGTGACCGCATGATCGACGGAGCACCGGCTCGCGAGGCGACTTCATCCCAATGCGAATCGAATACCCCTCTGGCACAGAATAACTGGCCGGCACAACCGGTTGAGTGGACCGCAGGAGGGGGTGCCGCGTCACTGCGCGAACCGATTTCGACTCCGCGGCCGTGTGAGATGCCGCCGCTTGTCGGCGGCATCCTGTAATCAGCGCTGCGAGCGTTGTCTGAATCCGCCCGCCGGTCCGCCGCCGACCTACACCCGCGCATGCGACAAGGCCCCCGTCGCCTCATCGAGTGCTATGGCCGATCCGCCGACGCGCTTCCCGTAACAGCGGGCTCACGAGGTACATCCCGTCGGGATCGGGTGCGTCCAGGCACGCCCAGTATTCGAGCTTCTGCGCAATTCCTGGCGCTTCCGTGGCCTTCCACACCGCAACCAGAGCGTCGACCAGCGGCTCGGTTCGTTCAACCAGATCGTCCTCCGCCGACGCGAGAACCAGATCGTCCTCCGCTGACTCGAGAACCAGATCCAGCAACCAGAAGCTCAGCTCCCAGTCCGCCTTGTTCGCGAGCAACAGATCAACGAATTCATCGAGCCGTGCCGGATCGGCTACCTCGATAGGCCAATCCTGCATCCAGTCTTCGTACGCTACGTTCGCCAGCTGCGCCACCCGCAACGCCGAATCCCCGCCTGGGTAGATCATGCCGCTGAAGGTAGACCACATGGCGATCGTTGGCGATCGAGTTAGCGCTCCATGGGATTTCTACCGCGAAGGCGCTCGGACAATAGGCGTCAATGGCTGCGGGCAGAACTCCGTTCAGGGCGATGTCCGACGACGAACATCCGCTCATGCCGTATGGCGCGCTGACCAAAACGGTCAGCGTAGCCGACGCACCATCGTCGAACTGGTGGTCCCGACCCGGTTGACGATCCGGCGTCCGGATACGTCGACGAATCCGAGCCGCTCGTACAGCCGCTTGGCCGGGTTGGTGTCGCGTACGCTGAGGCTGATTGCCGCCCACTGTGTTTCGGTCTCGGTGAGCAGCCGGGCCAGCATGGCGGTGCCCACTCCGCTGCCGCGGGCCTGGGGGGCAACGCCGATGGCCAGTTCCGGCGTCTCGTGGTCGAGGTAACCATACCCGGCGTCGTCGCCGGTGAGCAGTCGCACCCAAGCGGCGCCCAGTGGCTCACCGTCGAGTTCACCGATGACTCCGAGATCAGTTGGCAGACCCCACTTCTCGACATACCGGGTCAGTTCCGGCATGACTCGCAACTCGTCCGGCGACGTCATCCCCGTCTCGGCGGCATGCGACGCCTCGAACAACATTGCCCAGAGAAACGGTTCGTCGGCTGCCACGGCGAGGCGAACGGATACGTTGATCATGTGGCCCAACAGTAGGGCTCGAGACCCGAGGTTCCCATCGAATATCTCCCCCTTCAGGGGCGGGCAAAGCTGACCATTACGGTCGACATCTCACTGGCCGAGCTTGCCGGTGAATTCTCCCATGCTCGGAGTCCCGATGTGACAAGGCGTGTTTGTTCGGAACTCGCCCGGAGCCGATCTACCCTCCCGACAGCGAACGGCTTTCACCCGACGCGGAACCACGACTTACCAAAGACGAGTGAAACACTCTGGGCGCCAGGACATCCTGCGATTGCCGCTGGGCGCGCGACTGAACAGTGCGGAACGCGCCGCGGCTCGAGACATCCAGCAATGCCGCATACAGCGCTGATCGGACCGGCCAGGCCGACACCGGCCGGGAACCCATTGTGCCGACGCACTCTGTTCGGCCCTCAGATGAAACATTGTGCGCCGCGCTTTCTAAAAGCTCACCTGCGGCTATGGCTGGAGGCTGCAAGGATCGGTGTGTGATCTGGCCGCTATTTCTTTCCCGCGACCGCCTGGACGATGGCGAGGTGTCGTTACAGCAGTACAGCTCCACCGACGCTGAGGACCTGTTCCTGGCGCTGCGCGATGAACGCGTATGGGAGCACATCCCCCGCACGGTGCCAGAGGATTTCAGCATGCTCGATGTGGACATCGTGACCAGCATCGCGGCCGGAAAGAGGCTGACATTCACTGTCCGCCGAGCAGGGGTCGTGGTCGGCAGGACATCGCTGATCTGGGACCCGTCTGCCCCGGAGGGTGTCGAAATCGGGGGAACCCAGTTCACGCCAGCAGTCTGGGGCACCGGGATCAACACGCGAGCGAAGGCGTTGCTGATTGGTGAGATGTTCGCGCAAGGGGCAGCGTGGATCAGGTTTCGCACCGACGAGCGAAACTTCCGATCGGCGGCCGCGATCCGCAAGCTAGGTGCGACTGACCTCGGCGTGCACCAGGACAACATCATCCGTCGAGACGGAAGTACGCGTCGTAGCCGCTTCTTTCGGCTTGATTCTCCCGCGGAATGTGTGCCGGCACCGCAGAGCTGATGTAGTTCGAAACATCCGCTACTGCCGCGATCAAGGTGGTGAATAGCTCGCCGATCGCGGTCATCGTGGAGCATGGGTACCTCGACCGATATCGACGTCGCCTTCGTCGGTGACGATCTCGTGCTGCGGCTGGCCGGCGCGGCCTACCTCGCCCGCTACACCGGAAGCGCGTCTCCGACGCTGGGGCTTTCGCATCTGCAGTTCGAGGCGCTGCTTACGGTGGCGCAGGATTCGGCCCATGCCAGCGATTCGCGTTGGTGGCGACGCTCGCATTGCTGGGAATGTGGATCTTCGAAGCCTGCGGATCCGACATCGACGATCTCGGCGAAGAACACAGGCATAGAGTCCTGCGAGTTGTCGGCAAGGGCACCAAGGTCGTTCTGGTGCCGCTACCGCCAGCAGTGGGCCGGGCACTCGACCAATCGGGCGGTAACCGCGAGCAGCCCAATTCTGCTGAACACTCGCAGCCGACGAATGGACCGCCATTGCGCAACCCGTCGCCTGCGGAAGCTGGCACAGAACATCGGGATGCGGTTACCGCAGATGCATCCGCATATGCTGCGGCACACGTTCGTGACCACCATGCTCGACGCGGGAGTCGGCCTACGAGACGTACAGATCGCCGCCCTCATGCCGACCCGCGCACGACCATGCGCTACGACCGGGCGCGAACGAATCTCGACCGGCACCCGAACTACATTTTGGCCGCCTACATGGCCTCCGGCACATGACATCTCAACCGTGCACTACCTTGCCGAATTCAGGGTGTCCGCAGGAGCGTGGACTCTCGGCGGCACCGATGAATTTTGTGTGGATCCGTCGTCGATACCGCTGGGTACACCGACCGCGGTGGGCCTGTGCTGGGGCCGTTCCAGCGTGGGAAGAAACACATGGAGGCAATGATGAGCGTCGACGACCGAGCAGGAGCAAACGATCCCACAGCGATCCGGACGGGTGAGCAGGAGGCGCAGTGAGCGGTATCAGGGTATTGGTGGCGGGGGCGAGCATCGCGGGGCCCGCGCTGGCCCACTAGCTGCGCCGGCGGGGGGCCGAGGTGACCGTGGTGGAGCGGGCCCCCGAGCTGCGTCCCGGTGGGCAGGCGGTGGACGCGCGCGGGGTGGCCAAGGAGGTCATCCTGCGAATGGGGCTGGACGCGGCAGTGCGCGCGGCCCGCACCGAGACCGCTGGCGCGTACACCGTGGACGTGGACGGGAACGTGCTGGAGACCTATCGCGCGGATGACGACGGCGGCGACGGGTTCATCTCGGAGATCGAAATCCTGCGCGGGGACCTGTCCCGGGTGCTCCACGACGAAACCCGGGACAGTGTCGAGTACGTCTTCGGCGACCGGATCGCCGAGCTCACCCAGGACGCGGACGGGGTCGACGTAGCCTTCACCGGCGGCGACCGGCGGCGCTTCGACCTGGTCGTCGGGGCGGACGGGCTGCACTCGGCGCTGCGCGCGATGGTCTTCGGGCCGCGCGAGCGGTTCGTCCGCCATCTCGGGCACGTGCTGGCCTTCTACAGTGTGCCCAACGAGTTCGGGCTGGACCGCTGGCTGATCGACTACCAGGAGTCCGGGCGCTCCGCCGGCCTGCGGCCCATCCAGGACACCACCCGGGCGATGGCCATGTTCTCCTTCCCATCGGCCGACCTCGACATCGACCACCGCGACGTCGCGGCCCAGAAGCGCCTGCTGCGCGACCGGATGGCCGGCATGGGCTGGTTGACCCCGCGCATCCTCGCGCACCTGGACGACACCCCGGACTTCTACCTTGACCAGGTCGCCCAGGTGGTGATGGACCGCTGGTCGAGCGGACGGGTGGCGCTGCTCGGCGACGCGGCGTTCAGCTCGTTATCGATGTCTGGGCAGGGCACCGGGCTGGCCCTGGTCGGCGCCTACCTGCTGGCCGGAGAGCTGGCCGCCGCAGGGTGGGACCCGGAGGCCGGGTTCACCGGCTACGAGGCACGGATGCGCTCGTTCGTCGAGGCCAACCAGGAGATCGGCCGGATGAACGCGCGCAGCCGCGACGTCCCCGGGCCGGACGCCCAGCCGAGCACGGAACTCGACGTCGAGTGGCTCCCCGAGCTGATCGAGCGCGCGATCAACGGCATCGAGTTGCCCGACTACGCAGGGGTGCCGGACTCCGGAGCCCCGGCCGGACCGCCGATCACCTCGTCGGCCAAGCCATCGGTGTCACATAACGTGTCGAGAGGGACGACGCTTCGGTAGGCCCACACCGGACTACGTCCCCTCCTGCCGTGTCGCGCGCTGACCGAAACGGTCAGCGTGGGTCTGCCGCTGGGCGAGACCGACTGCGGCTCAATACATCCGCTACTGCCGAATATCGTGCGGGTTTCTTGCCCGTTCCGGTGCGGGTGGTCCACCCTTGGCAGGTGGATCCGGATGACCTGGTGGTGATTGAACTGTCGGCTGATGAGCGGCAGCTGCTGTGGTGGGGTTTAGGTGAGTGGTCCGGCCCGGCTACCTGTAGTGAGGCGCTGGCGATCGCGATGGACTTCGAAAGCGTGGCCGACCTGCTCGAACAGGAGCGGCGGTTGCGTTCGGCGTTGGAGGCGGGAGAGGTGCTGAGTGCACGAGATTGGCGGCGCGCGTTGTTGGCGACCGAGTTCGTCTTCGCCAGCGACGTTTTCGGAGCGGGCGTGGAGTGGTCGATCACCACACGGCTCGGGGACGAGGAGACTGTTCGTACGCTTCGCCGGTTGCAACGCAAGTTCGCCCGCGCCGGTGTGTCGTGGTGCCGTCGCTGACCTGGATGTCCGCTCATGCCGCGTATCGGACGAGTGTTCGGCGGGGCGGTCGGGGTTGCGTCACGTTTGTTCGGCTCCGCTCAAGCACTCGTGTGGCGGAAACCGGCCGGGTGTTTGAAGGTGCTGTACCGCCTCTGGCCCGAGCCAGAACTGCACTACCGAGACTGGGATGACGCGGACGCACTGTATTGCCGCGACCCGCGCGGGCTGGCGGTCGTGCCGGACACCGAGTGACTGTCGGAGTTCTGTCAGGGGCATCGTTATGCATGAGTACTTCAGCAGACATCGACGTCGCCTTCGCCGGTGACGATCTCGTGTTGCGGCTGGCCTCAGCCGCCTACCTGGCCCGGTTCTCCGGAACCTCCCGCATCCACTGCAGCTCGGACCTGCGCCTGTACTTCGCTTGGTGCATCGACCACCACGCCATCCCGCTGGCCATGAGCCGAGCCGAGATCGAACGCTATGCCGGATGGATGCGCGAAGTCCGCCGATTCAAACCCGCCACCGTCGCGCGCCCGCATGGCAGTAGTGACCGGCTTCTACCGCACGTGCGTCATCGACGGCGTCCTGGCACACTCACCGGCTGAGTACGTGCGCCGACCACGAGTCTCGAACGAGTCACCCACGCTCGGTCTTTCGCACCTGCAGTTCGAAGCGCTGCTGTCCGCGGCACGGGACTCGGCCAACCGATTCGACTTCGCCTTGGTGGTAATGCTCGGGTTACGGATCTTCGAAGCCTGCAGCACCGACATCGCCGATGTCGGCGAAGAACACGGCCATCGGGTCCTACGCGTGGTGGGCAAGGGCTCCAAGATCGTGTTGATTCCGCTACCGCCTGCGGTCGGCCGCGGGATCGACCGTGCGATCGCTGACCGCGACCCCGGACCGATCCTGCTCAACTCTCGCGGCCGGCGAATGGACCGACACTGCGCCACACGGCGGCTCCGCGTCCTGGCCAAGGCGTCGGTGGTCCGGCTTCCACACATGCACCCGCACATGCTGCGACACACCTTCGTCACGACGATGCTCGACGTCGGAGTCGATCTACGTGATGTGCAGATCGCCGCTCGGCATGCCGACCCGCGCACCACCATGCGTTTACGACCGGGCTCGAAACAATCTCGATCGGCATGCCAACTACATCCTCGCCGCCTACATGGCCTCGGGCACATGACAACTCAACGCCCGCACATGCCGAGGACTGTGTACATCGAGCAAATTGGCGCCGAGTCCAGCAAACTGTTTGCGTGAGAACCGAAGTAGCTTCGTTCGTTGCCATGGGGCCATTGCCCGATTGGGATACCAGCGAGGAGCTGATCTCATACCGCCAAGCTCAACTGGAGGCGATCCTTCCGCCTGTGACCGACGAGGAAGCTGCCACACTAACGGAGTGCTTTGGGCCAGACGACTGTTATGGCCTGGCCTGGTCCTTAGTGCACCTCATCGAGACCAGTCCCACCCCCGCGATCACCACCAAACCAAGGCCCGACGCCAACGAATGGCGCTACACGCTCTGGCTACGGGCAGTGAACGGTGGCCTGATCGCGGAGGGCGACATCTGATCATCCACGCTGAATTCCGAGCAAACGCACGCTTCTGCCGCTGAGCGCGTGCTCAAAGCGTGTCGAAGGACCGGATACTGACGACCGCACCCGCTGCGCGCAGCGCAATCGCCAGAACCTCCATTTCGACCCGGGTTCCCTCGAGCCCGCTGGTACAGAGTTCCTTGGCCATCGCGCGGGCGTCTGTGAGCGACAGCGCTCTGACGTTTCGAAGAGCCTGCATCACCGCCACTGGTGTGGCGCTACCCGCAGCAAGCTGGAGACCGGTCGGGCCGTTCGCAGCCAAGATCGCCGTGCGCATCCCAGGGTGTGGTGTCGGGTAGCCGCATTCGTTCCAGCGGGAACCGCATTCTGGGCAGTCGCCTTCGATATCCCAGTGATGTGTACCGGCCGTGAGCACTTCGACGACCGTGGCTTCGATCAGCGACCCGCATCCGATGCAATCGGTCGTGTAAGGCGCGGATTCGAGCACGGTGTTCACCTGTCGAATCCTAGATTCGACGTTTGACGGGCGTGCCGAGAACGCGCGCTCATGCCGCTGGGCGGGCAATCTGGGCAGTGAGATCCACTGCGGTGCAGACCGTCCCACGATGCCGCAGGACGCGCGCACCTCTGGTGACAGACCTGACCTTATGTCCCGTGGACGACAGAATCGCATCTCTGGATCGGCTCGGTGGGCCACCTGAACTACATCCTGTCCGCCTATATGGCCTCAGCCAGATGGCATCTCAACCATCCGCACATGGCTCCCCTCTCGTGTCAAGGCGCAGTCGGCAGGTCGGGGCTATTCTGGATGGTGGTGAGTCCGGGTCGTGGCTTGTCCGAAGGGCTGGTGTG
>NZ_JBFAHV010000016.1:0-198833 GCF_040654375.1 Nocardia sp. NPDC050710 | reverse complement strand
GGCCGAAGCGCACGCGACGCAGTCGCAAGTCTCGGCCGCTCGGCAGCGAGACATCCAGGGCCGCGAACCCGCCGCGCCCGCGCGGCCAACAACACTGTGAGCAGGGTGACGCAGACGCCCGGCCCACTGTCTGAGAGGCTGGAAGCGTGAACCCGTCAACAGCACAGGCGCAGGTGGTCGTCGACGAACTTGTGCGCGGAGGCGTGCGGGATGTCGTGTTGTGTCCCGGCTCCCGGAACGCGCCGCTGGCCTTCGCGCTGGAAGCCGCCGATTCGGCTGGACGGCTGCGGCTGCATATGCGCATCGACGAGCGCAGCGCGGGTTTCCTCGCCATCGGGCTCGCCGTGGCGAGCCGCTGCCCGGTGCCGGTCGTGATGACCTCCGGGACCGCGGTGGCCAACCTCGGCCCGGCTGTGCTGGAGGCGAACTACGCTCGGGTGCCGCTGATCGTGCTGAGCGCGAACCGGCCCTACGACATGCTGGGCACCGGCGCCAACCAGACCGTCGAGCAGCTGGGACTCTTCGGTAGCCAGGTGCGCGCCACCATCAGCCTCGGGCTGGCGGAGATCGACGCCGACGGCGGCAACGGCGGCGGGCCCTACGGCCAGCAGAACAGTGTCTGGCGCTCGGCCGTGTGCCGGGTGCTGGCCGCCGCGCGTGGCACCCGCTCGGGCAATGCGGGCCCGGTGCACTTCGACATTCCATTGCGCGAACCGCTGGTGCCCGATCTGGCCCCGGGCGAGCTCGCGCCCCCCGGTCGGGACGGCGATCTGGCCTGGACTTCGACGCAGTACGCGACCCTGGATGTGCCCCTCGATATCGACCTGACCCCGGATACCGTGGTGATCTCCGGTCACGGCGCCGGGCTGCGTCCCGAACTGGCCGAGTTGCCGACCGTCGCGGAACCTACCGCGCCCATGCACGGACCGGCGCTGCACCCGCTGGCGCTGGCGCTGCTGCGTCCACGTCAGGCCATCATCACCGGCCGCCCGACCCTGCACCGCCAGGTCTCCCGGGTGCTCGCGGATCCGGCCGTCACGGTATTCGCCCTCACCACCGGTCCGCGCTGGCCCGATGTATCCGGCAATGTGGTGGGCACCGGAACCCGCGCGGTGACCTCGGGCGCGCCGAATGCGCAGTGGCTTGCGCATTGCCGTGAGCTCGACGCCAAGGCGAATCAGGTGGTGCGGGCCGAATTGGCCAAACATCCGAAGCCGACCGGGCTGCATGTCGCGGCCGTGGTGATGGATGCGCTGCGTGAGGGTGATCAGCTACTGCTCGGCGCCTCCAACCCGGTGCGCGACGCGGCGCTGGTCTCGCATCCGCGTCCCGGCGTCAAGATCCTCTCCAACCGGGGGGTCGCGGGCATCGACGGCACCGTCTCGGCCTCGGTCGGCGCCGCCCTGGCCCATCGGGGCCGCACCATCGCGTTGATGGGTGACCTGACCTTCCTACACGACGCCTCCGGCCTGCTGATCGGCCCCGGTGAACCGCGCCCGGAGGATCTGACCATTGTGGTCGCCAATGACGACGGTGGCGGCATCTTCGAACTGCTCGAACAGGGTGACCCGCAGTATGCGGGCGTCTTCGAGCGGGTTTTCGGTACTCCGCACGGCATGGACCTGGCCGCGCTCTGCGCCGCGTACCGCATTCCGCACCGGCAGGTCGACCCGGATCAGCTGGCGGTCGAATTGACCGCCCCCGCGCACGGTGTGCGGGTACTCGAGGTGGCCACCGAGCGCTCCAGTCTGCGTGAGCTACACGCTACGGTGCGCGCCAAGATTGCCCCATGAGGGTTGCGCCCGCGGTATTCCACGGCCGGTCTATTCGCCCGGGTCGCGGTCCTCGTCGTCCATCGGCACCGGGATCGACTGCTCGACCAGGTCCGCTTCGTTCGCATTCCACGCGTCCCGATCGACGGCGGCCGCGACCGCCTGCTCGATGCTCTCGTCCGCCGCTTGATCATCCGGGGAAACCGGTACGGACTGTTCGACCAGGTCCGCCTCCGGAACCTCGCCGGTGGTGCGGGATGTGTCGCGATCGATCAACGTGCGCTCCTCTCCGCGTAGCTCTCAGCCCGGGTACCCGGGGCCGAGGCGGACAACAGTCCGGCAGCTTCGAGGATGCTCTGCTCCGGGCCATCCGGCAACCGCCTCGTGGACCCGCCTACTCGCCGTCGATCGCCCTGCCTCCGTTCGCCGGATGCTCGACCAGCGCCAGCGTGCGGTTCGCCATGAACCGTGCGGTGCGCACCGGGGTCCCGGTTCTGGTCACCTCGCTGACCTCCACCACGCCGCGCGCGATCCGTACATCGACCCGCCGACCCGCTCGCGTGGCGGCTACTTCATAACTGCGGGACCCGTCGCCGAAATCGACGACGATCTCCACTCGATCGCCCTTCATCTACCAATTCTCCTCTTTTCCAGCACATTTCGCCGTTACGACTTGGTCGCGGGGGCGATGAATGTTCCCGCGGCGACGGCGTCGAGCGCGGCCCGCGCCGCGGTGTCGGCGGCGGTCTCGTCGATCGGGTCGCCGCTGGCGAGCAGTCGGTAGTACAGCGGGGCGGAGACCGCGGAGAGGACCGCGCGTGCGTCGGTGCCGGGTGGGGCCTCGCCGCGGGCGATGGCGGCCTCGACGCAGGTCGACCATTCGGTGAGCCGGATGTCGTAGAAGCGGCGCAAGGCGGCGGCCGCCGCCTCGTCGCACGTGGCGGCCGCGATCACCGCCCGGAAGAGCCGCCCCTGTCGCGGATCGGTGAGGGTTCGGGCGACCAGCCGGGCATTCGCGGTGAGATCTCCGGACAGGGAGCCGGTGTCGGCGCGCGGTAGTGATTGCTCGGCCATATCGACCAGGAGGTCGGTGACGAGTCCCGTCGCGGTGCCCCAGCGCCGGTAGACGGTGGTCTTGCCGACCTCGGCCCTGGCCGCGACCTCCGCGAGATCCAGTTCCGCGAATCCGCGTTCCGCGAGCAGATCGCCCGCGACGCGCAGGACCGCCTCGCGGACGCGGGCGGTGCGCCCACCCGGGCGAATAGATCCGGGCGCGGACTCTTCCGACTTCATAACGGGACTCCAGTTCCATTTGATGCTCGAAGGGTGTAGTGTTCGGCACGTTAACGGAACTATAGACCCTTTAGGAGTCATTATGGAGTACCGGCGGCTCGGCGCATCAGGTCTGCTCGTCCCGGCCCTGAGCTTCGGCGCGGGCACCTTCGGCGGGCGGGGAGCCCTGTTCAGCGCGTGGGGCGACACCGACGCCGAACAGGCGCGGCGCATGGTCGACATCAGCCTCGAGGCGGGCGTGACCATGTTCGATACGGCCGATGTCTATTCCGATGGCGCCTCGGAGGAGGTGCTCGGCGCCGCCATCAAAGGCAGGCGCGACCAACTGCTGCTGTCCACCAAGGCGAGCCTGCCGACGGGCCCCGGCCCGTATGACGCGGGATCCGGCCGAGCCCGGCTGATCGGCGCGGTCGAGGGATCGCTGCGCCGTCTCGGCGTCGACCACATCGACCTGTTCCAGCTGCACGCCTTCGACGCGCACACCCCCGTCGAGGAAACCCTCGCCGCACTCGACGATCTGGTGCGCGCGGGCAAGATCCGCTACCTGGGCGCCTCCAACTTCGCGGGCTGGCAGTTGATGAAATCCCTTGCCGCGGCCGACCGCAACGGCCTGACTCGCTATGTCGCGCACCAGGTCTACTACTCGCTGGTCGGCCGCGATTACGAATGGGAACTGATGCCCCTGGCCCAGGATCAGGGCGTCGGCGCGGTCGTCTGGAGTCCACTCGGCTGGGGCAGACTCACCGGCAAAATCCGTCGCGGCCAACCACTCCCGGAAGGCAGCCGCCTGCACAAGACCGCGGAAGCGGGGCCGCCCGTCGATGACGAACTCCTCTACGACATCGTCGACGTTCTCGACGAAATCGCCGCCGAGACCGGCAGAACCGTGCCTCAGATCGCGCTCAACTGGCTGCTGCGCCGCCCAACCGTCGCGACCGTCATCGTCGGCGCGCGAAACGAGGACCAGCTCCGCCAGAACCTCGGCGCCATCGGCTGGGAACTCGACCCCACCCAGATCGCCCGCCTGGACAAGGCCGGTGAAACCACCCCGCCCTATCCCTACTACCCGTACTACCGTCTGCCCGACTTCACCCGCCTCAACCCGCCCGCGGTGTGAGGTCGCCGACCCCGGCCACTCAGTACACGTCGCGCACGTAACGCTTGTCGGCGACGAGCTGCTTCTTGAAGGCGAGCGCGCCCGCCTCGTCGAGTTTGCCGTGGATCTGGGCGATGCGCAGCAGGGTCTCGTCCACATCCTTGGCCATGCGGGTGGCGTCACCGCAGACGTAGAAGTGGGCGCCCTCGCACAGCCACGCCCACAGCTCGGCGCCGTGCTCGATCATGCGGTGCTGCACGTAGATCCGCTCCCGCTGGTCCCGCGAGAACGCCAGGTCGAGCCGGGTGAGGAAGCCGGAGCGGAACATATCCTCGAGTTCGGAGCGGTAGTAGAAATTCTGTGCCGCATGCTGATCGCCGAAGAACAGCCAGTTGCGGCCGGGGGCGCCGAGCGCGCGGCGCTCCTGGAGGAACCCGCGGAACGGGGCGATACCGGTGCCGGGGCCGACCATGATCATCGGGGCGTTCGGGTCGAGCGGCGGCCGGAAATGCGGGGTCCGCTGGAGGAATATGGGTACCCCGGCGTCGGCCCGGTCGGCGAGGAAGGTGGAGCACACACCACCGCGCCGGGCGGCCGAACCGGTCGCGGCCGGATCGCCGTAGCGCACCACGCCCACCGTCAACTGCACCTCGTCCGGGCTGACCAGCGGGCTGGACGAAATCGAATACTGGCGTGGCTGAAGCTTCTTCAGGGTGCCGAGCCACTCCACCAGATCGGCCCGGACGGGGAAGTCACGCAGGACGTCCACGGCCTGGCGGTCCCACAGGTAGTTGTCGAGCTCGTTGCGATTGTCCCGGCGCAGCAATTTCGCGAGCTGCTGGTTCGGATTGCGTTCGGCCACGAAGGTCAGCAGGTCGTGGCTGACCTTGGTGATGTCGTAGCGGGTGCGCAGCGCCTCCGCCAGCGGCAGTTCCCGATCGTCGACATCGATGATCCGGCGCCCGTCCAGGCCGGTCGCGGTGAGCCATTCGGCGACAAGTGACTCGCAGTTGGCGGGCCATATGCCCAGGGAATCGCCCACTTCGTAGGAGGCGTCGAGCCCGCGCAGGTCGAAGCCGAACTGCCGCACCTCTTTCGGCGAGCCGGCGCGCGAGAGCGCCTCGTTGCGCGTTAGCGGCGCGGCCACCGGAGCATTGCGGGTGAAAGGAGCCGGTTCGTTGCGCTGGGTGCGGCCGAGCGCGGGCGCCGAGGGGCGGGTCAGCACCATGGTGGCGCCGCCGGGTCCGGTCGATGGCGCGGTGGCGCGGTGGATGTCGGTGGAACCCGGTTGCGGCGGCGGGCTCGCGGACTCCACATCGGGGCGGCCGGGCTCGTCCCCGTCCCCGCCACCGAGCGCGATCAGAATCTCGTCCAGCCAGCGGTCCGCCGATTCCTGGTAGTCCGGTTCGCTATCGACGCGCGGCAGCAGCCTGGTCGCGCCGCGTTCGGCCAGCTTCGCGTCCAGTTTGCGGCCGTGTCCGCAGAAGTCGTCATAGGAGGAGTCGCCGAGCGCGAACACCGCGTACCGCAGGCCGGTGAACCGGATCGCGCTGTCATCGAGCCGGTCCCAGAAATCGGCGCCGTTATCCGGCGGGCCGCCGTCGCCGAAGGTGCTGCTGATCAGCAGCACATCGCCGGTGAGCGCATCGAGCTCGCAGGAGTCCATATCGAGCAGCCGTGGCGCGAAGCCGGATTCGGCGAGCCGCTCGGCCGCCGTCGCGGCGAACTCCTCGGCAGTGCCCGTCTGTGATGCCCACAGCACCGTGACCGGTTGGGCCGCGGGCATTTCCGCCGCGGCCTCCGTGGTAGCCGTGGCGACACCCCGGGAGTACATGCCCGCGAGCATTCCGTCGATCCACATCCGGCTGCGCGCGGACAGCGGCGCGGATTCCGGCAGTACCGGCTGACCGGTCACCGGAAGCGATTGCAGCGCGGCGAGATATCCGCTGAGGTAGATCTGCTCGATATCGCTGAGTGTCGGCGCCATACCGGTATCCAGGCCGAGGATGAGCGCCAGTGGATGCGATTCGGCCGTGCCCGCGGCCGGGAGAGCGTGCGGCGTCGCCACGGGAGGGTCGAGGGTTGGCGTCGGTACCGGCGCCACCCGCCGCAACGACACCGCGCACGCCTTGAACTCGGGCTGTAGTGAGGCGGCGTCCACCGCGTCATTGGTGACGGCATTGATGGTCAGGTACTCGCCCTGCTCGTCGTTCCAGTGGAACGGCGCGAAACAGTCCCCGGGCCGGACCCGGTCGGAGATCTGCACCGGTAGTACCGCTCGCCCACGCCGCGAGGCGATTTCGAGCTGATCGCCCTCGCGCACGCCGAGCCGTTCGGCATCGGCCGGATGTACCTCCAGGAAGGGTTTGCCGTTCAGTTTGTTCAGCTTGCCGATCTTCCCGGTCTTGGTCATGGTGTGCCACTGGTGTTGCAACCGGCCGGTGTTGAGCACGAACGGGTAGTCGTCGTCGGGCATCTCCTCGGGAGCCATATGCGGGCGGGGCCAGAAGACCGCTCGGCGGCTGGGCGTGGCGAATGCCAGCCGGGGCCGGTGCCCGAGCTCGTCCACGAAAAGGTCCTGGCTGACACCGTCGTTCAGATACCGGATCGGGTTGCGTCGCGTGCCCGGCTCCGCGCACGGCCACTGCATCGGGCCCTCGCGCAGTTCGTCATAGCTCATACCGCGCAGGTCGTAGCCGGTCGCGGGGTTGGCGAATCGCTGGATCTCGGCGAAAACCTCGGCGCTCGAGGTGAAGTCGAATCCGGGGAAACCCATGGCCGTGGCCACCTGCGCGATGAGCAGCCAGTCCGGCCTGGCGTCGCCGACCGGATCGACCGAGCGCTGCGCCAATGTGACGGTGCGCTCCGAATTCACCATCACCGCATCGGCTTCGGCCCACAGCGTGGCGGGCAGCAGCAGGTCGGCGTAGGAGTTGGTGGCCGTCTCGGTGTAGGCGTCCTGCGCGATCACCAGCTCGGCCGCCTCCAGGCCCGCGATCACCGTCTTGCGATTGGACACCGACGCAACGGGATTGGTGCAGATGATCCAGGCCGCCTTGATCCGGCTGTCCGCCATCGCGCGGAACATCTCGATGGTGCCCGGCCCGGCTTCGGTGCGCAGCGTGCCCGGCTCCAGATCCCACTGGGTCTCGACGAACGTGCGGTCGCCGGCGGCGAGCAGGCTGCGTTGGCCCGGCAAACCCGGTCCCATATAACCCATTTCGCGCCCGCCCATGGCATTGGGCTGACCGGTGAGCGAGAACGGTCCGCTGCCGGGCCGGCAGATGGCGCCGGTGGCCAGGTGCAGATTGCACAGCGCGTTGGTATTCCAGGTGCCGTGTGTGGACTGGTTGAGGCCCATCGTCCACAGCGACATCCATTCGCCCGCCTCGCCGATCATCCGCGCGGCCGTACGGATATCGGACTCGGACAGCCCGGTGATATCGGCGACCCGTGCCGGGGTGTATTCGGCGAGGAATTCGGGCATGGCCGCCCAGCCCTCGGTGTGCTCGGCGATGAATTCCTTATCGATCGCGCCGGCTTCGACCAGCAGATGCAGCAGCCCGTTCAACAGCGCCAGATCGGTGCCGGGGCGCAGCTGGAGGAACAGGTCGGCGCGCACGGTGGTGTCGGTGCGGCGCGGGTCGACCACGATGAGCTTCGCGCCCGCCTTGAGCCGGTCGGCCATGCGCAGGTAGAGGATCGGATGGCAGTCGGCCATATTCGCGCCGATTACGAAGAACAGGTCGGCGTGTTCGAAGTCGTCGTAGGAGCCGGGCGGCCCGTCCGCGCCGAGTGACTGCTTGTACCCGGTGCCCGCGCTGGCCATGCACAACCGCGAGTTCGCCTCGATATGGACGGTCCGCAGGTAGCCCTTGGCCAGTTTGGTGGCCAGGTACTGCGCTTCGAGGGACATCTGCCCGGAGACGTAGAGTGCGATGGCGTCCGGACCGTGTTCGTCCAGAATCGCGCGCAGTCGGTCGGCCGCCTCGGTCACCGCGGCGTCGACCGCCACCGGTACCGGGGCCTGCCCGCGCTCGGGTCGGCGGTACGCGGTCTCCATCCGCCCCGGCGTCCGCATCAGCTCGAGGTGGGTGGCGCCCTTGGTGCAGAGCCTTCCCGCATTCGCCGGATGCAGTTTGTCGCCGCTGACCTTGGCGATCACCGGCTTGCCATCGGTGCCGGGCGTGGTCTCCACGGTGATTCCGCAGCCGACGCCGCAGTACGAACACGCCGTGTTGGCGGTGTTCGCTGCGCGAGCTGTGGCTGCATCCGACATGTCACCGATCATGGCGACCGGCCATTGCATCCCATTTACCCAGCGTTATCGCTAGATGACAATTTTCCTCACGGCTGATTTTCGCGGCGGTGAGATGAGCGTCCGTGATGCCGGTACTTCCCCGCCGGAAGTGCTGTGACCTGGGTAAATGTCAGATCCTCCGGTGGGGGAGCGCGGGATGAACCGAAACCGTCCCGTTGTCACGCGGGTGCGTGAGTGATGTCACCGCACCCGGTTCATAGCTTGTAGCCCCGGTGTAGTGCCACGATCCCGCCGGTCAGATTCCGCCACTTCACCGAGGACCAGCCCGCGCCGGCGATCCGCATGGCCAGCTGCCGCTGGTTCGGCCAGGCGCGGACGGATTCGGCCAGGTAGACGTAGGCGTCCGGGTTGCTGCTGACCGCGCGCGCGACCTTCGGCAGCGCCTTCATCAGGTACTCCATGTACAGGGTCTTGAAGACCGGCACCACGGGTGTGGAGAATTCACACACCACCAGCCGGCCGCCGGGCTTGGTGACCCGCAGCATTTCGCGCAGCGCCTGCTCGCTGTCGGAGATATTACGCAGCCCGTAGGAGATGGTCACGGCATCGAAGGAATCATCGGCGAACGGCAGCGCGGTCGCGTCGGCCGCGACCATCGGCACATTGCGGAACTTCCCCGCGGTGAGCATGCCCTTGGAGAAGTCGGCGGCCAGACACCATGCGCCGGACTTGGCCAGATCGAGTGTGGAGATGCCGGTACCCGCCGCCAGGTCGAGCACCCGCTCGCCCGGTCGCGGCGCGAGCGCCTTGCGGACCGCCCACCGCCAGTACCTGTCCTGGCCCGCGGAGATCACGGTATTGGTGATGTCGTACCGCTTCGCGACCCCGTCGAACATCGACGCGACCTCGTGCGGCTGCTTATCGAGTGAGGCTCGAAAAGATCCCCGCTGCTCTGTATTCGCCACACACCGACAGTAGCCGGGGTCAAGCGGTGTGCGGCAACTGGAGCCGCATGCCGGTGACCTCGGCGTAATGCCCCATCAGCTCGGTGCACACGGCGGGCCAGGTGCGGTGCAGCACCGACTTGCGAGCGGCGGCGGCGAACCGGGCCCGGATATCCGGATCACGTAGGGCGGCAACCGCACTCGGTAGCAGTTCGGTGAAGCGGTCGACCGGAAGCAGGTAGCCGTTGCGGCAGTGCGCGATCAGATCGCGCGGGCCGCCCGCGTCGGGGCCGATCACCGGGATGCCGGAGGACAGCGCCTCCTGTACGCCCTGGCAGAACGTCTCGTGTTCGCCCGCGTGCACCATCACATCGAGGCTTGCGTAAGCCTGCGCCAGCTCGTCGCCGCCGAGCTCACCGGTGAATGCGGCCGTCGGCATCAGCCGGGCCAGCTCGGCCCGATCCGGTCCGTCGCCGACGATCACCAACTGGATGGCCGGATCGTGCGCCAGCACGGCGAGTCGCTCCACACGCTTCTCCGGTGCCAATCGCCCCACGAAGCCGACCAGCAACCGATCCGATCCGTCGAGCCAGCCGGCCCGCAACTGTGCGCGCCGCGCCGACGGCGTGAATCTGGCGATATCGACGCCACGCCCCCAGCGGTGCACCCGGGGAATGCCGTGCCGGACCAGATCCTCGGCGGCCGCACGGGACGGCGCCAGGGTGCGGGTCGCGCCCTCGTGGATGCGACGGGTCCAGCGCCAGGCGGCCCGGCTGGCGAGCCCGAGTCCATAGCTTTTGGCGAATCCGGCGACATCGGTCTGGTAGACGGCCACCGTCGGCAGGTCCAGCCGCACGGCCGCCCCGAGACCGCCAGCGCCGAGTAGGAACGGCGAGGCCAGATGCACCACATCGGCATCGAAATCGCCGATGGCGGCGGTTATGCCCGGCTGTGGCAGCCCCACCGGCAGCGAGCTGACCTTCGGAACCATTACCGCCGGTACCCGGTGTACCGGGAACCGGCCGTAGTGACGCGGGGCGGCGGGCAGTCCGCGCGGAGTATCGGGCGCGATCACCAGCGCCTCGTGGCCGTGCTGGTCCAAATGGTCCAGCACCTCGAGTACGGAGTTGACGACGCCGTTCATATTCGGCAAGAACGATTCCGAAACGATGGCTACGCGCACTACCTCAGGGTGACGGCCGCAACGCGCCGAGCCGCCACGCCGACATGACCGTCGCGAAAACGTCCGGCGAACTATTGGCGCGCGGCCCCGGTCCCGATCGAGCGGCTAGATGGGCCGAAATCGGGGGTCTACCAGCAGTTCCTCGGTGGCGACGGCGCCGAGCAGCGCACGCAGCCCGGTCAGCGCCTGCGCGCCGTGCTCCTGGATGAGACGCCGCTCGTACCGGTGGTGGAAGTCGCGGGCCGCGGCGAGCGTCCGGGCGCCGAGCGGGGTGAGATACAGCAGTTTGGCGCGGCCATCCGCCGGGTCGGGGCGCCGTTCGACCAGCTCGCGCCGCTGCATATCGTCCACGATCTGGGCGGCGCCCTGCTTGCTGATCTCGAGTCGTTCGGCCAGTTCGCTGATATTCATCGGCCGGGCGTCCAGCGAGCGAAGCACATAGCCGTCGGACCGGCCACCCTCGGCGAAACCCTGCTGTGTCAAGGACTCTCGCAGCTCATGCGCGAACTGCTGGTAGGCCAGGCCGAGCAGGATGCCGAGATCCAGGTGTTGCGAAGAGGGCGTCATGCTGCCATAGTAGTCAAGTCGGCTTGTTCAAGCTGACTTGACTATTTATCGGCTCATCCATTCAGGAGTGAAATGCTGGTCATCAAGTCCGCCGAGGCCCCTCGCTTCGAGCTTCCCGGCGTCGAATTCAGTGCGATCGCCTCGCCGAGTCGCGGTTCATCGCAGGTCTGCACCTGGCGGCTGACCGTGGCGCCGAACCGGGCGAGCGACGCGCCGCACATCCTGGACCGCGACGAGATCTTCATGGTCATCGCGGGCAGGCTCGAGGTCAGCGGCGAATTGCTGGAGGCCGGTGACGCGCTCGTCGTGCCCGCGGGCAGCCCGATCACGGTGGCCAACCCGGACGCGGAGCCCGCGGTCGCCCATATCGCGATCGCGGCCGGTTTCGAGGCGACCCTGGCCGACGGCAGCAAGCTCAGCCCGCCGTGGGCCCAGTAGGAGACGGCGCGGGTCAGGAAACCAGGGGACGCGCGTGCACCGGTCCGGGCTGCTTCCTGCCCACCCGGACCAGAATCCACAGCGTGGGCAGCGCGAGCAGCCAGGCCACCACGATCACCGACAGCGCGGGCAGAATCGCGACCCGCACGTCGCGGCCCGCCACCCGCACCAGATCGGGGTCCTCCCGGTTGTACTCCACATTGATGCGCTCACCGGCGGTGAGATTGGTCGGATACAGCACGCCGACCTTGGGATTGTGGGTCTCGCCGTCCGGGGTGACGTAGATGACCGCCGAGCGCAGCCGTCCCGCGGACAGCACCTCGGCGGTGGTCACACCCTTGTCGGAACTGATCAGATAGTCATTGCGCCATGCCGCGAGCACCAGCAATGCCATGAGCACGCTGACCACCGTCGCCGCGGTGATGACGCCGATCTTGACCCGCCGCAGGCGGACGGTCCGCCTTACGGACTGGCTGGTTTCCGACACCGCAACAGGCTACCGATCGACTCGACTACCGTGTGCGCCCATGTCCCGAAAATTCAGCTTCACCGTGCCTTACGCCGTCCCGGTCGAAGATCTTCACCGGGCACTCACCGGCGACGACGTCTGGCAAGCCAGGTTCGCCGAGGCGAAGACCGCGACTCTCGATCTCTCGCACCCCGGCGGTCCCGGAACAGTTCGCATCCACATGACCGAAAAAGCCAGCGCCGACAAGATTCCCACCATTGTCGGCAAGGTCCTCAAGAGCGAACTCGTACTCTCGCGCACCGATAACTGGCAGGCATTGGACGGCGAGATCGCGAAGGGAATTTTCGAGGGCGCCACCACCGGCGTCACGACCGAGATGTCGGGCGCCTATGAGATGCGTTCGACCGCGGAGGGTTCCGAGATCGAGGTGGTCGGCACCGTACAGGTCAAGGTTCCGCTGGTCGGCGGCGCCATCGAACCGCTAGCCGAGCAACTGTTCCATCGGGTGCTCAATAGCGAGCGCAAATTCATCGAGGAATGGGTGGCCGGCCAGGCCGACGCCTGACCCGAGCCCGCCGAGTCCGGGCCCGATCCCGAACTGCGCGGGAGGCGGGCCAATTCATCCAGATTCAATGGATCGGCATAGTTGCGATCCGCCAGATCCCGCGCCCTGCGCAGATGCGGTAGCAGGTAGAGCGCGGGTAGGCCTCGGGGCTGGTGTCCGTCCATCGCGGGAGGCGCCTCAGCTGAACGGCGGCAATTCGTCGAAGCGCAGGGAGGCGCGGCCCGCGGCCCGCCAGGCCCGGGCTGTGATATCGAGATCCTCGTCGGTGACCAGATTGCCCATCACCCGAACGGCGGTGCGCTGCAAGTATTTCGAGCGCATCACCGGCGGACCGCCCAGCGGCACCATGCGCGGGTGGGTGGCCAGGCCCGCGATCCGGCGGGCCGCGGAGAAGGTGCGCCCGTAGCGGGCCCGCAGCAGTTCCGGCCAGATCCGGGTGAGGTCGGGTTCGTCGAGCAGGTCGGCGAGCATATGCCCGCCCTCGAGGCCGTAGTCGATGCCCTCGCCGTTGAGTGGGTTCACGCACCCCGCGGCATCGCCGATCAGCACCCAGTTGCGGCCCGCGACATTCGAGACCGCACCGCCCATCGGCAGCAGCGCCGAGGCGACGGCGCGCAGTTCGCCCTCGAACTGCCATTCATCGAAGCGTTGCGAAGTGTAGTGCTGCAGTAGCGGTTTCAGCGCGATATGGGAGGGGCGGGCGGCGGTGGCGAGCGAGCCGACGCCGATATTCACCTCGCCGTTGCCGAGCGGGAAGACCCAGCCGTAGCCCGGCACCAACGCGCCGTCGGCGTCGCGCAGTTCCAGGTGCGAGGTGATCCACTGGTCGTCATCGCGCCCCGACTTGATGTAGGCGCGCGCCGCCGTACCGTAGGCGTACTGCCGGTGCCAGGTGCGGCCGAGCAGTTTGCCGATCGGCGAGCGGACGCCGTCGGCGACCACCAGAATCGCGCACTCGATGGTCCGGGTGCTCTCGGCTGTCTTGACCGTTACACCGGTGACCAGATCCCCGTCCCTGGTGATATCCACCACCCTCGTTCCGTCCAGCATCCTGGCGCCGGACTTCACCGCGGTCTCGCGCAGCTTGTCGTCGAGTTCGGTTCGGGGAACGGCACTTCCGTAGGTGGGAAACGAGCCGGAGGGCCAGGGCAGCAGGGCTTCGCGACCGAAACCGGTCATGCGCAGGCCGTGATTGACGGTATGCGTGCGCACCCAATCGCCGAGGCCGAGGAGTTCGAGTTCCTTGGTCGCCCTTGGGGTCAGCCCGTCGCCGCAGGTCTTATCCCGCGGAAAGACCGCGGAATCGAGGAGCAGTACGTCGCGGCCCGCCCGCGCGGCCCATGCGGCGGCCGCCGAACCGGCCGGACCCGCGCCGACCACCAGCACTTCGGCCCGGGTGGGCAGCGCGTCCCCGTCCGCGGGAGTGACATCCGGTGAACCCATGCGCTCAATACTTGCAGGGCAATCTCGTCGGTGTCGACGGCGGATCCGGCACCGTGCCGAACGGCCGAGGGCACGGGCGATCGATCCGCCCACGTGGTTATATGGAAATGTGTCTGATACACCGCATAGTGACGGTGTTCATGGGCCGCGCGGCGCGGACACGCTAGGTTCTTCACCGTGGGGTCGGACGCATCACTGGGAGAAGAGATGAGCACATCGGCTGTGACAGAGCAGAGCACGGTGGTGGCCGGGGTCGATCTCGGTGATGCCGAGCTTGCGGCGACCGTGCGCAACGGCCTGGAACAGGTCGAGAAGCTCCTGATCGATGAGCTCTCCGACGGCGAGGATTTCCTGCAGGAAGCGGCCCTGCATCTGGCCAAGGCCGGCGGCAAGCGTTTCCGTCCGCTGTTCACCATTCTCACCGGTCAGCTCGGCCCCAATCCCACCGATCCCGCACTGATTACCGCGGGCACCGTGGTCGAGCTGGTGCATCTGGCGACGCTGTACCACGACGATGTGATGGACGAGGCCTCGATGCGGCGCGGCGCCCCGAGCGTGAATTCGCGCTGGGGCAACAACATCGCCATCCTGGCGGGCGACTATCTGTTCGCGCACGCCTCGCGCCTCACCTCCACCCTCGGCCCGGACGCGGTGCGCATCATCGCCGAGACTTTCGCCGAACTGGTCACCGGCCAGATGCGAGAGACCATGGGGGCCCGCGAATCTCAGGATCCGGTCGAGCACTACCTGCGTGTGGTGTGGGAGAAGACCGGTTCGCTGATCGCCGCCTCCGGCCGATTCGGCGGCACCTTCTCCGGCGCCGACGCCGCGCATATCGAGCGGCTGGCCCGGCTCGGTGACGCGGTCGGCACCGCGTTCCAGATCTCCGACGACATCATCGACATCTCCTCGGCCTCCGAACAGTCGGGCAAGACTCCCGGCACCGACCTGCGCGAGGGTGTGCACACCCTGCCGGTGCTGTACGCGCTGCGTGACGAGGGCGCCGAGGGCGACCGGCTGCGCAAGCTGCTGGACCACCCGTTGCAGACCGACGCCGAGGTCGAGGAGGCGCTGGAGCTGCTCGCCCGTTCCCGCGGCATGGTGCTGGCCAAGGAGAAGTTGCAGGGGTACGCCGATATCGCGCATGCCGAACTCTCCGCCCTTCCCGCGGGCCCGGCCAATGACGCGCTCGAGCGGTTGGTCCGCTACACCATCGAACGGGTCGGATAGCGTCGGCCGTCCCGCGGCGGGCGCCGCGTCCGGATGCGGAACCTTTACTCGCTCGTCATCGTTGACCTGGTGTGATGCGATCGGCGTGACATCGGAGTTGGCGCACGATCCGGGCTCGACGCGACAATTGATCTCGTGAGCACATGGGTAACTCGCCGGGTACGGGCCAGCTGATTCGAGCCGGTACCGCAGGGCGCCGACGCCAGTCTCGCGGCACTCGAGTCTGGCCTGGATACGCGGAGAGGCGGACATGCACGGGTATGCGAATGGGATGAAGACATTCGGGTTGATGGCGGGGATGTCGGCGTTGATCGTTTTCGTCGGCGCCATGTTCCGTAGTCCGACGATCCTGGTCATCGCCATCCTGCTGGCCGTCGGCATGAACGCGTACGCGTATTTCAACAGCGACAAGCTCGCATTGAAAGCCATGCACGCGCAACCGGTCAGCGAGTTGGAGGCGCCGGTCATCTACCGAATCGTGCGCGAGCTCGCCACCACCGCGCGCCAGCCCATGCCACGTCTGTACATCAGCCCCACCAATGCCCCCAATGCCTTCGCCACCGGCCGCAACCCGCGCCACGCCGCGGTCTGTTGTACCAGCGGCATTCTCCAGATCCTGGATGAGCGGGAGCTGCGCGCGGTGCTCGGGCACGAGCTCTCGCATGTCTACAACCGCGACATCCTGATCTCCTCCGTCGCGGGCGCCTTGGCGGCGGTCATCTCCGGCCTGGCCAACCTGGCCTTCTTCGCCTCGATGTTCGGTGGCCGTGGCAATGGCGAGGGTCCGAATATCCTCGGCGTCTTCCTGATCTCGCTGCTCGGCCCGATCGCCGCCACCCTGATCAAGCTCGCCGTCTCCCGTTCCCGCGAGTACCAGGCGGACCAGTCCGGCGCGGAGTTGACCGGCGATCCACTGGCTCTCGCCTCCGCCTTGCGCAAGCTGGAGCGCGGTGTGCAGGCCGCCCCATTGCCCCCGGAGCCGCAGCTGACCGCCCAATCGCACCTGATGATCGCCAACCCGTTCCGCGCGGGTGAGCGGGCCGCTCGCTGGTTCTCCACGCACCCGCCGATGGCCGAGCGCATCCAGCGTCTCGAGGAGATGGCGGGCGGTCCCCGCACCTACTAGTCCTCGGCGGCCAGCTGGTCCTCGTAAGCGCGGAAGGTGTCGACGAAAAGCCGCCGCTGCTCGGGTGTCAGCGGCGCGAGGACCTTTCGCCAGGCCCGCGCGCTGCTGCCGAGCCAGGCGTTGACCGACTTCTCGTGCGCCGCGGCGATGCCGACGATGGTCCGGCGCCGGTCGACCTCGTCCGAGCGGCGTTCCAGCACACCCTGTCGGCTCAGATCGCCCACCATCAGGCTGACCGTGGTCGGCGCCACCTCCAGGCGCGCGGCCAGGTCGTTGACCGTCATCGGCCCCTCGAAGACCAGATTCGCCAGCAGCGACAGATGTCGCGGTGCGAGCGAAAACGATTGCAGCTCTTCGGGAACCCGCATCTTCTTGGCCCGTCCCACCACCCTCGGCATGAGGAGCAGCAGGTGGCGGATGCCCTCGTCCACCGCCATGCCCGCAGGCTCACGCGCAGCCGTTGACACCTCCGGCACCTCCCAATAACCTTTGGACACAAAGTCATTTTGCTTGCAAAGCAAAATCTAATCTCTCTGGCAAGGCTAATACCAGCGGTCGCCGGTCTGTGTCGGCGACCCGGAAGGACCGGGCATGACCGACTCGCAACAGCAGGCCGCACACGAGTTCAATGCGGCGATCATCGAGGAATTCCGCGCGCACGCGGGCAAGGTCGGCGGGATGTTCGAAGGCGCCCCGCTCGTCCTGCTGACCACCGTCGGCGCGAAGAGCGGGCGTACCCACACGACGCCGGTGGTGTATCGCGAGGACGGCGACCGGCTGCTGATCTTCGGCTCCAACGGTGGCGCCGACCGGCACCCCGCGTGGTTCCACAATGTGCGAGAGAACCCCGAGGTGACGGTGGAAATCGCCGCATCGGACGGTATCGAGACCTATCGGGCGACGGCCGTCGCACTCGAGGGTGCCGAACGCGATGAGCGCTATGCCGAACAGGCCGCGCACGATCCGGCCTTCGCGGCCTACCAGGCGGGAACGTCGCGGGTCATCCCCGTGGTCGCCCTGCGGCGGTCCGCGAATTCGAGGGCGGGACGCCGCGGCGTACTGGTCGGCGGACTGGTGCTGGCCGGGGCCGCGGGCATGCTGGCCGCCCGGGGGTTCGGCACCGGTGGCGCGACCCCGCCCGGGGCTCCGGCGAGCGCCGCGGCACGGACCACGGCGATCGGTGATCATCTGCGACAGGTGCACGCCCAATTGACCCGTGATCTCGCCGCGGTCCGCCAGGAATTGACCGCGTACATCGGCGATCCGGCGGCAATGGCATTGCCGAGCCTGCCGCGCGACCTGCGCACCCACTGCATGGGTTTCTGCGATGCGCTCCACGAGCATCACACCTCCGAGGACCGCGTCTTCCCGATCCTCGCCCGGCAATTCCCGGAGCTGGGTCCGGTCCTGGAGCGGCTCCAGCGCGAGCACGGTGAGGTGGCCAGGGTGATCGCCGATATGCAGGCGGCGCTGGATCGTGCCGACACGGCGGATCCGAATCATGTCCGAAACGAATTCGACAGGCTCGCAAGCGATTTGGAAAGACACTTCGCCTATGAGGAAGACACCATCATCGACGCGGTGAACTCGATGGATACCTCGGCGCTCCCGCCACGCGGCCGGTAACGGCTCCGGCAACGAGAAACCCCCGCCGATCATGATGATCGGCGGGGGCTTTCGGTGGCAGGTGTAGGATTCGAACCTACGTAGGCTTTCACCGACAGATTTACAGTCTGCTCCCATTGGCCGCTCGGGCAACCTGCCGTCGCGCTTCTCGGCGCGCAGAGCAGCTTACAACGAACCTGCCCCCGCAATGCAAACCGGCTGGCCAACGGCCATGTGATGGGACTACTGCCGCGCTTCCGGGTAGAACTAACGGTGACCGGGACGCCCCGGTTGGAGTAGCCGGTAGGACCGTCAGGAACAGGAGCGCAGTGTGGCCGATTCGTCTTTCGATGTCGTCAGCAAGGTCGACCGGCAGGAGGTCGACAACGCCCTGCATCAGGCGGAGAAGGAGCTGACCACCCGCTACGACTTCCGCGGCACGGGTGCGGCCATCGAGTGGTCCGGCGAGGACAAGATCGTGCTGACCGCCGAGGCGGAGGAACGGGTCAAGGCGGCGCTGGAGGTCTTCAAGGAGAAGCTGATCCGGCGCGACATCTCACTCAAGGCGTTCGACGCGGGTGAGCCGCAGGCCTCGGGTAAGACCTTCAAAATCACCGGCACGCTGGTGCAGGGCATCGACTCCGAGCACGCGAAGAAGATCTCCAAGAAGATCCGCGACGAGGGCCCCAAGGGTGTGAAGGCGCAGATCCAGGGCGACGAGCTCCGGGTGAGCAGCAAGAAGCGCGACGATCTGCAGGCCGTGATCGCGTTGCTGAAGGGTGAGGACTTCGGTATCGCGCTGCAGTTCGTCAACTACCGGTAGTCCGGTTTTTGCGGCCACGCGGTGGTGGCCGCAAAAACCCTTCTGACCACACGGTTTGGAAGTGCGACCGGTAAGTGTGTAACCTCGTTCAAGACTTCGCCGCGCCGGAGTCGAGCAGCTGGACCCGGTGCGGAAGTAGTCATGCCCCCTTAGCTCAGTCGGCAGAGCGTTTCCATGGTAAGGAAAAGGTCAACGGTTCGATTCCGTTAGGGGGCTCGCCGGATTGCCGGTGGTGACCGACTCGGCATCGCTACGTTCCCAGTATCGTTGGGGTCGGACGCGTCATCTAGGCAATGCGACCGTGGCGGTGTAGCTCAGTCGGTAGAGCAAACGACTCATAATCGTTGTGTCGCCGGTTCAAGTCCGGCCATCGCTACCAGAGAACCGATCAGACCATCTGGTTGACCGAAAGAAGGAATGTCGTGGCCGCGAAGTCCACCGATGTCCGGCCAAAGATCACCTTGGCCTGCGAGCAGTGCAAGCATCGCAACTACATCACCAAGAAGAACCGGCGCAACGACCCGGATCGGCTGGAGCTGAAGAAGTTCTGCCCGAACTGTGGCACCCACCGGGCGCACCGCGAATCCCGCTAGTCCCTCCAACGCGTGCCGCTGCCGCGTGAGTGGGCGCCGGGTTCGGAACCCGGTTATCTCGGACCGTGAATGCGAAGGGCCGGACATATATGTCCGGCCCTGAGCGCGTTTCAGGGTCCGACTGCGGTGGTGCATGCTCCGCCGACTCCGGGCTGCGGGGTCAGATAGGTACAGTCCTCCCGTGACAATCAACACCGGTACAGACGAAGCGGTCCAGGCGAGCGTGGAAGATCTCGATCCCGCCGCACACGCGGCCGCCATGGTCGGTCACCACTACCGCGTCGACGACTACTACGAAGTCGGGCGCGAGAAGGTCCGCGAATACGCGCGCGCCGTGCAGGACTACCACCCGGTGCACTGGGATGAGGACGTCGCGCAGGAGTACGGCTACGACGGCCTGCTCGCCCCGCTCACCTTCATCTCCCTGGTCGGCATTCTGGCTCAGCGCAAGCTGTTCGAGCAGATCGTCACGGGTTACGACCTGAGCCAGATCATGCAGACCGACCAGATCCTGGAGTTCCACCGGCCGATCCGGGTCGGCGACCAACTGACCTGTGACGTCTACCTGCACTCGTTCCGGCAGGCCTTCGGCGGCGACATCATTGTCACCAAGAACATCGTCACCGCGCAGGACGACGAGCTGGTGCTCACCACCTACACCACGCTCATCGGCCGTAGCGGAGGTGATATTGATCCCAATCTCACCGACGCGGTTCGCAACGTGCTGATGCACGGCATCGGCGAGGAGGCGCCGGTCCACCACCCGCGCACCCAGCCGCTCGCCCAGCCGCCGGTTCCGGTGACCGTCATCCCCGATATCGCGCCGAGTAAGCATGCGATCGACTTCGAGGATGTCTCGGTGGGCGACGAGCTGCCGCCCCGTACCGTCCGGCTGACGCGCGGCGATCTGGTCAATTACGCGGGCGTCTCCGGTGACGCGAACCCGATCCACTGGAGCGACGAGGTGGTCAAGCTCGTCGGCCTGGACAACGTGGTCGCGCACGGCATGCTCACCATGGGTCTCGGCGGCGGCTTCGTCACCTCCTGGCTGGGCGATCCCGGCGCGGTCAAGGAGTACAACGTCCGTTTCACGAGTCCGGTCTACGTCGGCTCCGACGAGGCCGCCGAGGTGGAGTACACGGGCAAGGTCAAGTCGATGGATCCGGAGACGCGGACCGCGGTCGTCGCCATCGTGGCGAAGTCGGCGGGCAAGAAGATCTTCGGGCGCGCGACGGCCACGGTTCAGCTGGCCTGACCTGGTCGACCGACCCTGATTGGCTAACACGGCCGCCGGTAACGTACACTCAGGATTCTGGGGTCACCAGCCGCTGCGCGCTGCTCTATGGGGCTGGTTCCAGGCGGTCCGGAGGATATTCTCCAAAGGACCGTCCACGGGGCCGGCAACCGCCGGAGCGGCGCGCGTGTTGTGTGGCGCCGGGTACAACTGAATATGGGAACAGTGGTTGGACGGGACTTCATCGGTCCGACCGAAGGGGCGTAGCTCAATTGGCAGAGCAGCGGTCTCCAAAACCGCAGGTTGCAGGTTCAAGTCCTGTCGCCCCTGCCCTGAATGCCAGCGACGAGAGAGGATCGACGTGAGCAACGAGCGGGATACTCGCCACGGCGCGCATGCGGCCGATGATGGCGATGACACCGCCGCGGTCGCTCGGCCGAGCGGCAAGCGGTCCGCGCGTCGGACTCGCGCTGGCTCAGCTCCGGCCGATACGGGCTCACTTGCCACGATCGACCGGCCGTCGCAGAAGAAGGCGGACAAAACTGCCGGTAAGGCCAAGCGCGAAGGATCGGGTAATCCGATCAAGCGCCTGATCAAGTTCCTGCGAGAGGTTATCGCGGAACTGCGCAAGGTGATCTGGCCCAACCGGAAGCAGATGGTCACCTATACGAGCGTTGTTCTGGTGTTCGTGATCTTCATGGTCGCGTTCATCAGCGGGTTGGATCTGGCGTTCATCAAAGGTGTCAACTGGCTGTTCGGCTGAGCACCCGCGAACGCGGACGCCGGCCGCGGGTGACTGATCGCAGGTCGCTCGAACGGTCAGCCGATCCCGGGGCGGACGGGCGGAGCGATTCCGCCGCGCCCGGCCCGGCACGCAGAGGATGTACGTGACGACACAGGAAGCGAGTGCCCCAGTGAGCACCCCGGAGAACGACACAAACGACGAGTTCCCGGTCGACGACGCGGTGGATGCCGTGGAGACCGTCGAGGAGTCTGCTGTCGACGAATCCGAGCCCGCTGACGCCGAGCCCGCTGTCGAGGCCGCTCCGGTCGATGCCGAGCCCGCTGATCCCGTCGCCGAGATGAAGGCCGCGCTGCGTCGCGCCCCCGGTGACTGGTACGTGATTCATTCGTACGCCGGTTACGAGAACAAGGTGAAGGCCAATCTCGAGACTCGCGTGCAGAACCTGGACCTCGAGGAATACATCTTCCAGGTCGAGGTGCCGACCGAAGAGGTCACCGAGATCAAGAACGGCCAGCGCAAGCACGTCAATCGCAAGGTGCTGCCGGGCTACATCCTCGTTCGGATGGAGCTCAACGACGAGTCGTGGGGCGCGGTGCGCAACACCCCGGGTGTCACCGGTTTCGTCGGCGCCACCTCGCGCCCGTCGCCGCTGTCCATCGACGATGTGGTGAAGTTCCTGGTCCCCGCCGCGCAGCAGCAGAAGAAGCCCGTCGCCGCGGCCGCCGCCGAGACCTCCACCTCCGCCGATGTGGCGCCGAAGCCGGTTATCGAGGTCGACTTCGAGGTCGGCGAGTCGGTGACCGTGATGGACGGTCCGTTCGCGACGCTGCCCGCCAGCATCTCCGAGGTCAACGCCGAGCAGCAGAAGCTCAAGGTGCTCGTCTCGATCTTCGGTCGCGAGACCCCGGTCGAGCTGGCGTTCACCCAGGTCGCGAAGATCTGATCGGCGGGGCCGCAGGTCGGCCCCACAGGAATGGCTAGGGCACGGCACCCGGTAAGGTGTATGGGTTCGTGCGCGGATCCTGGCAACCGGATTCGTTCGCGAGTGCCGGGCCGAGCCCGGACGCGGGCCGAGCCCGCAACAGGCTTACGGCAACCGTAAGGAACCGAAACCAAGGAAGAAAGATGCCCCCCAAGAAGAAGAAGCTCGCCGGGATCATCAAGCTGCAGATCCAGGCCGGCGCGGCGAACCCGGCCCCTCCGGTCGGCCCCGCGCTCGGTCAGCACGGCGTCAACATCATGGAGTTCTGCAAGGCGTACAACGCCGCGACCGAGTCGCAGCGTGGCAACGTCATTCCGGTCGAGATCTCGGTGTACGAGGACCGGTCCTTCGACTTCAAGCTGAAGACCCCGCCCGCCGCTCGGCTGCTGCTCAAGGCTGCCGGTGTGCAGAAGGGTTCGGCTGAGCCGCACCGCCTCAAGGTCGCGAAGGTCACCATGGACCAGGTCCGTGAGATCGCCAAGACCAAGCAGGAAGATCTGAACGCCAACGACCTCGAGCAGGCGGCCAAGATCATCGCGGGCACCGCGCGGTCGATGGGTATCACCGTCGAAGGCTGAGCTGGAGCTCGCACCCCGAGTGGGAGGGTCGGCCAGACCCGGTAACCACTTCTGAACCACGAACAAGGACAGAGAATCATGGCAAAACGAAGCAAGGCGTATCTCGCCGCGGCCGAGAAGGTCGACAAGACTCAGCTGTACTCCCCGCTGGCCGCCGCGCGCCTGGCGAAGGAGACCGCCACCACCAAGACCGACGCGACCGTCGAGGTCGCCGTTCGTCTCGGTGTGGATCCCCGCAAGGCCGACCAGATGGTCCGTGGCACCGTCAACCTGCCGCACGGCACCGGTAAGACCGCCCGCGTCATCGTGTTCGCGGCCGGCGAGAAGGCCGCCGAGGCCGAGGCCGCCGGTGCGGACGCCGTCGGCGCCGAGGACCTGATCGAGCGGATCCAGGGCGGCTGGCTGGACTTCGACGCCGCGATCGCCACCCCGGACCAGATGGCCAAGGTCGGCCGCATCGCGCGTGTCCTCGGCCCGCGTGGTCTGATGCCGAACCCGAAGACGGGCACGGTCACCAACGATGTGACCAAGGCCGTCAACGACATCAAGGGCGGCAAGATCAACTTCCGCGTCGACAAGCAGGCCAACCTGCACTTCGTCATCGGCAAGGCGTCCTTCGACGACGCCAAGCTGGTGGAGAACTACGGCGCCGCGCTGGACGAGATCCTGCGTGTCAAGCCGTCGACCGCCAAGGGCCGCTACGTCAAGAAGGTGACGGTCTCGACGAACACCGGACCGGGCATCCCGGTGGACCCGAACCGCACCCGCAACCTCCTCGACGAGGACGCGTAAGTAGCACCAACACCACCGCCGAGGGCGGGAACGCGATCAGCGTTCCCGCCCTCGGCGCTTTCCAGGAGTATCGCGCCGGTATGCCGCGCTTGGACCCGGGAAGTAAGTGGCCTCACAGACACATTCCACGCTGCACAGAGGGTAGAGCCCCTGTGCAGCGTGTGCGGGGTCTGTAGGGCCGGGTATCGGTCAGGCGGGTGGGGGTGGTGTTTCGGATTTGCGCCAGCCGAGGAGAACTGATTCGCCCTCGTGGACGCCCCAGGGGAGGAACAGCGCGACGATGGCGGCGCAGGTTATGACGGCGCCCGCGGCTACCAGGGAGGCGGTGTGCGAACCCTGGAGGGCGGCGGTTTTCATGGCGGTGATCAGGTTTTCGCGCTGGCTCTCCAGGAAGGAGGGCAGTTCGCGTTTGCGCATTTCGAGGACGCTGAGGGGGCTGGCGGCGACCAGGCTCTTCTGGTCCTCGTTCATCAGTGCGCTCGGCACCTTGTCCAGTAGCGGTGTCACGCGGGTTGTGTAGTAGGAGGCGACGATCGAGCCGAGCACCGCGACACCGAGGGTGCCGCCGATTTCGCGGGTGGTGTCGTTGACCGCGGAGCCCGCACCCGCCTCGTTCAAAGGCAGTGAACCCATGATGGATTCGGTGGCGGGTCCCTGCACGATCGCGAGACCGAGCGCCATCGACACCATCGAGGGCAGTACATCGGTGACATAGGCGCTGTCCACGGTCACCTGGCCGCCGAGGTACAGCCCGAGTCCGGTGAGCAGCAATCCCAACACGATGACCGGCGTGGTGCCGAGCCGCTGCGCGAGCAGCGTGGCAATGGGCGCGCCGATTGCCACCGAGAAGGCGAATGGCAGTGAGGCGATACCGAATTCGAGTGGCGTGTATTCACGCACCCCTTGGAAATATTGGGTGATCAGGAACAGGAAGCCGAACATCGAGAAATAGCCGACGGCAATCGATAATGCGGGCATCGAGAAACGGCGGTTGCGGAACAATCGCATATCGAGAATCGGTGCGGCGGTGCGCAATTCCCAGGCAATGAAGGCGGCGAGCAGGATGACGCCGAGCGCGCCGGTGCCCAGCGTGGTCGCCGACGTCCACCCGTAATGCGGCGCCTCGATGATCGACCAGACCAGCAGCGTGATGCCGGCGACGGATAGCACGATGCCGAGCGGGTCGAGCCTGCCCACCTCGGAGGAACGGGATTCCGGCACCCAGATCAGGGTGGCGGCCAGCGCGAACAGCGCCACCGGCACATTGATCCAGAAGACCGAATGCCAGGTGAAGTGCTCCAGCAGCCAGCCGCCGGAGATCGGCCCGATCGCAATGGCGAAGCCCGCCATGGCGGTCCACGCCGCGATGGCCAGCGCTCGTTCGCGCCGGTCGGTGAAGATATTGATGATCAGCGCCAGCGTCGCGGGGAAGACCGCCGCGGCGAAGACGCCCATGGCCGCGCGGGCCGCGATCACGCTGCCCATGGAGTCGGAGAGCGCACCGACGATCGACATCGCGGCCACGCCGAGCAGCCCGATCGCCATGACCTTGCGCCGCCCGTAGCGGTCGCCGAGATTGCCGAAGGCCAGCAGCAGTCCGGCGAATGTGAGCGTGTACGCGTCCACTACCCACTGCAAACCGCTGACGCTCGTGCGCAATTCGACGCCGATGGAGGGTAGGGCCACGTTGACGATGGTGTTGTCGAGGACAACGAGCAGTTCGGCCAGGCAGATCACGGCCAGGGCGAGGAAGCGGTGCATCCGTCGCTCCAGCAGCACCGGTGGATCGACTATGGAGGTTGCCATAGTTCAGCAGTCAAGCAGTAACTGTCACCGTTGGTAACACCTTTATCCCGCGACTTCGGACACATTCACCCGTGAAATGTGATCCGCGACACAACAATTCGGATGCCGATCGGCCTCGATTACGCCTTCCGGGGGTCCGTTTTGGCAGATGGGGAACCGTCCAGGTACATTGGACGTCAGTTATCGACGAGTTCGATCGCTACCCAATCCGTTCTACCGAAGACCGTTGGTCGCCGATCCCGCCATGGGTTCGGTCGAAGGTCCGGCAACATCGCCGGCGGCCCACGCAGGGAGAGCCGAGGTCGGGACTTTGATCCGGTAAGACCGGATCGATGTTTCCTGTGCGCCCCGGAACGCTCTGCGTCCGGGGCGTTTGTTTTGTCGCAGGCCCCCTGGTTTTCGGAAGTTCGTCAACGAACCGACATCCAGAGAGGAGGCGAAGTATGGCAAAACCCGAGAAGGTCACCGCGGTCGAGGAGATCGCGGAGCAGTTCAAGAGCTCCACTGCCACCGTTGTCACGGAATACCGTGGTCTGTCGGTCGGCAAGCTCACCGAGCTGCGTCGCGCGCTCGGCGCCGACGCCACGTACTCCGTCGCCAAGAACACCCTGGTCAAGCGTGCGGCCGCCGAGGCGGGCGTCGAGGGCCTGGACGACTTGTTCGTCGGACCGACCGCGATCACCTTCATCAAGGGTGAGCCGGTCAACGCCGCGAAGGCCCTCAAGACCTTCGCCAAGGACAACAAGGCGCTCATCATCAAGGGCGGATACATGGACGGCGCTGCGCTGTCCGTGTCCGAGGTCGAGCGGATCGCCGACCTGGAGACCCGCGAGGTGCTGCTGGCGAAGCTGGCCGGCGCCATGAAGGGCAACATGGCGAAGGCCGCCGGTCTGTTCAACGCTCCCGCCTCGCAGGTGGCCCGCCTGGCCGCCGCGCTGCTGGAGAAGAAGCAGGCCGAAGAAGGCGCAGCAGCCGCCGAGTAACACCCGCGCGGAGCCGCGAGCGCCGCGAATTCAATACACCGGGTGACTCGCCAGCGAATCGCCCACATAGACAACATCTACCGAAAGGAAAACAACAATGGCCAACGTTGACGAACTGCTCGAGACCTTCGGCAACATGACCCTGCTCGAGCTGTCGGACTTCGTCAAGAAGTTCGAGGAGAAGTTCGAGGTCACCGCCGCTGCTCCGGTCGCCGTCGCCGCTGTCGGCGCTGCCGCTCCGGCCGAGGCCGCCGAAGAGCAGGACGAGTTCGACGTCATCCTCGAGGGTGCGGGCGAGAAGAAGATCCAGGTCATCAAGGTGGTCCGCGAGATCGTCTCCGGCCTGGGCCTGAAGGAAGCCAAGGACCTGGTCGAGGGTGCCCCGAAGCCGATCCTGGAGAAGGTCGCCAAGGACGCCGCCGAGGCCGCCAAGGCGAAGCTGGAAGAGGCCGGCGCCAAGGTTTCGGTCAAGTAATTCGATCGAATTACATCGAACGGGCGGTCCCCATTGGGGGCCGCCCGTTTTGCATTCCGACGCGTGTGCGATCGCATTGTGAATATTGAGAGGATGTCTGGGTTACTCTTCGGTCAGGTTGGGGTGTGCCGCGTCTCGTTCTTGGGATACAGTGACCGAACCCACTGTGACACGCACACCGCGATGACCGAGCACGCGGTTCGCCGGTGGGCTGCTCGCTGAGAATATGTGGAGGTTGGCGTGGGCGTCGAGGTCAGGACCGAGGGTGTAACCAAATCATTTGGTTCGCAGCGTATTTGGCAGGATGTCTCACTGACTTTGCCTTCCGGTGAGGTCAGCGCCCTGCTGGGCCCGTCGGGTACCGGTAAGTCTGTGTTCCTGAAGTCTCTGATCGGTTTGCTGCGCCCGGAGCGCGGCTCGATCTATATCGACGGCACCGATATCACCACGTGCTCCAATAAGGAGCTCTACGAGATCCGCAAGCTCTTCGGTGTGCTGTTCCAGGACGGCGCGCTGTTCGGCTCGATGAACCTCTTCGACAATGTGGCCTTCCCGCTGCGTGAGCACACGAAGAAGAGCGAATCCGAGATCAAGAAGATCGTGATGGAGAAGCTCGAGCTCACCGGTCTGCTCGGCGCCGAGGGCAAACTGCCCGGCGAGATCTCCGGTGGTATGCGCAAGCGCGCGGGTCTGGCCCGCGCCCTGGTGCTGGACCCGCAGATCATCCTGGTCGACGAGCCGGACTCCGGTCTGGACCCGGTACGTACCTCGTACCTGTCGCAGCTGTTGATCGATATCAATGCCCAGATCGACGCCACGATCCTGATCGTCACCCACAACATCAACCTGGCCCGCACCGTGCCGGACAACATCGGCATGCTGTTCCGTCGCCAGCTGGTCATGTTCGGCCCGCGCGAGGTGCTGCTCACCTCGGAGGAGCCGGTGGTCAAGCAGTTCCTCAACGGCCGCATGATCGGCCCGATCGGCATGTCCGAGGAGAAGGACGAGGCGCAGATGGCCCGCGAGCAGGCCATGGTCGACGCCGGTCACCACCACGGTGGCGCCGAAGAGGTCGAGGGCATCATCCCGCAGATGAAGGCGCAGCCGGGCATGCCGGTGCGCCAGGCGGTTGCTCGCCGCAAGGCGCGCGTCCAGGAAATTCTGCACACGCTGCCGCACGCGGCCCAGGTGGCGATCCGTGAATCGCTCGCGGAGAACGACGATACACAGGTGATGGCTTACAACAGCGGCGATCTTGGTACATACCAGGGCGGCGCGTTCGATTCAACAGTGCGCCACAACACAACTAACGGGTAACATACGGCGCGTGAACCGGAACCTCGCGCGTGTGCGGACTCCAGTCGAGTCGGCGTTTGCGCAGGCGGGCAACATCTTTGCGCTGTTCATTGATGTTGTCCGCAAGAGCTTCAAACGGCCGTTCCAGTGGCGGGAGTTCATCGAGCAATCGTGGTTCATCGCGAGTGTCTCGATCCTGCCCAGTGCGCTCGTCGCAATCCCGTTCGGCGCCGTCGTGGCGCTGCAGACGGGCTCATTGATCAAGCAGCTGGGCGCCGAATCCTTCACCGGCGCCACCAGCGTGCTGGCCACCGTGCAGCAGGCCGCCCCGGTCGTGACCGCGCTGATCATCGCGGGCGCGGCCGGGTCGGCGGTCGCCGCCGACCTCGGCTCGCGCACCATCCGCGAGGAGATCGACGCGATGGAAGTCCTCGGCGTCGATCCGATCCAGCGACTGGTGGTACCGCGGGTGCTCGGCATGATGCTGGTCGCGGTGCTGCTGAACGGCCTGGTATCGGTCGTCGGCATCGCGGGCGGCTACTTCTTCAACGTGCTGTTGCAGGGCGGCACGCCCGGCGCGTATCTCTCGTCGTTCTCAGCGCTGGCGCAGTTGCCGGACCTCTGGATCGGCGAGATCAAGGCGCTGATATTCGGCCTGCTCGCCGGTGTGATCGCCGCATACAAAGGGTTGCATCCCAAAGGGGGCCCGAAAGGAGTCGGTGACGCGGTGAATCAGTCCGTCGTTATCACGTTCCTGGTGCTGTTCTTCGTCAATCTGGTTTTGACGTTGGTGTATCTGCAGGTCGTCCCCGCCAAGGGTGCATGATCCATGGCGACCTCCTACCGCAGCCCGGTTCTAGCCAAGACGACTCGCCGGGCGGGCGAGATCGTTCGCGCGCCACTGAATGTCATCGACCGCGCGGGCGACCAGATGTCGTTCTACTCGCGCGCCATCGCCTGGATTCCGCGCACCGCGGTGCACTACCGCAAGGAGGTCATGCGGCTGCTGGCCGAAGTGACCTTCGGAAGCGGTGCGCTCGCGGTAATCGGCGGCACCATCGGCGTCATCGTCTTCATGTCCGGCTCGGTCGGCGTCGTGGTCGGCCTGCAGGGCTTCAAGGCGCTGGACTCGCTCGGCAGTTCGGTGCTGACCGGCTTCCTCACCGCCTACATCAATACGCGTGAAATCGCGCCGTTGGTGGCGGCTTTGGCGCTCTCGGCGACGGTGGGATGTGGTTTCACCGCGCAATTGGGCGCCATGCGGATTTCCGAGGAGATCGACGCGCTCGAAGTGATGGCGGTGCCGGGCGTGCCGTTCCTGGTCACCACCCGGGTGATCGCGGGCTTTGTCGCGGTCATTCCGCTCTATGTCGTCGGCCTGCTCGGCACCTTCATCGCATCTCGAATGATCAGTATCTGGTTCAACGGGCAATCCAGCGGGTCCTATGACCACTACTTCAGCCTGTTCCTACCACCCGAGGACGTGTTGTATTCGTTCCTCAAGGTGCTGGTCTTCGCGTTCGTGATCATCCTGGTGCACTGCTACTACGGCTTCAACGCCACCGGCGGTCCGGCCGGGGTCGGCGTCGCGGTGGGTCGCGCGGTGCGCGCCGCCATCGTGCTGGTCAACGTGCTCGACTTCTTCCTGAGCCTGGCCATCTGGGGAACTACGACAACAGTGCGGGTGGCGGGATGACAAGCGAGCTGGCGCGGCGAAGAAGGGAGAAGCTGCGCTCACGCGTTCTCGGTATCGCGTTCTTCGTGGTCGTGGCCCTCTTCTTCTGGACCACCGCAGCGATCTACAACAAGCAGTTCGTGAAGACGGTCGACGTCGACCTGATCACCGACAGCGTCGGTAATGCCTTGACCCGCAACGCGGATGTGAAGGTCCGCGGCATCAATGTCGGCGAGGTACGGTCCAGCCGTTCGGAGGCCGGCAAGGTGACCTTGGATCTGGCGATCGACCCGAATAAGGCCGATCAGATCCCGGTCAACGCGACCGCGCGGCTGCTACCTAAGACGCTCTTCGGTGAGCGCTATGTGGACCTGATGATCCCCGAGGATCCCAGCCCGCAGCATCTGACCGACGGCGTCACGCTCTATCAGGACAAGAGCGGCAATGCGATCGAGGTCAGCAAGCTGCTCGACGACCTGATGCCGCTACTGCAGGCGATTCCGCCGCAGGATCTCGCCGCTACCCTCGGCGCGCTGTCGCAGGCGCTGGCCGGCCAGGGCCAGGCGCTCGGCGAAACCTTGGAAAAGCTGGACACCATCTTCCGTGATGTCAACGGGGTGCTGCCGGAGCTGCAGGAGGGTCTGCGGAGCTTCGCGACGGTGGCGGCCACCTACGCCGACGCCGCGCCGCAGCTGATCGATGCGCTGGACAACCTGCGCACCACGAATGCGACCATCGTGCAGCGCCGTTCGGATATCGACACCCTCTACGCGACATTGACGCCGACCTCGTCGAGCACAGCGGACTTCCTGATCGCCAATCGCGACAACATCATCAATCTCGCGGCCGACTCCCGGCCCGCGCTCGAGCTGCTGGCCAAGTACTCGCCGACCTACGCCTGCACGTTTGCGAACTTCGCGCAGATGAAGCCGCGTATCGACCAGCTGTTCGGCACGGGCACCGATCGTCCCGGCTCCCGAGTGACCATCGAGCTGGTCAACACCCGCGGCAAGTACCTGCCCAATCAGGACGAGCCGCGCTGGTTCGACACCAGGGGCCCGTGGTGTGTGGCCGAATATCCGCTCGGCGTCGATGTGGGTCAGTACATCGGCGGCCCCGGCAACGATGGCTCCTACGCGGTACCGAGCCGCAACCCCGGCGACCAGACCACCGGCTATCTGCCGGAGCCGCAGCTCGGCGTCTTCCCGGCCGGGCAGGTGCCGACGCTCGCGGGTTCGCCGGGCGAACAGCATTCGCTGGGTGCGATCTACGGTGCGGCGCTCGGCGTTTCGCCTGAGCAGGTGCCCGGCTGGATGACCAGGGCGGGCGCGCCGGCGTTCCGCGGCAGCGAGGTGAGTGTCCGATGAAGGAGAAGTTGCGCGGCCTCGGCGGGCCGCTGACCAAACTGCTCATCTTCGTGGTGGTGACGTTGTTCGTGACCACCATGCTCGGCCTGTCCATCGCCAACTACACCGGCGGCGGCACCCCGTTCAAGGCCCGCTTCACCGATGTCACCTCGCTCAACCCCGGTGATGAGGTGCGCATCGCCGGTGTGCGGGTCGGCAAGGTCACCGGCGTGAAGATCGTCGACAAGCGCCAGGCCGAGGTGGAGTTCGAACTCCAGGACCGCGATTGGCTGCCCGCTTCGACCACGGCCACCATCCGATACCGGAACCTGGTGGGCCAGCGCTACATCGCGCTCGAGCAGGGCACGGGTGAGCAAGGGCGCAAGCTGAACGAGGGCGCCACCATCGGGTTGGATCACACCAATCCGGCGCTCAATCTGACCACGCTGTTCAACGGTTTCCGTCCGCTGTTCCGCACGCTGACCGCCGAAGACGTGAACAAGCTGTCCTACGAGATCATCCAGGTCTTCCAGGGCGAGCAGGGCACCATCCGGGATCTGGTCGCCTCCACGGCCAGTCTGACCAACAAGATCGCCGATAAGGACGCGGTGATCGGCGAACTGGTCAAGGATCTGACCTTGGTGCTCGAGACGGTCAATCAGCGCGATGATCAGTTCGATCAGCTCATCGTGAATACCGAGGCACTGGTCAGCGGCCTGGCCGCGGAACGCGACGTGGTCGGCCGTTCGGTGAGCTCACTGGGCAACCTGGCCACGGCCACCGCGGACCTGCTGGTCCCGGTCCGCCCGACCCTGCAGGGTTCGATCGCCGGACTGAGTCAGCTCACCGGCACCCTGAACGAGCGTTCGGACGAGGTGAACCAGACCCTGGCTACCTTGCCGGTGAAGATGGAGAAGCTCGGCCGCGTCGGCAGTTACGGCTCCTGGTTCCAGTTCTACCTCTGCGGTATCGACATCGTGGTGGGGCCGGGCGCCGTGGACGCGCCGCAGCTCAATCTGCCCGCCGGGATGCCGACGATCAACCAACCGCTGTACACCAACGCCGCGCCGCGCTGCCACGGGAAGGCCCGCTGATGGACGACCGGATATTGCTCGGCAAGCGCAGCCCCGCCTTCATGGGTGTGCTCGGTCTTGCCATGGTGCTGCTGGTGACGGTGTCGGCGTTCTTCCTGGATCGACTGCCCATCATCGGGGCGAGTTCCAAGTACACCGCGGAATTCTCCGAGGCGGCGGGTCTGAAGAAGGGCAATGAAGTCCGCATCGCGGGCGTCAAAGTCGGCCAGGTCGACGGGGTTCGCCTCGATGGTGACCGGGTGCTCGTCGATTTCCGTACCCAGGACGCCTGGATCGGCAATGAGACCACCGCCTCCATTCAGATCAAGACGGTGCTCGGGCAGAAGTATCTGGCGCTGGATCCGAGGGGCTCGCGCCCGGCCGATCCCAATAAGCCGATTCCGTTGTCGCGCACGGTATCCCCGTACGACGTGGTGGACGCGTTCACCGACGCCGCGAGGAATATCGACCAGATCGACACCGCCCAGCTCGCGACCAGCATGCAGGTGCTCTCCGAAGCGTTCGCGACCACGCCGCCGGATATCCGCGGATCCATCGACGGCGTGGCCCGGCTCTCGGAAACCCTCGCGAAGCGTGACGAGGAGCTCAGGCGGATGTTCAGGGCGACCCGGGAGACCACCCAGATACTCGCCGACCGCAATGCCGAATTCGAGCGGTTGCTCGCTTCCGGCGGACAGCTGCTGACCGAGCTGAATATTCGACAGCAGGCCATCCATCAGCTGCTCACCGGAGCTCAGACGGTGGCCGCTGAGTTGACCGCGCTGGTGCACGACAACGAGGAGCAGATGGGGTCCGCGCTGACGAATCTGCTCGGCGCCATCGAGTTGCTGAACGCCAACCAGCAGAACATCTCCAGGACACTCGAGCTGGCCGCGCCGTTCTACGGCCTGTACGCGAACGTGCTCGGCACCGGCCGCTGGTTCGACGCGGTGATCACCAATCTGATCCCGCCCGCGCTGCCCGAGATCCCCGGGTATCGGCCGCCGGTGCGCACTTTGGGAGGTAACTGACGTGGCGGGGAACTGGCGCAACGAGCCGTTGACCGCTCTGCGGAATTCCGGCCGCGGCACCAAAGCGGGTATCGCGATCGGCCTGATCGCCGCGCTGGTGGCGGTCGGCGTCCTGTGGTGGCTGTTCGACCGGCTCAACACGACCAAGATCACCGCGTACTTCGATCGCTCGGTCGGCATCTACGAGGGCTCCGACGTGCGGATCCTCGGCGTGCCGGTGGGTTCGGTCGATTCGGTCGAGCCGATGGGTGACCAGGTCAAGGTAGTAATGAGCGTCGATCGTAAATACGACGTGCCCGCCGACGCACAGGCCGCGCAGATCACGCCGTCGGTCGTCTCCGACCGCTACATCCAGCTCACCCCGGTCTACCGGGGCGGCCCGAAGATGGAGCGCAACGCGACCATCCCGAAGGATCGCACCGTCACCCCGGTCGAGGTCGATCAGCTGTACAAGAGCATTGCCGAGCTCTCGGATGCCCTCGGCCCCAACGGCGCCAATAAAGAGGGCGCGGTGAACCAGTTGGTCCGCACCTCGGCGGCGAATCTGGCGGGCAATGGCGAGGCGCTGGCCAACAGCATCACCCAGCTGAGCAATGCCACTCGCTATCTCTCCGATGCGCGCGGCGACATTTTCGAGACGGTGAAGAACCTGCAGAGCTTCGTGAGCATGCTGGCCGCCAATGACCAGCAGGTGCGCGAGTTCAATACCCAGCTCGCGGATCTGGCGGGCTTCCTCGCCGACGAACGCCAGAATCTCGGCGACGCACTGCAACTGCTCTCGGTCGCGCTCGGCGATGTCGCACGGTTCATCGACGAGAATCGGGCTCTGCTGGCCGACAATGCCGAGGCGCTGACCACGCTCACCAAGACACTCGCCGACCAGCGCGATGATCTCGCCGCCGCCCTTCCGGTGCTGCCGGTGGCGCTGAGCAACCTGATCAATATCCACAACGGCGAATCCGGCACCCTCGATATGCGAGCCAATTTCACCGATCTGCAGGATCCGTTCGGGGTGGTCTGCAAGATGCTCGATCTGTCCAAGCTGATGCCGGGTGACCCGAAATTCGAGGCCATCGGTAAGCAGATGCGTCCAGTGCTGGAGCACTGCAAGGAGATCACCGACCAGATCACCGCTGGGGTGAAGACCCCGACGCTGATTCTGCCGTTCGGCATCCTCAGCGGTGAGAACCAGCAGCGTGATCCGGTGCCGGGCACCGTTCCCGGTACCCCGTCCGACCAGCTGCCGCCGTCCGAGCAAGAAGGTGGGCGATGAGTGCATCGCGTAGCGATTCGATGAGGGGTGGCGGCCGGATGGCCGGTGGGATCCGGGGCGCCGCACGCGGTTTCGGTGTCGCGGTCATTGTCGCGGCGACCACGGCCCTGGTCGGTTCATGTGCCTCCAACGGTATCTACAGCGTCCCGCTGCCCGGTGGCGCCGATGTCGGGGAGCATCCGATGACCATCGATATCCAGTTCGACGATGTGCTCGACCTGGTGCCGCAGTCCGCGGTGAAGGTCGAGGGCGTGCCGGTGGGCCGGGTCGAGGAGATCACCCTCGGTAGGGATCAGTGGACCGCCAGCGTGCGCACCCTGGTGAATTCCTCGGTCGATCTGCCCGCCAATGCGCGGGCCGAGGTGCGGCAGTCGAATCTGCTGGGCGAGAAGTTCATCGAGCTCTCCGAGCCCGCCGCCGATCCGGATCCGAACAAGCTGACCGACGGCTCGGTCATTCCGGTCGAGCACACCCGGCACGCCACCGAGATCGAGCAGGTGCTCGGCGCGATGTCCTTGCTGCTCAACGGTGGCGGGGTGGCGCAGCTACAGCCCATTGTCACCGAGCTGAACAAGACACTCGGCGGACGCGAGGACAAGGTGCGTTCGCTGATCGAGCAGGCCAATATCCTCATTGCCGGGCTGGACGCGCAGGTCGACGACATCACCAGGGCCATCGACGGCCTCGCAACGCTGAGCAGTCGGGTGAGCGCTCAGACCGACCAGATCGGCAAGATCCTGGACGAGTTGCCGGAGGGCATCAAGATCCTCAATGAGCAACGGCCCGAACTGATTTCGTTGCTGACCCAGCTCGACCGGGTGGGCGAGGCCGGTTTCGACGTGCTGAACACCTCGAAGAACGATCTCATCGTGGGCCTGACCGCGCTGCGGCCGACGCTGCAGGAACTCGGTCGGGCCGCACCGGATCTGGTGACCGCGCTGCCGCTGGTGCCGACCTACCCGTTCCCGGACGCCACGCTGGAGGGCACCTTCGGCGGTCAGGTCAATACCTGGCTCTCGGTGGACCAGCAGATCGGTGTCACGCTGAGCAATCTCGGTGTGGGCAAGGGTGATCCGGTCTACATCCCGCCGGTCGGTCGCCCGGTTCCGGTGAACCCGACCAACCCGTACTACGGCGGCAACGGTCCGCGTCCGGGCTGGCCGACCATCTCGCTGTTCCCGTTGCCGCCCACGATGGCGGCGGTCCCGCCGCTCGGCGTGCCCGAGGTCCCGAATCCGCTCGGGCCGCTGCTGGAGCAGTTCGGCGTCGGCGGAGAGGGAGGCCAGCGATGACCCGTCTGGTGCGCTACCAGTTGATCGCCTTCGGGTTGATCGCCGTACTCGGTGTCGCCTTCGTCGGCGCCCGCTACGTCCGGCTGGACGAAATGCTGGGATTCGGGCTCTACCACGTCAAGGTGGAGGCGAAGGAGACCGGCGGCATCTACAAGGGCGCCGAGGTGACCTATCGTGGCGTCCCGGTAGGCCGGGTCGGAGATCTCGAACTCAGGCCCGAAGGCGTGGCCATGACGCTCGACATCGAGTCCGGCGCCCCGAAGATCCCGGCCTCGGCCAAGGCCGTGGTGGCGAACCGCTCGGCCATCGGCGAGCAGTACGTGGATCTGCAGCCGGATACCGCCAGCGGTCCCTATCTGAAGGACGGCTCGGTGATCGTCGGGGCGACCACCCCGATCTCGGTGGAGGAACTGATCGCCAGCGTGGACCATTTCACCAGTTCGGTGGACCTGGTCGCGCTGAACACGACCGTGACCGAGCTCGGCAGGGCCTTCAATGGCAAGGGTGACGACCTCAAGGTCTTCGTCGAATCGCTGAACAACTTCACCGTGACCTTCCACGAGACATTGCCGCAGACGATTCGGTTGATCCGCGATGGCAAGGTGGCTCTCGGCACCCAGGCCGACCAGTCGGCCGCGATCCGGCAGTTCAGCGATGGCCTGGACAAGCTCACGGCGCAACTGCGCTCCAGCGACCCGGCGGTGCGCAGGCTGATCGGCACCGGCATCGACGCGGGCGAGCAGATCGGTGCGCTGCTGGAGGAAAGCGGCGGCGCTCTCACCGAGGATCTGGCCAACCTGCAGTCGCTGCTGAAGGCCATCTCACCGAAGTTCTACGCGCTGCAGCCGCTGCTGATCATGTTGCCGCAGCTGTCGGTCGGCGCCTCGGCCACCGCGCCGGGCGACAGCACCAGCCACTTCGGCCTGGTGCTCGAGGTGAACAATCCGCCCGCCTGTACCGTCGGATACGAGGGAACACATCAGATTCTCGAACAAATGAAGGCGCAGAATCCGGACTTCGATGACTCGAAGGACGAGTTCCCGTTCAATATGGACGCGAAGTGCACTGTGCCGCAGGGTAATCCGACCGCGGTGCGCGGCGGCGCGCGGGCTGATCTGGCAGATCCCAGTATCCCGCAGCCATGGGACGACGTTCCCAAGACCGATCCGGAAAAGCTGAACCTGAATCCCATCGCCGCGCAGATGGCCACCCTGCTGGGAGTCACGCCGAAGCGGTGACCAGGACCGACGACGTTAGGGTGCAGTCGTGAACATCGACCTTTCCAAGGAACTGCCGGGGGTGACCGAACCGGACTCCGCGGAATCCGATGCCACGGCGGCGGAGGTGATGGCGCCCGAGGTGACGGCGCCCGCCGCCGCGGCCTCCGATTCCGCGTCCGCGCCGCGCGCGGTGACCCGGGCGCCCGTCGCGGCGACCGCGGTGGCGGTCGGCGCACTCGTGGTGGCGCTGATCGCCGCACTCTGGTTCGGGACCGGCTGGGCCAAGGCCGCGTTCTTCACCGACGGCCCGCGCGCCTCGGCTCGGGACAGCGCCCTCGACGCCGCGCGCCAGGCCGCGATCAATATGACGTCGATCAACCTCGACGATGTGCCCGGCTCGCTGGCGTTGGCCCGGTCCTCGATGACCGGCCCGATCCTGGAATCGGCGCAGAAGAATCAGCAGCAGTCCGAGCAGATGGCCACTCAGTCGGGCGTCGGCATGAAGTCCAAGGTGCTCGGCGCGTCGTTGACCGCGCTCAACAGCGAACGGGACAAGGCCTCCGCGCTGGTGGTGCTGCAGGTGACCGAATCCAAGCCGGATAAATCGGTCTCCGACTATCGCTACACCTGGAGCCTGGAGATGACCAAGGACGGCGAAGTCTGGAAGGCCGAACAGGTCGCCTCGCTGGCGCAGCCGGTTCTGCTGGACGGCCCCGGCCCCAGCGGCCTCGGTCAGCCCGCGCAGTCGCCCGCGACGGGCCAGGGAGCTCCGGAAGGCGCACCCGCGGCGCCGCGGCCGGGATCGTAGGAGGAACCGCGTTGAATTCTCGTAAACCGGTCAACCGGGTGACCTCCAAGCGGCGACCCGCCACGTCGGCCGCCGGATCCACCGCACGCCCCACGGCGCGCTCCGTCGCGGGAACGCGCACAACGCGCCCCACCGCGACCACCGGCACGCGCAAGCCCGCCGTGCCGGGTGTCCGCACCGAGACGGATTCGGCCGCGCCACGGGGCCGCTTCAGCGGCGTCCGCAGGCTGCGCCTGCCACGTGGGGGTACCGGATCATCGTGGACGGTGGTCGTTGGCTGCTTGGTGGCCGCAGTGTTGGTGACCGGATTCGCGGTCCTCGCGGCCTTCCGTCCCGGCGTGAACGACTCGAACAAGGCCTTCCTCGACTCCGCGGCCACCGAGGAAGTGCGTGCCGCCGCCGATCACGCGCTGCGGACCATCTACGGCTATGACATCAAGAACATCGACGGCTACGAGGCCGCGGTCCGCTCGGTCGTCACCGGCACCATGCTGAGCGATCTGGACAAGTTCTCCGGAACCACCGTCGACGCCATCAAACAGGCCCAGACCAGCGCCGATGCCAAGGCCGATCCCATCGGTGTGACATTGCTCACCGATGATCGAGCCGAGTTGCTGGTGAATTTGGTGGTGAGTGCCACCAAGGGTGGCGTTGCCCAGCAGAGCGTGTCCGGCCCGGTGGTGCTGCGGATGCAGAAGGTGGATGGCCGCTGGCTGGCCAGCGACATCGTCGACCAGTGAATCCGTCGGGTGAGCGAGGGATAAGCCCAGCGGGGCAGTCGATCTCACCCGAGCCGGGTCGGGCCCGCCACTTGACGAGTTTCGCCCGAACCGTCACGCTATTCACAACAGCGGCAGCTGTCACAGTGGCTCCAGCCGCCCCGTCGCCCTCGACGCAGCCAGCGTTTCGGGTAGGGGCACCGTACCGCGCAGGGTTCGGATGCCTGCCCGGATGGGCAGGGTTACCGGCCCGGAAGGGCTCGGCGCGCCAGCCACGTGAACGTTCGCACGGGTGGTACTTTGACACCTCCGTGCATATAGGTGTAGGTTTGGACGTTGCGCTGGCTGCCTCCTGTCCATACCTCGATCTGCACTCGTGAGTTCCACCCTTCCGGTGTTACTTCCGTTGTTGCCTGTTCGAGTTTCGTTCGGGTTGTAACCAGCGGAATTCGTAGCAGACAAGCGACGGTCGCGGACCACCACGCGACGCGCGTGAGGTGCTGGAAGGACGCATCTTGGCAGTCTCCACCCAGACCAAGGCAGTTGCCGGAATCCCCGGAGCCCCGTTGCGGGTGTCTTTCGCGAAGATCCGTGAACCCTTGGAGGTGCCCGGACTTCTCGATCTACAGACGGACTCTTTTGCATGGTTGATCGGCTCGCCGTCATGGCGTGAAAAAGTCGCCGCTCGCGGCGACGTCGGGCTCTCGGGGGGACTCGAGGAGGTGCTCGAGGAGCTCTCGCCGATCGAGGACTTCTCCGGCTCCATGTCCCTGTCTTTCTCCGACCCTCGTTTCGAAGAGGTCAAGGCCTCGATCGACGAGTGCAAAGACAAGGACATGACCTACGCGGCTCCGCTGTTCGTCACCGCTGAGTTCATCAACAACAACACCGGTGAGATCAAGAGCCAGACGGTCTTCATGGGTGATTTCCCGATGATGACCGACAAGGGCACGTTCATCATCAACGGCACCGAGCGCGTCGTCGTGTCGCAGCTGGTGCGTTCGCCGGGCGTCTACTTCGACCACAGCGTCGACAAGGCCACGGAGAAGGACCTGCACAGCGTGCGCGTCATCCCGTCGCGCGGCGCGTGGCTGGAGTTCGACATCGACAAGCGCGACACCGTCGGTGTCCGCATCGACCGCAAGCGTCGTCAGCCGGTCACCGTGCTGCTGAAGGCGCTGGGTTGGACGAACGAGGAGATCGTCGAGCGTTTCGGCTTCTCCGAGATCATGATGTCGACCCTGGAGAAGGACAACACCGCCGGTCAGGACGAGGCGCTGCTGGACATCTACCGCAAGCTGCGTCCGGGCGAGCCGCCGACCAAGGAATCCGCGCAGACCCTGCTGGAGAACCTGTTCTTCAAGGAGAAGCGCTACGACCTGGCGCGCGTCGGTCGCTACAAGATCAACAAGAAGCTGGGCATCCACCTGGGTGAGCAGATCACCGGCTCGGTGCTGACGAAGGAAGACATCGTCACCACCATCGAGTACCTGGTGCGCCTGCACTCGGGTGATCGCGTCATGACCGCGCCCGGCGGCGAAGAGGTGCCGGTCGAGGTCGACGACATCGACCACTTCGGCAACCGTCGCCTGCGCACCGTCGGCGAGCTGATCCAGAACCAGATCCGCGTCGGCCTGTCCCGGATGGAGCGCGTGGTCCGCGAGCGGATGACCACCCAGGATGTCGAGGCGATCACGCCGCAGACCCTGATCAACATCCGCCCGGTCGTCGCCGCGATCAAGGAGTTCTTCGGAACCTCCCAGCTGTCGCAGTTCATGGACCAGAACAACCCGCTGTCGGGTCTGACCCACAAGCGCCGCCTGTCGGCGCTCGGCCCGGGTGGTCTGTCCCGTGAGCGCGCCGGCCTGGAAGTCCGAGACGTCCACCCGTCGCACTATGGCCGCATGTGCCCGATCGAGACCCCGGAAGGCCCGAACATCGGCCTGATCGGTTCGCTGTCGGTGTACGCGCGGGTCAACCCGTTCGGCTTCATCGAGACCCCGTACCGCAAGGTCGTCGATGGCCGGGTCACCGACGAGGTCAAGTACCTGACCGCCGACGAAGAGGACCGGCACGTTCGCGCGCAGGCCAACTCGCCGGTCGACGCCGATGGCCGCTTCCTCGAGGACCGCGTGCTCTGCCGCCGCGGCAACGAGGAGAACGAGCTCGTCGCGGCCTCCGAGGTCGACTACATGGACGTCTCGCCGCGCCAGATGGTGTCGGTCGCGACCGCGATGATCCCGTTCCTCGAGCACGACGACGCCAACCGCGCCCTGATGGGTGCGAACATGCAGCGTCAGGCGGTTCCGCTGATCCGTTCGGAGTCCCCGATCGTGGGCACCGGTATGGAGCTGCGCGCCGCGGTGGACGCGGGCGATGTGGTCGTCAACGAGAAGTCCGGTGTGGTCGAGGAAGTTTCCGCCGACTACGTCACCGTGATGGCCGACGACGGCACCCGCAAGTCCTACCGGATGCGCAAGTTCAACCGCTCGAACCAGGGCACCTGCTCCAACCAGCGTCCGATCGTGGACGAGGGTCAGCGGGTCGAGACCGGCCAGGTGCTGGCCGACGGTCCCTGCACCCAGAACGGTGAGATGGCGCTGGGCAAGAACCTGCTCGTGGCGATCATGCCGTGGGAGGGCCACAACTACGAGGACGCGATCATCCTGTCGCAGCGCCTCGTGGAAGAGGACGTTCTCACCTCGATCCACATCGAAGAGCACGAGATCGACGCCCGCGACACCAAGCTGGGCGCCGAGGAGATCACCCGGGACATCCCGAACGTCTCCGACGAGGTGCTCGCCGATCTGGACGAGCGCGGCATCGTGCGCATCGGCGCCGAGGTACGTGACGGCGACATCCTGGTCGGCAAGGTCACCCCGAAGGGTGAGACCGAGCTGACCCCGGAGGAGCGACTGCTGCGCGCCATCTTCGGTGAGAAGGCGCGTGAGGTCCGTGATACCTCGCTGAAGGTCCCCCACGGTGAGTCCGGCAAGGTCATCGGCATCCGCGTGTTCTCGCGCGAGGACGACGACGATCTGCCTCCGGGCGTCAACGAGCTGGTCCGTGTGTACGTGGCGCAGAAGCGCAAGATCCAGGACGGCGACAAGCTCGCCGGCCGGCACGGCAACAAGGGTGTTATCGGCAAGATCCTCCCCACCGAGGACATGCCGTTCCTCCCGGACGGCACCCCGGTCGACATCATCCTGAACACGCACGGCGTGCCGCGTCGTATGAATATCGGCCAGATCCTGGAGACCCACCTCGGGTGGATCGGTAAGGCAGGCTGGCAGGTCGACGTCGCCACCGACGGCACCAGGCCCGATTGGGCCGACGCGCTGCCGGAGGAGATGCTCGGCGCACCGTCGAACTCCAATATCGCGACCCCCGTCTTCGACGGCGCCCGCGAGGAGGAGCTCACCGGTTTGCTCGCTTCGACCCTGCCGAACCGCGATGGTGAGCGCATGGTCAACGACGATGGCAAGGCGACCCTGTTCGACGGCCGCTCCGGCGAGCCGTTCCCGTACCCGGTCGCGGTCGGCTACATGTACATCCTGAAGCTGCACCACCTGGTCGACGACAAGATCCACGCCCGTTCGACCGGCCCGTACTCGATGATCACCCAGCAACCGCTCGGTGGTAAGGCGCAGTTCGGTGGTCAGCGCTTCGGTGAAATGGAGTGCTGGGCGATGCAGGCCTACGGCGCGGCTTACACGCTGCAGGAGCTGCTCACCATCAAGTCCGACGACGTCGTTGGCCGCGTGAAGGTCTACGAGGCGATCGTGAAGGGCGAGAACATTCCGGAACCGGGCATTCCGGAGTCGTTCAAGGTGCTCCTCAAGGAACTCCAGTCGCTGTGCCTCAATGTCGAGGTGCTGTCTTCGGACGGCGCGGCAATCGAGATGCGCGACGGTGACGACGAGGATCTGGAGCGCGCGGCGGCCAACCTGGGCATCAACCTGTCCAGGAACGAAGCGGCCACCGTCGACGATTTGGCGAACTAGGCGGCAGGGCCGGATGTCGTGCACGCCGACGACATCCGGCCTCCGCGCTCGACCCACTAGTGAACTTTTGCTCGAATTCGACCCGAATAGGGGAAAGGAAGTTACGTGCTAGACGTCAACTTCTTCGATGAACTCCGGATCGGTCTGGCCACCGCCGAAGACATCCGCCAATGGTCCTTCGGCGAGGTGAAGAAGCCGGAGACCATCAACTACCGCACGCTCAAGCCGGAGAAGGACGGCCTGTTCTGCGAGAAGATCTTCGGTCCCACCAGGGACTGGGAGTGCTACTGCGGTAAGTACAAGCGTGTCCGCTTCAAGGGCATCATCTGTGAGCGTTGTGGCGTCGAGGTGACTCGCGCCAAGGTGCGTCGTGAGCGGATGGGCCACATCGAGCTGGCCGCTCCGGTTACCCACATCTGGTACTTCAAGGGCGTGCCTTCGCGCCTCGGGTACCTGCTCGACCTGGCGCCGAAGGATCTGGAAAAGATCATCTACTTCGCCGCCTACGTCATCGTCGGTGTCGACGAGGAGCTGCGTCACAACGAGCTCTCCACGCTCGAAGCCGAGATGGAGGTCGAGAAGAAGGCCGTCGCCGATCAGCGTGACGCCGACCTGGAGGCCCGCGCCCAGAAGCTCGAGGCCGACCTGGCCGAGCTCGAGGCCGAGGGTGCCAAGTCCGATGTGCGCCGCAAGGTCAAGGACGGCGGCGAACGTGAGATGCGTCAGCTCCGTGACCGGGCCCAGCGCGAGCTGGACCGGCTGGACGAGATCTGGACGACCTTCACAAAGCTGGCCCCGAAGCAGCTCATCGTGGACGAGGTCCTCTACCGCGAGCTGATCGACCGCTACGGCGAGTACTTCACCGGCGCCATGGGTGCGGAGTCCATCCAGAAGCTGATGGAGAACTTCGACATCGACGCCGAGGCCGACAACCTGCGCGAGACCATTCGCACCGGTAAGGGCCAGAAGAAGCTGCGCGCGCTCAAGCGGCTCAAGGTTGTCGCGGCCTTCCAGGCCAATGGCAACTCACCCATGGGCATGGTGCTCGACGCCGTTCCGGTGATCCCGCCGGAACTGCGCCCGATGGTTCAGCTCGACGGTGGCCGTTTCGCCACCTCCGACCTGAACGACCTGTACCGCCGCGTGATCAACCGCAACAACCGCCTCAAGCGACTGATCGATCTGGGTGCGCCCGAGATCATCGTCAACAACGAGAAGCGGATGCTGCAGGAGTCCGTGGACGCGCTGTTCGACAACGGCCGTCGCGGCCGCCCGGTCACCGGACCGGGTAACCGCCCGCTGAAGTCCCTGAGCGATCTGCTCAAGGGTAAGCAGGGTCGTTTCCGTCAGAACCTGCTCGGTAAGCGCGTCGACTACTCGGGCCGTTCGGTCATCGTCGTCGGTCCGCAGCTGAAGCTGCACCAGTGCGGTCTGCCCAAGCTGATGGCGCTGGAGCTGTTCAAGCCGTTCGTGATGAAGCGTCTGGTCGACCTGAACCACGCGCAGAACATCAAGTCCGCCAAGCGGATGGTCGAGCGTCAGCGTCCCCAGGTGTGGGATGTCCTCGAAGAGGTCATCGCCGAGCACCCGGTGCTGCTGAACCGTGCGCCTACCCTGCACCGCCTCGGCATCCAGGCCTTCGAGCCGCAGCTGGTGGAAGGTAAGGCCATCCAGCTGCACCCGCTGGTCTGTGAGGCGTTCAACGCCGACTTCGACGGTGACCAGATGGCCGTGCACCTCCCGCTGTCCGCGGAGGCGCAGGCCGAGGCCCGCATCCTGATGCTGTCCTCGAACAACATCCTGTCGCCCGCGTCGGGTCGCCCGCTGGCCATGCCGCGTCTGGACATGGTGACCGGCCTGTACTACCTGACTCGCCTCGTCGAGGGCGCCAAGGGCGAGTACCAGGCGGCCACCAAGGACGCGGCGGAGCAGGGCGTGTACTCCTCGCCCGCCGAGGCGCAGATGGCGGTCGACCGCGGTGAGCTGACCGTGCGGTCGCTCATCAAGGTGCGGCTGATCGACCAGCGTCCGCCGAAGGACGTCGAGGCCGAGCTGTTCCCGGAGGGCTGGAACCGCGGCGACGCGTGGACCACCCAGACCACGCTGGGCCGGGTGCTGTTCAACGAGTTGCTGCCCGCGGACTACGCGTTCATCAACGAGCAGATGCCGAAGAAGCGTCAGGCGACGATCATCAACGATCTCGCCGAGCGTTACCCGATGATCGTGGTCGCGCAGACCGTCGACAAGCTGAAGGACGCGGGCTTCTACTGGGCCACTCGTTCCGGCGTCACGGTCTCCATGTCGGACGTTCTGGTTCCGCCGGAGAAGACCGAGATCATGGAGCGCTACGAGGCGCAGTCGGATCAGATCGAGAAGAAGTACCAGCGTGGTGCGCTCGATCACCAGGAGCGCAACAACGCCCTGGTCAAGATCTGGCAGGAAGCGACCGAAGAGGTCGGTAAGGCGCTGCGCGCGCACTACCCGGCCGACAACCCGATCATCACGATCGTCGACTCGGGCGCGACCGGTAACTTCACCCAGACTCGTACCCTCGCCGGTATGAAGGGCTTGGTTACCAACCCGAAGGGTGAGTTCATCCCGCGGCCGATCAAGTCCTCCTTCCGTGAGGGCCTGACGGTTCTGGAGTACTTCATCAACACCCACGGTGCCCGTAAGGGTCTGGCCGACACCGCGCTTCGTACCGCCGACTCGGGTTACCTGACCCGTCGTCTGGTGGACGTCTCGCAGGACGTCATCGTGCGCGAGCACGACTGTGGCACCGAGCGCGGCATCATCGTGCCGATCGCCGAGAAGCAGCTCGACGGTTCGATCATCCGGGACGCGCACGTGGAGACCTCCACCTACGCCCGGACGCTCGCGTCGGATGCGTTGGACGCCAACGGCAATGTCATCGTGGCGAAGGGCGCCGACCTCGGCGACCCGGCCCTCGAGGCGCTGCTCGACGCCGGCATCACCGAGGTGAAGGTCCGCTCCGTGCTGACCTGCACCACCGGCACCGGCGTGTGTGCGACCTGCTACGGCCGCTCCATGGCGACCGGCAAGCTGGTCGACATCGGTGAGGCCGTCGGTATCGTCGCCGCGCAGTCCATCGGTGAGCCCGGTACCCAGCTGACCATGCGTACCTTCCACCAGGGTGGTGTCGCGGGTGACGACATCACCGGCGGTCTGCCGCGTGTTCAGGAGCTCTTCGAGGCTCGTGTGCCGAAGGGTAAGGCGCCCATCGCCGAGGTCTCCGGTCGCGTGCGGCTCGAGGACGACGATCGCTTCTACAAGATCACCATCATCCCGGATGACGGTGGCGAAGAGGTTGTCTACGACAAGCTCTCGAAGCGTCAGCGTCTGCGTGTGTTCAAGCACGACGACGGCACCGAGCGTCTGCTCTCCGACGGTGACCACGTCGAGGTCGGCCAGCAGCTGCTGGAAGGCGCGGCGGATCCGCACGAGGTGCTGCGTGTCATGGGCCCCCGTCAGGTGCAGGTCCACCTGGTCCACGAGGTCCAGGAGGTCTACCGCTCGCAGGGTGTGTCGATCCACGACAAGCACATCGAGGTCATCGTTCGCCAGATGCTGCGTCGCGTCACCATCATCGACTCGGGCGCAACGGAATTCCTGCCCGGCTCGCTGACCGAGCGCGCCGAGTTCGAAGCCGCCAACCGCCGCGTGGTCGCCGAGGGTGGCGAGCCCGCGTCGGGTCGTCCGGTGCTGATGGGTATCACCAAGGCGTCGCTGGCCACCGATTCGTGGCTGTCGGCGGCCTCCTTCCAGGAGACCACTCGAGTCCTGACGGACGCGGCCATCAACTGCCGCTCCGACAAGCTCATCGGCCTCAAGGAGAACGTGATCATCGGTAAGCTGATCCCGGCCGGTACCGGCATCAACCGGTACCGCAACATCCAGGTTCAGCCCACCGAAGAAGCTCGTGCCGCCGCGTACGCGGTGCCGTCCTACGACGACACCTACTACAGCCCGGACAGCTTCGGCGCCACCACCGGTGCCGCCGTCCCGCTGGACGACTACGGTTTCAGCGACTACCGGTAATCGGTAGGTAGTCTCGATCGCCCCGCTCTCTATGGAGCGGGGCGATCGTCGTTTCACGGTATTGTCGAGGTATGAGTGTGGCGTACGACCACTACCCGGAACTGCATCGACTGGTCGAGCAGTTGCAGCCCGAAGCCGCGCCTGCGGCGCGTGCCGCGCTCCTCCGTCTGGTGCAAGGGGGCGCGGGCGACCGGCTCGCGGCTCTGCCGTCCTTCGATGGACCTGACGATCTCAGCGAGCGAATGGATTCCGAACTGTTCGAGGCCCAGTGACGCTGATCGTCGACGCCAACGTCTTGGTTGCGGTGATGAATCGACGAGATAAGCGGCATGCGGAGATGCGGGCGGTATTGGCAGGGCGAGCAGATGATTTCGTCGTGACGCCATACGTGGTCGCAGAGGTGACTTACCTGCTCCAGAAATACGCCGGCGCGCAGGCCGAGATCCAGTTCATGGAAGCGGTACGCGACGGAGTCTTTCGTGAGGAATTCGAAGCTGTTGATACACAGCGGATCATCGAGCTGATGAAGCAGTTCGCGAGTTATCCGCTCGGCGCAGCGGACGCGTCGCTGATAGCTGTCGCCGAGAGACTCGACATTCGGGACATAGCGACGGCCGACAACCATTTTCGTGCTGTCAAGACCGCCGGATTGGAATACATCAACGTGCTGCCCTGAGTACCTGGGGCTCGACAGGTGTTGTGTTTGTACTACAGCCCGGACAGCTTCGGCGCCACCACCGGTGCCGCCGTCCCGCTGGACGACTACGGTTTCAGCGACTACCGGTAATCGGTAGGTAGTCTCGATCGCCCCGCTCTCTATGGAGCGGGGCGATCGTCGTTTCACGGTGGCCGGTCTGCTGACGTACTTCGGTCGAGGGAAAGATCCGCGCGCCTTCGCCATAGTTGTGCTCTACACCTACGCTGAACGCTGTGAGCGAAGCCTACGACTGGTCGTGGCTGCGGAGCGGCATCCCGGTCATCGACCTGGACGTCTACGCCGAAATGCCCGAGGATCTGGCCCGCACGATCGAGGTCAAGGACGGCATGCTGGTGCACCGCGAGTCGCCGTCGCCGAACCATGTCTCGGTAGCCCGCGCGATCGAGGCCGCACTGCGGGCAGCCATACGGGACAGGCCGTCGGACGGTCCGTGCCTACGTGCCAGTGGTGACCTCGACATGTTGGTCTCGGAGGTTCCGTTCGGTTTCCGCCGTCCCGACGCGATCCTTTACCGTTGCATCGATTCGGACCGGGGTCGGTGGCGCAGGAAACCGACTGCGAGCGACACGCTCCTCGTCGTCGAGGTCGTTTCTCCGACAACGGTGACCGCCGATTGCGTCGACAAACGCGCCGAATACGCCAAACTGGGAATCCCGCAGTATTGGCTGGTGCGATTGGTCGATGACGACGGCCCGGTTTCGTCGATCGAACAGCTCAGACTCACGTCGGACGGCTCGTACGTGACCGAGAGAATCGGATTGCGCGGGCAGGACCCGGTGGTGGCCGTCTCGGCGATCGACCCGGTCAAGGTGGAAATCACCTGGGCGGAACTGGATCTGGACATCGAATAGAACCGGGGCGGTCGTCGGCCCCTTCCGCCGACGAGAGCGGGAGGGGCTACGGCCCAGCTCGGCCGCGATCGCGCGGATCGCGGCCTTCGCTCGAAGCCGGTCGCCGATTGTTTGTCCGACGATCCGGAAGCCGATGTGAGGTCGGCTTACCTGGCGCCGGTGGTCGTCGGGGCCGCGGATTGCGTCGTCGTGGTGGTCGGCTGGGTGGTCGTCGGTGGGGTGGTGGTCGGGGTGGGGCTTGCGACCGCGGACGTCGCCGGTGGGGTTGTCACCTCGGGTGTCGTGGTCGTGGTCGGGGCGGCAGCCGACGGGGTCGTGGTCGTTGGGGTGGTCGTTGTCGGTGACGGGGTTGTCGACGGGCTTACCTGGCCGGTCGTCGTGGGGGCGGCGGTGGTGGTCGCGGCGGCGGTCTTGGTCGGCGTGGTCGTCGGGGTGGCGGTGGTTTCCTGCACGGCCTTGTACACGGCGGCGAGGTCCGCCTCCTCCGGCTTGGCGTTCGTGTCGACCTGCTTGCCCGCCTGGGCCTGCTTGGCCAGGTGGGTGAGCCAGGCGGCGGCGTACTCGGCGGAGGTCAGGGGTTTGCCTGCGCCGGAGTCGGCGTCACGCCAGTAGTCGAAGTGGTGGCCGGAGTGGTTCGGGCCGAGGGTGAGCTTGTACGGGTCGCTCATGACCACGGGGATCGTGTTCTGGTTCGTCACGATGAGACCGACGATCTCGTTGAGCACCTTCTGCGGCAGGTAGGCCAGCGGCGACATCTCGTTGGTCGAGATCGAATCCGCTTTTGCGGGGGTCTTCGGCGCGGCGCCCGGCTTGTATTCCGGATCCGACACCCTCAGCAGTACCTGGAGGAAGGTTTCGTCGCTCTGCATCCAATTCGGCTGCGACTGGATGTCGGCGAACGCCGCCAGCGCGATGCGGCCGAGGACGACGGCGACGTCCTGTCCGGTCGCCGGTGTGAGCCCCTCGCGTTCGAGTGCGTCGACATTCAACTGCCTGCCGACATTGACCACCAATTGCAGCAGGGAGATATTCTCCGGCGCCGCGCAGGTGAGATCGCCTTCGGAGCAGAACGACGCGATCTTGCCGTTCAGCGCACCGAAGTCACCGCTGGTGCCCGGTAGCGCACCCTGACCCGACACCGGCTTCGCGCCGTTCTGATATTGCTGGTCGAAACCGTCGGGGTTGCGGTACGGATCCTTCGAACCGGGGAACGGCCCGTCGCCCGCCGCGCGACCCGAGTCGGCGAGGATGACGACACCGACCACATCGGCCGGATCGACGATCCCGTAGGCGCCGTCCTTATCGGCTTCCTGATGGCCGATCTTCATCGCGACGCGGCGCACCACATCGGCGCCCTCGCTGTATCCGACGATGGAGAACTTGGTGTCGGGGCAGGCCCGCGAGATCTCGCGCATCACCCGTTCGGTATTCGCAACACCACTGTTGACGGCGTCTTCGTAGGTGGCCATATTCGCCGGATACGCGACGTAGACGGCGGCGTACGAGCCGGGATCGACGTCATCGGCCGGTGCGTTGACGACCGGATCGACCCATCGGCTGTTGTGGTCACCGGAGAGGGCGGCGGGCAATGGTTCACCGTTGGCCCCGACCAGCAATCTGGTAGTTCCCTCGACGGGGGTATCGCCGCGGCCGGCCACCGAGATGGTGACCATGTCGCGGCATTCCGTGACCGATGTCGTGAGCTGCGTATCCCTGGTTTGCGGCGTCGATGTCAATGCCAACGAGGTGGCGACGACTGCCGCCACCCCCAGTACCGCGGGCGCGGCAACCGCCGAGGCGATGCGATGTCGCGCCAAGAATTCGCGAAGAGCCATGTCCAGATCCCCAATCGATTGAACAAGTGGACGGACAGGCCCCCCGACAGGCCATGTGTCAGGAAGGACGTCGTGGTCGAGCGGATAAGCGTTACGCACAGTGGCGATCGCCACCCGCGTGCCCCGCCGCGCCTGAGCGGTCCGGCTCCGGGAGCACCGGCATTCACCGCTCGCTGTCGAGCAGCGCCATCTGCGCACTCGCGTAGCGTTCGCCCGCGACCCGATCGGCCGGAACGGCCGCCTCGATGGTGGCGAGTTCCTCGGCATCGAGTCGAATATCCAGTGCACCGAGTGTTTCGGTCCAGCGGTCGCGGCGGCGGGCGCCGAGGATCGGGACGATATCGGAGCCGCGGCTCAGTGCCCACGCGATGGCCAACTGCGCCACCGAAACATTGTGGTGCGCGGCGATTTTCGCGAGGGCGTCCACCAGTTCCAGGTTTCTGGCCAGATTTTCGCCCTGGAAGCGCGGGCTGTGCGCACGGAAGTCGTCGGGCCCGAAGCGCGCTCCCGCGCGCACTGTATCGCTGAGCAGGCCCCGCGAGAGCACCCCGTAGGCGGTGATCCCGATACCGAGTTCGCGGGTCAGCGGCAGGATCTCCGCCTCGATACCGCGCGAGATGAGCGAGTATTCGATCTGCAGATCGGCGATCGGCGCGACGGCGGCCGCCCGGCGAATGGTGTCGGCGCCCACTTCGGACAGTCCGATGTGGCGGACATACCCCGCCTCGACCAACTCGGCAATGGCCCCGACGGTGTCCTCGATCGGCACCGCGGGATCCAGCCGCGCGGGCCGGTAGATATCGATGTAGTCGACGCCGAGCCGCTGCAGGGTGTAGGTCAGGAAATTGCGGAGCGCCACCGGCCGGTTGTCGGTGCCGCCCCAACTGCCACCCGGTCCGCGCAGCGCGCCGAACTTCACGCTGAGCACCACATCCTCGCGCGGGCGCTCGGCAATGGCCTTGCCGATCAGCATTTCATTGTGCCCCGCCCCGTAGAAATCGCCGGTGTCGACGAGATTGGCGCCGGAATCGAGTGCGGCGTGGATGGTGGCGGCCGACTCGGCATCGTCGGCGGCGCCGTACATGCCGGACATGCCCATGGCGCCGAGTCCGATGCGGCCGACGGTGGGGCCGGTGCTGCCGAGCTGGACGGTGGTGATCTTCGATTCGGTCATGACTCCAGCCTGTGCCCCGCGGCGTGCGCCCGGCAGAGATCGTTTATCGGGGGAGCGGCGATCCCTGGATGACGGTGCTCGCGTCGGGGACAGTGGAGGCATGGACCGAAGCGGACTGGCAGATTTCCTGCGCCGTCGCCGCGAGCAGCTGACGCCCGCGGATGTCGGCCTGCCGCCCGGGGTGCGCCGCCGCACCCCCGGATTGCGCCGGGACGAGGTTGCGCTGCTCGCGGGCATGTCCACCGACTACTACACCCGGCTCGAACAGTCCCGCGGTCCGCGCCCGTCGACCCAGGTGCTCACGTCGTTGGCCCGGGCGCTGCGCTTCAGCAGCGACGAACGCGACCACCTGTACCACCTCTGCGGACATCCCGCGCCCGGTCGGGCCCTCGGCGATAAGTATGTCGGGCCCGGACTGCTACATATGCTGGCCAAACTGGACGATACGCCCGCCACCGTGATCACTGATCTCGGCGAGGTGCTGGTGCAGAACCGGATGCACACCCTGCTGGTGGGCGACCACGGCAACCGGAAGGGGTTGGACCGCTACTACGCCTGGCGCTGGTTCACCGATCCGGAGTCGCGGGCGATCTTCCCGCGGGAGGACTGGGATCGGTTGGGGCGCAATCACGTCGCCGATCTGCGCGCCACCGCGGCCCGGCGCGCCGCTGACGCGGATGTGGTCGAATTCATCGGCGCATTGCGATCCGGGAGTGCGGAATTCGAGCGGCTCTGGGACGAGCACGAGGTCGCGGTGCGGCTCTCGGATATCAAACGCATCCTGCATCCCGCGATCGGCCTGATCGACATCGTGTGCGAAACCCTGCTCACCCCGAACGCGGCTCAGCGGCTGCTGGTCTATCTGCCGCGCCCGGGCACCGATTCCGCGGAGAAGCTGGACCTGTTGCGCGTCATCGGAACCCAATCCTTGAGCCCGGATTCGATCACGCGACCGTGATCGCGGTGCTCGACGTCGTATTCGTCGTTGACAGCCGCCTCCGAGGCCGCAATACTGAACCTGATGGTTCAGTATGACTTCCTTGACGCCTCGTTCGGGGCGCTCGCGGATCCCACTCGACGGGGGATTCTCGAACACCTCGGCCGCGGCCCCGCGACAGTCAGCGAACTGGCCGAGCGTTTCGAGATGACCCTGACCGGCATCAAGAAGCACATTCGGCTGCTGGAGGACGCGGGAATGGTGGTCACCGAGAAGCGTGGCCGAGTCAGGTATTGCACACTCGGCGAGAACGTCTTCGATCGTGAGGTGGCCTGGATGCAGGGCTATCGGCAGATGGTGGAAGCCCGCATGGACCGTCTCGGTGAATTTCTCGAGCGAACGGAGCATGAACGATGAGTACGACAACCAACGATGCCGTCATCACGACCGATGCCGACCGTGCGATCCATATCGAGCGGGTATTCGACGCGCCGCTGGATCGCGTGTGGGCCGCCTACAGTCGCATCGAACTGCTGGCCCAGTGGTGGGGTCGCGGCAACCAGCTCGATATCGAACGCTGGGAATTCCGCAAGGGCGGGCATTACCGCTTCGTCGAGCACTCCGACGGCGAAACCCATGGCTTCGAGGGGAGATTCCGCGAGGTCACCCCGAAGGAGCGGATCGTGCAATCCTTCGAATGGGACGGCATGCCCGCCCATGTCGCCATCGACACCACGACCTTCGTCGACCTGGGCGACGGCCGCACCAAGGTGGTGACCGACAGTCAGTTCCACACCCCGGAAGAGCGCGACGGAATGTTGCAGTCCGGGATGGAGTCCGGCCTCAACGAGAGCTACCGGGCGCTGGACGCGCTGCTGGCCGAATCCGCCTGACCCGCGAAAGCGACCGGCCCCCACCGCGTTCGCGCGGTGAGGGCCCGGCGCGGCGTCGGGTTCGGGCGGGGTGTGCCCGGCTACGCCACCTCGAGCACGATCTTGCCGCGCGTGCGTCCGGTCTCGCCGCGGGCGTGGGCCGCGGCGGCATCGGTGAGGGGCAGTACGGTGTCGATTTCGGCCCGGAGTTTGCCCGCCGCAACGAGATCGGCCAGGGCACGAAGGCCCGCCGAGTCCGGCTCGACCACCGTCCAGCCGATGCGGATACCCCGTGCGTCCGCATCCGCGGCGGTGGGCACATGGTCAGGGCCGGGCAGGGTCACCAGGTGGCCACCCGGACGCAGGACCGCCAAAGAGCGGGTGCCGTAGTCGCCGCCGAAGGCGTCCAGCACGATATCGATATCCCGTAGCGTGGTGCTGAAATCCCTAGTGCTGTAGTCGATTACCTCGTCGGCACCGAGCCCGCGCAGGAATTCGTGCTTATCCGCCCGTGCGGTACCGATGACATACGCGCCATGTGCCTTCGCGATCTGCACCGCCAGATGTCCGACCCCGCCTGCGGCGGCGTGGATCAGAACCCGCTGTCCCGCACGCAATTCTGCGGTATCGATCAGCGCCTGCCAGGCGGTCAGCCCCGCCAACGGCAACGCGGCCGCCTCGACATGTGAGATCGCGGCCGGCTTGCGCACGAACTGACGAGCCGGTGCGACAACGAATTCCGCGTAGGCGCCCGCCTGCCGGGGGAATGCGGGCATGCCGAATACCTCGTCGCCGGGCTGGAAGTACGTCACGCCGGGCCCTACTGCCTCGACGGTGCCGGAGACATCCCAGCCGACGATCGGCGTCGCACCCCAGGTGATGAAGGCGCCGCTGGCCCGCGTCTTCCAATCCACCGGATTCACCCCGGCCGCGCGCACCCGCACCAGGATCTCGGTCAGGCCGGGTTCCGGGCGCTCGATCTCGACGGGCGTCAAAACCTCGGGCGCGCCCCATTCGCGGGCGATGACGGCGAGCATGGTGGTGGTCATATCGGGTTCCTTTCTGGCTGCTCGTTCGGTGAGCGGTGACCAGATTGCCGTCCGGTCGGCCCCGGTGGTGCTGGCCGGATGGCCAACATATGACAGAATCCGGCCATGGCTCCGCATCGCATCGTGGTCCTGGTGCTCGACAATGTGCCGCTGTTCGAACTGGGCATACCGTCGCGCGTATTCGGTCAAGCCTGCGCCGAGGACGGCAGCCCGCTGTACGAGGTGTTGCTGTGTTCGGTGGATGGCCATCCGGTGCGCTGTGACGAAGGGTTCGACCTCGTCGTGCCGTACGGACCCGAGGCACTCGAACGCGCCGACACGGTCCTGATCCCGCCCGCCTGCGACCTCGGTGACCTGCATTTCGGTGGCCCGCTGCCGGAGCCGCTCGCGGCCGCGCTGGCCCGGATCCGGCCCGGCGCCCGGATGGTCGGCCTCTGCACCGGTACTCACGTGCTGGCCGCCGCCGGAATCCTGGATGGCCGCCCGGCGACCACGCATTGGATGCGAGCCGAGGAATTCCGCCGCGCCTACCCGCGGGTGCGCCTCGATGAGGATGTGCTCTTCGTCGACGACGGTGACGTTCTCACCGCGGCGGGCACTGCCGCGGGCATCGACCTGTGCCTGTACCTGGTGCGCTGCGATCACGGCACCGCCATCGCCAACCAGGTGGCGCGCCGATGCGTGATCCCACCCTGGCGGGACGGCGGCCAGGCCCAGTTCATCGAGCGCCCGGTGCCCGCGCCGACCGTCGCCTCGACCGCCGCCACCCGGGCCTGGCTGCTGGACCGGCTCGGCGACCAGATCGCCCTGGAGGACATGGCCGCGCACGCCCGGATGAGCGTGCGCACCTTCACCCGTCGTTTCCGCGACGAGGTCGGCTCGACACCGGGTCGTTGGCTCTCCGCCCAGCGTCTGGAACGCGCCCGCGACCTGCTGGAGAACAGCGATCTGAGCATCGATCTGGTCGCGCACCGCGCCGGCTTCGGCACCGCCAATTCGCTACGCCAACATATGCGTTCGGTGCTCGGCACCTCCCCGAACACCTACCGTCGCACCTTCCGCGGTGTCGCCTGATCCGGCGTATGGTCGCTATCCGGCGCTGGAAGCGTTACTCGCCGAGACCGCCTGAACAGCGAAACAACCGGGCCCCACCGTATTCGGCAGTGGCTGGACGCGCGGTGTCAGGATCGAGCGGAACCCACTCGGCGCTTGCGCGGTTTGAGGTGCAGGCCGGGTAGCGGTGGGGCCGGAATACGCTGCTCGGGCGAGTGACCGGCGATATCCGGAAAACGCTCGAGATTGTGGTTCTCCCAATCGTTTCGGGCCGTGACGATGTCCTCGTGGCTGCGTCCCACGAAGTTCCACCACATCACCAGTTCCTCGTCGAACGGCTCGCCGCCGATCAGCAGGAAATGCGCGCCCGCGGTGGTTTCGAGCCGCAGTTCGGTGCGTTCGTTACCCAGGTAGAGCAGCGGACCGGGCGGCAATTCGGTGCCCGCGGCCGTCACGTCGCCCTCGATCAGCATCAGGGCGTACTCGAAACCGGGCTCGAGCGGCAGCGTGACCTCGGCGCCCGGCTCGATCACGACGTCGGCGCCGATGATCGGGGTGTATGCCGTGGCGGGCGAGGTGTGACCGACCAACGAGCCGATCAGCACTGTGGCACGTATCCCGGGCGCCTGGTAGACCGGCAGGTCGCGGTGTTGTTCGAAATGCGCGTCGATCTGGGCCCGGTTGCCGGGCAACGCGATCCACAGCTGCAGGCCGTGCCCGGCGGGCGCGTCGGCGGCGTAGTACTCCGAATGTGCCACACCGCGCCCGGAGGTCATCAGGTTCAGCTGGCCGGGGTGGATCTCGACATCCGAGCCGACCGAGTCCCGGTGGCGGATCCGTCCGACGAAGGGCCAGGTCACCGTTTGCAGGCCGATGTGCGGGTGCGGATCGATATCCGGCGGCGCATCGGTTTTGGTGACCGTGGGCGAGCCGAAGTGGTCGAAGAAGCACCAGGCGCCCACCGTCGGCAGATCGCGCTGCGGCAGCACCCGTTCGACGAACACGCCGCGCACCCCACCCAGCGGTACCTCGCGCGCCGGGTAGAACTCGGCGACGGGTCCGGGGCAGGGCGACGGTTCGCAGAGTGCCTCGTCCGGATGTAGCTCCAGATCACTCATCGTTCTATGCCCTTCCCGAGTACATGCGCGTCGTACTCCGGATGCTTCTCCAGGTAGGCCCGGATGAACGGGCAGTGCGCCTCGATGACCCGGCCGCGGGCGATCACATCATCGAGGGCCTGCTGGGCCAGGACCTTGCCCAGCCCCTTGCCGGAGAAGGCGTCGTCGATTTCGGTGTGGATGAAATCGGTGATGTCGTCGCGCTCCACGTACTCGGTGAACCCGGCCAGTTCGCCGCCGTGGAACACCTCGTAGCGGTGCGTGTCGGGGTTGTCGACAACCTTGTTCACTGCGGTCTGCTCGGTCACGGTGCTGTTCTCCTTCCGAGCACGCACAGGGTGCCTGCTCATAATCGATACGCGGTTGAAAGCGCCGATGGTGGTGGCGGCCCAGGCGACGACGGACAGCTGATCATCCGACAGATATTCGTGCACCGAGTGCGGCCCCGCTCCGGGAAGGGAGTGGGGCCGCACTCGCGGCCGGATCAGTCCGTCTCGGCGAAACGGCGCAGCTGGAAGGGCTCGACGAGAATCTCCTCGAGCGCGGCAACGCGGACATTGAGTGTCAACGTGGACACGGGTGACTCCTGATCTGTTGTGCCGGCTGTTACTCGCGGCCGGCGGAGGTGAACGACATATCCGCGTACCGGGTGCCGGCGACCTTGCCCGCGATCGGTTCGAGGACGGCCAGCTCGTCCGCGGTCAATGCGAGGGTCGCCGCGGACACGTTCTCGGCCAGTCGGGTCCGGCTGCGGGTACCCGGGATCGGCACCACCGCCAGTCCGTGCGCATCGGCCTGTGCGTGCACCCAGGCCAGCGCGACCTGCGCCGGCGTGACGCCGCGGGCCTCGGCGATGGCGCGCAACGGATTCAGCAACTCGGCATTGTGTGCCGCGTTCTCGCCGGAGAAGCGCGGCATGGTTCGGCGGAAATCCTTCGAATCGGCCAATTCGCCCGCCGCGGCGAAGGATCCGGTGAGGAACCCACGGCCGAGCGGCGAATACGGCACGAAGGTGACACCGAGCTCGGCGGCCGCGGGCACCGCGGTGCGCTCGACATCACGGGAGAACAGCGACCATTCGGATTGCACCGCCGCGATCGGATGCACCGCGTGCGCCGCGCGCAGTTCATCACCGGTCACCTCGGAGAGGCCGAGCGCCCGGACCTTACCCTGCGCGACGAGTTCCGCCATGACACCGACGGTCTCCTCGATCGGCACCTGCGGGTTGCGCCGGTGCATGTAGTAGAGATCGATGACGTCGATCCCGAGGCGCCGGAGGCTGGCATCCACCGATGCCCGGATGTACTCCGGTGAGTTGTCGAGGCCACGGAAGGCCGGGTCGTCGGCCTTGCGGACGATGCCGAACTTCGTGGCCAGCACCACCCGGTCCCGGTTGGCCCGGACGAAATCGGCGAGGAACTCCTCGTTGTGGCCGGAGCCGTAGACATCGGCGGTATCGAAGAGGGTGACGCCCAGTTCCAGCGCCCGGTCCAGGGTGGCCCGGGATTCGGTGAGGTCGGAGGGGCCGTAGAACTCACTCATCCCCATGCACCCGAGCCCTTGGGCACCCACCTGGATGCCGCCGGTGCCCAGTGTGGTGGTGGGAAGCGTCTCCGCGACCGTCATAGCTTGATCCCTTCGCTGTTGTGCGTGGCGAGTGCGCCGGGCCGAGCCGAGGTTTTGCCCTCGTAGATCTCGATCTTGTAATCCAGCACGGCCACGGTCTGACGAAGTTCATCGATTTTGGCGAGCACTTCGGCGCGGGTGTTGCGGAACATCTCCAGACGTTGCGGGAATGTGGAATCCCCCGCACGGACCAGCTCCGCGTAGCGGACCATGTCGGCGACCGACATCCCGGTGGTACGCAGCCGCCCGATCAATGCCAGCCACTCCAGGTCGCGATCGCTGAAACGCCGCTTGCCGGAGTGATCGCGCCCGATGTAATCCATCAGCCCGATCCGCTCGTACCACCGCAGGGTGTCCCGGCTCAGCCCCGACTTCCCGGAGACCTCGCCGATCGAGTACCGCGGCAGCTCCCACTCGTCATTACGCTCGTGAACTGCGGTTTCGCCCAATGCACTCGCCCTTCTCGTTGAACACCACCGACGCTAGTCACCTGGAGTGCACTCCAAGCAAGCTCAATTTTTCCGAAGCGATGTCGGGGCGGCAACATTCCCCACGCCTGCCTACGGCGCGGAGCGGGACAGCGATGACTCAGTTGTACTTCGGCAACTCCTGCACGGCCCATTTATTGCCGTCGGGGTCGCTGAAGAAGGTGAACAGCCCCCAGCCCATATCCTTCACCGGCGTCGCCTCCACCCCGGCCGCCACCAGCTGTCGGTAGGCATCTTCGGCACTGGCCACAACCATCTGCATCCCCTCGACGCTGCCCGGCGCCGCCTCCGTGATGCCTTCGCCGATACAGATGGAACAGCCGGAACCGGGCGGGGTCAGCTGCACGAAGCGCAGACTCTCGTTGACCCGATGATCGTGATCGGCATTGAAACCGATTTTGGTGTAGAAGTCCTTGGCCCGATCGACGTCGGTGACCGGAATGGCGACGAGTTCGATTTTCCAATCCATCGCCTCAGCATTCCATCGGGTACCGACAGCCGCGCGGCTTCCGAGTCGATCCGGCGTCAACGGCCATCGCGGCGATTTCCGGCCTACCCTGGTGGCATGCCAGGTAAGGACATCGACCGGATCAGGGCCCGTTCGGCCTGGGCCACGGTCAAGGAAAGCCCGGTGATCACCGCTATCGCGGTGGCGCCGTTCGTTGTCGCGCTCGGGCTCGTGTGGTGGTTGGTCGGCGGGTTCGCCGCCTTCGTGCTGCTGGTCGTGCTCGGTGTGGTCGTCGTGGTCGGCGGCAAGCTGACGCGCTGAACCCGCGCGCATCCTCCGGTCCGGCCGCGCTCGGCGCGGAATACGGCTCAGCGCGGAATGTGAAAGCGCACCAGTTCACCGGTACCGGGGTCCACGTCCGCCCACGGGCGGTCGAATTCGAGCACCGCGAGTGCCGAGGTCGGGAACTTCCTGCTGAGCTCGATCGCCTGATTCGACTCCCGGTTGCTCGCCAACTCCCATGCCGTCCACGGCATTCCGGGCGCGTGCCCGATTATCAGCAGGGTCGACACGTCGTCGTCGCTGAGCTGGATCAGTTCGATGAGCGCGCGCGGCGAGGCCTCGTAGATACCGCGTTCGAAGACCACCGGCGCGGTGATGCCGGTCGCGACGAGGGTTTCCCGGGTGCGCGTCGCGGTGGAGCAGCGCACCGCGTCGATCGGTGGCTGGGTGTCGCGCAACCACTTCCCCGCCAGCCCCGCCTCTCGCTGCCCGCGCGGCGCCAGGGGGCGCTCATGATCGCCGACACCATCCGGATAGCTGGATTTTCCGTGTCGCATGAGGATCAGAGTCCGCACCATGGTCAATACGGTAAGCCGTCGTGCCCCTACGGAACGTCGCGGTAGGGGATTGTCGACTTGTGTCCGGACTGCTGTGATAGGTACGAAGGCAGACCGAAAGAGAGGCGCACACCACTCTCGAGGCACACTGAAAGCGGCGTCACATACTGCTATCCGCTCACGGTGACACCGCTGTCCACCTCAACCCCAGGGTGGCACACAGCCCACGCACATTTTCGAGGATCTGCACAATATGGCCTACGTAATCACGCAGCGTTGTTGCAACGACGCCAGCTGCGTCTCCGAGTGCCCGGTCGATTGCATTCGTCCCACGCCGGACCAGCCGGAGTTCGCGACAACAGAGATGCTCTACATCGACCCCGACACCTGCATCGATTGCGGTGCCTGTGTGGACGCGTGCCCGGTGGAGGCCATCTATCCCGAGGACGACCTGACGGCCTCGCTGGCGCGATACCGCGACATCAATGCCGCCTACTTCGAACGGCACCCGCTCGAATCGAACTTCGATCCGATCGTCGCCCCGACGCGGCCGCCCAAGGAGCTCGGCACCCTGCGGGTCGCGATCGTCGGCGCGGGCCCCGCGGCCTGCTACGCCGCCGACGAGTTACTGCGGCGCTGCGATGTCGAGGTCGAGATGTTCGACCGGCTGCCGACGCCTTGGGGTCTGGTGCGTGCGGGTGTCGCCCCCGACCACCCCGGCACCAAGACGGTGTCGGGGATGTTCGAATCCGCGTTCCGCCGCGAGACCCTGCAGTACTACCTCAATGTCGAGGTCGGCACGCATATCTCGCACGAGGAACTGCTGAAGCACCACCACGCGGTCCTCTACGCGGTCGGCGCCTCGTCCGACCGGAAGATGGGCGTGCCCGGTGAGGAGCTGCCCGGCAGCCACTCGGCGACCGAATTCGTCGCCTGGTACAACGGCCACCCCGACTACGCGGAACGGCACTTCGACCTGTCCGGCGAGCGCGCGGTCATCGTCGGCAACGGCAACGTGGCCCTCGACGTGGCCCGGGTGCTGACCGTCGACCCGGACGAACTGGCCAAGACCGATATCGCCGATCACGCGCTGGACGCGCTGCGTGGCAGCAATATTCGCGAGGTCGTGGTGCTCGGCAGGCGTGGTCCGCTGCAGGCGGCCTACACGTCGCCGGAATTCCTGGCGCTGACCCATCTGAAGGGCGTCGACGTCATCGTCGACGAGGCCGACCTGACGCTGGACCCGGCCAGCCAGGCGCTACTGGACGATCCGCAGGTCGAGCCGTCGCTGGAACTGAAGTACACCCTGGCCAAGGAGTACGCCGAGGGGCGTCGCGATCCGGCGAACAAGCGGATCGTCTTCCGCTACCTGGCCTCGCCGGTCGCGTTGCACGGAACCGGCCGGGTCGAGTCGGTGGAGTTCGCGCACAACGAACTGGTCAGCGAGGGCAGCCGATTGGTGGCGCGGGCGACCGACCGTACCGAGACCATGGACGCCGGGCTGGTGCTGCGTTCCATTGGCTACAAGGGCGAGCCGGTCGCGGCGCTGCCCTTCGACGAGCAGCGCGGTGTGGTGCCGAACGAGCACGGCCGGGTCACCGGCCCCGACGGTACGCCACTGCCCGGTGTGTACGTCAGCGGCTGGATCAAGCGCGGACCGCGCGGGGTCATCGGCACGAACCGGATCGATTCCGAGGAGACCGTCGAACAGTTGATCGCCGACTTCACGACGGGCAAACTCGGTGTGCCGCAGGGTGATCGGGCCGCGCTGAAGGCGCTGCTCGCGCAGCGGCAGGCCGATCTGGTCGACCGGGAAGGCTGGAAGTCCATCGACCAGGCCGAGAAGAGCGCGGGCAAGGCCGCCGGGCGGCCCCGGGTCAAGTTCACCACCCGCGAGGATCTGCTCAAGGCCGCACGCGGCTGATGAACTGTGGTCGCCGGGCGGATCCTTCGCACCGCCCGGCGATACGAACGTGCGGCGTCAAGCCAACGGCATGATCCGGACGACGGTCGTGGTGATTCCGCCGACCACGAACCACAGCCGCAGCACCGGCCGCCCGGAACGGTCGCCCGGCTCGTACCGGCTGCGTACCGTCACATGCTGGCGCGCGAGCACCGGCGCGACATACTCGATGACCGCCCGATGCGGTCCGGCGACCAGCTTCGGATACTCCACCAGGAACTGTTCCACCGCCTGCCAGTAGCAGGCATTGTTGACGTGGTTGTACTGGTCGATATCGGTCGCCCGCACCGGAAACGGCATATCGGTGTCCGACTCCGGCGGCGTGGCGTCGGTGAGATACGGCCGCCAGCGCAGCCGGTGCTCGGTGGTCGTCTGCGCCAGATAGGTCAGGCCCTCATCGCTGATCCGGGCCGGCCTGTTGTTCGACTCGCTGATATTGATCCAGAAGCCCTCCGACTCGATCAATCCACCGTTTCCGCTGGTAATGCGCACCCGCATATTGGTCCAGCGGGTCGACATACTCGAGCACCACCGCAGCAGTCGCACCTCATCCGGCCAGAGGATCGGGCGGATGACATCAATGACCGTGCGCCGGACGATCCATACCGGGTCGGTCCGGTGCAGCGAGGTCTGATGCAGCTGTTCCCAGGCGATATCCTGCAGATAACGGGCGACGCTGTCGAACCGCAGCCGGTCGTACGGATCCACATCACCAGCCCGGATGGGCCACGCCGAAGCAAAGCCCATGCCCTCCTGGGGAAGCGGGGCGAGTGGCTGATCGAGTGACACTTGTGCTCCTCGCGCTGCACGGTGTGCCGCGTTTTTTCTTTGCGGTGCTGTTGTGAGACGACTTTACGGGGCGTACGTCACACCCTCGCGTCGAGCCGTCTGTACTTACAGGTACGCCATCCGACCGGCAGGATGGAAGCCATGATCGAATCGGACCTCCCGCCGAAGCTCGGCAGGCCCGCCGAACGCGCCCTCGCGGCCGCGGGCATCACCACCCTCGCCGACCTCACCACCCGGACCGAACGCGACGTAGCGGCGCTGCACGGCGTCGGCCCCACCGCCGTTGTCAAACTCCGAGCGGCGCTGGCCGAACACGATCAATCCTTCGCCTGAAGGCGGTTCGGCGATGGCTGATCGCTGAATTGCGCTGCGCTGTGGGAGACTCAGGAACGTGCGGCGGCCCAGTATGCCTTGCTGGCGAATGTGCAGTGATGTGCTCGGTCAACCGAATCCGCTGTTACGGTCTCGAGCCGCAACGGCGTTGATGAACACCCGCTAGTAGCCCTGGTATGCGCCGCCCGAGTTCATCGCGACGATGCCGGGTACGTTATCGACCGACCCGTAGGTGTCGATCGAGTAGCGGACGGCGGCGACGATATTGTCCACCGGATTCCAAATATCGTCGTGCCCGGGGGCCTTGTACGCATTGAACGTGCTATCGATGGTCTGCATGATGCCCTTGGAAGGATGTCCCGCCGCCCAGTTACTGTCCCAGCGGTTTTCGGCGTAGGGGTTGCCGCCCGATTCGTGCTGGATGATCATCGCGATCGCCCGCTCATCGATGTCCTTCGGGTCGTAGCCCATCTCGATGAGGACCTTCTTGGCATCCTCGATCCATTTCGCGACATCCCCGGTCGGCATCGGTCCGGTAGGTGCGCTCGACGACCCGCCGGATGACGATCCGGAGCTGCTTCCGCTGTGGTTGCCCATCACATAATTGGGCTTGCTCGAGTTCGACGGTCTTGATGTGGTGGTCACCGGGGCGGTGTTCGTCGGTTTCGTGGCTGCCGCCGCATCAGCATTCGGATCGCCGAGACCGTTGAACGCGGCCTCCAGCTTTTTCACGGCGTCCTGCACACTTCTTGTCGCGTCATCGGCCACTTGTTGTGCCGCTGCCAGCGCGTTGACGATATCGGTGTGAAACTGCGCGGCGTCTTTTCTGGCTTGGTCGGACAGTTGGTTGGCCTCGTGCTCGTTGAGATTGTCCTTGTACCACTGGATGCGATTGTCGGCGCTGACGTCGCCGTTGCTCGACACCACGAATCCCGGCTCGCGTTTGTCGGAGTCCGCTCGGCACGGGCCCGTACTTTGGGCGGCGTCGCGCAGCTGCAACACCTTTTGTTTCGTATCCTTCAGATTCCCCACCCGCGTGCTGAACGCTGTCTCCAGCTCTCCAAGGGCCTTGCTCACCTCTGATGCCCGGGTCTTCTCTGTCTCCATCCGGGCATTCGCGGCCGCGGCGGCGGCCCCGGACCACACCTTGCCGGTGCCGAGGTCGGCGGTGTCGTCGACGCCCTTCCGTACCGCGGTATCCAGATTCTCGAACATGGTGTGGGCATTGGTGCCCGCGGTGGCGAGGTGGTCGGGTTCCCACTTCGCGACGTCATCGATGGAAAGCGTCACGGCAGCTGCAATCCGATCGTCTGGAGCTTCTTGGTGAAGTCGTCCTCGGCCACCTCGAAGGCGCCTGCCGCGTTATGGGTCGTTTCGGCGATTTTGTCGAGGCGCTCGCCGATGCGTTGGAGGCAGCGGTTGACGATTGTGGTGGCTTGCTGTGCGGCGGAGCCGAATCCGGTGCCGGGCAGCGCATTCACCGCGACAGTGAAGCCGTCGCCCGCGTTGAGTTGCCTGATTCCATTCGCCTCGTCACCGAGGTTCTTGGCAAATGTCTTCAGCGCTGCCGGATCGACCCGCAGCGTCCCCGAATCCAATTGCTCCGCCACGAAAATCGCCCCCTTCGTCCCCACCTGAGGTCGGGCTCAGCATAACAAGATGGGGGCTGCTGAACAGGGGCATCCGGGTGCGATCGGGTGGCAGTCGGAAGCCGGTGCGGGCTGTGCGGGGTGGGGTGAATGGTTCCGGTTATGTTGGTCACAGCGTTGGCGACGGTCCGTGTCGCCGAAGTGGACAGAGAGGTCGGCACATGCGCGCAGCCCAGGTCAGCAAGTTGGAGGGGCCGGAAGCGGTCGAGATCGTGGAGATTCCGGAGCCGGCGGGATATCCGGGGGGCGTGGTCATCGATGTGCATGCGGCGGGGGTGGCGTTTCCGGATGTGCTGATGACGCGTGGGCTGTACCAGATGAAGCCGGAGCTGCCGTTCGTCGTCGGCGGCGAGGTGGCGGGGGTGGTGCGCGAGGCGCCCGCGGACGCGCATGTGGCGCCCGGTGATCGGGTGGTGGCATTGACGCTGCTCGGCAATGCGATGGCCGAGGTGGCGGTGGCGCCGACGCAAATGGTGTTCAAGTTGCCGGACAATATTTCGCTGGAAGCCGGGGCGGGCATCCTGTTCAACGATCTGACGGTGCATTTCTGCCTGCGTAACCGCGGCAGGCTGGCCGAGGGCGAGACGGTGCTTGTGCACGGCGCCGCGGGCGGTATCGGTACCTCCACGCTGCGGATGGCGGCGGCGCTGGGTGCGGGCCGGGTGATCGCGGTGGTGAGCACCGAGGCGAAGGCCGAGGTCGCGAAGGCCAACGGCGCCACCGATGTGGTCCGCACCGAGGGCTGGCTGGCCGCGGTGAAGGAGCTGACCGGTGGCCGCGGTGTGGATATCGTGCTGGATCCGGTGGGCGGCGACCGTTTCACCGATAGCATCCGGTCGCTTGCTTCGGCGGGACGGCTGCTGGTCGTGGGATTCACCGCGGGGGATATCCCGACCGTCAAGGTGAATCGCCTGCTGCTGAAGAACGTCGAGGTGACCGGCGCGGCGTGGGGTGAATGGGTGATGACGCATCCGGGCTACCTCCAGGAGCAGTGGGCCGAGGTGGAACCGCTGCTGGCCGCGGGCACTATCGCGCCGCCGCAGCCGGTGCTGTACCCGCTGGAGCGGGCCGCGGAGGCCGTCGCCTCGCTGGACAACCGCACCGCCACGGGCAAGGTCGTCGTCACGGTGCGTTGAGCATCGCCGGTCCCGCGGAATCGCCGCGCCGCGCACGAACCGATCCGCGAATTCGTGCGCGGCGGGCCGGAGTGTGGGCCGCGACCGGCGCGTATTTCGGCGCGGGCGGTCCGTCTTCGACGGGACGATATCGGCGGCGACTCGTAGGGTGATCGCATCATGAAGCTCTCGAACCGGGTGTTGAACCGGACTTTGCTCGCCCGCCAGCACTTGCTGGAGCGCTCCGCACTGACCGTGCCCGAGATGTGTGACCATCTCATCGGGCTCCAAGCGCAGGACGTGCCGCCGCCGTTCATCGGATTGTGGAGTCGCATAGCGGATTTCGATCCGATGACCGTCTCGGACGGATTGGACGACCGGTCGCTGGTCCGGATCACCCTGATGCGCGGCACCATCCACCTGGTCACCCCGTCGGATGCGCTGCGGATCGCGCCGCATATTCAGCCGGAGCTCGAAAAGGTCCCGTTCCGTAAGGGTTTCAACTATGGCGCGATGGTCGGGTTGGATCCGGACGAAGTGCGTGAACGCGGCGAAGCGGTGCTGGGGGACGAGCCGATGTCGGCCGCCGAGATGCGGGCCAGGGCCGCCGAGCTCTACCCGGATCGGGACGCGGGCGCGGTATTGCAGACCTGGCTCTACCAGCTGCCGGTGTTGCAGACCCCGCCGCGCGGGAAGTGGAAGGACAACAGCAGGCCGGTCTGGTCCCGGGTGCAGCCGTGGCTGGGTGCGCCGCTGGAGCCGGGGTACGCGCTGGCGGAGTTGCTGGTTCGGTATCTGCGTGCCTTCGGCCCCGCCACCACGATGGATATGCAGACCTGGTCGAAGTTCACCGGCATCAAACAGGCGGTCGACAGCCTCGGTGACCGGGTGCGCACCTATACCGACGAGCGCGGCCGCACCCTCTACGACGTCGCCGACGCCGAACTGGCAGACCCCGATCTGCCCGCACCGGTCCGGCTGCTCGGCTGGTACGACAATGCGGTTCTCTCGCACCAGGATCGGACCCGGATCGTGCCCGACGGTGACGCGCCGCCATTGCGCGCCTTCGCGACCGCGGTCGCACCGGTGCTGATCGACGGCTATCTGGCCGGGCTCTACAAGATCTTCCCGAAGGCAACGGTGGCCCGGCTGCGTATCAGTCCGACCCGGGCCTGGTCGGCAGCCGAGCGCCGCGAGGTCGAGGCCGAAGCGCACGCGTTGCTCGAATTCCTGGAAGGTGACAGGGAGCCGCGCGTCGAGATCGTCGAACCGGGAGCGGATCTGCGGCCCTGAACCGAGCGGACTACTCCGCTGGTCGATCCGCCTGCCGATACGCGGGCGCCTTACTGCTGTGCGTGGGCGTCAGGGTCCGCAACAGCGGTAGCGTCCGATGCGGCACCACCGTCGACAGCACGATCACACTGTGCGAGCGCACCACCGAACTGGTCCGGTCGATGCTCAGCAGCACCGTCTGCAACCCCGCATGTGAATCCGCGCCGATCCGGCACCACACATCGCCCGACCCGGTGGTCGCGTACGCCTCCAGCACCCCGGGTATCCCGTCCAATTCGGCGGCTACCAGATCGAGCGCGCCCTGTGCGATCTCCAGCGTCACGAAGGCCTGGACATCGAAACCCGCTGCGGTGACGTCGATCTGGGGGTCGTAGGAGGCGATGACCCCGGATTCCTCCATGCGCCCGATCCGGGACTGGACCGTGGCCCGCGCGACCTTCGTCCGGCGGGACAACTCCAGGATCCCGGCCTTCTGATACTGGTGCATCGCGGTCAGGATGGCGAGATCCAACTCGTCCAATTTCGCCGGCGTACGGGACATGACGGCCTCCCTATCGGGCGCGAGCTGACTGCTGGCTGCCCAGCTCATGCTATTCAAATTGTCCAGCATCAAGGGGTGCCTGCTAGCCGAATTCGCCACAGTGCCTACCGAAATTTGTCGCAGTTGCCTACCGGCGGGCCACGGCGATTACCTTGGGATATGACCATCGAACACACGGGAACGGCGGCCGGCGAGGTGGGTGAGCGCTTGCCATCCGATGGTGAGCTGCGCGGGCTCGTCGGCCTGGTGGACCACGACGACAGCATTGATCCGTTCCCCGTCATCGGCTGGGACGCACTGGTGTGGGTGGTCGGCAATGCCACCCAGACCGCGCACTTCCTGCAATCCGCCTTCGGCATGCGATTGGAGGCCTATTCCGGCCCGGAGACCGGCAATCGCGACCACAAGGCGTTCGTCCTGCGCAGCGGTGCGGCCCGCTTCGTGATCAAGGGCGCGGTCGACCCGGACAGCCCGATGGTCGCCCACCACGACCGCCACGGCGACGGCATCATCGATATCGCGCTGGAGGTGCCGGATGTGGACCGGTGCATCGACTGGGCACGCGGGCACGGTGCCACCGTCCTGGTCGAACCGCATGAGGAGACCGACGAATTCGGCGCCGTCCGTGTCGCCGCGCTGGCCACCTACGGCGAGACCCGGCACACCCTGATCGACCGGTCCGCCTACTACGGGCCGTATCTGCCCGGTTATGTGGCGCGCGGCTCCGGCTATCGGCCGCGACCCGGCGCGCCCGTCCGATTGTTCCAGGCGATCGACCACGTCGTCGGCAATGTCGAACTGGGCATGATGGACCGCTGGGTCGAGTTCTACCACCGCGTCATGGGTTTCACGAATATGGCCGAATTCGTCGGCGACGATATCGCCACCGAGTACTCCGCGCTGATGAGCAAAGTGGTGGCCAATGGCAATCACCGGGTGAAGTTCCCGCTCAACGAGCCCGCGGTCGGCAAGAAGCGTTCGCAGATCGACGAGTACCTGGAGTTCTATCGCGGTCCCGGCGTCCAGCACATCGCGCTGGCCACCGGCGACATCCTGGCCTGCGTGGACGCGCTGCGCAGCGAGGGCGTCGAATTCCTGGACACCCCGGATGCCTACTACTCCGATCCCGAACTGCGTGCCCGCATCGGCCGGGTCCGGGTTCCGGTCGGAGAACTGCGTCGCCGCGGCATCCTGGTCGATCGCGACGAGGACGGCTATCTGTTGCAGATCTTCACCAAACCACTGGGTGACCGCCCGACCGTCTTTTTCGAATTGATCGAGCGGCACGGTTCACTCGGCTTCGGCAAGGGCAACTTCAAGGCCTTGTTCCAGGCGATCGAGCGTGAGCAGGAGGCCAGAGGCAACCTCTGAGCATCGTTGCCGAATTGTGTAGACCTGGCCTCGGGCCGTACCGCCGGTAGAGTTCACGGCATGCGGATCTGGTCGGCGCTCCTCACCGGTATGGCCCTGACATTGGTGCTGTCGGCCTGCGGGTCGGACGGCGATTCCGGTGATTCCGCCCCGCTGCGCCCGCCGCCGAAGGTCGCCACGCTCGGCCCGTTCGTCGGGGAGTGCGGTCACGTCACCGACGACGAGGTGCGCGATGTCGCGGGGCTCGGCCAGATCTCGCGGGTCTTCAAGAATTCGACCGGCTGCAACTGGCAGTCCGCCGGACTCGCCTCTCCCAGCGTCACTTTCGCCTCCTATCGTGGCAGCCCGATCGATCGGGAGAGGGCATGGGTGACCAGCGTCGGCCGGGCGCCGGACGCCATCGAGGTCGGCGGCCATCCCGGATTCCGCGCACTCGATCCGACCGGTACCGTCTGCGATCTCGCGATCCAGCTCGACGACGACTTCTTCGAATGGTCCATGTCGTACGGCCTGTTCCAGGCGGCGGGCAATCCGTGCGACAAGACGTACAAACTGGCCGAGCTGACCGTACAGCGGCTGAAGTGAGGGGCGCGAACATGATCGGGGCACGGATCGGCATTCGGCGGGTCGGCATCGCGGCGACCGCGCTCGCGCTAGCCGTCACGGCGGCGGGCTGCGGCAAGACGATTTCGGGTTCGGCCTATCCCGCGGGTGGCAGCCAGTCGGTGAATGTCAACTTCGACAAGTTGCTACGCGAATGCGAGGTGGTGGCGCCGGACAAGATCGGCGAGGCGGTCGGCGACGCGCAGATCGTCGACGGTTCGTTCAACGGCGCGGTCTGCATGTGGGATGTGGAGGACGCGCCGGGCGGCAACGCGATGGTCACCCTGAACTGGTACGAGATCGGTTCACTGAACAACGAGAAGATCACCAACGACAAGCTCGGTTACATCACCGGCAATGTCACCGTGCAGGGCAGACGCGGTTTGGAGACGAGGCGTCCCAACGATCCCGACTCCTGCGGCGTCAGTGCCAGTGCTGCGGATACCGGCGTCGTCGGCTGGTGGATCAACTATCGGGCGGGTACCACGCATCCGGATCCGTGCGCCGCGGCCAAAACGCTTGTCGAGCTGACCTTGAATCTGGCCAGGTGACAGACTCGATTTCCGACCCCACTTTGACCCTGTCTCGGGATCGCGGGTATCGTGGATCGCTGTGCCCGGAAGCATGCGGGCAATTTCGTGCTCTGACGTAAGCCAGCGAAAGCGGCCGACTTCTCCGGCGTGCCCGGAATTCGGGTTATGTCCGGCGCACGACACGCCCGACCTCGGGACGCGAGAAACGTGGTCGGACGTGCGAGTGAAGGCTCGATGACAGCGGTGTGAACGATCGGAAACGCCGCCGAATTGAACACAGCGGCGCGAGCGCCGGGCCCGGAGGCGGTAGCGAAGCGTCACCACGAAGGGCCCCGTGAGCGCCGCCAATTGAACACAGACATGAAGTTTCAGACACCGCGTTAGACAACAAGGAAAGCCGGTCTATGCCAACCATCAACCAGCTGGTCCGCAAGGGTCGTCGTGACAAGGTCGCCAAGACCAAGACCGCGGCCCTCAAGGGGAGCCCGCAGCGTCGTGGCGTGTGCACCCGCGTGTACACCACGACCCCGAAGAAGCCGAACTCCGCGCTGCGTAAGGTCGCGCGTGTTCGCCTGACCAGCGCGGTCGAGGTCACGGCTTACATCCCGGGTGAAGGCCACAACCTGCAGGAGCACTCGATGGTGCTCGTGCGTGGCGGTCGTGTGAAGGACCTCCCCGGTGTTCGCTACAAGATCATCCGCGGCTCGCTCGACACCCAGGGTGTGAAGAACCGCAAGCAGGCCCGCAGCCGCTACGGCGCCAAGAAGGAGAAGAGCTGATATGCCACGCAAGGGCCCCGCACCCAAGCGTCCGCTGATCAACGATCCGGTCTACGGTTCGCCGCTGGTCACTCAGCTGGTCAACAAGATCCTGCTGGACGGCAAGAAGTCCACCGCCGAGCGCATCGTCTACGGCGCGCTGGAGCAGGCGCGCGAGAAGACCGGCACCGACCCGGTCGTCACCCTCAAGCGTGCGCTGGACAACGTCAAGCCGTCGCTCGAGGTCAAGCCTCGCCGCGTCGGTGGCGCCACCTACCAGGTGCCGGTCGAGGTCCGTCCGGGCCGCGCCAACACCCTGGCGCTGCGCTGGCTGGTCAACTTCTCCCGCGCCCGTCGTGAGAAGACCATGATCGAGCGCCTGGCCAACGAACTGCTCGACGCCAGCAATGGCCTCGGTGCTTCGGTCAAGCGTCGCGAAGACACCCACAAGATGGCCGAGTCGAACCGGGCATTCGCGCACTACCGCTGGTGATTGCTGTCCGGCCCGTCGCTTGTGTCGGCGCCGGAAGGCACACGGCAGGAGAGGTCAAGGTCCGGAGGCGGCAGCCAGTCGTCACCACGTAGGGCCTCCTATCCTGCCTGGTCGATACAGTCGGAGCGGCACTTCGGTGCTGCTTTCGGCGTTGACATAGTGATGACCCGACATGGGTCTCGTACCCGAAGATCCCAACTAGCTACGAGCGGGGAAGATTTCCGTGGCACAGGACGTGCTCACCGACCTGAACAAGGTCCGCAACATCGGCATCATGGCCCACATCGATGCCGGTAAGACCACCACTACCGAACGCATCCTCTTCTACACCGGTATCACCTACAAGATCGGTGAGGTCCATGACGGCGCGGCCACCATGGACTGGATGGAGCAGGAGCAGGAGCGTGGTATCACCATCACCTCCGCAGCCACCACCTGCTACTGGAACGACAACCAGATCAACATCATCGACACCCCCGGACACGTCGACTTCACGGTCGAGGTGGAGCGGTCGCTGCGCGTGCTCGATGGCGCGGTCGCGGTGTTCGACGGTAAAGAAGGCGTCGAACCCCAGTCGGAGCAGGTGTGGCGTCAGGCCGACAAGTACAACGTGCCGCGTATCTGCTTCGTCAACAAGATGGACAAGCTCGGTGCGGACTTCTACTTCACCGTGCAGACCATCAAGGATCGCCTGGGTGCCAAGCCGCTGGTCATCCAGCTGCCGATCGGCGCCGAGGACACCTTCGAGGGCATCGTCGACCTGGTCGAGATGAACGCGAAGGTCTGGAAGGGCGAGACCAAGCTCGGCGAGAAGTACGAGGTCCAGGAGATCCCGGCCGATCTCGCGGAGAAGGCCGAGCAGTACCGGCAGGAACTGCTGGAGATCGTCGCCGAGTCGGATGAGGCGCTGCTGGAGAAGTTCTTCGGCGGCGAGGAGCTCTCGATCGAGGAGATCAAGGGCGCCATCCGCAAGATGACGGTCAACTCCGAGCTCTACCCGATCCTGTGCGGTTCGGCGTTCAAGAACAAGGGCGTGCAGCCCATGCTCGACGCCGTGATCGACTACCTGCCGACCCCGCTGGACGACGGCGGCACCGACGGTCACGTCCCCGGCAAGGAGGACGAGGTCCTGCACCGCGACGCGAGTGTCACCGAGCCGTTCTCGGCGCTGGCGTTCAAGATCGCCGTGCACCCGTTCTTCGGCAAGCTGACCTACGTCCGCGTGTACTCGGGCAAGGTCGACTCCGGCGCCCAGGTCATCAACTCGACCAAGGGCAAGAAGGAGCGTCTGGGCAAGCTGTTCCAGATGCACTCCAACAAGGAGAACCCGGTCGGCGCGGCCCAGGCGGGCCACATCTACGCGGTCATCGGTCTGAAGGACACCACCACGGGTGACACCCTGTGCGATCCGCAGAACCAGATCGTGCTGGAGTCCATGACCTTCCCGGACCCGGTCATCGAGGTCTCGATCGAGCCCAAGACCAAGTCCGACCAGGAGAAGCTGGGCACCGCCATCCAGCGTCTCGCCGAAGAGGATCCGACCTTCTCGGTGAAGCTGGACGACCAGACCGGCCAGACCATCATCGGTGGCATGGGCGAGCTGCACCTCGACATCTTGGTCGACCGCATGAAGCGGGAGTTCAAGGTCGAGGCGAACGTCGGCAAGCCGCAGGTCGCCTACCGCGAGACCATCACCAGGCCGGTCGAGAAGCTCGAGTTCACCCACAAGAAGCAGACGGGTGGTTCGGGTCAGTTCGCGAAGGTGATCATCGCTCTCGAGCCGTTCGTCGGCGAGGACGGTGCGCACTACGAGTTCGAGAACAAGGTCACCGGTGGTCGCGTGCCGCGCGAGTACATCCCGTCGGTGGACGCCGGTGCACAGGATGCCATGCAGTACGGTGTGCTCGCTGGCTACCCGCTGGTCAACCTGAAGGTGACCCTGCTCGACGGTGCATACCACGACGTCGACTCTTCGGAGATGGCGTTCAAGATCGCCGGCTCGCAGGCCCTGAAGGAAGCGGCCCGCAAGGCCGGTCCGGTGATCCTCGAGCCGCTGATGGCGGTCGAGGTCATCACGCCCGAGGATTACATGGGCGATGTGATCGGCGACCTGAACTCCCGCCGTGGCCAGATCCAGGCCATGGAGGAACGCAGTGGTGCCCGTGTCGTCAAGGCGCTGGTTCCGCTCTCGGAGATGTTCGGCTACATCGGTGACCTGCGGTCGAAGACCCAGGGCCGGGCGAACTACTCCATGGTGTTCAACTCGTACGCGGAGGTTCCGGCCAACGTGTCGAAGGAGATCATCGCCAAGGCGACCGGCGAGTAGACCGCTCGGGGCCGAGTGCCAGACTCGGCCCCGGGTGCCGGGCGTCAGTTTTACCTGATCCTCGCGTCCGCGGGGATGATCCACGCACTGCTGCAAATGCACGCACCAACAAGTCCAGGAGGACCCAAAAGTGGCGAAGGCGAAGTTCGAGCGGACGAAGCCGCACGTCAACATCGGCACCATCGGTCACGTCGACCACGGCAAGACCACGCTGACCGCAGCGATCACGAAGGTGCTGGCTGACAAGTACCCGGATCTGAACGAGGCCTCGGCCTTCGACCAGATCGACAAGGCGCCGGAGGAGAAGGCTCGTGGTATCACGATCAACATCTCCCACGTCGAGTACCAGACCGAGAAGCGCCACTACGCGCACGTCGACGCCCCGGGTCACGCTGACTACATCAAGAACATGATCACCGGTGCGGCGCAGATGGACGGCGCCATCCTCGTGGTCGCGGCCACCGACGGCCCGATGCCGCAGACCCGCGAGCACGTGCTGCTCGCCCGTCAGGTCGGCGTGCCCTACATCCTGGTCGCGCTGAACAAGTCGGACATGGTCGACGACGAGGAAATCCTCGAGCTCGTCGAGATGGAGGTCCGCGAGCTGCTGGCCTCGCAGGAGTTCGACGAGGAAGCCCCCGTCGTGCGTGTCTCCGGTCTCAAGGCGCTCGAGGGCGACCCGAAGTGGACCGAGTCGGTGCTGGAGCTCATGGCCGCGGTCGACGAGTCCATCCCGGACCCGGTTCGTGAGACCGAGAAGCCGTTCCTGATGCCGGTCGAGGACGTCTTCACGATCACCGGTCGTGGCACCGTCGTCACCGGTCGTGTCGAGCGCGGCATCATCAACGTGAACGAGGAAGTCGAGATCGTCGGCATCCGCGAGAAGAGCACCAAGACCACCGTCACCGGTATCGAGATGTTCCGCAAGCTGCTCGATCAGGGCCAGGCGGGCGACAACGTCGGTCTGCTGGTTCGTGGTATCAAGCGCGAGGATGTCGAGCGCGGCCAGGTCGTCGTGAAGCCGGGCACCACCACCCCGCACACCGAGTTCGAGGGCCAGGCGTACATCCTGTCGAAGGACGAGGGCGGCCGCCACACCCCGTTCTTCAACAACTACCGTCCGCAGTTCTACTTCCGTACCACGGACGTGACCGGTGTCGTTACCCTCCCCGAGGGCACCGAGATGGTCATGCCGGGCGACAACACCGAGATGAGCGTCAAGCTGATCCAGCCGGTCGCCATGGACGAGGGCCTGCGCTTCGCGATCCGCGAGGGTGGCCGCACCGTTGGTGCCGGTCGCGTCACCAAGATCGTCAAGTGATTCTCTGAATCTCTGATCGCCTACGGCGTCGCTCCTCCGGGAGCGGCGCCGTTCGGCGTTTCGGGGGAGTCCCCACGTCCGCGGACGAGGTCTGTTGTGCCGACGCGATATTCGGTCGACACCGTGGGCCGGGGGCGGGTAGAACGGTGACATGGTTACAGCACATCCGCGTACGCGGTAGTTATCGGCAGAGTGTCACAGGTGGCGCGCTGTCGGCGCCGCGTGACACGATGCTCGTGCCGTCACCGGAACGCACCAACTAGGCGAGCGTCTCTCTTCGGACGAAACTAGTTGATGGAGTGGGGGATTCCCATGACGCGTGCGATGTCGGCCGATCTGGGCAGGGTCCGCAATATCGGGATCATGGCGCATATCGATGCCGGGAAGACGACGACCACCGAACGCATCCTGTACTACACCGGCGTCACCTACAAGATCGGTGAGGTGCACGACGGCGCGGCCGCCATGGACCGCATGGTGCAGGAGCAGGAACACGGCATCACGATCGCCGCGGCGGCGACCACCTGTTTCTGGAACGACAACCAGATCAACATCATCGACACCCCTGGACACGTCGACTTCACGGTCGAGGTGGAGCGGTCGCTGCGCGTGCTGGACGGCGCGGTCGCGGTATTCGATGCCAAGGAGGGTGTCGAACCGCAGTCGGAGCAGGTGTGGCGTCAGGCCGACAAGTACAACGTGCCGCGTATCTGCTTCGTCAACAAGATGGACAAGCTCGGTGCGGACTTCTCCTTCACCGTGCGGACCATCAAGGATCGCCTGGGCGCCGAGCCGCTGGTCATCCAGCTGCCGATCGGCGCCGAGGACACCTTCGAGGGCATCGTCGACCTGGTCGAGATGAACGCGAAGGTGTGGCGCGGCGAAACCGGACTCGGGGAACGGTACGAGGTCGTCGAGATCCCGGCCGAGTTGCGCGAGCGGGCCGCACGGTACCGCAGGCAGCTGCTGGAGGCCGTCGCCGAATCGGACGAGGCGGTGCTGGAGACATATGTCGCGGGGATCGAACCGTCGGCCGAACAGCTGAGGTCCGCGATCCGGCGCCTGACGGTGAATTCCGTTGTGTACCCGGTGCTGTGCGGTTCGGCGTTCAAGAACAAGGGCGTGCAGCCGATGCTCGACGCGGTCGTCGACTACCTGCCCTCCCCGCTGGACGCGGGCGGTGCGGACGGTCATCCGCCGGGCGATGAGCAGACGGTCGTACACCGGGCCGCCGCCGTGGACGAACCGTTCGCGGCGCTGGCGTTCAAGGTGGCGGCGCACCCGTTCTTCGGCACGCTCACCTACCTTCGGGTGTACTCGGGACGCGCCGAAGTCGGTGCCGCCGTGATCAATTCGACGAAGGGACGAAAGGAGCGTTTGGGCAAGCTGTTCCAGATGCACTCGAACAAGGAACATCCGATCGACCAGGCGCGGGCGGGGCACATCTGTGCCGTCATCGGTCTGAAGCACACCACGACCGGCGACACCCTGTGCGATCCGAACGATCAGATCGTGTTGGAGTCGATGACCTTCCCGGACCCGGTGATCGAGGTGTCGATCGAGCCGAAGACCACCTCCGATCAGGACCGGCTCGGCGTCGCGATCCAGCGGTTCGCCGAGGAGGATCCGACCCTCGCGGTCACGGTCGACGCCGAGACCGGCCAGACCGTTCTCGGCGGTATGGGCGAGCTGCACCTGGATATCGTCCTGGACCGGATGAAACGCGAGTTCAAGGTCGAGGCTCATATCGGCAAGCCGCAGGTCGCTTACCGCGAGACCATCACCGCCGCCGTGGACCGGTACGAGCACACCCACCGCAAGCAGGTGGGCGGGCGCGGCCAGTTCGCGAAGGTGGTCGTCGCGGTGGCGCCCCTCGTGGCCCCGGACGGCGCGATCTACGAGTTCGAGAGCCGGGTGACCGGCGGACGGGTTCCGAAGGAGTACATCCCTTCGGTCGATGCGGGCGCGCAGGATGCCCTGCGTTACGGCGTGCTCGCGGGCTATCCGATGGTGAACGTGCGGGTGGAGCTGCTCGACGGCGCCGCGCACGTCCAGGACTCATCGGATCTCGCCTTCCGCACCGCCGGCGCGCAGGCGGTCCGGGCCGCGATCGCCCGGGCTCGTCCGGCGTTGCTGGAGCCGGTCATGGCCGTCGAGGTCGTCACCCCGGAGGAATACCTGGGTGAGGTCATCGGCGACCTGAACTCGCGCCGCGGCCGGATCCGGGACCTTGCCGAGCGCGGTGGCGCCCGTATCGTCACGGCGCTGGTGCCGCTGCAGGAGATGTTCGGCTACATCGGTGACCTGCGGTCCAAGACCCAGGGCCGGGCGAACTACAGCATGGTCTTCGATTCGTACGCGGAGGTTCCGGCCGCCGTGGCGAAGGAGATCATCGCACGGGTCACCGGCTGACCGAGGCGGCGTCGCCCCGAAAGGGGCGGCGCCGCTTCCCGGATCGGCCCGCGCGCGTCATGTGCTGTTCGCCCCTTCCGAGCGACGACAGCTGACAAAATGCCGCCGCCTCGGTGACCATGGACAGGGGACATCGGATGATTCGGAGGACGTAATGAGCAAACTCGATGCCGAACTCACGGTCGTCGAGGGCACCCTCGCCCACGGCCTGCCGTATCTCGCCTTCGGCGCGGGGCGGCCGCTGGTGTTCCTGCGCTGGTTCAGTCCGGACCACGCCAACCCGACCGGCTGGATGCGGACCTCGGAAATCAAGTCGCTGACGCCGCTGGCCCGGCGGTTCCGGGTGTACGCGGTGAACCGGGCGCCGGGCATGGCCGAGGGCACGACCATGGCCGATATCGCGGCCCAGCACGCGGACGCCCTGCTGGCCGAATTCGACGGTCCGGTGGACGTTCTCGGAATTTCGTCGGGCGGTTCGCTCGGTTTGCAGCTGGCCGCGGACCATCCGGCCGCGGTGCGCAGGCTGGTGATCGCGGCCTCGGGCTATCGGTTGGAGGATGACGCCCGCGCCAACCAGCTCAACTATGCCGAGGCGGCCTTCGCGGGCCGCCGCGCCCTGCACCATATGGCCCCGAACTCGTCGCAGCTGCGGGACCGACTGATCACGGCGGCGATGTGGCTGGCCGACCCGCTGCTTCGCCCCGAGAATCCGGCCGACACCCTCGCCTTCGTGCGCGCCGAGGATGCCTTCGACCTCTCCGCTCGCCTCGGCGATATCGAGGCGCCCACCCTGGTGATCGGCGGCGAGCGCGACGAGTTCTATCCGACGGCCAACTTCCGTCGCACCGCCGACGGAATTCCGGACTCGCACTTGATCATCTACCCGAATATCGGGCACACCGCGGTGCTCACCCACCCGAGATTCGCCCGGGATATCGCGAGCTTCCTCGCCGCGGCCTGACCGTCAGCAGTTGCTCGGCGCCGGTTCGCCGCGGAAGCGGGCATCGAGCCACGTCACAGCGGCTGGGACGCCGAGCGCCGCGGCCGACAGATGTTCGGGTGAGAAGGTCAGCTCGGACTGCAACCGGACTCCCGCCGCGCAGTAGCGCCGGTTGGTATTGACGACGGAATCCACCGGAATCAACGGGTCCGACTCCGAATGCCATTCGAAGATGGGCATTGTCGGCACACCATCGAATAGTTCCAGGCTGTTCTCCTCGACCACCGCGCGCGCCGTTGGGTTGCTGGCCATCGACATACTGCTCGCGAAGTCACGCACGCTGCGCCCGGCGCCGACGGCGAGAATTTCGTTTGTGCATCCGTTGGCCATCCGTTCGCGCGCCGCCAGCCCCTGTGCGTTCATCGAGTCGCTGATCGGGAATCGGTCCGGGTATTCGCGTTCCAGGCCGATTCCGGCCGCCATCATCAAACCGAAGGCCGGGTGCGGGTTGTAATTCAGGGCTTCGAGCATCGCCACCATATTCGTCGGCACCCCGCCGGCAGCGGCGCCGACGATATCGAGTTCCGGCGCATAACGCGGTTGCAGGGCGGCGGCCCACGCGGTGGCCATACCGCCGCCCGAGTAGCCCGCCATCGCGACCGGGCTGTCGCGCAGGTCGAGCTCCGGCACCTTCCGTACCGCGCGAATGCCGTCGAGGGTGATCTGCCCGCCGAGTCGAGCCGCTCCGTAGGCGGAGTTGGGGCCGAGGTGATCGGGCAGCGCGACGCTCCACCCGTGCGCCAGCGCCGCATTCAGCGCCACCGCCTCGCGGATCTGCAGCATCGGGTCCTCGGTGTAGAGAAGCCGGGAGATGGCGCATTTGGTGCCCAGCGCATTGATGATGTGCTGGTAGGAGAGCAGCGGTGCGCCGGGTCGACGCTCGTGCGGGGTGAGCACCGTTGAGGTGGCCGCGATCGGAAACCCGCGCGAATTGGTGGAACGGAATTTGATCATGGTCACCGTCGCGCCGGGAAAGATCAACAGCGGCGGCATGGCTCTGGTTTCGAGCACCTGGCCCGGTGCCTTGGCGCCGATATCGGCCGGCGTGGCATAGAAAGGATCCGGGTCGGGCTGTGGATAGATGGGTGTGGCCGCGGCGCTGCCAGGGCCGAGCAGCAATGCCGCCGTCGCGCCGCTGACCAGCGTGGCGCTGATGGTGCGACGTACGAGACCTCGGGTGACTCTCGGAATCTGCACCAGCCGATCATGGTCACCGATACCCCTCGGCAAGGTGAAGGTGAGTCTTTCAGATTCTCGGGTTCCGGAATTCAGCCGAGCTGCGTCATACCCGCCGCCACCACCCGCGCGACATTGAATACCTCGTCGGAGGTGGGGATCGGGACGCCGTCGAGCGCGTGTAGCCGGTCGGTGCTCGCGATCGCGAACATGGCCGACACCCAGGCCGCGGCGCAGGCGCGCAATGTGAGCGGCTGCACCGGTCCCGGCGCGCTGGCCTGCAACACGCGGGCGGTCACGTCGAGCAGTTGGTCGCGCAGCCGCCGCAGCTGGCGGCGCACATCGGGGTGGGTGTCGGCCTCGCGCCACATGATGACGCGCAGCACCGACGAGTGGTGGTCGCGCAGATTCAGCGCGGCGTCGAGGTTGACCAGACTGGCCGCCGGATCACCGGGCGCGATCACGGTGCCGATGTCGTCGATGGGCTGCGCGGGCACCCGTTCGGCCATCAGCGTGGACAGGATCGAGCTCTTGGTGGGGAAGTAATAGAAGACCAAACCCTTCGGCACGCCCGCGGCGCCCGCGATGGCCGCGGTCGCGGTCGCGTCGAATCCCTGGGCCGCGAAGAGCCTTTCCGCGGCATCCAGGATGAGCTGCCGGGCGTCGCCGTCGACTTTCGCGCTCCGGCGACGACCGGCGGACCGATGTGGCTTCGGCATCTGCATCAGTGATGCGGAGCCATCTCGTGCAGACGCGCCGACATGGCGGGCAGCGCCGCCACCGCGACCACTACCGTCACGACCCCGACCACCCACGCGGTCCAGGATGCGCCCCGGTACTCGGTGAAGTTCATCGCCCAGGGGGAGATGAACAGCAGCGCGCCGAACAGGCCCATCGCGTAGTCGAGCGCTGCCATCGCGGGCCGAGCGATCTGCGCCAGGCCGGTGAGGGCGATGAGCACGCCGAGCACGACCAAGGACCACATGGCGCGGTCATTGGTCTCGACCCAGAAGGTCGAGAGCGCGGCAAAGAGTCCGAGCACGACGGCCAGGCCGTCCTGTGCGCGGCTTTCGGTGAACATGGTGTGCCTCCTCGGGCGTCGAAACTATGTTCTACCTCTGGGTATAGTCCTGATTGACCGCCCGATCAATATCGGAATGAATACGATTGCGCGGCGATCACCCCGTCACGGGAGAGCTGCCCGCACGCGCGAAACCAAGCAGACGTTAGGGTAACTTCGTACCGACTGTGAAGGGATGGCCGCATGACTGCGCCGATCGTGATCATCGGGGCCGGGCTCGCCGGCCTGCGCACCGCCGAGGAGTTGCGGCGGGCCGGGTACGAGGGCGAACTCGTCCTCGCCGGAGACGAACCGCGACTGCCCTATGACCGCCCGCCGCTGTCCAAGCAGTTCGTTCGCGGCGAAACCGACGACACGACGCTGCGGCCCGCGGAATTCTTCGACGAGAAGCGGATCGACCTGCGGCTGAGCACCCAGGCGACCGGGGTGGACACCGCCGCCCGCCGCGTGACGATGGCCGACGGCAGCACCCTGGACTACGCCCAGCTCATCATCGCCACCGGCCTGCGGCCGCGCCGCCTGCCCGGCCTACCCGATCTGAAGGGCGTGCACGTGCTGCGCGGGCATGCCGACGCCGCCGCGCTGCGAGCCGAATTGGCCGGGGCCGGAAAGGCTCTCGTGATCGGCGCGGGTTTCATCGGCTGCGAACTCGCCGCGAGCTTCCGCGCGGGCGGGATCGAGGTGGTGCTGGTAGAGCCGCAGCCGACCCCGCTCGCCTCGGTACTCGGCGAACAGGTCGGCGCCCTGGTGGCCCGGATGCACCGCGCCGAGGGCGTGGATCTGCGCTGCGAAACCGGCCTGGATACCTTTCTGTCCGACGGCGCGGACCGCGTGCGCGGCGCCCGACTGGCAGACGGTTCCGAGGTGGCCACCGATCTGGTCGTCATCGGTGTCGGCTCCAGGCCGGTCACCGAATGGCTCGCCGAATCCGGTATCGCGCTGGCCGACCCGACCGCCGGTGGCGGGGTGCTGGCCGACGAGGTGGGCCGCACCTCGGCCGAGGGCGTCTGGGCGGTCGGCGACGTCGCCGCCTGGCTGCTCGAGACCGGCAGGCGTAAGCGGGTCGAACATTGGACCAATGCGGGCGAGCAGGCCAAGCTGCTGGCCTGTGCGTTGCTCGGCGTCGAACCGCCCACCGCGGCGCGGGTGCCGTACTTCTGGAGTGATCAGTACGACGTGAAGATCCAGGCCCTCGGCACTCCGAGTGCGGGTGACGACGTGAGCGTCGTCGCCGACGACGGTCGCAAATTCCTCGCCTACTACTCCCAGGGCGGCATTCTGACCGGTGTCGTCGGCGCGGGGATGACCCCGCAGGTCATGAAGGTCCGCGCCAAGATCGCCGCGGGCGCTCCGGTCGCCGATCTGCTCGCCTCGGCCTGAGCTACCTCACTCGGCGTGGCCGGGTGCGAGCTCCGGCCGGATAGGGCGGGCCGTCGGGCTGTAATACGGTGGTCGGGTGATCGTCGCGCTCATCGATTCCGGGCTGGGGTTGCTGCCCACGGCCGCTTGGCTGCGCAAGCTGCGGCCGGATGTCGACCTGCTGTTGCAGTTGGACCCGGATGGCGCGCCATGGGGACCGAAGCCGGAGCAGTGGGTGATCGACCGGGTGGTCGAGGCCGCGCGGACCTCGTTGCGGCACGGCGCGGAGGTCATCGTGTTGCCGTGTAATACCGCGAGCGTGACGGCGCTGGAACAGGTGCGGGCGGAGGTCGGACCCGGCGTGCCGGTGATCGGCACCGTCCCCGCGATCAAACCGGCCGCCGCCGTATGTCGTTCGGTGGCGGTGTGGGCGACCGCCGCGACCACGGCCAGCAAGTACCAGGCCGACCTGATCGCGAAGTTCGGCGGTGACGCCGAAGTGGTCGGCGTGGCGTGCCACGGTCTCGCCGATTCGATCGACGGCGGCGATCTGGTCGCCGCGAAGGAATCCATCGCCCGCGCGGCCGAGCAGACCCCCGCCGATGTCGAGGGTGTGGTGCTCGGCTGCACCCACTACCCGCTCGTCATCGATGCGATCCTCGCGGCGCTGCCCGAGGGTGTCCGCCTTTTCGACAGCGCGCAAGCCGTTGCCGCGCAGACGATCCGGCGCATGGATGGGCTGGGCAGGCCCACCACCGGCAATGGTGAAGTGCGCGTGCTGAACAGCGGCCGTCCCGGCGAATTGCCGCCCGGCGCAGCATCGTTCGAGTCCGGCCGGATACTCGGCGCGCAGATCTGAGCCGACCGGCCCCGGCGGTATCGAATTGCCCCGGGCCGCAGACACTATCGGGAACGGGAGGTTCGCGATGACCGAGGTCGCCCCGACCGCGGCGGACGTTCGGACGGCTCTGGCCGCGGTGGCCGATCCCGCCGACGCCGTACACCTGCGGCGCTTCTTCAAAACCGGACCCGGCGAATACGGCGAGGGGGATGTATTCATCGGTGCCCGGGTTCCGGCCACCCGCACGGTCGCGAAACGCTTTGCCGCACTACCGCTCGGCGAGATCGACGAGCTGCTCGACAGCGAGGTGCACGAGCATCGCCTGGCGGCCCTGGTGATTCTGAATGCCCGCTTCGCCAGGGCGGCCAAGCCGCGCACGCTCGATACCGACGGTCAGGCCGCGATGGTCCGGCTCTACCTCGACGCGGTGTATCGCGGACGGGTGAACAACTGGGATTTGGTCGACGTGTCGGCCGAGAATGTGATCGGACCGTGGCTGCTGGACCGGCCGAGGGATCTGCTCTTCGAACTGGCGCGGGCGGATTCGATCTGGGAGCGCCGTGTCGCGCTGCTGACCACCTTCGCCTTCATCAAGGCGGGCGACGCGACCACCACCTTCGCGCTGTGCGAGCAACTGCTGAGCGATCGCCGCGATCTGATCCAGAAGGCGGTCGGCTGGATGCTGCGCGAGGTCGGCAAGCGCATCGACCGCGCGCTGCTCACCGGCTTCCTGGATGACCATGCCGCCGCGATGGGCCGCACGGCACTGAGTTATGCCACCGAGCACCTCGAACCGGCCGAGCGGGCGGCCTACCGCGCTCGATAGGCCGCCGTGGCTTCAGAACTGGATCTTGAGGTGGTCGGTGACCGGCCGCGCCTGGCAGCCGAGGATATAGCCGTTCTCGATATCCTCGGGGTCGAGGATCTCCGCATTCGCCATCTCGACCTTGCCCTCCAGCACCGTGCAGGCGCAGGAACCGCATTCGCCTTCCTGACAGGAGTACGGCACGTCGAGGCCCTTGGCCAGCATGATGTCCACCAGCGTCTGCTTGCGCGGCCACGCCAGCTCGTGCACCTCGCCGTCCAACTCGACCTCGACGGTGGCGGCGTCGGCGACCTCCTCGTCGCTGATCGCGACCGGCGCCTGATCCGCGAACGGGTCTCCGGCAAGGGAATTGAACACCTCGGCGTGCGTGCGTGAGCGCGGCACGTCGAGCTGGGCCAGTGCGTCGTGCACCCGGTCCATGAACGGCTTCGGCCCGCACATGAAGGCGTTGTAGTCCGCGTACGGCGCCACCAGACCGGCGAGGCCGTCGACCGTCGGCAGTCCCTGGAGGTACTCCAGCCAGTGGATCACGATGAGCCGCTGCGGATGCTTGTCGGCGAGCTCGCGCAGCTCGGCGGCGAAGATGACGCCCTCGGGGTCACGGTTGGCGTACACCAGCACGATCCGGCCGTTGCCGCGCGCCAGCGCCGACTTCAGGATGGACATTACGGGCGTGATGCCGCTGCCCGCGCCGAAGAGCAGCAGGTCATCGTCCAGATCCTTGGGTGTGAAAACGCCGGAGGGCGGCAGCACTTCGATCTGATCGCCGGCCTTGACGTTGTCGCACACCCAGTTCGAGCCGTAGCCGCCCAGCGTGCGCTTGACGGTGACCTTCGGCTTGTCATCGGTGTAGGGCGAGCTGGCCAGCGAATAGCAGCGGGCCACCGAGCCGGTGAGGTCGCTGGGGATGCGCAGCGTGAGGAACTGCCCTGGCTTGTACGCGAACTTCTCGCGCGCTTCCTCGGGTACGTCGAAGACCAGCGAACGGGTGTCGGCCGTCTCGGTGATGACCGCGGCGACCCGCAGCACGACCGAACGCGAACCGTGTGGAACCTCGACGGTAGTCATCTCGTCCTCTCGAACCTGGCACTGTCGGCCGCAGCAGACAAAACTAGAACGTGTTTCAGTTTCATCGTACGTCGGACTCCGGCTGGTGGACAAGCTGGGCCTCCAGCCCGGCGATCAGCACCTCCATGCCGAAGTCGTAGGCGTACCTGCCGCGCAGGTCCGCCATGTACTTGGTGGCCCGTTCCACCACATCCGGCAGTGCCACATCCGACAGCGGCGCGCGGTCGCGCGGATTCACCCGGCGGCGGCCGAACAGGTAGGTGTGAATGGTCGCGTAGGCGGCCAGCACATTGCGGTCGGTGAAACCCGCCTCGACCAGGATCTCCATAATCGAGGCGATCAGGTCCAGCTGCTTGCCGAGCATCTGCTCGATCAGGACATCGCCGAGTCCGGGATGCTTGCGTAGCTTCTCATCGATCTGGTCGATGAGCTCGCGCAGCCTGTGCTGCCACGGTCCGGATTCCGGCGGTGGCTTGCGAACCCCGGTCAGCGCGGCGGTGGCGACCAGGTCGAGTAGCTCTCGCTTGTCGGCGACGTAGTAGTACGGCGCCATGGGGGAGACGCCGAGTTCGCGGGAAAGTCGCCGCATGGACAGTTTTTCCACACCGTCTTCGCGAACCACGCGCAGTGCGGCCTCGACGATCTCGGACTCCGAGAGTGTCTGATTGGCGGTGTTCCCGGTCCCTCCGTGGTTACGCAAGCTTCCGCCTCCGGGTCTGACGCTCACACCGCTGTGTCTGATTGGCGGCGTTCCCGGCCCCTCCGTGGTTACGCAAGCTTCCGCCTCCGGGTCTTGCGCTCACACCGCTGTGTATTGCCGCCCCCGCTGGCCTGCATACGTCCGACTCCCATGCCACCTCTACCGCCGCGGGCGTGGGTTCCGCCCGACACGTTCTGTTCAGCTGCTTTCCACCGGAAGTCTAGAGTGCGTCGACCCGGGCCGGTTCGGCTGCGGGGGCCGGGTGTCCGGGTGGCCGCGCCGCCCGATGGTCCCGATGGCCACGCGGGGGCGCAAGCCCCGTCCCATCGATTGGAACGTGTTTCACTTCCGTTCTCATTGTGGTTATCGTGTGTGACTGGGACTACACAGGTAGCCACGACCCGTTATCGACTCGGAGGTTGTCATGCCGCACACGTTCACCGCACCGAACGACACCGATGAAACCGAGCTCGTCGACGAGACGCTCATCGAAGAGGTGTCCATCGACGGCATGTGCGGCGTCTACTGACGCCCGGGTGACGACCATGCTCGATCTCGATACCCGATGGCAACTGCACCCGCGGGTCGCCCTGCGCCCGGAATCCTTCGGTGCGCTGCTGTACCACTTCGGCACCCGCAAACTCTCCTTCCTGAAGAGTCCGCGGATCGTCGAGATCGTGCGGTCGTTGCCGGAGCACGCGACGGCGCGTTCGGCCCTGCGCGCGGCGGGCATCCCCGATGACCGCGCCACGCCGTACATCCGGGCGCTTGCGCAACTGGCCGATGGTGAGATGATCGTCGGCGCGCCGGAGCACCTGCCCGGCGCCGCGGGTACCGCGCCCGCGGTGGCGCAGGCCGTCCGGCCCGATGCGGGGGTGGTCCCGCGGTCGGACGGTGCTGTGCTTGCCCACCCCGCCGGCTCCGCCGACTGCCGTCCCCCTGTGCTCACCCACCCCGCCGGCTTCGCCGACTGCCGTCCCCCTGTGCTCACCCACCCCGCCGGCTTCGCCGACTGCCGTCCCCCTGTGCTCACCCACCCCGATAAGGCCGTGCGCCTGATAGATCGGTTCGAGACCGGTCTGGCCGCGCCGATCTGCCTGACCTGGGAACTCACCTACGCCTGCAACCTGTCGTGTGTGCACTGCCTGTCCTCCTCGGGCCGGCGCGACCCGCGCGAGCTGAGTACCGAGCAGTGCAAGGCGCTGATCGACGAGTTCGAGCGCATGCAGATCTTCTACGTCAATATCGGCGGTGGCGAACCCACTGTGCGCCCGGACTTCTGGGAGCTGGTGGACTACGCGACCGCGCACCATGTCGGAGTCAAGTTCTCCACCAACGGTGTTCGGATCACCCCCGAGATCGCGGCGCGTCTCGCCGCCAGTGACTATGTGGACGTTCAGATTTCGCTGGATGGCGCCGATGCCGAGGTCAACGACGCGGTGCGCGGCCCGGGCTCCTACGATATGGCGATCCGGGCGCTGGAGAATCTGGCCGCGGCGGGCTTCCGGGACGCCAAGTTGTCGGTGGTCGCCACCCGGCACAACATCCCGCAGCTCGACGAGTTCAAGGCGATCGCGGAAAAGTACGGCGCCACACTGCGGTTGACCCGGCTGCGGCCGTCGGGCCGCGGCGCGGACGTATGGGATGAACTGCACCCGACCCCGGACCAGCAGCGGGTGCTCTACGACTGGCTGGTGCGCAACGGCGACGGCGTGCTCACCGGCGACTCGTTCTTCCATCTGTCGGCCTTCGGTGCGGCGCTGCCCGGGCTGAACATGTGCGGTGCGGGCCGGGTGGTCTGCCTGGTCGACCCGGTGGGCGATGTCTACGCCTGCCCGTTCGCTATCCACGACCGGTTCCTGGCCGGGAACGTGGTGTCGGACGGCGGTTTCGACAGCGTCTGGCGCGATTCGGAGCTCTTCGCCGAGTTGCGTGAGCCCAGCGGTGGCGGCGCCTGCTCCAGCTGCGCGCACTACGACTCCTGCCGGGGCGGCTGCATGGCGGCGAAGTTCTTCACCGGGCTGCCATCGGACGGTCCGGACCCGGAGTGCGTACAGGGCTACGGTGAGGCGGCATTGGCCGATACCGGTCGGATGATCCCGCGCTCGACGGTCGACCACTCCCGCACATCCGCCCCGCGCAAGCGCAAGTCCGGTCCTATCCCGCTGACGCTGTCGGTGTCCCGGCCCGCGGCGCTGTCGGGTGCGGCCGCCGCTACTGTGCCCACGCCCGCACGACGTCCGTCCCGCGCCTGTGACGAGAATCCACTGGGCTGATGTCGTTCCGATTGCCAGTGGTGCGCTGGCAATCGGAACAGCGGCCGCCGCCGAAGGACTATCCCGAGATTGCCCCCGCGTTGCCAGAGGAGAGAATCCGAGTGGCCGCAACCTTGCCGCAAACGCTGATTCGCGGATACCACCGATGCCCGCCGACGGATTCACACGGAATTCCGTCCTTTTTTCCGGACCGATGATGCCTGCGCGCGAATCTCCGCCTAGCATGCCAGGAATGCGCCATGATCGCCTGCCCGACGGATTCGGGGTGCGGATCGATCCACGGGTACGCGCATACTCCGGAGGGCGCATCTTGATCGGGGGTTCGCCCGCCCGGTTGCTGCGACTTGCCCCGGAGGCCGCCGAGATGATCGGCGACGGGTACCTCGAGGTCACCGGCCCGAAATCCGCCGTCGTTGCCAGACGACTGCTCGATTCCGGGGTCGGCAACCCGCGTCCCCGGCTATTGCCGTCGCCGGACGACGTGACCGTCATCGTGCCGCTGCACAACAACGCGGACGGCCTCGCTCGATTGCTCACGACCTTGCGCGGGCACAACGTGATCGTCGTCGACGACGGCTCGGACCAACCTGTGCAAATTCCGCGCAATCGCGGCACCCGCTGCCGCGTGACGGTGCTCCGGCACGACCGCAAGCAGGGCCCGGCGGCCGCGCGCAATGCCGGACTGCGGGCCTCGACAACCGAATTCGTGGCCTTCCTCGACTCCGACGTCGTGCCGCGCAGCGGCTGGCTGGAGGTCATGCTCGGGCATTTCAGCGACCCCGAGGTGGCGCTGGTGGCGCCCCGCATCGTCGCGCTGGATCCGGAGTCGAACGCACTGGCCCGCTACGAGCACACCCGGTCCTCACTGGATCTCGGCAGACGCGAGGCGGCGGTGCAGTCGCGCGGACTGGTGACCTATGTGCCGAGTGCGGCATTGCTGGTGCGTCGCCACGCGCTGCTGGCCGAGGGCGGCTTCGACGAGTCCATGCAGGTGGCCGAGGATGTCGATCTGTGCTGGCGGCTGGAACAGGCGGGCTGGCGGCTGCGCTATGAGCCCGCCGCCCATGTCGCGCACGACCACCGCGTCTCCTTCCGGTCCTGGTTCAGCCGAAAGATGTTCTACGGCACCGGGGCCGCACCACTGGGAGAACGTCACGACGCGGGCATGGTGTCGCCGCTATCGGTGCCGTCCTGGACGGTGCTCGCCGCCTTCCTCTTCGCCACGCTGTCGAAGTGGGGCCTGCTGGGTGGACTGATCACCCTCGCGACCGCCCTGGTCCGACTACGCCGGGTATTCGCCGAATTGGACAATCCGACCCGGATCGCCGCCATCTATCTCGCGCGCGGCTTCTTCGCCGGGCTGTGGCGACTGGCATCCGCGATGTGCAGGCACTACTGGCCGGTGACGCTGGTGGCGATGGTGGCCTCGCGGCGAATTCGGCGGATCGCGGTGACCATGGCGGTGGCCGACGGCCTCGCCGACTGGTTCACCCACCGCGACGCGGGCGGGCTGGATCCGTTCCGGTACCTGGCCTACAAGCGCATGGACGATATCGCCTACGGCACGGGGTTGTGGCTCGGCGCTTTCCGTGCGCGCAGCGTCGACGCGCTCAAACCGACGCCGCCACCGCGCTGAGATGTCGGCGCACCGAATGAACCGAAGTCCGTGACCGATACGTTGATCGTCGGTGCGGGGACCGCGGGCTGTCTGCTCGCGGCCCGGTTGAGCGAGGACCCGAACCACAAGGTGCGGTTGGTGGAGGCGGGCCCGGCATGGTCCACCGCGGACGAGATACCGGCGGAGCTGCTGCGCGCCGATCGTATGCCGGTGGGTCCCGAATCGCCGTGGCTGTGGCGTTATCCGGCCCTGCTGACGGCCGACGATGCGGGCCACGGTGTTTCGACCGAACTCGTACGCGGCCGCGTGCTCGGCGGATCCGGAGCGATCAACGGCGGCTATTTCGTTCGTGCGCTCGCGGCCGATTTCACGGCATGGTGCCGCGAACTCGGTGGCTCCGCGGAATGGTCGCTAGACGCCGTATTACCCGCCTACCGGCAAATCGAGCGCGATCACGATTACGGCGACGATCCGGGGCACGGCGGTAGCGGTCCGATACCCGTGCGCCGCATCATCGATCCGACTCCGGTCAGTGTCGAATTCGCGGCGGTCGCCGCGGCGGCGGGTTATCCCGAAATACCCGACCTGAATGCGCTGCCCGGACCGGTGATCACGAACGGTTTCGGGCCGGTGCCATGCAATGTCGAACGGGGTTTGCGGATCGGTACCGCGACGGCCTGTCTGCTGCCCGCGCTCGCGCGGCCCAATCTCACCGTTTCCGGCGGAATTACCGTGACACGCATTCGATTCGACGGCACCGTGGCCGTCGGCGTGGACTATCGCGCCGGATCCGCCACCGGCACCATCCCGGCCGACCGCATCGTGGTCTGCGCGGGTGCGGTGGAATCGGCGGCGCTGCTGCTGCGTTCCGGTGTGGGCGACCCCGAGCACCTACGGGCGCTGGATATTCCGGTCGTCCACCCGGCGCCCGTCGGCGACTGGTTCTGCGATCACCCCGAGATCGGTCTCGGGTACCGCATCGGGTCCGCAGCCTCCGGATCGGGCAGCGTCCCGCTGGAGTACGTGCTGGAACTCGACGATATCGAAATCCGGCCGTACGCACTGCCATTCACCCCGGATACGCAGGCGCGCAGGCTCGGTGTCGCGCTGATGCGCCCTCGGTCCGCTGGCGTGCTGCGTCTCCATTGCGCCGATCCGGATATCGCGCCGCGGCTCGAGTATCGGTATCTGTCTGCGGCGCACGATCGGGAGCGGCTGAGCGCGGCGGTGTCGCTCGCCGCCGACCTGCTGCACCGCATCCCCGGCGTCCGGCAACCGCACCGTCCGCCCGCCGGTGTGGGCGTGGCCTGGCTGCGCGCGAATCTCGCGACCTCGCAACATTTGTCGGGCACCTGCCGAATGGGCGCCGCGGGTGATGAGCGCGCGGTGGTGGACGAGCGGTGCCGGGTGCACGGAGTGAGTGGATTGTCGGTGGTCGACCTGTCGGTTGTCCCGGTCCCACTGAGTAGGGGACCGCAGGCGACTGTCATGATGATTGCCGAACACGTTGCGGACCACTTCACATAATGAAGTGAAAGACGTGTAGGTCACAATCGTGGCAGATCTGAACCGGGTGTGACCTGGCGGACAAACGAGAGCATCCGCCCTTGCCTCGGAATATGCGCCGGTACAGTTTGGGGCGGAAAGAAAGGCAAATGGTCAGCAATCTTGCAGGTGGGCGGCCCCCACGGCGGAGTGGCGATCGAGTGAATGTCGAACCGGGCACGCAACTCGGCGCACTCGAAGCCTATGCCGCACAGGCACATGGATATCTTAGCGCGGGCGGTGAACAGCTGTCGCAGCTAGCCGGTCTGCTGCGTCCCCTGGTGCTCGAATCCTGGCTGCGCAGCGTCCGGGGCGGCATCGAGCCCATGGACGTGCTGAGCGGGCGCGGACTGCGCGGCGCGGATCTACAGCGCTACCGGGACGCGCACCCGATCGCGGGCCTGATGCCGCTCATCGACAAACTGCTCGTACAGGACACGGCCCGAACGGGTTTGATCGTCGCGGTCGCGGATCAGTTCGGTCGCGTGCTGTCCATCCACGGCAATCCCGAACACGTCACGGCGGCGGCCGAGATCGGTCTGCGCGCCGGTGACGATCTGAGCGAGCGCCGCGTCGGGACGAATGCGGTGGGTCTGGTGGTGCGCACAGGCCGGGCCACCTGGATCCACGGACCCGAGCACTTTCTGCATCGCATGCACCAGATCACCGGTGCCGCTGCGCCGGTACATGATCCGGACGGCAGGCTGGTCGGCGTGCTGATGATCGCCGGCGGGGTGCGGGTGGCCAAACCGGAGATCCTGGCGCTGGTGAAGGCCACGGCGACCGCGGCCGAAATGGATCTGCTGCTCGCCGCGATGCGTGCGGAGCAGCACGGCGCGGGGCGATCTCAGCGCGAACCCGCGGTGACCGATGCGGGCAGGCTCGGCCTCGACGTCCTCGGGCTCGGTCAGCCGCAGCTGACCATCGCCGGTGATCGAGTTCCCTTGTCGCAGCGGCACGCCGAGATCTTGCTGCTGCTCGCCGAGCACCCCGAGGGACTCGGCGCCGACCATCTTGCGCTGCTGCTCGACGATACGGACTTGGACAACGGCACGATCCGCGCCGCGATGTCGCGACTGCGCTCGGTGGTGGGGCCGACCGTCTTCGGTTCGCGCCCTTACCGGTTGCGGGTGCATGTCGCAACCGATGTGGAGGCGCTGCGCGCCGCACTCGACTCCGGTGATGTCGATTCCGCATTACGCCTTTATGCCGGACCGGTGCTGCCGAGATCGGCCGCCCCGGGGATTATCGACATCCGCGACGAGCTCCGGGTGCGGCTACGCACCGCGGTGCTCAGTTCCGGCGATTCCGCCGTACTGCGCCGGTGGACCGCGGGGGCCGAGGGGCGTGACGATGCCGCGGCATGGGCCGCCTACCGCGCGACGGTGGATCGGGACTCGCCACTATATGCGCAGATCGAAGCCAAAATTCGAGTGCTCGATCGACGCTTGGGCGCCGATGCAACGCGGATGCAACGTTCGGGCTCATAGTCTTCACATCCGAAAGTGCGATAGCTCACATATGCGGCGTACATGTGGCCGCGCGCACAGTCCTGTCCTCAGGTTTCACCCCCGTGAGTGCTTCTGAACAAGCGTCCAGAAGTTTTTAGTGGAACTTGTTCCTTTTTATTAACTTTGGGCTTAGTGTTCGCAATGCACGGCTCACATCCGTGTGACGTAGAGAACATGGCCGCGACGCAGGACCGGGCCGCGGCGGCGAAGTTGGAGGGACGATCAACGGCTAGGCACAACCGCCGGCGACACAGGAGTTCGCCGCGGCGGTGACCGCAAACGGTCACCGATCTCGTTTCATGCAATCTGTCGGATCTCGCGCAGGTGACGTGGTCACGTCCCGCGCTCTCACCGAATCATCTGTGGTGGCGTCGAGGCCACGCGTTCGGGTCTGTCGACCCGGGCTCGTCGGCTCTATTTTGTGCTGCCCAAAAGCGTTCGGTCAGCTGTTGTTTCGCCAAACGAGGAGGCTCTGGTGCACGGTACGGAGTTGGGTGGGTTCAGCGTACGGCCGGATGAAGCCGCGCATGGCGCGACACCCGAACCGACGCCGTTTCCGCTGGCGCCCGCGCAACTCGGTCTCTGGTACGCACAGCTGCTCGACCCCGAGGTACCGATCAATGTCGCGCAATACGTGGATGTCGAGGGCGAACTCGATGTGGCGCTGCTGCAACAGACTACGAGAGATGCGGCGCTCGACTACGGGTCGACGCTGGTGCGATTCGGCGAGGCCGACGGCGCGCCCTTCCAGTGCGTCGATCCGGAGCTGACGACCGAGCTGCCCCTCATCGATTTCCGCGGCCATGCCGATCCGGTTGCGGCCGCGCACGAATGGATGCGCGCGGACGCGAGCGCACCGGTCGACCTGGTGCGGGATCGGCTCTTCGCGGGCGCCGTACTCCGGGTCGCCGAGCGGCGCTACTTCTGGTATCTGCGAGCGCATCACATCGTGCTGGACGGATTCGGCGCGCTGACCAACACCATGCGGGTGGCCGAGCGGTATACCGCGCGGATACTCGGCACCGAGCCCGAATCGGCGCGGCCGGGCACGCTGGCCGCGCTCGTCGACGGTGAGCTCTCCTATCGGGAGAGCGGTCGTTTCGCGGCGGACCGGGCGCACTGGGCCGAGCGGGTGGCCGGACTGGACGCTCCGACCAGCCTCGATGGCCGTACCGCGGCGCGCTCGGCGACCAATCTGATCGTCGGCAGACCGCTGCCGGAGCATCTCGTCGAGCGCATGAATGTTCTCGCCGCCGAGCAGGATTCGACCATTGCGGTGGTGCTGCTCGCGGCCTTCGCCGGCTATCTCGGCCGGCTCACCGATCGCGACGACGTGGTGCTGAGCCTGCCGGTGACCGCGCGCACCACCGCCGTGATGCGCCGCTCGGCGGGCATGCTCTCCAATATCGTGCCGCTGCGCGTCGGCGTCGGCGCCGAGGTGAGCTGGGGTGAGCTGCTCCGCGCGACCCGGGTCGAGGTGGCAGGTGCGCTGCGCCACCAGCGGTATCGGCACGAGGACATCCGGCGCGACGCCGAACACGACGGCAGGCCGGCGCGGCGCGCGCTGTTCGGGCCGCTGGCCAACATCATGCTGTTCCGCAGCGATCTCGCCCTCGGCACCACCGTCGGCCGGTACCACGTGCTGTCCACCGGGCCGGTGGAGGACCTCAGCCTCAACGTCTACTACGGCGAGCGCGACAGCGTACACGTCGATTTCGAAGCGAACCCGAACCTCTACGACAGCGACGATCTGGCCCGCCACCACGCGCGTTTCCTGCGATACCTGGACCGACTGGCCCGCACCGATCTCGGCACGCCGGTCGCGGCGGTGGACGTCGCGACCGAGCTGGAGGTCGAGGTGAGCACCCGGATCTGGAATGCCACCGGCTTCGACGTGGCCGCGGTTCTGGCGCCACGGCGTACGGGCGCGGCGCCCGCCGCGACACTGGTGTCGATGTTCGAGGCACAGGTCGCCCGCACGCCCGAAGCCGTCGCGCTGCGGTTCGCGGGTCTACCGGAACAGAGCCTGACCTATCGTGAGCTGGCGGCTCGCACGCACCGACTGGCCCGCCGTCTGATCGAGTTCGGCGTCGGCCCGGAGACATTGGTGGCGTTGCACATTCGCCGCTCGCCGGAGCTGGTGATCGCCATGTACGCGATCCTCGCGGCCGGGGGCGCCTATGTTCCGCTGGACCCGGATCATCCCGCCGAACGTATCGCGCACATCCTGGCCACCGCCCGGCCCGCCTGCGTGCTCGGCACAGCCGCCGACGCCACGCCGGAGATCCCCGGTGTTCCGGTACTCGACCTGGATCGGCTGGAGCTGTCGGACTATTCCGACGCCCCGGTGTGGGAGCGGGAACGTACCGGCGCACTGCGGCCCGCGCATCCGGCCTACGTCATCTTCACCTCCGGGTCCACCGGGCTGCCGAAGGGTGTCGCGGTCACCCACGAGGCGATCGTGAACCGGCTGGTGTGGATGCAGCAGGCATACCGGCTCGGCGTCGACGATGTGGTGCTCCAGAAGACGCCCGCGACCTTCGACGTCTCGGTGTGGGAGTTCTTCTGGCCGTTGCAGGTCGGCGCGACCCTGGTACTCGCCGAGCCGGACGGCCATCGCGACCCCGCGTATCTGCGGTCGGTGATCTCCGCATACGGCGTGACGACGGCGCATTTCGTGCCCTCTATGCTGGAAGTCTTTCTCGCGCACCAGGACATCGCGCTACGCACCACGCTGCGAAGGGTTTTCGCCTCCGGGGAGGCGCTGCCCGCGGCGCTGGCGCAGCGGCTGCGGGTGTTGACCGGTGCGCGACTGCACAACCTGTACGGTCCGACGGAGGCGGCGGTCGACGTCACCTTCCACGAAGTGACCGACACCGATACCCTCTCGGTGCCGATCGGCGCGCCGGTGTTCAACACCCGGCTCTACGTGCTCGATTCACGGCTGCGGCCGGTACCGGTCGGGGCTCCGGGTGAGCTGTATCTGTCGGGGGTACAGCTCGCCCGGGGTTATGTGGCCCGTCCCGGGTTGACGGCCGCGCGTTTCGTCGCGGATCCGTTCGGCGGGCCGGACGGGCCCTCGGCCGATGACACCCGGATGTACCGCACCGGTGATCTGGTGCGCTGGACCGCCACCGGTGAGCTGGAGTACCTGGGCCGCACCGACTTCCAGGTGAAGGTGCGTGGACTGCGGATCGAGCTCGGCGAGATCGAGGCAGTACTCGGCACCGTCGATTCGGTCGTCCGGGCGGTGGTCGTGGTGCGTGACGACGCCGGGGTGGGTGAGCAGCTGGTCGCCTACGTCGTGGAATCGGAGCCGGGGACCGTGCTGCCCGCGCAGCTGCGGGCCGCGGCGGTCCGGGCGCTGCCCGCGTATATGGTGCCCGCCGCCTATGTGGTGCTCGACGCGCTGCCGGTGAACGCGTCCGGAAAGCTGGATCGGGCCGCGCTGCCCGCGCCCGGCCGGATCTCGGCCGAGTACTCCGCCCCCGAGACCCCGGTGGAACGGGCGGTGGCCAGGGTGTTCGGCGAAGTACTCGGGCGCGAGCGGGTCGGCCGGGCCGACGATTTCTTCGCGTTGGGTGGAAACAGCCTGGTAGCCACCCAGGTCGCCGCGCGTTTGGGCGCGGAACTGGGGTGCGCGCTCGGCGTTCGTGAATTGTTCACCGCCACTACGGTGTCCGAACTCGCCGAACTGATCGAGGGGGCGGGTGGAAGCGATGGTGATGCGACGATCCTGCCCTTGCGCGCACGGCCGCGGCCGCCGCTGGTCCCACTGTCTCCCGCGCAGCAGCGGATCTGGTTCCTGAACCGATTCGAGCGGGCGGGCGCCGGTTACAACATGCCCTTCGTGGTGCGGATTCGCGGGGATGTCGATGTGGTCGCGCTGCGGCGGGCGATCGGTGATGTCGTGGAACGGCACGAGGTGCTGCGCACCCTGTTCCCCGCGCTCCCGGTCGGGCACGCCGACGGCGTAGCCGCCCAGCAGATCGTGCCCGCGGTGGTGGTGGCGGGGGAGCCGGAGTCGATCGCCGCCGACGCGCTCGATCGCGAGCTGGCGGCGTTCGCGGCCACCGGCTTCGATCTGGAGCGCGAGATCCCCTTCCGGGTTCGGATCTGCGCGGTGGACGACGGCAGCTGTGCGCTGGCGCTGGTACTGCACCACATCGCCGCCGACGGTCTCTCGCTGCGGGTCTTGGCCCGGGATGTGATGGGCGCCTACGCGGCTCGGCGCTCCGGTGCGGAGCCGGAACTGGCGCCGCTGCCGGTGCAGTACGCGGATTACAGCCTGTGGCAGCGCGAGTCGCTCGGGTCGGCAGCCGACGCGGACGCGCCGCTGGCGCGGCAGCTGGCGTACTGGACTCGGACATTGGACGGCGCGCCGGAACAGCTCGAGCTGCCGATCGACCGGGTGCGGCCCGCGGTCGCATCCGGACGTGGTGCGGTGCTCCGGTTCGAGCTGCCCGCCGAGGTGGCCGACGGCATTGCCGATACCGCTCGGGCACAGGGCGTTTCGGCCTTCATGATGCTGCACGCCGCCTTCGCGGTCGTGCTGGCCCGGGTATCGGGCAGCGATGACATCGTCATCGGCACACCGGTCGCGGGTCGCGGCGACCGGGCATTGGACGAACTCATCGGAATGTTCGTGAACACCCTGGTGCTGCGTACCCCGATCGATCCGGCCGCGCCGTTCTCGGCGCTGCTGCACCGGGTGCGCGAGATCGACCTCGCCGCCTTCGGGCACGCGGAACTGCCGTTCGAGCAGTTGGTCGAGGTCGTCAACCCGGTGCGTTCGCAGGCCAGGCATCCGCTGTTCCAGGTCATGCTGGCCTTCGACAATGCCCCGGCGATCGAGTTCGAACTGCCCGGCCTCGCGGTGTCCACCGACATCCTGGATACCGGGGTGACCAAGTTCGACCTCCAGCTCACGGTGACAGGTAGTTTCTCCGCCGTGGATCGGGCGATCGATCCGGTTCCGGCGGAATTCACCTATGCCACCGATCTTTTCGAGGAAGCCACGATCGCGGAGTTCGCGCAGTGGTTGATCCGTCTGCTGCGGGCGGTCGTCGCCGACGCCGATACCGCGGTCGGCGACCTGCCCTTGCTCGACGACACCCGGCAGCGCGCGGCGGTCGAGCTCGGATACCGCCCCGCGCGTGTCGCCGATCCCGGCGACACCGTGCTCGACGCCTTCGCGGCGCAGGTGCGGCGCACCCCGGATGCCGTCGCGGTCCTCGACGGTGACCGTACTTTCACCTACGCGGAGTTCGCGACCGAGGTGGATCGGCTGGCGCGGGTACTGATCGCGGCGGGCGTCGGCCCCGAGGCCAGGGTGGTGCTCGGGATGCGGCGATCGGCGGAATTCGTCGTCGCCGCATACGCGGTGCTCACTGCGGGTGGGGCGTATGTACCCGTCGACCCGGATCAGCCGAGCGCGCGACTCGCCTATGTTGTCGCCGCGGCGGATCCCGTCTGCGTGCTGACTCGATCGGCCGACGGCTGGGCGGCCGAACCGGATGCGGATGCGGTGCCGGTAATCGTGGTCGACGCCGTGGGATCCGCCGACGGCACCCCCGCTGAGCTCGCGCGGCCGTTGCGCCCGGCGAATACGGCGTACCTGATCTTCACGTCGGGATCCACCGGAACACCGAAAGGCGTTGCGGTCCAGCACTCCTCGATGGCGAACCAGGTGCGGTGGATCGCCGACGAGTACGGCATCGGGGCCGAGGATGTGGTGCTGTTCAAAACACCCGCGACCTTCGACGTATCGGTCTGGGAATTGTTCGCCCCGCTGACCCGGGGCGCGCGATTGGTGGTTGCCGCGCACGAGGGTCACCGCGACAGCGGATACCTCGCGGCGACCATCGCGGCATGCGGGGTGACGATGACTTCGTTCGTCCCGTCGATGCTGACCGTCTTCGCCGAGGTGGTGAACCCGGCGTCGATCGCGTCGCTGCGGACGGTCTTCGTCGCGGGTGAGGCGATGACCAGCGCGGCCGCCGCCGCCTTCGCCGCGGTCTGCTCCGCCGAACTGCACAATCTCTACGGGCCGACGGAATTCACGGTGCATGCCACCCACGCCCCGGTCGATCCCGCCGCGGCGGGTCCGGTGCCGATCGGGGAGCCGGTGGCCGACAGCCGGGTGCTGGTGTTGGATTCCCGGCTGCGGCCGGTGCCGGAGTCGGTGGTCGGCGAGCTCTATCTCGCCGGTGCGCAGGTGGCCCGCGGATATCACGGGCGGGCCGAACTGACCGCCGAGCGGTTCGTCGCCGACCCGTACGGCCCGGTGGGCGCCCGCATGTACCGGACCGGTGATCTGGTACGCCGCAACCGCTCGGGCGCGCTGGAGTATCTGGGGCGCAGTGATTTCCAGGTGAAGTTGCGTGGGCAGCGGATCGAGCTGGGGGAAATCGAGGCGGCCCTGCTCGCGTGCGCGGAGGTGCGGGCGGCCGCGGTAGGGGTGTATACCCACGCGACCGGTGAACTGCTCGTCGCCTACGTGGTCACCGACCTCGGCGACGCACAGGTCGACGCGGTGCTCGGACAGCGGTTGCGGGCGGTGTTGCCGTCGTACATGCTGCCCGGCGCCTACATTCGGCTGGCCGCGATGCCGGTGACCGGTTCCGGCAAGCTGGATCGCAAGGCGCTACCGGAGCCGGTGCTGGCGGCGGCGTCCTACCGTGCCCCCGAGACCCCGTTCGAGTGCCTGGTGGCAACGGAGTTCGCGCAGGTGCTCTGCCGGGAACGGGTCGGGCTGGACGACGATTTCTTCGCACTGGGCGGCAATTCGCTGGTGGCCACTCAGATCGCGGCGCGCCTCGGCGCCGAGATCGGCGGCGAGGTTCCGGTTCGCATGCTGTTCGAACACCCGACGGTCGGTGCGCTGGCCGCGCACCTACCGACCACCTCCGCCGCGACGTCGCGGCGGCCACTGGTCGCCGAGATCCGGCCCGCGATTGTTCCGCTCTCCTACGCGCAGCAGCGGATGTGGTTCCTCAATCAGCTCGACGGCGACTCCGTCGCGAACAATCTGATCGCCGCCGTGCGGTTGCGCGGCGCGCTCGATGTGGCGGCGCTGGCCGCGGCGGTCACCGATCTGATCATCCGGCATGAGGCGTTGCGCACCAGATATCCTGCGGTGGAGGGTATTCCGAGACAGGAAGTGCTGCCTGTCGAGCAGTCCACGGTCGCCCTCGAGGTCGAATGCGTGGCACCGGCCGACCTGCCCGAGCGGATCAGGGCCGTGGCGGCCGTACCCTTCGCCGTCGATGAGGCGCCGCCGGTCCGGCTGGTTCTGCTGCGGACCGGCGACGACGAGCATGTCCTTGTCGTCTCGATACATCACATCGCGGCGGATGGCTGGTCCATCGCACCGCTCACCCGGGATCTCCTGCGCGCCTACGGCTCTCGTCGCGGCGCGGCGGCACCGGACTGGGATCCGTTGCCGGTGCAGTACGCCGATTTCGCGGTGTGGCAGCGGGAGACGCTCGGTGCCGAGGACGATCCGGATTCGCTGATCGCGGCACAGATCCGGTTCTGGGGCGCCGAACTCGCCGAGCTGCCCCAGGTGCTGGAGCTGCCCGCGGATCGGCCGCGCCCCGCCGCGGCCTCCGGTCGCGGCGCACGCTACGCCTGCACCATCGGCGCCGAGACCCATCGGCGGCTGCGGGTGCTCGCGGCGCGGGCCAACGCCTCGTTGTTCATGGTGTATCACGCGGCCTTCGTCATCCTGCTGGCGAAACTCTCCGGACAGCAGAATATTTCGGTCGGCACGCCGGTCGCCGGGCGCGGTGATCGGGCGCTCGACGACGTGGTCGGAATGTTCGTCAACACGCTGGTTCTGCGCACCGAGGTGCGCCCGGAGCTGAGCTTCACCGAATTGGTGGCCGCGGTGCGCGATGCCGATCTGCGGGCCTTCGGCCATGCCGAAGTGCCGTTCGAGCGGCTGGTGGAGGTGCTCGACCCGCAGCGGTCCGCGGCGCGGCACCCGCTGTTCCAGGTGATGCTCGACTTCCAGAACACCGCGCGGACCAGCCTGGAACTGGACGGCCTCGCCGTCTCGGAGCTCGATATCGACACCGGGACCGCGAAATTCGATATGCAGCTGACATTGCGCGAGAATGCCGACGCCGGTCTCGCCGCGGTCTTCGAGTACGCCACGGATCTCTTCGACGCCGAGACCATCGCGTCCTTCGCGGCCCGATGGCAGCGGGTGCTCGACGCGGTCGCGGCCGATCCGCTGCTGCCGGTCGGTGATATCGATCCGCTCTCCGCCGCGGAGCGCACGCTGCTGCTCGACACCTGGAACGCCACCACCCGCCCGATCGGTGCCGGTGCGACACTGGTATCGCTGTTCGAGGCGCGACTGGCCCGCACACCGGATGCGGTCGCGCTCACCTTCGAGGGCGAGTCGCTGACCTACGCCGAATTCGCGAGCCGGGTGAATCGGCTGGCGCGGCTGCTGGTGTCGATCGGGGTCCGGCCGGATCGCACCGTGGTCCTGGCCATGCACCGGTCGCTGGATCTGGTCGTCGCCATGTACGCGGTGCTGACCGCGGGCGGCGCCTACGTGCCGGTGGATCCGGAGCATCCGGCCGAGCGGATCGGCTACGTGCTGCGCGGCGCCCGCCCGGTATGCGTGCTGAGCCGCACCGGGGACGGGTTGGAGCTGCCGGTCGACGGCAGGCCGTGGGCGGTGCTCGATGTGGATCAGTTCGAGACCGACGACTATTCGGACGCGCCGCTCACCGATGCGGATCGGCTCGCCGCGATGCGGCCGGGACATGCCGCCTATGTCTTGTTCACCTCCGGCTCCACCGGTCGCCCGAAGGGTGTCACGGTGTCGCATGCGGCGATCGTGAACCGGCTGGTGTGGATGCAGAACGCCTACGAGCTCACCCCGCACGACGCGGTGTTGCAGAAGACCCCCGCGACCTTCGACGTGTCGGTGTGGGAGTTCTTCTGGCCGTTGCAGATCGGCGCGCGGCTGGTAGTGGCCGCACCCGACGGACATCGCGATCCAGGCTATCTCGCCGAGGTGATCGAGCGGGAACGGATCACGGTGGCACATTTCGTGCCGTCGATGCTCGCCGTGTTCGTCGCGGATCCGGCAGCGGTGCGGTGCGCTGCGCTGCGGTTGGTCTTCGCCTCGGGGGAGGCGCTGCCCCCCGGACCCGCGCAGCGGCTGCGGCAGCTCACCGGTGCCCGGGTGCACAATCTGTACGGTCCGACCGAAGCGGCCGTGGATGTCACCTATCACGAGGTGACCGATGCCGATACGCTGACGGTGCCGATCGGTGTGCCGGTCGCCAATACCCGGGTGTACGTGCTGGATTCGCGGCTGCGGCCGGTGCCGGTCGGCGTGCCGGGCGAACTGTACCTGGCCGGTGCGCAGCTGGCGCGCGGCTATGCCGGGCGGCCGGATCTGACGAGTGATCGGTTCGTGGCGAATCCGTTCGGTATCGATGGCGCACGGATGTACCGCACCGGCGACCTGGTGGCGTGGAACCGCGCCGGTGAGCTGGAGTACTTGGGCCGCACCGACTTCCAGGTGAAGGTCCGCGGTCTGCGGATCGAGCTGGGCGATATCGAGGCGGCGCTCACGGCGCTGGAGGCGGTAGCTCAGGCCGCCGTGCTGGTGCGCGACGGGTCCCAGCTGGTCGCCTATCTCGTAGCCGCCGATCCGGCGCTCGAGGTGGAGAAGGTTAAAGCCGCACTGGCGCACCGACTTCCGGCCTATATGGTGCCCACCGCCTATGTACTGCTGCCGGAATTCCCGCTCAATGCCTCGGGCAAGCTGGACCGCAAGGCATTGCCCGCACCGGTCGTCGAACCCATCGCGTTCCGCCCGCCGGTCACCGCGGTGCAGGAGACGGTCGCGCGGATCTTCGCCGAAGTGCTCGGCATCGCGGCCGGTGACGATGCCGTTCGCATCGGACTGGACGACGACTTCTTCGCACTCGGCGGCAACTCGCTGAATGCCACCCGGGTGGTCGCCCGGCTCGGGGCCGCCGTCGACGCGCGGGTGCCGGTCCGAATGCTGTTCGACGCGCCGACCGTGGCGGAACTGGCCGATCGTGCGGAACGGTTGCGCGGACAGGGCGGCCGCATCGCCCTGACGGCACGACCACGGCCGCAGCGGATTCCGCTCTCGCCCGCGCAGCAGCGCATGTGGTTCATGAACCGCTTCCTGGCCGACACCGAGGCCGGTCCGGGCGACGCGGTCGACAATATTCCCGTCGCACTCCGCCTGACCGGGGCGCTGGACGCACCGGCGCTGGCGGCCGCGCTGGCCGACGTGATCGCACGACACGAGTCATTGCGCACCCGCTACCCCGACGAACCGGATGGCGCGGAGCAACTGATTCTGCCGGTGGCGCAGTCAATTCCGGCGCTGCGGCCGGAATCGATCGATGAATCCGAACTGACCGCGCGATTGGCCGAGTGCGCCGCCGCGATTTTCGATCTGACGCACGACCTGCCGATGCGGGCACATCTGTTCACCATCACCCCGGCGGATCACGTGCTCGTCCTGGTGCTGCACCATATCTCGGCGGACGGGTTCTCCCTCGGCCCGCTGGCGGGCGACCTCATGACCGCCTACGCGGCTCGCCACCGCGGGCAGGCGCCGGACTGGGCGCCATTGCCCGTGCAATACGCCGACTACACGCTGTGGTACGCCGAAACACTTGGTGCGGCAACGGATATCGACTCCATGGCACACCGCCAGCTGGAGTATTGGCGGCGCACCCTGGCCGGGCTTCCCGACCAACTGGAGCTACCCGCGGATCGGCCGCGCCCGGCCGTCTCCAGCCTTCGCGGCGGCGTCCACCGCCTCCGCATCGACTCCGACCTGCACGGCGAACTGCGCGAATTGGCGCGTAAGCGGGAGACCACGCTGTTCAGCACCCTGCACGCCGCGCTCGCGGTGCTGCTGGCCCGGCTCTCCGGTGGCTCGGATATCGCGATCGGCACCCCCGTGTCGGGTCGCGGTGCCGCCGAGCTCGACGGGGTGGTCGGCATGTTCGTGAACACCCTGGTGCTGCGCACCAGGATCGATCCGAGGGCCCGCTTCGAGACGGTGCTCGACACGGTGCGCGGCCAGGATCTGGATGCGCTGTCGCACGCGGAGATTCCGTTCGAGCAAGTCGTCGATCTCGTCGCACCTACGAGGGCACAGAACCGTCATCCCCTGTTCCAGGTCGCGCTGACCTTGCAGAACTTCACGCTGCCCGATCTGGAATTGGCGGAACTGCGGGTCGCCCATGTCGACTTCGATACCGCCGCGGCCGAATTCGATCTGCTATTCACCGTACTCGAGGCCGACGACGCCGACGGCCGCGCCGACGGTATGGCGATCGAGATCGGCTATGCGACCGACCTGTTCGACGCGGGCACCGTCGCCGTGCTGGCCCGGCGCTTCACCCAGGTACTTGCCGCGATCGCCGCCGACGCCACCGTGGTGGTCGGCGATATCCAGCTGCTGAGCGGCGAAGAGCAGCAGCGGGCACTGTACGAGTGGTCACGCAGCGGTGCCGATGCGGCCGCGACGACCGGAACACTCGCCGACCGGTTCGCCTCGGCCGCGACGATCGACCCGGCCGCCGTCGCGGTGCGGGCGGGCGATCGGTCGCTGACCTACGCCGAGCTCGACGCATGGTCCAACCGGCTGGCCCGCAGGCTCATCGCCGCGGGGGTCGGTCCGGAATCCCTGGTGGCGGTGGCGCTGCCGCGTTCGGTGGAGCTGATCGTGGCGCTCCTCGCGGTGGTGAAGGCGGGTGGCGGCTACCTGCCGATCGATCCGAACTATCCGGCGGACCGGATCGAATACATGCTCGACGACGCCCGGCCGATCTGCGCGATCGGCAGTGCCGCCACCGAGTTGCCGCGCGACTGGTTCGGCGGCCCGGTACTCGACGTCGATGCCGCGAATCTCGGCGAACTGGATCCGGCGCCGCTGTCGGATGCGGACCGCCGCGCGCCGCTGCACCCGGCGCATACCGCGTACGTCATCTACACCTCGGGATCCACCGGCAAGCCGAAGGGCGTTGTCATCGCGCACCGCAATGTGGCGCGGCTGCTGGACAATACGCGTCGCGACTTCGACTTCGGGCCATCGGATGTGTGGACCATGTTCCACTCCTATGCCTTCGATTTCTCGGTCTGGGAGCTGTGGGGTGCGCTGCTGCACGGCGGCAGGCTCGTGGTCGTCGACTACTTCACCTCGCGTTCGCCCGAACAATTCCGGGAACTCCTGGTGGCCGAGCGGGTGACGGTGCTGAACCAGACGCCGTCGGCGTTCTATCAGCTCATCGCGGCCGACGCGGCGCGGGAACCGGCCGAATTCGCGCTGCGCGCCATCATTTTCGGCGGGGAGGCGCTGGAGCCGCAGCGCCTGGAGGGCTGGTTCGCCCGGTACCCGGGGACACCGCGGCTGGTGAATATGTACGGCATCACCGAGACCACGGTGCACGTCTCCTACCGGCCGATCGAGCCGGGCACGGGTGCGGCCAGCGTGATCGGCGGTCCCGTTCCGGGTCTGGTGGTTCGGGTGCTCGATACCCGGCTGCGTCCGGTCCCGGTCGGGGTTCCCGGCGAAATCTATGTTTCCGGCGGGCAATTGGCGCGCGGCTACCTGGGGCGGCCGGCGCTGACCGCGAGCCGGTTCGTGGCCGATCCGTACGGCGCCGACGGTTCGCTCGCCTACCGTTCGGGCGATCTCGCGCGCTGGACCGCCGACGGTGATCTGGAGTATCTGGGCCGCGCCGATCAGCAGGTGAATCTGCGCGGATTCCGGATCGAATTGGGCGAGATCGAGGCCGCACTGCTGGATTCGGGAGCGCCGCGGATTCGCGAGGCGGCGGCGGTGGTCCGCACCGATCTGGTGGACGAGGCGCGCATCGTCGCCTACGTCGTGAGTACCGGGCCCATCGACACCGCGGCGCTGCGCCAAGTGCTCGGTCGCGGGCTGCCCGAGCACATGGTGCCCGCGGCGATCGTGGTGATCGATCGAATCCCGTTGACGGTCAATGGAAAACTCGATCGTGCCGCGCTGCCCGCCCCGGTCTTCGAGGCCACCACCTACCGCAAGCCCACCGGTCTGGCCGAGGAGATCGTCGCGGGGGCCTTCGCCGAGGTGCTGGGGTTGTCCGCGGAGGAGCGGCAGGTCGGCGCGGACGATGACTTCTTCGCGCTCGGCGGCAGTTCACTGCTGGCCGCCAAGGCGGTGGCGCGGATCGGTGCGGGGCTGGGGCGAACGGTCGGGGTGCGCGCGCTCTTCGACGCGCCGCGGGTCGCCGACCTGGCCGCGGCCGTGATCGCGCTGGAGGCGGGCCCGACCCGACCGGCCCTGGTGGCCGGTGCGCGCCCCGGCCGGATTCCGCTCTCGCCCGCGCAGCAGCGGATGTGGTTCCTGAACCGGTTCGATCGCGCGTCGACCGCCTACAACATCCCGCTGGCGCTGCGGCTGTCCGGCACGGTGCGGGTCGCCGCGCTCCATGCCGCGCTCGGCGATGTGCTCACCAGGCACGAATCGCTACGGACCAGGTACCCGGAGCTGGACGGCACTCCGATACAGCAGATCGTGCCGGTCGCGCAGGCGATTCCGGCGCTGTACCCGGTGCAGGTGAGCGAGGCGCGGCTGCCGGGACGGATCAGGGAGCTGGCCGAGACCGGCTTCGATGTGACGTCGGAGGTGCCGGTTCGGCTGCGGCTGTGGCAGGTCGGCGGCCCGGAGAGCACCGAGTACGTTCTGGCCGCGGTACTGCACCATATCGCCGCGGACGGCTCCTCCATCGCGCCGTTCGTGCGTGACCTGATGCTCGCCTACGGCGCCCGGCTCGACGATCGGACGCCCGGCTGGGCCCCGCTCGCGGTGCAGTACGCCGATTACGCGCTGTGGCAGCGGGAACTACTCGGCGCCGAGGATGATCCGGAATCGATGTCGGCCCGGCAGATCGGGTACTGGACCGAGACGCTGGCCGGGCTGCCCGACCAGCTGACGCTGCCCACCGATCATCCGCGTCCGGCCCGGCAGAGCCTGCGCGGCGCGAAGGTCACCTGGATGGTCGACGCGGAACTGCACGCGGCGCTGGTGGCGCTCGGCCGACGCCGTGGCGCGACGCTGTTCATGGTGGTGCAGGCCGCCTTCGCGGCACTGCTGGGGCGGCTGTCCGGCACCGCCGATATTGCCGTCGGCACGCCGATCGCCGGCCGCGGCGAGGCCGCGCTCGACGACGTAATCGGCATGTTCGTCAACACCCTGGTGCTGCGCACCCTGGTCGATGGCGCGGAGTCGTTCGCGGAGCTGCTCGCGCGAGTGCGTGCGGCCGACGTCGCGGCGTTCTCCCACGCTGATGTGCCGTTCGAGCGACTCGTCGAGGTGCTGAATCCGGAGCGCTCGACGGCTCGGCATCCACTGTTCCAGGTCGGCTATTCCTTCCAGAACCACGAGCGCGGCACGCTGCGGTTGCCGGGACTGGAGGTTCGCGAGATCGAATTCGACAGCGGTATCGCGCAATTCGACCTACACCTGTTCGCCGTCGACCGCTACGAGGCCGATGGCGCACCGGCGGGCATCGAACTGACCCTCGGTTATGCCACCGACCTGTTCGAGTCGGCGACCGCGCACCGCGTCGCCGAGCAGCTGCGCCGGATGCTCGACGCGGTGGCGCGGGCGCCGGAGACGCCCGTCGGCGACCTCGATCTGCTGGGTGCGGCGGGACGGGCTCGGCTGCTCGACGACTGGAATCGCACGACCCATCCGGTGCCGTCGGTGACGCTCGCCGACCTCGCCGCCGCGCAGGCCGCACGGACGCCGGAGGCGGTCGCCCTGATCGACGCGGTGACCGGGCGGACCCTCGGCTACGGCGATTTCGAGGCAACCGTGAACCGGTTGGCGCGCACACTGATTGCCGAGGGCGTCGGTCCCGAGGCGACCGTGGTGCTCGCGATGCGCCGTTCGATCGAGCTGGTCGTCGCCATGTACGCGGTGGTGCGCGCCGGTGGCGCGTATGTGCCGATCGATCCCGACCATCCGGTCGACCGCATCGCCTACATCATCGAAACCGCCGCACCCGCCTGCATTCTCACCACGGCCGCGGACGGCGTGCCGATCGAGACCGGGCAGCCCACGCTCGAGATCGACCGACTGGACCTCGCGGCGTATCCGGTGAGCCCGGTCACCGATGCCGAGCGGATCAGCCCGCTGACTCCGAGCCATCCAGCGTACGTGATCTTCACCTCCGGTTCGACCGGCCTACCCAAGGGCGTCACCGTCGCGCATGCGGCGATCGTCAACCAACTGAGCTGGCTGCGCGAACATTTCGCGCTCGGCGCGGACGACACCGTCTTGCTGAAGACCCCGGCGACCTTCGATCTGTCGGTGTGGGAGTTCTGGTCACCGCTGACGACCGGCGGCCGGTTGATCATCACCGAGCCCGGGGCCGAGCGCGCACCGGATCGCCTGCGCACCTTGATGAACCGGTACGCCGTGACCGTGCTGCACGCCGTACCGTCGCTGGTCGGCATGTTGCTCGCGGCCGCACCGGAGGCCGCGCCGCCCGCCGCGTTGCGGCATGTGCTTGCCATCGGCGAGGCGCTCCCGCCCGCCACCACGACCGAATTCCTGCGTGCCGCAGACGGCCGGGCTCGGCTGTGGAACCTGTACGGCCCGACCGAGGCCGCGGTATCCATCACGGCCTACGAAGTCCGCGACGAACCCCGGCACACCGTGCCCATCGGCGCACCCGCCTGGAACAGCCGGGTGTACGTGCTGGACGGCAGGCTGCGGCCGGTGCCGGTCGGGGTGGCGGGCGAGTTGTACCTGGCCGGGCGGCAATTGGCCCGCGGCTACCAGCGGCGGCCGGGGCTGACGGCGGACCGGTTCGTCGCGGATCCGTTCGTGTCGGGCGCGGATCGGATGTACCGGACCGGCGATATCGCGCGCTGGCGGCCGGACGGCACGCTGGAATACCTGGAGCGCGCCGATTTCCAGGTACAGATCGGCGGTTTCCGCATCGAACTCGGCGAGGTCGAGACGGCACTGCGCCGTCGGCCGGAGGTACGGGCCGCGGTCGCCGTGGCGCACCGGGACGAGCGGGCGGGCGCGCGCCTCATCGCCTATGTGGCGGTCGAAGATCGGTCCGAGGATCCCGAACTCGCGGCGCGACTGCGCACCGCGGTGGCCGCCGAACTGCCGACGTATATGGTGCCCACCGCCATCGTGACGCTGACGGCGTTGCCCCTCAATGCCAACGGCAAGGTGGATCGGGCGCGGCTGCCCGAGCCGGTCTTCGTCGAGGCCGCCTTCCGCGCACCGGCCACCGAACTGGAAAAGCTGGTGGCGGCCACCTTCGCCGAGGTGATCGGCATCGCGGCGGCCGGGCTCGACGACGAATTCTTCGCGCTCGGCGGTAACTCCCTGCTGGCCACCAAACTGGTCGCCCGGCTCGGCGCCGCGCTCGGCATCCATCTCCCGGTGGTCACGGTGTTCGAGGCGCCGACGGTGGCGGCCTTGGCCGCGGGCATCGCGGCCATGGACGGCACGGACGCGAGACCCGCGCTGGTCCGGCGCACCGGTAGCGCACCCGTCCCGCTGTCGCCCGCGCAGCAGCGGATGTGGGTGGTGAATCGGCTCGCGCCGGAGTCGGCCGCCTACAACATCCCCGCCGCCATCCGGCTCACCGGCGCACTGGATCATGCGGCGCTGGCCGCCGCCGTCGCGGATATCGTCGCGCGGCACGAGACCCTGCGCACCCGCTACCCCGATACCGCGCACGGGCCGGTGCAGGAAGTCCTGCCAGCCGTGGCGCCGAGGCCGGATCTGCGGCCGATTCCGGTGCGTGACGGTGATATCCACACTCGGATCAGCGAGTTCGTCGCCCTCGGATTCGACATCACGGCCGCGCCCCCGGTTCGGGCGGCGCTGTTCGAGATCGGCGTCGCCGAGTGGGTGCTGGTGGTGGTGCTGCACCACATCGGCGCCGACGGCTATTCCATCGCGCCGATGACGCGGGACCTGATGCGCGCCTACGTCGATCGGTCCGAGGGTCGGGCACCCGGCTGGGCGCCGCTCGATATCCAGTACTCCGATTACAGCGAGTGGCAGCGCGCCTTGCTCGGCTCGCACGGCGATCCGGACAGCTTGCTCGCCCGCCAACTGGGTTACTGGACCGGCGAATTGGCCGGTCTGCCGGAGCTGCTGGCGCTGCCGACCGATCGGCCCAGGCCCGCACGCCGCGAAATGTGCGGCGCGACAGTCGATTTCGAGGTAGACGGAGAACTGGCCGGACGACTCGACCGGCTCGCCAGGGAATACGGCACAACGCTGTTCACGCTGATCCACGGCGCTTTCGCGGTGCTGCTGGCCAAGCTCTCGGGCAGTACCGATATCGCCATCGGCGCGCCGGTGGCGGGCCGCGGCGCCCGCGAACTCGATGATCTGATCGGCATGTTCGTCAACACCGTCGTACTGCGCACCGAAGTCGATCCGCGGGCGAGCTTCGCGGATCTGCTCCGGCAGGCCAAGGAGCGGGATCTGGCGGCCATATCGCACGCGGAGGTGCCGTTCGAGCAGGTCGTCGAGGCCATGGGACGGACCAGGTCCAGCGCGTACACGCCGCTGTTCCAGGTGATGTTCACCTTCCAGAATCTGTCGACCGGCCGTATCACGCTGCCCGGCCTCGAAGTCGAGGTGCTCGACCCGGATCTGGGCGAGTCCAAATTCGACCTGCAACTCACCGGCATCGAGCGGTTCGACGCCGAGGGCGTACTGTCCGGACTCGACCTGCGGTTCGGCTATGCCATCGACATATTCGACGCCACCACCATCGAGCGCTGCGCCGAACGACTACTGGGCATCTTCGCGACCGTCGTGGAAAAGCCGTCGATTGCCCTGCGCGCCATCGACATCCGCACCGAGGCCGAACGAACCCCGCCCGCCACGGCTCCCGAACCGGTCACCGCACCGGCGGCGACCAGCGCCGACCTGCCGGAACTCCTCGCGGCCGCGGCGCGGATCGCGCCGGAGGCCATCGCTTTCCGGCACGGCGCCAGCGCGATCACCTACCGCGAGCTGGACGCGAAGCTGACGACGGTGGCAAAGGCCATGGGCGCCGCGGCGAAACCGGAAGCCCTGATCAACGTCTCCCTGGCCGGGCTGGTGCCCGGTGTTCTGGCCGCGCTGGGCGGTGGTGGTCTCGCCGAGGCCCTGCGCACCCTGCTCGATGACGCGCGGTCGGTTGCCGCGCTCGGCCACCCGGAAGTCGATTCGGAAGGAATTAGCTGATGTCCCCAGCAGAATCGGTCACATCCAGCGGGCTCGGCCGTCGCACCGAGATGTACAACCATCCGGCTCTGCGACGGGCCTACGGAATCGACGATCTACCCGGGCTCATCGAGACCGTCGCCGAGTTGACGCCCGACCGGGTCGCGCTGCGCCACGACGGCACCACCATCAGCTATGCGGCACTGGCCGCCGAGATCACCATGCTCGCCGAGGCGATGGGCGGCGGCCTCGGCCCCGAGGCGCTGGTGCCGGTGGTGATCTCCGGACAGCTGCCCGCCCTGCTCGACGCCGGTGACGGCGCACTGGGCGCGGTGCTCGAGCAGCTGCTCGACGACGCGCTGGTGGCGGCGAGTGCCTTGCTGCCAACCGAATTCGCCCCGGTCGAAACGCTGGTCACCGAATTCGAGGCGCAGGTGCGGCGGACACCGGACGCGGTCGCCCTGGAGTACGCGGGCGCCACGCTCACCTACGCCGAATTCGATGCCCGCGCCGAGGCGCTGGCCCGGCACCTCGTCGAGTCGGGTGTCGGTCCGGATGCGCTGGTGGGGTTGGCCGTTCGACGCTCGTTCGAACTGCTCATCGGCATGTACGCCATTCTCAAGGCCGGAGGCGGGTACGTCCCGGTCGATCCGGAGCATCCGGCCGAGCGCATCGCGTATGCGCTGGAGGTCGCGTCCCCGGTGCTGGTCCTCACCACCTCCGGCGACGAGCCGGAACTGGGGGCGGATATCCGAGTACTGCGCATCGACGAATTCGAGTCCCGCGCCGCGGATCCGGCCGATGCGGCCGAGATCGGGCGGCGTGCGGCCGCCGACAACACCGCTTACGTCATCTTCACCTCCGGTTCGACCGGACGCCCGAAGGGTGTCGCGGTCTCGCACCGATCGATCATGGCGAACCTGCGCTGGCGGCAGCGGCTGTACCGGATGCGCGCCGACGATGTGGTGCTACAGAAGACGCCGTTCACCTTCGATGTGTCGGTGTGGGAGTTCTTCTGGCCGTTGCAGGTCGGCGCCCGGCTGGTGATCGCCGCGCCGGAGGGCCACCGGGACCCGGCCTATCTGGCTCGCACGATCGCCGGAAACGCGATCACGGTCGCCCATTTCGTGCCGTCCATGCTGGCGGTATTCGTGGCGGAGCCGGAGGTCGAGGCGGCGGCGCGAACGTTGCGGCTGGTCTTCGCCTCCGGTGAGGCACTGCCCGCCGCGACCGCGGCGGCCTTCCGCGATGTCAGCGGCGCCACCCTGCACAATCTGTACGGCCCCACCGAGGCCGCGGTCGACGTGACCGCGCACGAGGTGACCGCCGCCGACAGCACCACGGTGCCGATCGGCGCACCGGCCGACGACACCGACCTTCTGGTGCTGGACGACAATCTGCGTCCGGTGCCCAGCGGCGTGGTCGGCGAGCTGTATCTCGCGGGTGTGCAACTGGCGCGCGGCTATGTGGCGCGTTCCGGGCTGACCGCGGACCGGTTCGTGGCCAATCCGGAGGGCGCTCCCGGCGATCGGATGTACCGCACCGGCGACCTGGTCCGCTGGGTGACCGATATCGACGGCGGCCCCGCCGGACTGGAATATCTGGGCCGCACCGACTTCCAGGTCAAGCTGCGCGGTCTGCGTATCGAACTGGGCGAGGTCGAGGCGGCGTTGCTGCGCGGCAAACAGGTGGCCCAGGCCGCGGTGGTGCTGCACCGGCACGCGAGCGGTGATCACCTGGTCGGCTATCTGGTCGGTGCGGCGGGCGTACCGATCGATACCGCGGCGGTGCTGGATGATGCGCGTCGGCACCTGCCCGAGTACATGGTGCCGTCGCTGCTGCGGGTGCTCGACGAAATGCCGCTCAGCGCCAATGGCAAGTTGGACCGCCGCGCCCTGCCCGATCCGGAATTCGGCGCCGGCGCCGGCGCGTTCCGCGAACCCGCCACCGAGGCGGAACGGGCGGTGGCGGCGATTTTCGGCGAGTTGCTCGGCGCGGAACGGATCGGCGCGGACGACGGTTTCTTCGAGCTGGGCGGCAATTCGCTGATCGCGACCCGGGCGATCGCGCGGGTCGGTGCGGCGCTGGGCATCTCCATCGATGTGCGTGACTTCTTCGACAATCCCACGGTGAGCGCGGTGGCCGCCCTGGCCGATTCCGCGCCGCGGCGGCCGCCGCTGGTGGCGGGGCCACGGCCGGATCGCCTTCCGCTTTCACCCGCCCAGCGCCGGATGTGGTTCCTGAACCGCTTCGGCGCGGGTGAAACCGGGCGCGATTTCGATACCGCCGCGGTGGACAACATTCCGGTGGCGCTGCGACTGCGCGGTCCGCTCGACCTGTCCGCGCTCTCGGCGGCCATTACCGATCTGGTGGCCAGGCACGAGATCCTGCGCACCGTCTACCCGCAGACCGAGGCGGGTCCGGTGCAGTCGATCCGCTCGGTGCACGCGGTATTCGACCTGTCGCCGACCCGGGTGCCCGAATCCGCGCTCACCGCGGCCGTGGTGGATGTCGCGGCACAGGGATTCGATGTCGCCGAGGAGATCCCGGTGCGGGTGCGGCTGCTGCGCAGCGGACCAGAGGACCACACGCTGGTGCTGGTGGTCCATCACATCGCCGCCGACGGCGTATCGATGGAACCGCTGATGCGCGATCTGATCACCGCCTACGACGCGCGCCGGGACGGTCGGCTGCCCGCCTGGCAGCCGCTGGCCGTGCAGTACGCGGATTACGCGCTGTGGCAGCGGGAGGTGCTCGGCGAGCCGGAGGACCCCGAATCGGCCGCGGCCCGTCAGCTCGCCTTCTGGAAGTCCGAACTGGCGGAGCTGACCGCACAACTGGATCTGCCCGCGGACCGGCCGCGCCCGGCGATCTCCTCCTACCGCGGCGCCACCCACGAATTCGTCGTCGACGCCGATCTGCGGACCGCCGTCGACGGCCTTGCCGCGCACTGCGGCGCGACACCGTTCATGGTGCTGCACGCCGCACTGGCCGCCCTGCTCGCCCGGCTCTCCGGAACCACCGATATCGCGATCGGCACCCCGGTCGCCGGTCGCGGTGATCGGGCGTTGGACGAGCTGGCCGGCATGTTCGTCAACACCCTGGTGCTGCGCACCGCGGTGCCCGCCGCCGAGACATTCGCCGAACTCATCGCGCACGCCAGGGAGCGCGACCTGCGCGCCTTCGCCCATGCGGAGGTCCCGTTCGAACAGCTGGTGGAGGTGCTCGACCCCGCCCGTTCGCAGGCCAGGCACCCGCTGTTCCAGGTAGCGCTCTTCATGCAGAATATGGCGTCGATCGCGCTCGATCTGCCCGGCCTCGCCGCGCGGCTGCTCGACTTCGATCCCGGCTTCGCCAAATTCGATCTCCAGCTCACACTGTCGGAGCCCGCGGCGTCGGATTCGGGCTATCGTGCCGAATTCACCTACGCGACAGATCTGTTCGACGCGGCGACGGTGCGGGAATTCGGCATCAAATTCGTCCGGCTGTTGCGCGCGGCGGTCGCCGACCCGGACCGCGCGGTCGGCGATATCGAATTGCTGGACGCGGGCGAACTGGACTACGTCACGTCGAGTTGGAATGCCAGCGGGCACCGGGTCGCCGATCGCTATCTCCACGAGGGCTTCGACAACCAGGTCCGCCGCGCCCCCGGGGCGATCGCGCTGATCGGCGACGGCGCGGCCGCGCCCGCCCTGACCTATACCGAGCTGTCGGAGCGGGCCAACCGGCTGGCCCGGCTGCTCATCGATGCCGGGGTCGGGCCGGAATCGCTGGTCGTGCTTGCGATGCCGCGCTCGATCGAACTGGTCGTCGCGATGTACGCGGTGCTGCGCGCGGGCGGCGCCTACGTGCCGGTGGATCCGGCGCACCCGGCCGAACGCATCGGCCACATTCTCGATACCGCGCGCCCACATTCCGTACTGACCACGCGCGCGGCCGGATTCACCGCACCGGATTCGATCGCGGTGCGCTACGTCGAGGAACTCGACCTCACGGAGTTCGCGGCGGGCAAGATCGGCGAGCGCGAACGTCGCGGTGTACTGCACCCCGAACATCCGGCCTACGTCATCTTCACCTCCGGCTCGACCGGCACACCGAAGGGCGTCGCGGTCACCCACCGCGCCATCGCCAACCAGCTGGCCTGGATGCACGACGAATACCGTCCGCGCACCGGGGATGTCTATCTGCAGAAGACCGCGACCACTTTCGACGTGTCGCTATGGGGTTACTTCCTGCCGCTGCGCGCCGGCGCGACCCTCGTACTGGCCACTCCGGACGGGCATCGGGATCCGCGCTACATCGCGGAAACCATTGCCCGTCATAATGTCACGCTGACCGATTTCGTGCCCGCCATGCTCGCCGTCTTCGCCGCGCACGCCGAACCGGGCGAACTGGATTCGCTGCGCGATGTTTTCGTCATCGGCGAGGCGCTGCCGCCCGAAACGGTGGCCGCCTTCCGCGCGGTCTGCGCGGCCGGACTGCACAATCTGTACGGCCCGACCGAAGCCGCCGTCTCGATCACCTATCGCGAGGTCACCACCGAGGACAACCCGCTCGTGCCGATCGGTGAGCCGGAGTGGAATTCGCAGCTGTATGTGCTGGATTCGCGGCTGCATCCGGTCCCGATCGGAGTGCCGGGGGAGCTGTATCTGGCCGGTGATCAGCTGGCGCGCGGCTACCACGGTCGGGTGGATCTGACCGCGGATCGGTTCGTCGCCAACCCTTTCGGGGCCGGCGGTGAACGCATGTATCGCACCGGCGATCTGGTGCGCTGGAGCCGGGACGGCGAGCTGGTGTATCTGGGCCGGGTGGATTTCCAGGTCAAGTTTCGCGGCCAGCGCATCGAACTCGCCGAGATCGAGACCGCGCTGCTCGCCGCGCCGGAGGTGGGTCAGGCCGCGGTACGCCTGATCACCGCCGATACCGGCGAGTATCTGGCGGGTTATGTGATCCGCACACCCGGTTCGGAATTGGACCCGGACGCGGTGAAGGACGGACTCGCGCGCCGCCTGCCCGCCTATATGGTGCCCACCGCGCTGGTGGAGCTTGCCGAATTCCCGTTGAATACCAGCGGCAAACTGGACCGCAACGCGCTGCCGCTTCCGGTGCTGCGGGCCAAGCGGTTTCGCGCGCCGATCGATACCGCCCAACAGGTGGTGGCGTCGGTTTTCGCCGAAGTGCTCCGGGTGCGGCGGGTCGGGTTGGACGACGACTTCTTCGCACTCGGCGGCAGCTCGCTCGACGCCACCCAGGTCACCGCGCGAACCGGTGCGGCCATCGGCGTTCGGATTCCGGTGCGCGCCCTGTTCGAGGCGTCGACCGTGGAGTCCTTCGCCGCCGCGGTCGACGAGCTGAGCCGGGCGGGTGCGCCGCGGCTGCCGCTGGTCCGGCAGCAGCGCCCGGACCGGGTGCCACTTTCACCCGCACAACAGCGGCTGTGGTTCCTGAATCGGATCGAGAGCCAGGACGGCGCCGACAGCGTGTACAACCTGCCGGTGGTGCTGCGGCTGCAGGGCCGGTTGGATGTGGTCGCGCTGGAACGCGCGGTACTGGATGTGCTGGCCAGACACGAATCACTGCGGACCTACTACCCGGCGGACGAGGACGGCCCATATCAGTCGATCCTGGACGGCGGCGAGATCGGGCTCACCCTGAACCCGGTACCCGTCGAGCCCGCCCAGCTGACCGAGGCGATCTCCGCGATCGTCCGCGCCGGATTCGACGTGACCGCCGAAATACCGTCCCGGGTAGCGCTGTTGACCGTCGGCCGCATCGAGGACGGCCGGGGAGCGTCCGTTGACGAATACGTGCTGATCTTCGTCGTACACCACATCGCGGCCGACGCGCTGTCGATGACGCCGCTGGTCGCCGATCTGACCCGGGCCTACCAGGCCCGGCTGATCAGCCAGCGCCCGGACTGGGCCGAATTGCCGGTGCAGTACGCCGATTACAGCCTGTGGCAGCACCGGCTGCTCGGCTCCGAGGACCACCCGGGCGATCTCGCGCACCAGCAACTGCGGTACTGGCGTGAGACGCTGGCGGGGCTGCCCGCCGATCTCGCGCTGCCGACCGATCGTCCCCGGCCCGCGTTGCCGACCCATTGCGGGGCGGCGGTGGATTTCGTGATCGACGCCGAACTGACCGGAAGACTGCGCGCGCTGGCCGAGCGCGGTGGCGCCACCCTGTTCATGGTCGTGCACGCGGCATTCGCGGCCACCCTCGCGCGGTTGAGCGGCACCGATGACATCGTCGTCGGAGCACCCGTCGGCGGACGAGGGGAACGCGAACTCGACGCGCTGATCGGTATGTTCGTCAATTCGCTCGTGCTGCGCACCCGGGTCGCCGCGGACGCGCGCTTCACCGATTTCCTCGCACAGGTCCGCGACACCGATCTCGCCGCCTTCGCGCATGCCGAACTGCCCTTCGAGCGGCTGGTCGACGCCATGGCGGTCGACCGCAATACCGGCGCGCATCCGCTGTTCCAGGTGCTGCTGAGCTTCGGCGAAGCCGCACGGCTCACCCCGGGCAGCCCCGCCGCGGCGGGGCCGTGGCTGACCGTGGAACCGGTCGAGATCGCCGATGACGGAGCAAAATTCGATCTGCACCTCGTACTCGGCGAGACCGCCGAATCCCGCGGACTGACGGGCAGCCTGCGCTACGCCACCGACCTGTTCGACGCGGCCACCATCGCGACCTTCCTCACCCGCATGCGGCGGGTGCTCACCACCGTCGCCGCAGATCCGCGGGTGCGCGTCGGCGATATCGAACTGCTCGACGCGACCGAGCGCGCCCAGGTGTTGCGGCGCTGGAACCACACCGAGCATCGATCCGACCGGACCCACACGCTCCCAGCGCTGTTCGCCGCCCAGGTCGCCCGCACCCCGAACGCACCCGCACTGAGCTTCGAGGGGACAACCCTGTCCTACGCCGAGCTGGCGGACCGCGTGCACCAGCTGGCGCGCTGGCTCATCGCCCAGGGTGTCGGGCCGGATTCGCTGGTAGCGCTCGGTATGCGGCGCTCGGTGGACCTGGTCGTCGGCATGTACGCGGTCACCGTCGCGGGCGGCGGATATGTGCCGCTCGACCCGGATCACCCGGCCGAGCGCACCGGCCACATCCTCGATACGGCCATCCCGGTCACGGTGCTGACCTCCGGTGCGGACCTGGATCTGCCGGGTACGCAGGTGCGTATCGATCGGCTCGAGCTGTCCGGGTTCTCCGCCGCCCCGGTGACCGACGCCGACCGGCGCGCGCCGCTGCGGCCCGCGAATACCGCGTACGTGATCTTCACCTCCGGGTCCACCGGGCGACCCAAGGGTGTCGCGGTGAGTCACGCCGCGATCGTGAACCGGCTGCGGTGGATGCAGTCCGCGCACGTCGCGCTGGACGGCTCGGATGCGCTGCTCCAGAAGACACCGGTGACCTTCGACGTTTCGGTGCCGGAGTTCTTCTGGCCGTTGCAGGTCGGCGCGCGCCTGGTGCTGGCGCGTCCGGACGGCCACCGCGATCCCGCCTATCTCGCGGAACTCATGCGGCGCGAGGCGATTACGGCGGCCCACTTCGTGCCGTCCATGCTCGCTGTATTCGTGGCCGATGAGGTCGATGTGCCGTCGTTGCGGCATGTCTTCTGCTCCGGTGAGGCGCTGCCCGCCGCCACCGCGCAGCGAATGCGGGTACTCACCGGGGCCAGGGTGCACAACCTCTACGGCCCGACCGAGGCCGCGGTCGAGGTCACCTATCACGAGGTGACCGACGCCGATACACGCGGCGTGCCGATGGGCGCGCCGGTCTGGAATACCCGGGTCTATGTGCTGGATGCGCGACTGCGCCCGGTGCCCGCGGGTGTACCGGGCGAGTTGTATCTGGCCGGTGACCAACTGGCGACCGGGTACCTCGGCCGTGCCGATCTGACCGCGGACCGCTTCGTGGCCAACCCCTTCGGCCCGCCCGGCGCCCGCCTGTACCGCACCGGTGACCTGGTGGCCTGGCAGCGCGGTGATACCGGTGAGCTGGAGTTCCTCGGCCGCACCGACTTCCAGGTGAAGGTGCGCGGTCTGCGCATCGAACTCGGCGATATCGAGGCGGCGCTGCTGTCGGGGCCGGGCGTCGCACAGGCGGTGGTGCTGGTGCGCGACGACCACGGCACCGGTGATCAGCTGGTCGGCTACCTGGTGCCGGACGGCTCCCTCGATATCGACATCGTGCGTGCCGAACTCACCCGGCGACTACCGGGATATATGGTGCCCTCCGCCTACGTGGTCCTCGACGAGTTCCCGGTCAATGCCTCCGGCAAGCTGGACCGCACCGCACTGCCCGCCCCCACCGCCGCATCCACCGAATTCCGTGCACCGTCCGGTCCGGCGGAAGCCCTGGTCGCCGACACCTTCCGTGCGCTACTCGGCGCCGACCGGGTCGGCGCCGACGACGACTTCTTCGCACTCGGCGGCAATTCGCTCATCGCCACCCAGCTCGCCGCACGACTGACCAGGGCGACCGGCTCGGATGTCCCGGTGCGCACCATCTTCGACGCGCCCGCCGTGCGCGAACTGGCACAGCTGCTCACCCTCGCACCGGTGCGGGCCGATACCGCACTGGCGGTGCTGCCACCATTGACGGCGCAGAACCGCGACGGCGCGATCCCGCTGTCGATCGCCCAGCAGCGCATGTGGTTCCTGAACCGATTCGACACCGCGAGCGGCGGATACAACATTCCGTTCGCGCTCCGGCTCACCGGCACGCTGAATGTGCCCGCGCTGGCGGCGGCCATCGCCGATGTGATCGGCAGGCATGAAACGCTGCGCACCATCTATCCCGAACGCGACGGCGCCGCCACGCAGGTGGTGCTGCCCGCGGGCACCCGCCTGGTCGAACTGACGGACCGCACGGTGCGGGCCGCGGAGCTGCCCGAATTGATCGCCGCCGCCGCCGGAGCGGGCTTCGACGTAACCAGCGAGGTCCCGCTGCGCGTTCGCCTGCTCCGGGTGGACGACGATACGGCGACCGGACCCGCGCGGCAGGTGCACGTCCTGCTGTTCGTGGTCCACCACATCGCCGCCGACGGTTGGTCCTTCGCGCCGCTGACCCGCGATCTGGCCGCCGCGTACGTCGCGCGCTGCGCGAACACCACCCCGAACTGGGGTCCGCTGCCGGTGCAGTACGCCGATTTCGCGATCTGGCAGCGCGCCGCGCTCGGCCGGATGGACGACGACAAGTCCGTACTGGCCCGGCAATCGGCCTACTGGACCGACCGGCTCGCCGACCTGCCCGAGGTATCGACGCTCCCGACCGACCAGCCCCGGCCCGCCATCGCCACCAACCGGGGCGGCGCTCAAACCGGGCAGCTGGACGCGGCACTGCACCGCGAGATCCAGGATCTGGCCGCGACCCACCGGGTCACCCCGTTCATGGTGCTGCACACCGCGCTCGCCGTGCTGCTGAGCCGCCTGGGTTCGACCACCGACGTGGTGATCGGCACCCCGGTGGCCGGTCGCGGCGATCAGTCGCTCGACGAACTCGTCGGCATGTTCGTCAACACCCTGGTATTGCGCACCGAGGTACGCCCCGACGCCCGCCTCGCCGAGCTGCTGGCGACCGTGCGCGCCGCCGATCTGGCCGCCTTCGACCATGCCGCGGTGCCGTTCGAGCAACTCGTCGACGTGGTCAATCCGGTGCGCTCGCAGGCCCATGCGCCGCTCTACCAGGTCGCGCTGACCCTCCAGAACCAGGCCAAGCCCGACTTCCAGCTGCACCGGCTGGCCTTCGCCGCGCTCGAGGTCGGCCCCGCGCCCATCCAGCTGGATCTGGACTGGACGTTGACCGATCGCTACGACGCCGACGGCAACCCCGACGGCATCGATATGCACCTGCACTACGCGCTCGACCTGTTCGATGCGGAGACCATCGCCGAATTCCTGGCGGGCTTCGAACGCGTATTGCGCGCCATGACCCGTGACATCCGGACCACGGTCGGCGCGGTCGAGCTCATGTCGGTGGCCGAACGCGGCCTGCTGCTCTCGGACCGCAACGCCACCGCCCGCGCACTGCCGGACGAAACCCTGGACGATCTGCTCACCGCGCGCGCCGCCGCCGAACCCGACGGCATCGCGGCCCGATACGAGGGAGCCGAGCTCAGTTACGGCGAGCTGGCCGCGCGGGTGAACCGCCTGGCCCGCTGGCTGATCGCGGCGGGTGTCGGACCGGAGACCATAGTCGGACTCGCGGCGCAGCGCTCACTGGAGATGCTGGTGGCCATGTACGCCATCGTGCGGGCGGGCGGCGCCTACCTGCCGATCGATCCGGCCCATCCCGCCGACCGCATCGCACAGGTCGTCGAGAGCGCCGAATCCGCGCTGGTGCTCGCGGTCGGCGGCGCGGAACTGCCGGAACTGCCCGGTGTCAGGGTGATCGAGCTCGCCGCGCTGGACCTGAGCGGCTTCGACGCCGCGCCGGTCACCGACGCGGAACGGACCGCGGCATTGCGACAGGACAATATCGCCTACGTGCTCTTCACCTCCGGGTCGACCGGTCGTCCCAAGGGCGTCGCGGTCAGCCACCGCGCCATCATGAATCAGTTGCGCTGGCTCGAATTCCGGTACGGCGTGACGGCCGACGACCGGATTCTGCAACGTGCCCCGCTGACCTTCGACGTATCGGTGTGGGAGTGCTTCCTGCCCGTCGCGGTGGGCGCGCCGCTGGTGATCGCCCGCTCCAGCGGACATCTCGATCTGGCCTACTTCGCGGGGCTGCTGCGCGAACACGGCATCACCATCGCCGAATACGTGCCGTCGGTGCTCGCCGCCCTGATCGGCGAGGGTATGGGCGACGCGTTGCGGTCCTTCCGCCATTTGCACTGCGGTGGCGAGGCGCTGACCCCGGATCTGCTCGCCGCCATCCGGGAGTCCTTCGACGGGGCCGTGCACAATGCGTACGGCCCGACCGAGGCCGCGATCTCCGCCGTCTATCACGAATTCACCGATGCGGATGGGGCGTCGGACCGCGATGTCGCCATCGGACGTCCCTGCTGGAATACCCGCGCCTACGTGCTGGACGCGCGGCTGCGGCCGGTACCGGCCGGTGTCACCGGTGAGCTCTACCTCGCGGGGGACCAGCTGGCCAGGGGCTACCACGGCCGCGCGGGTCTGACCGCGGAGCGGTTCGTCGCCGACCCCTTCGGCGTACCGGGCCGGTCGATGTACCGGACCGGCGATCTGGTGAAGTGGAATCGCGAGGGTGACCTGGTCTATCTGGGCCGCAACGATTTCCAGGTGAAGCTGCGCGGTCAGCGGATCGAGCTCGGCGAGATCGAGTCCGCACTGGCCGCGGTCGACGGGGTGACGAATGCCGCGGTGGTGCTCGCGAAGGACACCGCCGGTTACGAATGCCTGGTCGGCTATGTCAGCGGGGCCGATCTCAGCGCGGATTCGGTCTTGGACGCGGTGCGCGACCGACTGCCCGGCTATATGGTGCCCGCGCATCTGGCGGTGCTGGCGCAGATGCCGCTCACCTCGGTCGGCAAGCTGGACCGCGCGGCGCTGCCCGCGGTCGAATTCACCGGTACCGCGGTCGAATTCCGGGCGCCACGGGAGGGCGTCGAATCCGTACTCGCCGCACTGATCACCGACCTGGTCGGGGCGCGAGCCCGCATCGGCGCCGACGACGACTTCTTCGCCAGGGGCGGCAATTCGCTCTTGGCCATGCGCCTGGTCGCGCGGGCCAATGCCGCCTTCGGCGCGGCGCTGACCGTACGGGAGGTGTTCGAGGCCCCCACCGTCGCGGAATTGGCGGTCCGCGTGACATATTCGGCCCGGCTGGACTCGCGCGCCGACCGCCCCGCGCTGGTGGCTCGCGAGCGGTCCGCGCGACTGCCGCTGTCGCCCGCGCAGACCCGGATGTGGCTGCTCAACCGGTTGGAACCGGAGTCCGCCGTCTACAACATCCCGATCACCATCCGGTTGACCGGAGCACTGGACGAATCGGCGCTGCGCGCCGCGCTGCGGGATGTGATCGAACGGCACGAGTCGCTGCGCACCGTATTCCCCGCCGACGATGCCGGTCCCACGCAGGTCGTGCTCTCCGGCGCCGCGTTGCCGGAGATGGTGCTTCCTCTGGTCGAGGTCGCCGAGGCGGAATTGCTCGACGCCGTCCTCGCGGCCGCCGCGGTCGGCTTCGATCTGCGCACTCGGATGCCGGTGCGTGCCAAGCTGTTCCGCGTCGGCCCGGCCGACCACGTCCTGGTCGTGGTCGTGCACCATATCGCCGCCGACGGTGTCTCCACCGCGCCACTGGCCCGCGATCTGATGGTGGCCTACGGTGCCCGCGTCGACGGCGCGGCACCGCGATGGACACCACTGCCGGTCCAGTACGCCGACTTCACGGTGTGGCAGCACGAGGTGCTCGGATCCGCCGATGATCCCGAATCGCTACTGGCGCGCCAGATCGCCTACTGGAGTTCGGAACTCGCCGGTCTCGCGCCGGTTCTGGAACTGCCCGCCGATCGGCCGCGGCCGCCGGTGGCCACCGGCCGCGGCGCCGCCGTCGAATTCGCCGTCTCTGCGGAGCTCACCGCCGCCGCCGCGAATCTGGCACGCCTGCACGGTGTTTCGCTGTTCATGGTGGTGCACGCCGCCTACGCCACCCTGCTGTCCCGGATGGCGCGCACGGCGGATATCGCCATCGGCACCCCGGTCGCGGGCCGGGCCGAGGAAGCCCTGGACGAGCTGGTCGGCATGTTCGTCAATACCCTGGTACTGCGCACCACGGTCCCCGCCGAGGCATCCTTCGCTGAATTGCTCGGCCGGGTCCGCGATACCGATGTGCGCGCCTTCGCCCACGCCGACCTGCCGTTCGAGCGACTGGTCGACGAGCTGAATCCGGTCCGCTCGCAAGCACACTCGCCGATCGTGCAGACCCTGCTGACCTTCGAACACCGTGACGATTCGGTCTTGCGGCTGCCCGGTCTCGAGGTGTCGGCTTATCCGATCGACAACCGGATCGCGCAGTTCGACCTGGCGTTGGAGTTGACCGAGCACCGGGCGGGCGAGGGTACCGCGCTGCGCGCCGTGCTGCGATACGCGACGGATCTGTTCGACCGGGCAACCGTCGAGGCGTACGCGGTCAGATTCGTGCGGGTGCTCGAAGCAGCCGTGGGCGACGCCACCGTACCGGTCGGTAATATCGAATTGCTCGACCCCGCCGAGCGCACACTGATCCTGGAGCGCTGGAACGACACCGCGCGCCCCGCGCCCACCGAGCACACGCTGATCTCGCTGTTCGAGCAGCAGGTGCGCCGAACCCCCGACGCGATCGCCGTGACCTTCGAGGGGGCAAGTCTTGCCCACCCGTCGCCCGACCACCGCCCCTCATCGAATCGCAACGCGATGCTGACATATGCCGAGTTCGCGGGCCGGGTGCACCGGCTGGCGCGCTTCCTGATCGCGCAGGGCGTCGGCCCGGATTCGTATGTCGCACTCGGCATGCGGCGGTCGCTGGATCTGGTGGTGTCGATGTACGCCGTCACCGTGGCGGGCGGCGCGTACGTGCCGCTCGATCCGGATCATCCGGCCGAGCGCCTCGACTATGTGCTGCGGACGGCGCGACCGGTCTGCGTACTGACCTCCGGTGTCGACCCGGAAGCTGTCGCGGCGCGTCGGATCCGGATCGACGACCTGGATCTCACCGGCTACTCCGCCGAGCCGCTGACCCCCGCGGAACGGCTCGGCACCCCGACCCCCGGTCACCCCGCCTACGTGATCTTCACCTCCGGTTCCACCGGACGCCCCAAGGGTGTGGCGGTCTCGCATGCCGCGATCGTCAACCGGCTGCTGTGGATGCAGGACCGGTACGGGCTGCGCGGGTACGACACGGTGTTGCAGAAGACGCCCGCCACCTTCGACGTGTCCGTATGGGAGTTCTTCTGGCCGTTGCAGGTCGGCGCCCGGCTGGTGATCGCGCGCCACGACGGCCACCGCGATCCCGCCTACCTGGCCCGGCTGATCGTCGCCGAGCAGATCACCACCGTGCATTTCGTGCCCGCGTTGCTCGCGGTATTCCTGACCGAGCCGAAGGCCGGGGAATGCCGCACGCTGCGCCGGATCTTCGCCTCCGGCGAAGCGCTGCCCGCGGCCACCGCGCAGCGGGCACGGGAGCTCACCGGCGCCCGCGTCCACAATCTGTACGGTCCGACCGAGGCGGCGGTCGACGTCACCTTCCATGAGGTCACCGACGCCGATACGGCCTCGGTGCCGATCGGCAGGCCGGTATTCAATACCCGTCTGCTGGTACTGGATTCGCGGCTGCGACCGGTGCCGATCGGGGTACCCGGCGAGTTGTACCTGGCGGGCGCGCAATTGGCGCTCGGCTATGTGGCGCGGCCGGATCTGACCGCGGACCGCTTCGTCGCCGACCCCTACGGCGCGCCGGGCGCTCGCATGTACCGCACCGGTGACCTGGTCACCTGGACCGCCGACGGTGAGCTGGAGTACCTGGGCCGCACCGACTTCCAGGTGAAGTTGCGCGGCCTGCGCATCGAGCTCGGTGAGATCGAGGCCGCGCTCACCGCGATGGACGCCGTCGAACAGGCCGTGGTGGTCGTGCACGCCGACGAGCGGCTCGGTGATCAACTGGTGGCCTATCTGGTGGGTGCCGTCGATACCGCCGTCGTGCGTGCCGGACTCGGCGCCGAACTGCCCGCCTATATGGTGCCTTCGACATTCGTATTGCTCGACGCGTTCCCGGTGAACGCCTCCGGCAAGCTCGATCGTCAGGCGCTGCCCGCACCCGTCTTCGAGACCGCGACCTACCGCGCGCCCGAGACCGACGCCGAGCGGGCCGTCGCGCGCGTATTCGGTGAGCTGCTCGGTATCGCCGAAGTCGGCGCCGATGACGACTTCTTCGCTCTCGGCGGCAATTCGCTGATCGCCACCCGGGTCGCGGCCCGGCTCGGCGCCGAACTGGCCGCCGAGATCCCGGTGCGCATGCTGTTCGAGGCGCCCACCGTCGCGGGGCTCGCCGCACAGGTCGACCGGCACGGCGGCACCGGCAATCGCCCTGCCCTGACCGCGCGGCCGCGCCCTGAGCTGGTTCCGCTCTCGCCCGCGCAGCAGCGCATGTGGTTCCTGAACCGGTTCGATCCGGCGGAGACGGTGAACAATATCCCGGTCGTCATCCGGCTGACCGGCACGCTGGACACCGCGGCGCTGACCGCCGCCATCGCGGATGTGATCGGTAGGCACGAAACCCTGCGCACGGTCTACCCGGATGTCGACGGCATCGGCTACCAGCGGATTCTCGGTACCGATCGGGTGCCGCCGCTGGTGCGGATGGATGCGGCCGGGGTCGCCGAGGCATTGGTCGAATTCGTCGCGACCCCCTTCGACGTGACGGCCGAGGTGCCACTGCGGATCGGGCTGGCTCGGCTCGCGGAAGGTGAGCATCTGCTCGCTCTCGTGGTACATCACATTGCCGCCGACGGCTTCTCGATGGGCCCGCTGGCCCGCGATATCGCCCTCGCGTACGCGGCCCGCGCCACCGGTGCGCGGCCGGAGTGGTCGGAACTCCCGGTCCAGTACGCCGACTACGCACTGTGGCAGCGCGAGCTGCTCGGCGCCGAAGATGACGCGGAATCGGTCGCCGCCCAGCAACTGCGGTATTGGGAGCAGGCACTGCGCGGCCTGCCCGCGCAGCTCGACCTGCCCGCGGATCGCCCGCGCCCGGCCGTGGCCACCCATACGGCGGCCGCTACCACGCTGCCGCTCGATCCCGCACTGCGCGGTGGCATCGCCGCCGTGGCGGCGCGCTACGAGGCGACACCGTTCATGGTCGTGCACGCCGCGCTCGCGGTATTGCTGGCCCGGCTCTCCGGGACGGCCGATATCGCCATCGGCGCACCCATCGCGGGTCGCGGTTCCGCCGCGCTCGACGACCTGGTCGGCATGTTCGTCAACACCCTGGTACTACGCACCGAGATCCCCGGTTCGGACCCGTTCGCCGCAGTACTGCGCCGGGTGCGCGAGGCCGATCTGGATGCGTTCGCCCATGCCGACGTGCCCTTCGAGCGTCTGGTCGAGGTGCTCGACCCACCGCGGTCCGAGGCGCGGCATCCGCTGTTCCAGGTCGCGCTGTTCTTCCAGAACCTGGCGCCGGTCGATATCGAGATGGCGGGTGTCGGGATCGCCGAATACGGCCTCGACTACGAGACCACCCGATTCGATGTGCAGCTCACCGTCACCGATGACGCGCTCCGATTCAGCTACGCCACCGATCTTTTCGACGAATCCACGGTGGCCGGATTCGGCGCCGGATTCCTGCGCCTGCTCGCCGCCGTGACCGCGGATCCGAACCGGGTGGTCGGCGATATCGATCTCTTCGGTCCGGGCGAACTGCACCGGGTGGTGACCGAGTGGAACGATTCCGCGCATACCGCGTTCGTCGCGGAACTGCTGCTCGACGAGTTCGAAGCGCAGGCCGCCGCCACCCCGGATGATCCGGCACTGGTGTACGTCCCCGACGGCGGCGCGCATGCCACCGTGGTGACCTACGGTGAGCTCGACCGGCGCACCAATCAGCTGGCGCGACACCTCATCGAGGCGGGCGTCGGCCCGGAATCGCTGGTGGCGCTGGCCATTCGGCGGTCCACCGATCTGGTCGTGGCCATGTACGCGGTGCTCAAGGCGGGCGGCGCCTACGTCCCGATCGATCCGGATCACCCGGCCCGGCGCATCGCGCACATCCTGGAGACCGCACGCCCGGCCGTGCTGCTGACCACGGCCGCGGATGTGGACGACTTCGGCGGTACCGGGCCGACGGTATGTGTCGATACGGCCGTGCTCGACGGGTACGCCGATGACCCGATCGCGGTCAACGAGCGCACGGCCCCCGTCCACCCCGGACATCCGGCGTACGTGATCTTCACCTCCGGTTCGACCGGGAAGCCCAAGGGCGTCAGCGTGTCCCACGCGGCGATCGTCAACCAGATGACCTGGATGCAATCGCAGTACCAGCTCATCGCCGACGACGTGTACCTGCAGAAGACCGCCACCACTTTCGACGTATCGCTCTGGGGCTACTTCCTCCCGCTGCGCGTCGGCGCGACACTGGTGCTGGCCACCCCGGACGGCCATCGTGACCCGGGATATCTCGCCGAGGTGATCGGCGGATACGGCGTCACCGTCACCGATTTCGTGCCGTCGATGCTGAGCGTCTTCGCCGGGCATATCGAAACCGCCGGGCTGCGCGATGCACTCGCCACACTGCGGATGGTGTTCGTGATCGGGGAGGCGTTGCCCGCCGAGACGGTGCGGGCCTTCGGCGCGGTCGGCTCCGCGCGCCTGCACAATCTGTACGGCCCCACCGAGGCCGCGGTGAGCATCACCTATCGCGATGTGACCGGCGAGACCGAGCGGACCGTCGTGCCGATCGGCAACCCGGTGTGGAACAGCCGGGTGTACGTGCTGGATGCGCGGCTGCGCCCCACCCTGCCCGGGGTTGCGGGGGAGTTGTACCTGGCGGGCACCCAGCTCGCCCGCGGCTACCAGGGCCGGCCGGATCTCACCGTGGATCGGTTCGTGGCCAACCCCTTCGGGCGGCCCGGCGAACGCATGTACCGCACCGGTGATCTGGTGCGCTGGGATACCAGCGGTCCGGTGGCCGAGCTGGTGTACCTCGGCCGCACCGATTTCCAGGTGAAGTTCCGTGGCCAGCGCATCGAACTCGGTGAGATCGAAGCCGTACTCGCGGCGGTACCCGGGGTCGCCCAGGCCGCGGCCCGGGTCAGCGGCGATCATCTGGTCGGATACCTCACCTCGCGGCCCGGGGTCCGGATCTCCGAGGCCGAGGTGATGTCCGCGGCCGCGGCCGCGCTGCCGTCGTACATGCTGCCATCGGCGCTGGTGACGCTGGAAGCGTTCCCGCTCAATGCCTCCGGCAAGCTGGACCGCGCGGCGCTGCCGGAACCGGAGTTCGACCGCATCGCCTATCGGTCCCCGATCACCCCGGCCGAACGGCTGGTCGCGGCGGCCTACGAGACGGTGCTGAACGGCGGCCGCGTCGGCGCCGACGACAACTTCTTCGACCTGGGCGGGAACTCGCTCAGCGCCACCCGGGTGCTGGCCCGGCTGAGCGAGCGGCTCGGCAGGCGGGTTCCGGTGCGGCTGCTCTTCGAGGCGCCGACGGTGCGTGCCCTCGCGGCACGCATCACCGCCGAGGCCGACGCCGCCGAGCAGGTGCTGCCGCTGATCGCGGGCCCGCGGCCGGAGGTCGTGCCGCTGGCGCCGGTACAGCGGGGCATGTGGTTCCTGAACCGGCTCGACCCGGCTTCGGCGGCGCACAATATTCCGGCCGCGATGCGGATCCGGGGCGAGCTGGACGAGGTCGGGCTGGCCGCCGCCTTCGCCGATGTGGTCGCTCGGCATGAGGCGTTGCGCACCGTCTACCCGGCCGATGCCGACGGTGTCGGCCACCAGATGGTTCTGCCCGCGGAGCAGGCCACGGTGCGGCTGGCCGTCGAATCGGCGGACGGCGCGCTCGATGATCGGATCGCCGAATTCCTCGCCGCGGGTTTCGATGTCACCACCGAGGTGCCGGTGCGTGCGGTGCTGCTGCGCGAGACGGCCGACAGCCACGTACTGGTCGCCGTGCTGCATCACATCGCCGCCGACGGGTATTCGATATATCCGCTGCTGCGCGACCTGCTCTCGGCGTACCTGTCTCGGGTACTCGGCGCCGCGCCGGTCTGGCCGGAGTTGGCGGCCCAGTACGCGGATTATGCGCTGTGGCAAGCGCAGTCGGTGGCAGCCGTGGCCGCCGAACAACTGTCGTACTGGACCGAAGCGCTGCGCGACCTGCCCGACGAACTGGCGTTGCCCACCGACCGGCCACGACCCGCCATCGCCTCCAAGCGCGGCGGCAATATCCGCGCCAGAATCGGCGGCGGCGTCGCCGATCGGGTACGTGATCTCGCGGCACGCCACGGCGCGACCCCGTTCATGGTCGTGCACGCGGCGCTGTCGGTGCTGCTGGCGCGGCTGTCCGGGGCCACCGATATCGCCATCGGGACCCCGGTGGCGGGTCGCGGCGCGGCCGCGCTCGACGACCTGGTCGGCATGTTCGTGAATACGCTGGTGCTGCGCACCAGACCGGAACCGGACCTGTCCTTCGCCGAATTGCTCGCGGCGACGAAGGCGGCCGATCTGGCGGCGTTCGCCCACGCGACCGTCCCGTTCGAGCGGGTGGTCGACGAATTGGGCATCGAGTCCTCGCGGGCCAGACACCCCTTGTTCACGGTGGCGCTGAGCTATCTGAATACCGCGGCCGAATCCTTCACGCTGCCCAGTCTGGAGTTGGCGGCGGTCGAATTCGACGAGCCGGTGGCGCGATTCGATATGCAGTTCACCGTCGCCGCCGATCCGGATGCCGACGGTCACCTCGGTGTCGAATTGAACTATGCGACAGACCTGTTCGACGCCGATACCGCCGCGGGCCTGTTGCGCCGCTTCGGCCGTCTGCTCGGCGCGCTCACCGCGGATCCCGAGGCGGCGATCGGCGCGGTGGACCTGCTGGCCCCGGCCGAGCGTTCCGGCCTGCTCGCTCGGCGCGGCGCCGAGCCGGTGCGGCAGCAGACCCTCGCGGAATTGATCGCGGTCGCGGTCGCGATGAACCCCGAGGGCACGGCGGTCGTCTGCGGTGACCTCGCGCTGTCCTATCGCGCGATGGACGAGCAGTCCTCCCGGCTGGCCCGCATGCTCATCGGGCACGGCGTAGGCCCGGAAGATGTTGTCGCTGTGGCTATTCCCCGATCATCCGAATCCGTGCTCGCCGTGTGGGCGGTCGCCAAGACCGGTGCCGCATTCGTCCCGGTCGATCCGACCTACCCGGCGGACCGGATCGCGCATATGTTGACCGACTCCGGCGCCGCCATCGGCCTGACGGTCGCCGCGGTCCGCGCGGCACTGCCCGGCCTCGCCGAATGGCTGGTGCTGGACACCCCGGCGACCGCGGCCAGACTCCGGCATACCAGTGCCGCCTCGATCGGTGACGACGAGCTGGTGCGCCCGCTGCGTTCGGGCAATCCGGCATGGATGATCTACACCTCCGGGTCCACCGGAATCCCCAAAGGTGTGGTGGCCCCACATGCCGGTATCGCCGGAGTGGCGCGCGCCCAACGGGATCGGTACCGGGTCACCACGACCGCACGGGTGCTGCACGTGGCCTCACCCAGTTTCGACGCCTCCATGCTGGAATTCCTGATGGCGCTCGCGGCGGGCGCGGCCCTGGTGATCGCGCCCGCCGGGGTCTACGGCGGGGCGGAGTTGACCGCACTCATCCGGGATCGGCGGGTGAGCCACGCCTTCATCACCCCGGCGGTGCTCCAGACCCTCGATCCGGCCCAGCTGCCCGAACTCGAGCATGTCACCGTGGGCGGCGAGGCCTACGGCCCGGATCTGGTACAGCGCTGGGCCACGGACCGCGTGTTCTACAACACCTACGGTCCGACCGAGACCACCGTCATCACCAATATCAGCGCTCCGCTGCGGCCGGGGGACGCCTTCGATATCGGCACCCCGATCCACGGCATGTCCGCGGCGGTGCTCGATGCTCGATTGCAGCCGGTGCCGGTGGGCGTCACCGGTGAGCTGTATCTGCGCGGACCGGGACTGGCACGTGGATACCATGCGCGACCGGGACTTTCGGCGGATCGCTTCATCGCGGACCCCTACGGTCCGGCGGGCGGACGGCTCTACCGCACCGGTGATCTGGTGCGCTGGACCGGATCCGGCGCCATCCAGTACGTCGGGCGCTCGGATCAGCAGGTGAAGGTGCGCGGCCTGCGCATCGAACTCGGCGAGATAGACGCGGTACTCACCGCGCACGAGTCGGTCGAGTTCGCGGTCACCGTCGGCCATACCGACGCCAACGGGGTCGTCAGCCTGGTCGCCTACGTGGTCGCCGCGCCAGGACGGACGGTAGACACCGATGAACTGACCGACTTCGCCGGCCGGTCGCTGACGGCCTATATGGTGCCCGCGGCGATCACGGTGCTCGATGAGATCCCGCTGACACCGGTCGGCAAGCTCGATCGGAAGGCGCTGCCGGAGCCCAGGTTCCGGACCGCGGAGTTCCGGGCGCCCGAGACGGCCACCGAATACGCCGTGGCCCAGACCATCGCCGAGGTGCTCGGATTCGACGATCCGGCGCGGATCGGCCGAGCCGACGACTTCTTCGCCCTCGGCGGGAATTCGCTCACCGCAACCCAATTGGCGGCCCGCCTGGCCAGCCGGGTCGGGACCTCGGTCGGCGTGCGGATGATCTTCGAGCACTCGACGGTGGCGGGCTTGGCCGCGGCGCTCGTCGAAGCGGGCGATCCGGCCGCCGCGCCGACCCGGCCGATACTGGCCGGGCGCACCGACTCCGATCCGGTGCCGCTGTCGTTGGCCCAGCAACGCATGTGGTTCCTGAATCGATTGGATCGGCAGTCCACCGCCTACAACATCCCGCTCGCCGTCCGGTTGCGCGGCGAACTCGATATCGCCGCGCTCAATGCCGCGATCGTGGATGTGGTGCGGCGGCACGAGGTGCTGCGCACCGTGTACCCGCAGCACGAATCCGGACCGGTTCAGGTGGTACTTCCGCTGGCCGACGCCGGAACCCCAGTGCTGTCCCCGATTTCGGTGCCGACGGACGATCTGGCCACGGCGGTGGCCGATTTCGTCGGCGCGGGCTTCGACGTCGCCGACGCGGTGCCGCTGCGGGCCCGGCTGTTCGCACCGGTCGGGGAGGAGCCGGGGCCAACGCACGAACACGTGCTGGTCGTGGTGGTGCACCATATCGCCGCGGACGGCTCCTCACTGGTGCCGCTTGCCAGGGATGTGATGCTCGCCTACGCCGCCCGCAGACGGGGCGTTGCACCCGGCTGGACGCCATTGCCGGTGCAGTACGCGGACTACAGCCGGTGGCAGCGGGAACTGCTCGGCTCGGAGGACGATCCGGCGTCGCTGGTCTCGCGCCAGCTCGGGTTCTGGACCGAGACGCTCGCGGCGCTGCCCGCCCAGCTGAATCTGCCTGCCGACCGCCCCAGGCCCGCCATCGTCTCCACTCGCGGCAGGCATGTGGACTTCGGCATCGATGCCGAACTCCACGCCGGACTGGCCGAATTGGGCCGTAGCAGGGGAGCGACCCTGTTCATGGTCGTACACGCCGCCTTCGCGCTGCTGCTGGCCAGGCTGTCCGGAACCTCGGATATCGCCGTCGGCACCCCGGTCGCCGGCCGCGGAGCGGCCGAACTCGACGAGGTGGTCGGCATGTTCGTCAATACCCTGGTACTGCGCACCGATGTGGTGGCCGCCGAGGATTTCACCGCGCTGCTCGAGCGGGTACGCGACGCGGACCTGTCCGCCTTCTCACACGCGGATGTGCCGTTCGAACGACTGGTGGAGGTGCTCAACCCGGAGCGCTCGACCGCACGGCATCCGCTGTTCCAGGTCGGCTTCTCCTTCCACAACCAGGCCGAAGCCGATTTCGCCCTGGACGGATTGACCGCCAACGCGGTCGATTTCGACTCCGAGGTCTCCCAGTTCGACCTGCACCTGGTGGTCACCGACCGCTATGACGCCGACGGTCGCCCGGCCGGGTTGGCGGCCTCGATCACCTATGCCACCGCGCTGTTCGACGAATCCACGGTCGCGGGCTTCGCGGGACGGTTGCAGCGGATCCTGGCCGCGGTCCGCGCGCGGCCGGAGCTCGCGGTCGGTGATCTGACACTGCTGGATGCCGCCGAGTCCGAGCGCATGCTCGTCGGGTGGAACCGGGCCGACCGCGCATTCGACCCCGGCACCCTGATCTCCGGATTCCAGGCGCAGCTCGCCAGGACGCCGGATGCGGTGGCGGTGGTCGAGGACGCGACCACGCTGACCTATGCCGAGTTCGGCGCGCGCGTCAACCGGCTCGCCCGAATGCTGATCGGGCGCGGCATCGGACCGGAATCGCTGGTGGCGCTGGCTGTTCCGCGTAGCATCGACCTATTGGTCGCCATGTACGCGGTGGTGGCCGCGGGCGGCGCGTATGTACCGCTGGACCCGGCCCACCCGCTGGACCGCACCATCGGCGTGCTCGCGGCAGCCGATCCGGCGTTGGTGTTGACCTCCTCCCGGCGGCCGATGCTGCCCGCTGAGGTTGCCGATCACGAGGTGCTGCTCGATATCTCGGCCCTCGATCCGGCCCTCGACGCCGGCCCGATCCGGAACGACGAACGTCTGGCTCCGCTGACCCCGGCCAATACCGCCTACGTCATCTTCACCTCCGGATCCACCGGTGCGCCGAAGGGCGTCGCGGTATCGCACGCCGCCGTCGCCCACCAGTTGGACTGGATGCAGGCGGAGTATGCGCTCGATGCCGACGATGCCACGCTGCTGATGACCTCGGCGGCCTTCGACCTGTCGGTATGGGAGTTCTGGTGGGCGCCGCGCACCGGGGCCAGGGTGGTGCTGGCACCGCAGGGGGCGCAGCGTGATCCGGAGGGTGTGCTCGATCTGATCCGGCGCGCCTCGGTGACCACGGTGACGCTGGTGCCCTCGCTGCTGGCGATGCTGGCCGAGGTATCCGGTGACCGGCGGCTGCCGCGTTCGCTGCGCAGGCTGCTGGCGATCGGTGAGGCGCTGCCCGCCGCGACGGTGACCCGCATCGGAGCGCTGACCACCGCCAGGATCGACAATCTCTACGGCCCGACCGAAGCGGCCGTCTCGGTGACGCGCTACCGGACCACCGGCCTCGGCTCGGCCCTATCCCGGTCCGTGGTGCCGATCGGCCGGGTGGAGGCGGGCAACCAGGTCTATGTACTCGACGACCGGTTGCATCCGGTTCCGGCCGGTGTGACCGGTGAGCTGTATCTGGGCGGCGCGCAGCTGGCCCGCGGCTATCACGGCAGGCCGGATCTGAGCGCCGAACGCTTCGTGGCGAATCCGTTCGGCGACGCCGGAACCCGGCTCTACCGCACCGGTGACATGGTGCGGTGGGCCGCCGACGGCAATCTCGAGTATGTCGAGCGCCGCGACTTCCAGGTCAAGGTGCGCGGCTACCGCATCGAACTCGCCGAGATCGAATACGTGCTGCGCTCCCGGCCCGCCATCACCGACGCGATCGTGGTGGCACACCGGGCCGACGGTGAGAACGCGATGCTGGTCGGCTATTTCACGGCGGTCACACCGCAGGATCTCGCGGCTCTGCGTTCGGCGCTGTCCGAAACATTGCCGAGCTATATGGTTCCGGCGGTGCTGATGCCACTGGATGCGCTGCCGCTCACCGCGAACGGCAAGATCGATCGCGCCGCGCTGCCGCGACCGGAGGTCGAGGCGCGCGAATACCGTGCCCCGCGAACGGCACTGGAGCAGACAGTCTGTGCCGTTTTCGCCGAGGCGCTCGCGGTCGAACGGATCGGACTGGACGACAGCTTCTTCGAACGCGGCGGCAACTCACTGCTGGCGACCCGGCTGACCACCCGCCTGAGCGCCGAACTGGCCGAGCAGGTTCCGGTGGTCTGGCTGTTCTCCACGCCGACCCCCGCCGGGTTGGTCGCACAGCTGGCAACGGCGCAATCCGGCCGTGGCCGCGTCGATACCGAGGTCGCCTTCGACGTGCTGTTGCCGCTGCGTCCGGGAGGAGCGCGGGAACCGCTGTTCTGCGTCCATCCGGCCGGAGGCGTCGCCTGGTCGTTCGCCGGTCTGGCCGCGCATATCGATCCGGAACGCGGCATCTACGGTCTCCAGTCACCGGCGCTGAATTCGGCGGAACCGCTGCCGGATTCGATCGAGGAGTGGGCCCGGCGCTACATCCGCGAGATCCGCGCCGTGCAGCCGGAGGGGCCGTACCATCTGCTCGGCTGGTCGTTGGGTGGTGTGCTCGCACACGCGGTAGCGATCCAGTTGCAGGACGAGGGTCAGCATGTCGCGATGCTCGCCATGATGGACAGCTCGCGCACGGTCGCGGTAGCCGAGTCCGCGACGGTGCCGGTGGCGGATCTGCTCGGCGGAATGCTGGGTGAACAGGCCGGTGTGACCGACACCGAGCTCGATATCGCGCAGCTGGCCCGGCGCATCGGTGAGCTGCCCGAACCATTCGCCTCCTTCGGCGCCGACCGGCTCGGCAGGCTGCTGGACGCGGGCACTCGGTCATTGGCGCTGATCGGTCGCTATCGCCCACGGCCGTATAAGGGCAATCTGGTGTATTTCACTGCGTCGCTGGATGATCCGACCGGCGCTACCGGCGCCGCGAGCTGGTCCGACGCGGTGGACGGCACCGTGCACAACCATGCCGTATCGGCCACCCACTGGCGGATGACCTCCGATTCCGCCCTGGCCCGCATCGGCCACGTCCTGTCGACACTGTGGGACTCCACCCACCGCGCCTGACGGTCGAATTCCGGTCCCTCGAGGAAGGTATCCACCATGCACAACCCGTTCGACGACGACTCGGCCCAGTTCTACGTCCTCGTCAATGACGAGGGTGAACATTCGCTCTGGCCGATTTTCGCCGCCGTGCCGACCGGCTGGAGCATCGCGCACGGCGCTGCCACCCGCACGGCCTGCCTGGAGTACGTCGAATCCCATTGGCTGGATATGCGTCCCAATTCGCTCATCGCCGCGATGAATCCGGAAGCCAACTGAATACGCGGGGCGCGCCGGCCGACATCCCCCCTGTGACCGGTGCGCCCCGCCCCCGTCATGCGAGGCCGGCGCAGCTAGGCCCGCGTATGTGCCGCATCGATGATCACCCTGGCCTGCTGGCGCCAGTCGGAGATCGCGCGACCGCGCAGCTGAGCGAGCGCGGAATCGAATTGCTTGGCCCGCTTGGTCACCGTCAACCCGACATAGGTGTGCCCGTCGGTGATGGCCGCGGTGGCCACCGCGCACGCTTCGTCCACCTCACCGGAACCGAGCAGCGCCGTCGCGTGTTCGAACCGGACCAGCGCGGGCTCCATGGTCTCCCTCGGGTCGTACAGCGACATGGCGCGGGCGGCCGCCTGCTCCGTCTCCTCGGGACGGCCGAGCCGGGCGTACCCGATGGCCTGATAGAAGGCCAGCTTTTCCGGCCGGAAGGAGAAGATGCCCACCGGCAGATCCGACTGACCGTCCAAGGCCGCCGCCGATTTGTCGATGCAGTAAGCGAATTGGCGCGCATCACCGAGATCGGCGTGGGCGCGCGCGGCCATACCCCACAGCCAGGCCGCCGCAGCGCCGGTCCGCGGATCCTCGGACAGCCGCGGCGACAGCAGATGCAGTACGTCCTGCGGTTTATCGCTGTAGGTGGGCAGATAGCTCAGCCCGGCCAGGGCGATATCCTCCGAGTAGCGGTCACCGATGTCCTGGGCGGCGTGAATGGCGGTGGTGTACCACAGCCGCGCCTGGCCGAAATGTCCCTCGTTGAAGAGTATTTCGCCGACGACGTTGGCCAGCCTGCCCGCCGTGCGGACGAGTCGGATCTGGTGGTGGGTCGCCTGTCGATTCGCGAGACAGCCACGGACCGTGCGGAATTGCTCCAGGGTCGTGTGCAGCAATTCGTGCGGCGGCACCTGTACCACCTGTCGTCCCAGCGTGCCCGCGGCCTCCTCGAGCCAGCCGAGCCTGCGCTCGCTGATCGACCCGGCATCCAGCGTCGCCAGCATCTTCTCCGGTTCGTTCGCTACCAGTTCCGCCGCCTGGCCCGCGAGCCCCGCGCCGATGCAGGCCAGTAGCTCTCGCCTTCTCACGTCCTCATCCTCGACTTCCTTGTCGAGCCCGATCGGCGCCGCACGGATACCCGTGTGTCCCAGCGCCCTATCCCTACCGAGCTTGGTGTTCGGAACGAGCGCCGCGCTCGTATCTCCGGTTTCACTGGCCGCGTCGTGGCCCGCCGTGATCGTCCGCTCGAATCGCGCGACGACGACTGAATCGGCCTCGGACAACACCCGGTCGAGCAGGCGCCGGCTTGCGGCATGCATCCGGGTTGTCCGGCCGTTCTCCCACAAGACCACGGTGCGCGGGGTAACGCCCACCAAGCGTGCGAACTCATAGCGGCTTCGCCTCATTGCCGTGCGAAGCGCTGATACGTCTTCGCCCGTCCAGTCGACCTCAACCATAGGTCCCGCTTCCTCGCATCAGGCCGATTCAATCGGAAATTACTCGCAATTACCGCGTTCGGGACTGTTATCTACCGAATCGCAACGCGCACTCTGGAATCGCATCCGGCACCGGGGTTGTGCCCAGACCTTCCGAGGGCGCCCGCTCTCCGGAAAACCCGGCGCACGGTCCCGACGCGGTCCGATCCAGCCGCTTCGAGCGCGGTTTCCGGTGGCGCCTTCCGGTGCCGGATGCACTGAACTTCGGAGGTGAACCGTGGACGCGCTGTATTCGGATATCAGGGAATTGTGGCTGATACAGAGCCGCGATTGCGGGCAGGAGCCCCTGGCTCTCGACTACGACCGCGCCCGGTTCATTCTCTCGGTGCACGCCGGCCACGGCGCCCGGTGCCACCAGTACTTAGCCGCGTCCGCCTACTGTTTCCGCCGAGCCGCCGAGCGGTGAGTCATGGGCTCGATGTGGTCGATCCTCACCGGATGCGGCCTGCTGGTGGCCACCATCGGTGCGATCGGCACCCTGCTCGGCCGCAATCTCGATCGGCACGAACATCTCGAACCCGCAATACCTTTCACTGTCGAACAGGCACACCGGGTGATGCAGCATCATCGTGGCTGTCGAGCGGATGCCTGCCCGCGTAAGGGTGCGGCGTTTCGCGCGCTGGTGGCGGCGGGGCGTATCGTGCCCGACAGCCGAGCCGATGGCTACTGGTTGTGGTGAACGGACAGGTGGCCTACGTCGACATGGTAGTAACGCGCTAACTCCGTGTGCCCCAGGATGATCCGAAGCGCAGGGTGCGGCGAAGGATCTCAGATCGACGGCGGTCACGGAAACCTGTCGGTGCGCTGCTTACGCTGAGGATGACGCGGGCGAGTAGCGCCGCGCCCCTTCGTGCGGAGGCGTAGAGGATTCTGGCGAGCAAGAGCCAGCCGAGAAACTCGAAAACCGTCATCTCCACGCTGAGAATCCTGTTGAGGGCCCGCATCTTCCGGCCTCCGGCGCCGCGGAAGGTGCGCGGGTCGACGGCCGGGCCCGGGCCGGTGATGACGCGGTGTGGGCCGAGATCGGCTGTCCGGGACGCCATGCTGATCGTCATCGAACCCTCCTGCGGTCGTGTGTGCTGGGTGACCCCGTCGGTATGTTACTGGATATTCTGCGCCATCGGAGGCCTTGACCGCCGTCTGAGACTTGGGAACCAGAACTAACTTAGAGCTGGCAAAACGAGTCTGTCACCAGGCATTCACCAGAACCTCTCAGTGGACATCCAGCTGGACATTTGGCCGAAAAGCTTCCATCGCGATGTGAATCGTGCGTAACATGAGCGCGCATACCGGACCGATCGCCGTGCGCGCGGGTCCACCCGCGGCGTCGCGATCCCTTCGGGCCGTGGCGGGTTGGCTCGCCGGCGAACGGCCCGGCGCACGAAAGGACGCAACGGATATGCTCAAGAAGCTGGATCGACTATTCAGCTACGAGATGAAGGTCTCCGAATTCGTCGGAACCCTGATCATCCTCGGGATCCCTTACGGGCTCATCGGTCTCATCTGGACGCTGACCCACACCAGTCACCTGAAGGACATGCACGGCATCGACGTGGTCATCTCGTTCCTCGGGTCGATCGTCTGCTGGCCGGTGCTCACCTTCTCGAATGTGTGTATGACCTGATGATGATCTTGGTTTGGCTCATCGACATTCTGGTGATCGGCGTCAAGATCCTCGGTGGGCGCATGAACGTCAACCCGATCCTGCGCTACGGGCTCTGGCTCGCCGTGCTGAGTGCTGTCGTCGCGGGCATCGGTGTGCTCGGCTACCTCCTGGTGTTGCTGCAACATCAGCTCACCGAGTTGGCCTAGGCTGCGGCAACCAACTGTCCAAGATCCATAGCGAGCGGCAACTTGTACAGATCATCAACCGGGATGATCAGGGGCTCGAGATCCTTCACCGGCGTCTAATGCCTGGTAAATGACACTTCAGACTTCGGTCAATGTCGATCTCTTTGTCGCAATGGACTCTTGGAGGATAAGAATCATAATTTACATGTGGCTTGTGTCGCACTTCCGGTTCGTGCGACACTTCACACGCTCCGCGCCCTCGGAGGGGCGACCGCTAACCGGTCGGCGAGTGAGCGACGGAAGCCGAGAAAGGACTCGGGGCACTAGTGACTATCACCGAACAACCTCCGCGGCGGACCGATTTGGAGTTGGCGGTCCAAGACCTGCACGGGCTGTGGCAGCGGCATCCGCAACGGTCTCTGGAGACGCTGGGCCGTCAGGTGATGCTGGGGCGGGACGCGGTCATCGAACTGTTCCGGGCGATCTTCGCGCGCCGGTTCCCCTATCACGAGTTCATCAAGCAGTGCGCCTTCATGTCGAGTGTCTCGGCCGCGCCCACGGTGTTCGTCGCGATCCCCATCGCCGTCGTCGTCTCGATTCAGGTCGGCGCGCTGGTGAATCAGGTCGGTGCGACCACCTTCATCGGTGCGGTGGCCGGCCTCGGAATCATCCGGCAGGGTGCGCCGCTGGTCACCTCGCTGATGATCGCGGGCGCGGTGGGCTCGGCCATCTGCGCCGATCTCGGCTCGCGGACCATCCGCGAGGAGATCGACGCCATGATGGTGATGGGCGTGAATCCGGTGCGGCGCTTGGTCGCTCCGCGACTGGTGGCCGCGGTGCTGGTCAGCATGCTGCTGTGCGGATTCATCGTTTTCGTCGGGTTCGCGACCGCCTATATGTTCAATGTCTATGCCCAGTCCGGAACCCCGGGCTCCTTCATCGGTTCGTTCGCCTCCTTCGCGGTGGCCAACGACCTGATCGTCGCGCTGGTCAAGGCCGCGATATTCGGCGCGCTGACCGCGATCATCGCCTGCGACATCGGGTTACACGCCAAGGGCGGTCCCGGTGGCGTCGCCGATGCGGTCAACTCGGCGGTGGTCACCTCCGCGCTGATGTTGTTCGCGACGAACATCATCCTCACCCAGCTCTACAACACGCTGTTTCCGACGAGGGTCATCTGAGGTGGGCACGAAGTACACCCCGCCCGCCCTTAAACCATTCCGGGCGGTCGGTATGGCAGCGACGGTGCCCTCTCGAGCGAATCAGCGCGTGGGCCACCAGGCCATCACCTTCTTCCAGGCGGTGGCGGCAATTCCCTTTGTGCTCAGGCACTATCGCAAAGAGGTGCTGCGGCTCACCGCCGATGTCGGCTGGGGCAACGGCTCCCTGGTGGTCGGCGGCGGCACGGTGGGCGTGGTGATCATCCTGTGCGCGTTCGGCGGCATCACCGTCGGCATGGAATCCTTCACGGCACTTAATCTGCTCACGATGGGCCCGCTCACCGGCGCGATCTCCGGATTCGCGACGACAAGGGAATTGGCCCCGATTCTGGCGACGCTGGCCTTCGCGATCCAGGCGGGTTGTCGTTTCACCGCACAACTCGGATCGATGCGGATCTCCGACGAGATCGACGCGCTGGAATCCATGGCGATCCGGCCGCTGCCCTATCTGGTCACGGCTCGCATGATCGCCGCCACCCTGACCATAATTCCGCTGTATACCGTCGGCCTGGCCACCGCCTATCTGGCCACCAAGCTGTCGGTGCTGTTCCTGGGCGGCACCTCGGCCGGGACCTACGACCACTATTTCTTCCAATTCCTCATCGGCCCCGATGTTTTCTTCTCGCTGCTCAAGGTCGTGGTCTTCGTACTGCTCGCGACCTTCATCCAGTGCTACTACGGCTACACCGCGACCGGTGGTCCGGAGGGCGTCGGGGTGGCGGCGGGGCGCGCGATCAAGATGGTCATCGTTGTCATGGTTTTCGCCAATCTGTTTCTGACCCTGGCGATCTGGGGTATCGATCCCGGCTTCCGGATCTCGGGATAGGGGTCACGATGTTGTTCGATCCCAGTGGACGCGGCCCGACGGCCCGTCAGCTCACGCTGTCCGGTCTGGCCATGATGGCGGCCGTCGCGGTTCTGCTGGCGCTGCTGATGCTGCGTTACAACGGATACTTCCAGGAGAAAGTCCCGGTCACGGTCGAGCTGACCAGTACCGGCGACGGCCTGCCCACCCGCGCGGATGTGAAATTCCGCGGCATGGTGGTCGGCACGGTCGCCGCGGTGGAGGTGGTCGGCAAGGGTGCGCGTCAGCGTGCCAGCGTCGACCTGAAACCCGCTTTCGCGGGGACTATTCCGGCGGGCGTCACCGCGAGAGTCGTGCCGAACAATATCTTCGGTGTCACCGCGATCGAACTGCTCGACCAGGGCTCCGGCGGAGCGAAACTGGCCGCGGGTGCGACGATTCCGGAGGACACCAGCGCGGGCACGACGCAACTACAGACCACCCTCACCGTGCTGCGCGATGTGCTCGACAATATCCAGCCGGAGAAGCTCGGCCGCGTGCTCGCCACGCTGGCCGCCGCCCTCGATCCCGGCGCGCGGGTGCCGGGTTCGACCGTGGAGCGGCTGGACAACTGGCTGACGCAGGTGCATTCGATTCCCGGCATCGGGAATCTGCTCGGCGATCTGGGCCGCGCCACCACCGAACTGAGCCGTTCGGCGCCCGAATTGGTCGGCGTGCTCTCCGAATCGGTGACGGCGGCTCGCACATTGACCGAGCGCCGGGCCAATCTGGTTGCGCTGCTGTCGAATGCGAGCAACACGATTGAGTCGGTGAATGGTCTCTTCGCGGCCAATCCGAACTCGGCGAAGGACCTGATTCCGGGCCTGAACCAGGTCTTCGGCGATCTGGCCGAGGATTCGAATGCGATTCCCGACACCGTACGTAACCTCAACGCCACCCTGGCCAAGATGGTCCAGGTATTCCACTTCGGCCCGAGCCGCCAGATGGTGTGGACGATGGATGTGACCTTCACACCCTTCCAGCAGTACACCGCGAAGGACTGCCCGCGCTACGGATCGATGTCCGGTCCGCGTTGCGGCGGGCCCACGGTGCCGGAAGTCGCACCCGAGCAGGAATTTCCGCCACAGCTGACGCCGCGGTGGCTGGATGCCGCGGGGCCCGCCCCGACCGTGAACCCGCCCGGCGTGCAGGGGGCGCCGGGTGTGGGGGTTCCCGGACTTCCTGCAATCCCGGGGCTGCCCGCGATTCCAGGACTTCCGGTCATCCCCGGCCTGACCGCGCCCGCCGCGAACTATGCCGTCCCCGGCGCGAATAACGCCGTGCCCGGAGCCCGTCCGATCGCCGCCGGACGCGGGCACGCGGGTGTGGCGGCGATTGTCGGCGGCCAACCGAATGCCGCGCAGCTGCTCCTGCTGACGCCGCTGCTGGCAGGCGGCACGGTCACCGTTTACGACACCGGCGAAGGAGGTAACTGACCGTGAAATCCGGTAAGGCGCTCATCGGTTTCAGCTTCTTCGCGGTGCTCGCCATCGCGCTCACCTACACGATCTGGTCCACCCTGCAGCGCTCCGTTCCGGGCGGCACCGATTCCTATTCGGCGACCTTCTCCGATGTCATGGGCGTGCGGGTGGGCGACGATGTCCGGATGGCGGGCGTGCGGGTCGGCCGGGTCGATGCGATCGATTTCGATGATGATTACAAGGCGCGCATCGGCTTTCGTATCCAGGATCGGCAGCGGCTGACCAGTACCACCAAGGCGCTGGTGCGCTACCAGAATCTTATCGGCCAGCGCTATATCGCCCTGATTCCGGGTAAGGACGAGGGCGAGGCATTGCGGCCCGGCGCGCACATTCCGCTGGAGCGCACCGAACACTCCTTCGATGTCTCCTCGCTGCTCTCCGGTTTCGAGCCATTGTTCAGCGTGCTGCAACCGGATCAGGTGAATTCGCTGTCGGAGACGCTGATTCAGGCGTTACAGGGCGACGGTGTCTCGCTGAGCACGCTGATCACCCAGGCGGCGGAACTGGCGAGCACCTTCGGGCAGCGCGATCGCATTCTCGGCGATGTGATCACCAATCTCAGCAGCGTGCTGTCCGGATTGGCCAATCGCAGCAAGGAGCTCGAAACCTTGATCACCCAGTCGCGCGCCCTGGTGGAGGCGCTCTACGCCGAGGGTGAATCGCTGAAGCACTCCGTCGATCAGATCGCCGCGTCGACCGATTCCCTGGTCGGGCTGGTCACCCAGGTCAAACCCGACCTGGCCGAGGCACAGAATGACGCGACCACCGGTGTCGCGCTCCTGCTGCTGAACGGCGCGGCGCTGGACAAAGCTGCGGTGCAGTTCCCGACCATGCTGAATGCGCTGGCTCGATTCACCTCCTACGGCGCCTACGCCAACGCCTATATCTGCCGACTCGACGTGTCGCTGTGGGGTGTGCTGTTGCCACCCGGACTCTTCTCGCAGGTCGGCGGCAACTCTCAGTCGGAGGTGTGCCGGTGATGGCACGAATTCGGTTGCCCCGGTATTCGAAGAACCGCTACCTCTGGCTCGGTGTCATGGCCGCGGCTGCCGTGGCGCTGCTGCTGGTCGGTTCCAGCGCGATCTCCGAAGCGCGGCTGGCCGACAAGACGATCCACGCCGAGTTCGCGCAGGCGGCGGGGGTGCGGGTGGGGGCGACCGTCGACATCTCCGGAATCGAGGTCGGCGCGGTCCGGGCGGTCCGGCTGGTCGGGGACAAAGTCGTGCTCGATCTGCGCGTCCGCCGCGATCTGCGACTGGGCCCGAATGCCCGGGCCGCGATCAAGATGTCGACCATTCTGGGAAGGCTCCATATCGAGCTGACCCCTGGAGATGGTAAAGGACTGCCCGACAACACGATTCGGCTATCGAACACGGCCGTGCCGTACAACCTCGGCAAGGTGATCCAGGATCCGCAGTACAAGTCGTCGTTCGAGCGGATCGAACGGATCGATCCGCTCCAGCTGCGGCAGTCGCTCGACCTGCTGGATCGGCAGATGGGCGATTCCCCGCAGCTGACCGTCGCGGCGCTGGACAGTATCGGTGCGCTGGCGAAGGTGATCAACGAGCGCCGGGACGAGATCGACCTGCTGCTGAAGAGCATGGATCAGGTCTCCCAGTTGGTCTCCGACAACCAGAACAGCGTGCTACTGCTGCTGACCCGCGGTGAGGCGATCGGCAATGCGGTGGCGCTGCGCCAAAATCTGCTGCGGCAGTTGCTCGACAATGTCGCGTCGCTGACCGGACTACTGCAACAGATGGGCATCGAGAACAACGGTCAGCTGGGCCCGCTCATCGAGAATCTGAACACCATGACCGAGGGTCTGCAGAAGAATCGGGAGAACCTGGATCGGCTCTACGAAATTATGCCGGTGGCCTTCCGGCAGTTCAACAATTCGATGGGTAACGGGCCGTACGGTGAAATCTACGCACCGTGGCTCTTCCCGGATAACTGGCTGTGTTTCGCACAAGCGATATCGGGGTGCAACTGATGAAGTTTCGTGCGTTGATAAAACTGGCGGTGGTGTGCACGGCCGCGGCATTCGCGTCGGGCTGCTCGCTGCTGCCGGAGAGCATCAGCTCGCTGCCGGGTCAGTACCTCGGCGAACATCTGCGCATCAGTGCGGATTTCGAGAATGTCGCCGGTTTGTACGCGGGCAATGAGGTCGCGATTCTCGGGGTGCCGGTCGGCCGGGTCGATACGGTCACCGCGAAGGGTAGCTATGTCCAGGTGACGATGTCGATCGAGAAAGACATCAAGGTCCCGGCGGATGCCATGGCGGCGCTGATCTCACCGCAGCTGATCACCAACCGGCACGTCGAACTCGCCCCCGCCTACACCGGCAACGGCCCGACGCTGGCCGACGGCGACCATATCCCGTTGGCACGCACCCGAACTCCCGTCGAGCTGGATCGCATTCTGCAGAACTTCGATCAGCTCGGCGCGGCGCTGAAGGGTGACAGCGAGAACGGACCGATGGCGAGCCGGGTCCTGTTCCCGCTGTTGGACGGTAATGGCGATCGGCTCCGGGTGACGCTGGACGCGCTCTCCTCGGCCTTCGAGGTGACCTTCGCCAATAAGGACCAGATCGCCAACACCATCGTCAAGCTGAATGAGATCACCCAGGTGATCGCGTCGAACGACCAGACGGTGCGCGACTTCAGCGGCAGGCTCACCGAATTGGTGCAGCTGATGGGTGAACAGGCGCCGGGTTTGCACGCCGTGATCACCCAGCTGAACGATTTCGTCGCCAACACCTCGACCGTGGTGGGGCAGAATCACGATCAGCTGGCGGGGGCGTTGAACCGCTTCGTCACGATCACCGAGCAGATGCGAACGAATGCGCGCGCGCTCACCGAAATCGTCGACGTGACGCCGCTGTTCTTGCAGAACTACGCCAATGCCATCAGCTATGAGCATCGTGCGCTGCGCCTGCACGGCTTGCTCGACAAGATCACGCTCGACAGCGAGGCATTGTCGCTGTTCTGCGAGCGCGTCCAGATGCGGCTGGATGGCTGCCGAACGGGAAGGATTCAGGATATGGGTCCGGATTTCGGTCTCACCGCAGCCCTGTTGGGGATTACCGAATGAGAACGCGGGCAAGGAGTTATGTTCTCCGCGCCATGGCCGCCGTGCTCGTCGCGGCCGGTATCGGCAGCGCCACCGGATGCGCCGTGACCGTTGACAATGTGCCACTGCCCAAACCGGGGATCGGCGCTGAGGGCTACGTCATCCACGCCGCGTTCCGGGATGCGCTGAATCTGCCGGACCGGGCGCATGTGAAGATCGGCGGCACCGATATCGGTGTCGTCACCGGCATCAGCACCATCAATTTCATCGCCGATGTGGAAATGCTGATCCGCGAGGACATCCGGTTGCCGCGCGGCACCACCGTCGAGCTGAGGCAAGCGACCCCGCTCGGTGACATCTTCGTCGCCATGACGCTGCCTGCCGCACCATCGGACGCCGAGGTGCTGCGATCCGGCGATACCATCGGCACCGAGCACACCTCGGCGGGCGCCTCGGTCGAACAACTGATGGTCTCGATCTCCATGCTGCTCAACGGCGGTGGCCTGAACCAGGCCGCCAAGATCACCTCCGAGATGAACTCCATGTTCGCCGGGCGGGCACCGCAGCTGGCGCATCTGCTCACCGAACTCGGCAGTGCGATCGATGCACTGAATCAGCGCACCGCCGATATCGATAGTGTGCTTTCCGGCGTCTCCGTGCTGACCGGAGAATTGGCAACACGCAAGGCCCAACTCGGCGAGGCCGCGGATACCTTCCCGGCGCTGCTCGGTCTCTTCGCCGAGAACAACCGGGATATGTCGGCCCTCATCGGCAAGGTGTCGACCACCATGGCCGCGCTCGGCGACTTCACCGATACCACCGGGCCGGAATTCGTCAGCCTCTTCGACAGCATCCAGAAGCTGATGTCCGGCTTCACCGAGGCCGATGAATTGGGCCAGGCGCTGGAACGTTTCGACCAGCTCTACCCGTCGATCATGGCCAACTTCGACGGCCCCCAGCTGGCTATGCAGGCCAACGTCTCGTATCTGAGCCTCGGCGCGCTGACCGATCCCACCGGCAGCAGACTGCCCGACTTCGGTGATGTGACCGCCTTCATCGGCAGCCTCACCCAGGTGATCGAGAAGGTGATCGGTCGCCTGAACAGCGCACCGCGGCCGGGAGGCGGACGATGAATATTCCGTTGTGGAACTACCTGGTTCGGCGCCGTGTCGCGGTCGCCAATATCGGGTCGATCATCGTGCTCATCCTCGGCTCTTCCTACCTGGGCGCCGCGGTACTGCGGTTCAATCCGCTGCCGAGTACCTACCGGGTCACCGTGCAGCTGCAAACCTCCGGCGGGTTGCTGCCGAATAATGACGTCACCTTCCGCGGTATCCGGGTCGGCCGGGTCGAGGAGGTCCGGGTTTCCGGCACCGGCGTCGCCGCCGTGGCCGAGATCGATTCCACGGCAAAGATTCCCGTCGGCGGCACGGTCGCCGTCGGGCGTCTCTCGGCGGCCGGTGAGCAGTATCTGGACTTCCGGCCCGATTCCGACACCGGTCCGTATCTGACCGATGGCGGGGTGGTCGAGATGTCGCAGACCAAGGCCCCGGTCACCATCCAGTCGGTGCTCACCAATGTGAGCGCGCTGATCGGCGGGATGAATCCGCAGCGCCTCACCGTGATCATCGATGAGCTCGATAAGGCGCTCGCCGGTGGACCGGATCGGCTGCGCAATATGATCTCCGGGATCAGCCGGGCGATGGCCGGGCTCACCGATCTGCTGCCGCAGACCCGTCAGCTCATCGAGAACCTCGAGGTGATCTCCGAGACCACCTCGCACGCACAGCCGGATCTGACGACACTGACGACCGGCGCGGGTGCACTCTTCGAGCAGCTCACCGCCGCCGATCAGGAGGTGCGCCGGTTCCTAGATCTCGCGCCCGGTCAATTGGCGACGCTGGGCGGGTTCGTCGAGGAGACCAAGGATCCGGTGACGAACCTGGTAACGAATTTCGTCGCGATCACCAAGGCCGCGAAGCTCCGTGCTCCGGCCATCGCCGCGCTGTTTCCGGCCCTGCGGGAGGGGGCGCGGGCCATCGGTGTTCCGGCCTGGGACGGTTCGTATCACACGCTGGTCGATCCGTGGCCGCGGCCGTGGTGCGAGTACGACACCATCCCGGTGGTCGCGACGAACATTCAGACCGATACCCGGGTGCGGCTCTACAACTACTGCGTCACCGATAACCCGGCGCTGCAGGTGCGCGGTTCGGCGAACGCGCCCCGGCCCAATGTGCCGGACAACGGATCCGGCCCGCCGCCGGGAGTGACCGGTAATGAACTGTCCCGACCCGTACCCGGCAGATAGGAACGAGCACTGTGAGCGAGAAGGATATCGACACCGAGACGACGGTCGACGCCGAACCGGCCTCGGGCGCAGGTGGTCTGCTCGGGCGGTTGCGGCCCGGCCCCAAGGGCGCCATCGCGATTCGTGCCGCCGCGGCCCTGCTGCTCGGCGCCTCGCTCGCCTCCTCGGTCTACTTCTTCGTGCAGGACCGCGAGAGCGACCGCCTGCTGGCGGCCCATGAGGAAGCTCGTACCGCCGCCTGCGCATACGCCCCCGTGCTCGCCGAATATGACGCGAAGAACCTCGACACCTACTTCGCCGCGGTGCTCGACGGCGCGACCGGAGACTGGAAGAAGCAGTTCGGCGACACCAGCAGGGAGCTGAAAGAGGTGCTGTCCCAAGGCGAAGTGGTGTCGAAGTCCAATGACGTCCAGTGCGCGATCAAATCCGGTGACGACACCTCCGCCGAGGCGATCGTGGTGATCGGCCAGACCATCACCAGCCTCGGCACCCAGGGCAAGCCCATGCCGGGCCAGCTGTCGATGGTGATGCGCATGGCGAAGGTGGACGGCAAATGGCTGGTCAACAAGGTGAATTCGCCACTCGCCCCGACCCCACAGCAGTAGTCCGCCACGATCATCGCTGGTTGGTGGAGTTGCGTGCACCGGCTGGCGGCTACTCCACTACGAGGCGGACGGTCCCGATGATCAGTGCGACGGCACCCGCGAAACCGGCGATCATGAACCAGTATTCCGTCGGAATGTAGAACAGTGTGGCGCGCCGCGGACGCCAGAGGATCCCGGTAGCGGGATCTCGCGCCGGCTGGTCGAATACCCGCTCCATCAGCAGGTTCAGCAGCCAGAACGTCGGCGACAGCAGCAGTACGTTGATTCCCCACAGGATCACGTTCACCGGCTCGCTGGGATGCTGATCACCGAGAATTCGATGCTCGAGCGCCAGTGCCGGGAAGACCACCGCGGGGATGGCCAGGAACAGCACGATTCCCCAACGACTCCAGATGACCACGTGTTCCCCCACCCACAAGCTATGGCGAGGCGCCAAACGGCACATCGCCTCGACACCACACGGCTGTCCACCGTGTCGGTGTGAACGAATCGAAAAGTTATCGGCAAGCCGGTCGGTCCGCAACTCGTCGTATCGCGTCGCATCCTGGCGGCGATGAGCGGCTACTTGCGCCTGAGCTCGCCGTCCGGTCATTCGGGTTGGCTGATGGTGTGACGCGGGCCGCTTCGGGTTGCCAAGTCGAAGAATCGTCAATAACTTAGATGGTATCCAAAGGGTGTTCTACGGGGAGGAATCGTGATTCTATGAGGCGAAACAGCGATTAACTGAGGGGCTACGTTTCCGGTTCTGGATCTGATGTGCGGGTCCGTTCGGTTGCTTCCTCGGTGCGCAGTCGCACCTTCACGTGACCGGCTTCCGGTCGCCAGGGAATTTCTCAGGGCTGTCACGCATTTCGTGCGCGGCGGTCGTCATCGTCATGTTGTTGGAGGACGAGATGGTTGATTCGATGCGTCCGGGAGCAGGTATCTCGCCGGTTTCCCGACGGACCCTGCTGAAAGCGGCCGGGGTCGCCGCGGCCGGGACGGCGCTCGCCGGTGCCGGGAGATTCACCGCACGCGCGACGCCGGGTTCGGGTGCCACGCGGGTGGCGGTGCTCGGCGGTGGCGTCGCCGGGCTCACGGCCGCGCACGAACTGGCCGAGCGAGGCTTCTCCGTCACCGTGTATGAGCGAAAAGCGTTCGGCGGCAAAGCGAAAAGTATGTATGTACCGGGTACGGGGTCCGGTGGACGCCGGGATCTACCGGGTGAACACGGCCACCGTGGCTACTTCGGGTTCTATCGCCACCTGCCGGACACCTTGGGGCGAATTCCGTTCCCGGGCAACGCTAATGGTGTGCTGGGCAATCTGGAGACCCTCGCCGATGTCAGCCTCGCCCGTGCGGGACGTCTTCCGGACTGGGTGCTGACCGACCCGATACACACCCCGGATCTGATCACTATCGACAGCATTCGGCAGATGCTGCTCGGTACGTTGGTGCACGCGGTGTTCATCCCGCCGTGGGAGGCCGCCTATGTCGTCGATCGCATTCTCGTGTACCTGACCAGTTGTGATGAACGGCGGTACGGGCAGTGGGAGTACCTGTCCTGGTGGGATTACCTCGGCGCGTCCGCGAGAACCATCGATTATCAGCGTGTATTCGGTGGTTCGGCCCAGATCATCCAGGCATTGAAGGCTCAAACGGCCAGCGCTCGCACGGCCGGACAGGGCATCGAGTCGATCCTGTTTTCCGGTTACCTCCAGCTGCCGGGCAGCTCCGGGCCCCTCAACCGGGTGATGAACGCGCCGACGAACGAGGCGTGGATCGATCCGTGGATTCGATACCTCGAATCGCTCGGTGTCGAATTCCGGCTTCCCGCAGAGGTTGTCGGACTGGATCTCGACGGTGATCGGATCGGCGGTGCGCGAGTTCGCGGACCAGGGGGTACGGAGTCAGTGGACGCGGACTGGTTCGTGCTGGCCGTTCCGTTGGAGCGGGCCACGCCACTGCTCACCACATCCGAACTGGCCGCGCGTGATCCGCAATTCGAGAACCTGAAGAAGCTACAGACCTCGTGGTCCAACGGTATTCAGTACTACCTCAACCGGGAACCTGCGGTGCTGCGTGGCCACGTCGCGCACATCGACTCGCCGTGGAAGCTGGTGTCGCTGCCACAGGGGCAGATCTGGCGCGAGAACTTCAGCCAGACCTGGGGTTCGGGGCGGGAGAAGGACTGCCTGTCGGTGGTCATCTCCGATTGGGTGGAGGAGCCCGGGGTATTGCACGGCAAACCGGCCAGTCGATGCACGCCGCAGCAGATCGCGGAAGACGCCTGGGAACAGATGAAGCGGCATGTGAACGACTCGGGCACGCAGGTTTTGACCGACGACATGATCGAGTCGTACTTCATCGACCCCGCGGCGCAGGGCCTGGGCACCGATGAGCCGTACAACGACGAACGCTACTTCCTGAACACGGTCGGATCATGGAATCTGCGCCCGACGGCGCATACCGCTGTTCCGAATCTGTTTCTGGCGGCGGACTATGTCCAGACTCCCAAGAACATCGACTTCACATCGATGGAGGCCGCGAACGAGGCGGGCCGCCACGCGGTCAACGCACTGCTGGATACGGCGGGGTCGCGCGAGCCGCATGCGGCGTTGTTCGACGGTTACCGCCCGCCCGAACTGGAACCGCTGAAGGCGGTCGATCGGGCCCGGTATCTGGCGGGGCAGCCCAACATTTTGGACATCGGATGACGCGGCATCCGATTCGAATTTCGCTCGGCCTGTTCGGCATATCGGTCGTGGCGGTGTCCGCGTCGATCGGTCCGGCGGCGGCCGCGCCGCCGGCGCCGACCTGTCACGGCCTGCCCGCCACCATCGTGGGAGCCGGTTACCTCCAGGGCACACTGGGCGACGACGTGATCGTGGGGTCCGATGGCATCGATTGGATCGACGGTGGCGCGGGCAACGACACCCTCTGCGGACTGGGCGGCAACGACTTCGTCATCGGCGGTCCCGGTGACGATCTCGTCGACGGCGAATCGGGAACGGATGCCGTTCTCGGCGACCGATTCGCATTGCTGGGCAACGTCGACGGTCCCGGTGGTGACGATATCGTGCTCGGTGGCCCCGGCGATCTGGACATCATCGCCGGTGACAACGCGGCCATCATCGGTGATGCCTCGGGCCGCGCGGGTAGCGACCATGTCGACGGCGGTCCGGGGAATCTGGATATCCACCACGGCGACAACGCGTCATTTCGTGGCAACGCCTCGGGGCCGGGCGGTAACGATGACCTGGTCGACTCGTCGGGCGAGCTGGAGATCTTCGTGGGCGACAACGGCGCGATCACCGGCACTGCCGTCGGCCCCGGTGGCGATGACACCATCACCGATTCCTCGGGGACGGTGTTCTCCATGAACGGCGACAATACGAGTTTCTACGGAGCAAATGGCCCGGCGGGCAACGATATTCTCGCCGGACCGCCCGGTGGGTCCGGATTCGTCATCGGTGACAATCAGTCCGCCCTCGGCCCGACGGTCAGCGGCACCACCGGCGGCAACGACACCATCATTCTCGGTGACGGCCCGAATGGGCTCGGGGCGCCGGTCGAGGGCGACAATATCGTCGCCGCCGTCGATGTCACCATCGACGGTCTGGTGTTGGGTCTACTCGGGATGCCGGGAGTGGACCGGATGCCGATCCCGCTATCCGTCATCACCGGTCACTGGCCGGGCATATTCGGATACACCCGGGGCAGCGGCGACGATCGGATATCGGGCGGACAGTCCAACGACGCCATCGACGGCGGCCCCGGAGATGACGATATCGACGGTGGCGGCGGCATCGATCGCTGCGACGGCGGCCCCGGCCGGAACTCTGTTCGGAATTGTGGAATTGCTGCCGATGTTCGTTGATCAGTCGCCGACCAACCGCACATCGGCGGTGAACATGCCATGGAAGCCGGGCATGAAATGGTGCGGCAAGGTCGCGATCCCCACCGGCGCGGCCTCGATATCGCGGGCATCGAGAATGACCACGGCCGTCCGGTGGCGTGCGCGGTCGTAGTTGACGACCAGCAGCCAACCGTCGTCTTCGCCGGCCGTGGCTGTGCGTGGAACGAAGACGGGTTCACCGGGAAAGTCGCCATCCGCGAATTCATGCAACCACGTCTGCCCGGTTCGGTTGTCGAGCTTGATGATTCCAGCGGTGCTGCCGTCCCCGTGCACGAAGTACGAATAGCGGTACTCCCGCGTGGTGCGGCGCCAATCGTGCATCGGGAATTCCGACAGCAGCTCCGTCCGGTCTTCGACGATCACCCTGTCCGACGGTGTAATTCGCACTCGGCTGGGAATACCTCCGACGAGCCTTTCCTGGTCACGGAATCCGCACAGCATCGCCGACAGCTCGGTCCAGTCGTCGTAGCGAACCAGATCGATGACTACCTCACCGCCGATTTCGTAGGCATTGTTGACGTGTGCCTTCGCAATCACATCGGCCGGGAACATTCGCGGCTTGCCGCCGTCACGTGGCACCAGCAGGACCAGTGTGCCCAAGTCGGATTCGTGAACCGTGGCGGCGTTCGCGTCGATCAGCCCCAGTCCGAACTGAATCGGATGCTTGACATGCAATGGATCGAGGAGGAAAACGAAGCAGTTCTCAGTCAACCCGAAATCGTGATTGATGAAGATCCGCGGTAGCGGCACCGTCCTGATCGTAGACAGCCGTCCGCTTCGATCGATCCGGTAACAGCGCAGTGCGGCAATGGCGCCCGGCCGTGGCACGCGTGGAATCGTCAGCCCGAAATTGAACATCTCACCGGTGTGCGGGTCCAGTTTGGGGTGCGGGGAGAATGTGCTCCACAGTGGCAGTCGACCGCGGAAATGGGCTCGGCCCAACGTCGCCAAGCTGTCGGGGTCGATCTTCCATGGACGACCGTCGTCGGTCAGCGCCAATAGTTTTTCGGCGTGATAGATCGCGTGGGTATTGGCCCGATCGCGCGGTGGACGACCGGCGTTCGCCAACACCCCACCCGGCGCATTGGTCCCCATACCCCGGATCCGCTTACCCCGGCCTCGCTCCTCGGCGCGGAACTTCGGGGTCCGGACGTACCGATTCCGATAGCGCAATTCGCCGTTCTCGAACACGAATTTGGCGATCATGCCATCGCCGTCGAACAGGTGCTGGGCGTAGAATCCACCTGCTTCCCAGCGAACGGGGCCGTTGCGGTATAACGTACCCGACAGTTCCGTCGGAATGACGCCGACGACATCGTCGACCACCACGTCGTCGTATTCACCCACAGCGGGTTCACGTATCGAATGCTCGATCAGGTCGGTCAATTCGGTCACCTCCAAGTCGAATTGCTTCCCACTCGGCCGATGCCGGTGGATGCGGCAGTCGCGATGTCGGAAAGCCGCATTGAAGTCCAACACGTCGGCGACCGGCGCACGGATCGTCCATCGGATATTTGCCGTGCGCCCGGTGATCACCGATTCTGTTGTGGTGCAGGAAGTTTCAGATGAGAGCCTGCTGCTTGCGGATCCGGCGCTGCACGTCCCGCAGCAACGTCTTGCTGCCGCCGACCCGGAGGAATTTGGGAATGAACCGATTGACGAATCCCACGAACAGGAACAGATGCTCGAACCGGCGCTGGTCGGCGGCCGTCCACTCCACACCCATCTGCTCGCGGAAGTACGGCGGCAGATATCCGGCGGTCAGGAAGCGCAGCAAACCGCCGAAGATCAGTCGCAGGTACCAGTGGATCATCCGCAGATGTACCAGGTCGTCGACGAAGGCGCGAACGTCCTCGTCTGTGCTGATATGCCTACATGCCTCGTTCCAGTACGCCTCGAAGTCGGCCCGCGTCGCCGGCCACATATCCTCGCGAACCTGCAGGGTGGTACCGAGGGTCGATGACGTCTGGTAGAACGACTCGGCCTGCTCCGGACTCATCTTGCCGTTGAGCAGCTGGTAGGCATCCTCGAAGCCGATAAATAGGCAGGCCGCCACCCACAGCTGCACATTCCGGTCGAAGGCGTTGTATTTCACCTTCGCGCCCGGCTCCGACTTCACCTGCCGATGCGCGACATTGACCGCCTCGCGGAAGATCTTCTTCTCCTCCGGGGTACCGAGGATGGCTACGGCCAGATAGGACGCGGTGGTCCGTAACCGCTTCCACGGATGCACCATGATCGCACCGGACTCCACCTTGCTTTCGACGACGCCGCGACCCACCTGCGGGCTGCCCATCTGCATAGCCACATTCGCCGCGGCGCCGGAGAACTGCCAGAAATCGAGTGCGTCCTGCAGCCGCGGTGGCCGCTTGGTCTCCCGGTGAACACCCGGGATGTGGATGCGGGTCTGCTCGGTGGTCAGCGGTGGTAGCTCGCCTCGATCCGGTTGTGGGTCCACCGTCGTCCGCCGGTGTCGTACGGGGGCGGCGAGCTCCTCCACGTACGAATGACCGTGCGGATCATCGTAGTTCGGCTCCCATGGCTGCGTTGCCGTTGTCATATGAATCCTTACTCGATACTTCTTGTGGAATCCTGTCGAGCCACTGCGGGATCGGCTCGCTTGGTCGGCGTCTGAACGGTGGCGCGCACCTTCCCGCTCCGCGCCGGGATGAGGCCCGGTGCCCCCTTGTCACCGGGCCCGGATACGCGGGCCGGTGACCACGTATCCCGTGCGGTCGGCGCGTGCGGAGAGTCACGCCGCGGCCGTCCACCGCTCACCCCACCCGTCATCCGACAGCTCCTTCTCGCCCCGTCGGTGCGCCTGGACTACCTGGCGCTGACTGTTATGTTACTGGATATTCTTCCTCTAGCCGAGGAATTCTTCAGAGAAGTGCTCAGAACAGCGTGGTGAGTCACCGGGTGAGATGGTGATATGTTGCCCTTGAGTCTGGGCGGAGATATCGGCTCGCGCCGCGGGCAAGTCTATGGAGTGTCAGGGGTGCACAGGATGACCTGCATCAGCCGGATGACCCTGGCCTGTGAGCAGATCGGGTTCTGCGGGCCGAGCCACTGACCGAGATCAACGACCAGGGCCATCGCGGCGTGCACCAGTACCCTGGCCTCGGCGGCGGAAAGTTCCGGGCGCATCCGGGCGACGAGTTTGGCCCACTCTTCGACATTGAGCCGCTGAATGTTCCGCAGTACCGTGCGATCCTCCGGCGGCACATTGCTGATCTCGGAGTAATAGACGAAGGTGAGCTCCCGCTCGGAAAAGGAGCCCCGCACGTAGAGCTCGATCAGGGTGGTCAGCGCCTGCTCCGGGCCGTCCGAGGCGGCGATGGCGGGCCCGATGGCGGCGGAAACCCGTTGCGCCGCACGGCGGAACGCGGCCGCGAGAATATCGCCCTTGCTGCGGTAGAACCGGTACACCGCCGAGGAGGCGGGCAGTCCGGCCGCGGTGGCGATATCCTCCACGCTCACATTGGGATACCCGTGTTCGTGGAACAGTTCAATGGCCCGCTTCAGCAGCAGCTCGTGTTTGAAAGCCAGCGGAACTTCGGTGGCGCCGGTGGATTCGGTATCTCGGCCGAGCGGTGGCAGATCACTGTGCAGCACGGTCTCGCAGGCCGAGCGCAGCAGGGTCGTCAGCGATCGCACCGGTACCGTGACGTGGTGGTCGGAGATGCTGCCCACGATGCTGAGCGCTGCGGTCGAGAGCACCGCGCGTTGGGCCCCGTCCAGTTCCGGTCGTGTCTCGGCGAGCAGTTCGCTCAGCACCGTATAGGTCCGGATCAGCTGGTTGATCAGGACCTGGTAGTCGTCGGGCTCGAGATAGCGGCTCTGCCAGCGCAGCAGGGCGGCGCTGCGGCGATTCGCGATGGACTTCGCGATGAGTGCGTCCAGAATGTGTGCGAGCCGTTGCGTGGCAGGCGAATCCGCCACTTCCGCGGGCAACCGCACCGCCTCCTCGCTCAGCGCGCTGAGCCGTAACGCCTCTTCGCGGAAGAGCGCGTATTTGCTGGGGTAGTGACGGTAGAGCGCGGTGGAGCTGATATCGAGCCGGGCGGCGATGTCCTCCATGCTCACGCCGTAGTAGCCCAGCGCGCCGAACGCCTCGGCGGAGGCCGCCGCGATCTGTGCCCGGCGGTCGCGCGGGCGGCGCCGGATCACTCGTGGCGCCCCGGAGTCCTCCTTCGCCTCGCGCGGAGCGCGGGGTTTCTGGGCATCCATTCAGCGATGGTAACCCAACCGGATGCTCGGTAAAGCCGCGTTAACGTGCCCGAATGCGAATTGAACCGTAGATCACAAGTAGGGGGTAACAATGCTCACTACATGCGCGATCATACTAATGAGGTGAAGAATACCTCTTAACATATTCGAGCTGTCGGCATACCGTGATCGCCCGGGCCGAGCAGGTCTACACCCGGGCCGGGCGACCGAAGAGCACCAGCTGCATCAGTAGGCAGACCCGCGTCTGCGCGGCGAACGGTTCCGAGTCGAATGCGCGCCCGAGGTCGACCACGACGGCGAAGGCGGCGTGAATCAGGAACCGGGCCTCGGCGGGTGAGAGCTCCGGCCGGACCTCGCGCAGTAGCCGGGCCCACTCCTCGACGCTGAGTCGCTGAATGTTGCGCAGCACCGTGCGCTCCTCCTGCGGAACATGCTGGAACTCCGTGTAATACACGAAGGTCAGGGCCCGCTCGGCGAACGAGCCTTCGACATAGTGGGTGATGAGCGTGGTGAGCGCGGCCTCCGGTCCGGGCGCCGCGGCCACCGCGGGGCCGATCGCACCCGAGACGCGTTCGGCGGCCCGCCGGAACGCCGCGGCCAGTAGGTCGCTCTTGCCACGATAGAAGCGGTAGACCGCCGAGGCGGCGGAAAGTCCGGCCGCGGTGGCGATTTCCTCGACGCTGACATTCGGGTAACCGCGGTCGTGGAAGAGTTCGACGGCCTTGCGCAGCAACAATTCGTGTTTGAACGAATCCGGGATCTCCACCGCGGCCGGTGTTTCGGCGGTCTTCTCGGCCGGCGGCAGCGGTGCCTCGGCAATCGACCGGCAGGCCGCGCCGAGCAGCCGGACGAGGGATTTCGCGGGCAGGGTGGCGTGATGGTCGGCGATGCTGGTGATCACGCTGAGCATCGCGGCACGCAGTACGCGGCGGTCGTTCTCGGTGAGTTCCGGTCGCAGCTCGCTCAATTGAACGCCGAGGGCGCCGAGTACGGTCAGCTGTTGCTCGGCCAGGATCTCTTGGTCGGGCTGCTCCAGATAGCGGGCTTCCCAGCGCACCAGGGTGACGCTGGACCGGTTCTCGATGGTGGCGCCGATCAGGGCGTCGAGTACATGCCGCAGCCGCTGCTCGGGCGACCATTGCGCGGCCTGCTCCGGCAGTTCGACCGATTCGGTCATGGCCCGGCCGACCCGCATCAATTCCTCGCGGAACAGCGAGTACTTGCTGGGGTAGTGGCGGTACAGCGCGGCGGAACTGATGCCGAGCCCGGAGGCGATGTCCTCCATGCTGACGCCGTGGTAGCCCAGTGAGCCGAAGGCGGCGGCGGATGCCGCGGCGATCTGGGCGCGCCGGTTCTTCGGCCGACGTCGGATCTCCCGAGGTGCCGCCTCGCCGGTGACCGCCTTGCGCGCCGTGCGGCGATTGTCGACACTCATGTCCCACATCGTATCGAGCCGCCACCGCGGGTGATTTGCCCAGGTCGGGGAGTGCTCCGGCAGTGCGGCTGGGCCGGGCGCATCGGCCTGGTGACGCGGGGGGTTGTACCGCGCCGATGCGCCCGAGTGTCGGCCGCCGGGTCCGGGATGACGCGGGTGGGAGCAGAGCCCGTCCTCCCTTCTGCATTCGAACAGCTAGTAACTTAATGCGATATATATGCATTACAGTTCTATTCGATATGACGAATTACTGTTTACATAGTCGGCATCGACTGCTGCTCGGAGTGTTACCGTTGCGTGTCTGATCCGGCTTTACAGGGGGTGGGTGCACGTGGGTACCAGTCAGGTCGCGATAGTCCTGTATCCGGGTATGACGGCATTGGATGCGATCGGCCCGTACGAGGTACTGCGGCTGGTGCCGGATGTGGAGGTGCGGTTCGTCGGGCATGAGCTCGGGCCCGTGCTCACCGACAGTGGGGTGCTGGCGCTCGGCGTCACCCATACCTTCGCCGAGACGCCCGCGCCGCAGATCATCGTGGTCCCCGGCGGTCCCGCCGCGACGGCGGTCGCCGCCGACCGGCGGGTACTGAACTGGTTGCGATCCGCGCACCGGACCAGTGCCTGGACCACCTCGGTCTGTACCGGCGCGCTGGTATTGGCGGCGGGCGGATTGCTGGACGGTAAGCCCGCCACCACGCACTGGGCCGCCCAGGGCGCCCTCGCACTGCTCGGCGCGGAGCCGCAGCGCGATCAGCGCGTGGTGCGCGGCGACCGCGTCGCCACCGCGGCGGGGGTCGCGGCCGGTATCGATTTGGCGCTGTGGTTGGTCGGTGAAACCTTCGGACCGCAACGCGCCCAGGCGATTCAGCTCGATATCGAATACGATCCGCAACCGCCTTTCGACGCGGGCCATCCCAGCAAGGCTTCGGGCGCCGTCCAGCGCATGGCCCTGGCCGACCAGGTGCGCCTCCTGGGTGGCCTTCGTCACAGTGGGACGCTCATCGGCACCGCTTCGGGTGCGCAGAAGGCTCTGTGGCGCAGTATGATCCGACGTATTCGCCGTTGATTTGCGGCTATCCCCGTGGGTGGGAATAGGGTGGCGCGCAGCGGAGAATTCGAGACGCAGTGAATCCGCGGACATAGAGACTGCGGTCCGGGGGAAGCAGGAGTTATGTCTGAGTCGGGTCCGCGAGAGTTCGGCGCTGTCGGCGATGAGGGGTATTCGACCGTGACCGCCATCCGGCCGGAGGTGCGCGCCGCGGTGCTGGACAGTATTCGAAACCTCCTTGCGGTCCGCGACGATTCGTCGTTCGACAGTGCCGACCTCGTCGCACCGCGCGGCAATGTGCTGGTCTTTCACGGCGTTGGTGGTGGCGTCGATACCGTCGCCCGGGAAATCGCCGAACTGCTCGCGTCGCGGGAATCGGCGGCCGCGTCGCCCGATTCGGCGCTGCCTCGCGCGGTGCCGGTCCGGATCGACGCGGAACGGGCAGATATCGCATCGATACTGCTCGCCATCCGGCGGGCCGTGGGCTATCCGGGCCGCCGAATGCCCTGTTTCGACCTGGTATTTCGGCGCTATATCGACTATGCCGGTATCGATGAGCCACCGGCGGAGTACCTCGGCGACGCGCTGTCCACCGGTATCGATGACGCCGTTCGGGCGCTCGGCCTGCCGCGACCACCGGGAGCCCTGGCCGGCCCGACCCTCGCCGCGGTCGTGCGCGCGCTGCGCCGGAATCCGTCGCCCGCATTCGGGTGTCGTCGGTTACCTGATCTCCTCGAGCTCGAACCGGATGCGGAGGCGCTGAGCTACTACCCGCATCTGCTCGCCTGGGACCTGGCGCAACTGCCCACCGAGGATCGGGTCCTGCCGGTGATACTGCTGGATGGTTTCGACGATCCGGCCGATCGAACACGGGAGCGGATCGTGCAGCGGGTGGCTTGGCTGTTGCCCAACGCGCTGTTCGTCATCGTCGGCCGTCATCGACTGCGCTGGGACGATATTCGCCGGTCCGGTGAACTGGATTTCGCGGGGCCGACGCGGTGGCCGCTACTCGGCGCGGACGCCGATCGCGAACCCCGGCAGCATCTGTTCGGCCGCCTTTCCCCGAGCGACAGCGAGGACTACCTGGCGCGCACCTTCACACGCGGGGGCCTGCCCCTTGTTCCGGCGCCGATACGCGCCATGATCGCCGCGCGATCCGAGGGCCTGCCGCTACATCTGGAATTCGCCGCCATGCGATTCCGTGAGCTGTCCCTACTTCGTGGCACGGTTCCGGCGGCGGCCGAATTCGACCTGGATTTTCTCGCTTCGGTGACGCGGGCATTCCTGGAACTCGCCCCGGACGAACGACAGGTGCTGCGCGCCGCGAGCCTGGTCGATTCGTTCTCACTGGACCTGGTAGCCACGATTGCCCGCGGCGCCGATGAGGACGCCGCCCGGCGTTTGATCGATCGGCCCTTCATCGAGTCCGATCCGGCGGGAGTCCGGCCGTATCGGGTGCCCGAGGCGGTGCGCTCGGCGATGCAGAAGATCGACGCGCGCTCGGCCGACGCCTGGTGTCCCGAGCAGTGGCGGCGGGCCGCCCAGCGCGCGATCGACGCGCTGGGCCGCCAGTGGCGTGACGCGGCGGATTCGGACGCCAGGACGGCGAGCGACTGTGTCGCACAGGGGGTGCGCTTGGTGCGTGACTTCGCGCTGCCCCTCGGTTGGTTGACCGCCGCCGGGGTCGGCTCCGCCCGGCCCTGAACCGTCAGTTCGCGGCGTGTGGCCGGACCGCGGCGTACCAGTCGAGCAGGTCCGGATTGTCGACGGCGCTGCGCTCGACCACGCGGCTCGGATCGGCGCCCTGGAACAGCTTCTTGATCGGCACCTCGAGCTTCTTGCCGGTGCGGGTGTGCGGAATGCCGGGGGCGAGCAGGATTTCGTCGGGCACGTGGCGCGGTGAGACCTCGGTGCGGATCGTGCTGTTGATACGGGTCTTCAGTTCGTCGGTGAGTTCGATGCCGGGGGCGAGTACGACGAACAGCGGCATCCAGTAGCCGCCGTCGGGTTGTTCGGCGCCGATGACCAGGGCCTCGGTGATCTCGGGGAGGCGCTCGACGGATTGGTAGATGTCGGAGCTGCCCATCCTGATGCCGTGGCGGTTCAGGGTGGAGTCCGAGCGCCCATGCACCACCACACTGCCGTGGTCGGTGACGGTGATCCAGTCGCCGTGGCGCCAGATGCCGGGGAACATGTCGAAATAGGCGTCGTGGTAGCGCTTTCCGTCCTCGTCGCGCCAGAAGCGGACCGGCATGGACGGCATCGGCTTCGTGATCACCAATTCGCCGACCTCGTCGCGGACCGGGTGGCCCTCGGTGTCGAAGGCGTCCAGCGCGACACCGAGGTAGGGCGCGGATAGCTCACCGGGCCACACCGGCACCGTGCGGACACCGCCGATGAATGCGGACACCACGTCGGTGCCGCCACTGATCGAGGCGATCTGGATGTGATCGCCGACATTCTCGCCCAGCCACAGCGCGGACGACGGTGGCAGCGAGGAGCCGGTGATGCCGACCGTGCGCAGCGCGGACAGATCGTGTTCGGTGCGCGGCACCGCGCCCGCCTTGATGCAGGCGAGCACATAGCCGGGGCTGGTACCGAGTACGGTGGCGTCGACCTCGGCGGCCATATGCCACAGCGCATCCGGGGTCGGATAGGTGGGGCTGCCGTCGTAGCAGACGATGGTGGCGCCGGCGAGCAGGCCCGCGATCTGGAAATTCCACATCATCCAGCTCGGGCTGGTGTACCAGAAGAAGGTATCGTCCGGACCGATATCCGATTGCAGGGCAACCGCTTTCAGATGCTCCAGCACCACGCCGCCGTGGCCGTGCACGATACCCTTCGGCAGACCGGTGGTGCCGGAGGAGAAGACGATCCACAGCGGATGGTCGAATTCGACCGCCTCGGTTTCGATCAGCGCGGCCGCATTGTCGGGATTGCCGACCGCCTCGGTCCATGGCATCGCCTCCGGCACCGACAGCCCCAGCTGGGAGACCGCGATGGTGCCGCGCAGGCTCGCCAGCCCGGCCCGCAGGGCCGCGATATCGTCGCGCTTGTCGTGTGCCTTGCCACCGAACCGGTACCCGTCCGCCGTGACCAGGACGGTGGGTTCGAGCTGACCGAGCCGGTCCAGCGCGGCCTTGGGCGAATAGTCCTGCCCGCACGCGCTCCACACCGCGCCGATACTGGCCGTGGCCAGGAAAGCGACCACCGCCTCGGGGATATTCGGCAGGTATCCGGCGACGCGATCGCCGGGCCGCACTCCGAGCGAACGCAAGGTGCGGGCGAATGCCGCGGTGCTGTCGATCAACTCGGCCCAGGACACCTCGCGTGGCTCGGCGTCCTCACGCACCTGCACGATGGCGGGCCGGTCGGCGTGGGCCTGGCGCACGATCTGATCCACATAGTTCAGCCGGGTGCCGGGGAACCATCGCGCCCCCGGCATATCGGTGCTCGCCAGCACTTCACCGCTGATCTCACCGAGCTGGAAGTAGTCCCACAGCGCGTGCCAGAAGCCGGATAGATCATCGACCGACCACTGCCACAGTGCGTGGTAGTCCGGCGCGGTGATTCCGGTCCTCGCTTCGACGAAGCGCGCGAAGTCGGTAATCCTGGCGTCGGCGATATCCCGCTCGGTAGGCACCCACTGTGGTTGCACCGCAATTCCTCCTGGCTCGGCGTGGTTCTAGGGTCGGCGTTCCGCGCGCCGAACGATCTGCTCGGCGTGCCGCAAGACGGGGGCGTCGACCATCCGACCCTCGAAGGCGAAGACACCGCGATGTTTCGGTACCTCGTCGAGTACCCGTCGGGCCCAGGAAATCTCGTCCTCGGACGGCGCGTAGGCCGTGCGGATGACCGGCACCTGGCCGGGGTGGATCGCCACCTTCGCGTCGAAACCGACGGCCACCGCATCCAGCGACTCGGCCCGCAACCCGTCGAGATCGCGGATGTTCAGATACACCGAATCCAACGCGAACTTGCCGTACGCCTTCGCGGCCAGCAGCGCCGTCGACCGGACATGGCGCGCCACATCGCGATATCCGCCGTCGGGCTGCCTGCTGGAGTTACCGCCGAGACCGGCCACCAGATCCTCGGCGCCCCACATGACACCGATCGCGTTGCGTGCCAGCACCGCGCGCTCCACCGCGAGAGCGCCGAGCGGCGATTCGATCAACGCGATCACCTCATAGTCGTCGAGCGAGGTGATCTGTTCGGCCGATTCGGTTTTCGGCAGCATGACGCGCCGGTATCCGGTGCGGGCCAGCGCGGTCAGATCCGCTTCGTGATCCGCGGTGCCGACGGCATTGACCCGCACGACGGTGGTCTCCGGATCCAGCGGGGTTTCGGTCAATGCGATGCGTGCGCTGTCCTTGTCACCGGCGGCCACACCGTCCTCGAGGTCGAGGATCACCACATCGGCTGCCACCGCGGCCTTTTCGAAACGCTCCGGTCGGTCCGCCGGGCAGAACAGCCAGCCGGGACCCGCCATCTGCCACGTCATGACGGCTCCGGGGCCTTGCGGACCAGTGTGCTGCGGGTCGCGGTGGCGACGAGGTCGCCGTGCTGGTTGCGGGCGGTGTGGGCGAAGGTCACGATGCCTTCACCGGGGCGCGACTTCGATTCGCGCTTCTCGGTCACCACCGTCTCGGCGTACATGGTGTCGCCGTGGAACAGCGGCTTGGGAAAGCTGATATCGGAAAAGCCGAGGTTGGCGACGAGTGTGCCCTGGGTCAGCTGTGCGACCGAGAGACCGACGAGGGTCGAGAGGGTGAACATCGAGTTCACCAGGCGCTGATTGAACGGCGGCTGCTGGTCGGCGAAGGCCGCGTCCAGATGCAGCGCCTGGGTGTTCATGGTCAGCGTGGTGAACAGGACGTTATCGGCCTCGGTGATGGTCCGGCCCGGGCGGTGCTCGTAGACGACGCCGGTCTCGAACTCCTCGAACCAGAGTCCGCGCTGCACAACCCGTTTCACAGGCCCAACTCCCGTCCGATCAGCATCAGCTGCACCTCGGTGGTGCCCTCGCCGATCTCCAGAATCTTGCTGTCGCGATAGTGCCTGGCCACAGCGTATTCGTTCATGAACCCATTGCCGCCGAAGATCTGGGTGGCGTCGCGGGCGTTATCCATCGCCGCCTCGCTGGCGACCAGCTTGGCGATCGAGGCCTCCTTCTTGAACGGCTTACCCGCCAGCATGAGTGCGGCCGCGTCGTAGTACGCGGTGCGCGCGGCGTGGGCGCGGGCCTCCATCCGGGCGATCTTGAAGGCGATGGCCTGGTTGCGGCCGATGGGCTGGCCGAAGGCGAGCCGCTCCTTGGCGTAGCGCACGCTCTCATCCACACAGCCCTGGGCCGCGCCAACGGACAGCGCCGCGATGGCGATGCGGCCCTCGTCCAGGATGCGCAGGAAGTTCGCGTAGCCCCGGCCCCGCTCGCCGAGCAGATTCTCCTCCGGGACCCGGACGTCGGTGAAGCTCAGCGGATGGGTGTCGGAGGCGTTCCAGCCGACCTTGTTGTAGGCGGGCTCGGCGACGAATCCGGGGGTGTCGGTGGGCACCAGGATGGTGGAGATCTCCTTCTTGCCACCGGACTGCCCGGTCACCGCGGTCACCGTCACCAGCGCGGTGATATCGGTGCCCGAGTTGGTGATGAACTGTTTGCGGCCGTTGATGATCCACTCACCGCTGTCGGCCACCGCGGTAGTGCGGGTGCCACCCGCATCACTGCCCGCATCCGGTTCGGTGAGACCGAAGGCGGCCAGCGACCGGCCACTGGTCAACTGCGGCAGCCACTGCTGCTTCTGCTTGTCATTGCCGAACCGGTAGACCGGCATGGCACCCAGCGAGACGCCCGCTTCCAGGGTGATGGCCACGCTCTGGTCGACCTTGCCGAGCTCCTCCAGCGCCAGGCACAGCGCGAAGTAGTCACCGCCCATCCCGCCGAACTCCTCCGGGAACGGCAGGCCGAACAGGCCCATCTCGGCCATGCCCGCGATGACCTTGTACGGGAAGGTGTGGTTCGCATCGTGTTCCGCGGCCACCGGAGCCACCACCGACTGCGCGAAATCGCGCACCGTCAGGGCGAGGTCCCGGTAATCCTCGGGCAGTGAGCCGGTGGACAGGTAGTCGGTCATGCGGAAATTCCTTCTCGCTCGGAGGTATTCGTTTCGACGGCGTCGGATGCGGCGGCGATGCGGGCCAGCGGCTGATCCAGGCGCACCTGGGCGCCCGGCTCGACCAGAATTTCGACGGTGCCCGCCACCGGCGCGGTGAGCGTGTGCTCCATCTTCATCGCCTCCACCACGACCACCGGTGCGCCCGCGGCGACCACGGCGCCCGACGGTACGGGCACCGCGATCACCGAACCCGGCATGGGGCTGCGGATCTCGGCGTCACCGACATGCTCGGCGCCGCCGCGTACATTCACCTCCGCGACCTCGCGCAATACGGTGACGCCGGACGGGCCCGCGACCCAGAGGTGTTCGTCGTATTCGGCCACCCGGTAGTCCTGCCGCACACCATCGAGGGTGAGGGCGAGTACCCCGGCGCCCGCCGTATCCGCGGCGGTGAACGTCGCGGTGAGCGTGAAATCGGCGGGGGCGGAGTCGGATTCGCCATTGCCGAGCCGCACCCTGGCGGCCTCCGGTGATCCGGTCAAGTAGACGTGGTGGATCCGTTCGCCGCCTGCCAGGCGGATAACGGTCGGCGCGGGCGACCCGAGCCGCCAGCCCGACGGTATATCCCAGGGATCGGCCGCGGCCACGGGCCAGCGGCGCAGCCAGTGGTACACGGCGGCGGCGATGAATTCCGTGTCGCCGACCGGGGCGGGAACGAAGTCGGCGACCCGGCGATCGAGCAGACCGGTATCGAGTCGTCCCGCCGCGACATCGGGATCGGCCAGCAGGAAGCGCAGGAATTCGATATTGCTGGTGACGCCGAGCAACACCGTATCGGCCAGTGCGCGATCGAGTTTCGCGATCGCGGCGGTCCGGTCGGCGGCGTGCGCGATGACCTTGGACAGCATCGGGTCGTAGTCGCTGCCGACCACGGTGCCGATCCGCAGCCCCGAATCCACCCGCACCCCAGCGCCTTCCGGCTCTGACAGATCGAGCACGGTACCGCCGGTGGGCAGGAAGCCGCGCCCGGGATCCTCGGCATAGACCCGGGCCTCGACGGCATGCCCGACCAGCCGGATGTCGTCCTGTGCCACCCCGATCTTCTGACCCGCGGCGACGCGCACCTGGCACTCCACCAGATCGACCCCGGTGACCAGTTCGGTGACCGGATGTTCCACCTGTAGGCGGGTATTCATCTCCATGAAGAAGAACTCGTCCGGCCGGTCGGCGGAGACAATGAATTCCACGGTGCCAGCGCCGACATAGTTCACGCTGCGGGCGGTATTGCAGGCGGCGGCGCCGATCCGGGCGCGGGTCGCGGCATCCAGCAGTGGCGAGGGCGCCTCCTCGATCACCTTCTGATGCCTGCGTTGCAAGCTGCATTCGCGCTCACCCAGATGCAGCACATTGCCATATTGGTCGGCCAGGATCTGCACCTCGATATGGCGCGGCCGGGTGACGAACCGCTCCAGGAACAGCGTGTCGTCGCCGAAGGCGGCGGCCGCCTCGCGGCGGGCGCCTGCCAGCGCGTCGGGCAGCTGTGCCGGATCCGCCACCATCCGCATGCCCTTACCTCCGCCACCGGCCGAGGGTTTGACCAGCACCGGGTAGCCGATATCGGTGGCCGCGGCGATCAGTTCGGCGTCGGTCAGGCCCGGCTTGGCGATGCCGGGCACCACCGGGACGTCGAAGGCCGCGACGGTGTTCTTCGCGGTGATCTTGTCGCCCATGACCTCGATGGCCCGGGCGGGCGGGCCGAGGAAGACGATGCCCGCCGCCGCCAGCGCGGAGGCGAAGGCGGCGTTCTCGGAGAGGAATCCGTAGCCGGGATGCACCGCTCGGGCGCCGGTGCGCACCGCGGCGTCGACCACCTTGTCGATGTCGAGATAGCTCTCGCGGGCGGGCGCGGGACCGAGCCGCACCGCGGTATCGGCCTCGCGCACATGCCTGGCCTCGGCATCGGCGTCGCTGTAGACCGCGACGGAGCGAATGCCCATGGCCCGCAGGGTGCGAATGACGCGCACCGCGATCTCGCCGCGGTTGGCGACCAGCACGGTATCGAAATCAATGGGGTGGGATTTGTTCAGCATCACGCGCTCACATCCGGAATACGCCGTAGGAAACGGGTTCGAGCGGCGCCTGCGCGCACACCGAAAGGGCAAGTCCGAGTATGGTTCTGGTGTCCGACGGGTCGATGACCCCGTCGTCCCAGAGTCGTGCGGTGGAGTAGTAGGGATTGCCCTGGTGCTCGTACTGCTCCCGGATCGGCGCCTTGAACGCCTCCTCGTCGGCGGCCGACCACGGCTGCCCGCTGCTGTCGAGCTGATCGCCGCGCACCGTCGAGAGCACCGACGCGGCCTGCTCGCCGCCCATCACCGAGATGCGGGCGTTCGGCCACATCCACAGGAAGCGCGGCGAATACGCGCGTCCGCACATGGAGTAGTTGCCCGCGCCGTACGAGCCGCCGATCACCACGGTCAGCTTCGGCACCCGCGCACAGGCCACCGCGGTCACCATCTTGGCGCCGTGCTTGGCGATGCCGCCCGCCTCGTAGTCGCGCCCGACCATGAAGCCGGTGATGTTCTGCAGGAACAGCAGCGGGATCTTGCGCTTGTCGCACAGTTCGATGAAATGCGCACCCTTCATGGCGGATTCGCTGAACAGCACGCCGTTATTGGCGATGATGCCCACCGGATGGCCGTGAATGCGGGCGAAGCCGGTCACCAGGGTTTTGCCGTACTCGGCCTTGAATTCGTGGAATCCGTGGCCGCCGTCCACGATTCGGGTGATGACCTCGCGCACGTCATACGGGGTGCGCAGATCCACCGGCACCACGTCGTAGAGCTCCGACTCCGGCGCTGCCGGTGGCGTACTCGCCAGCACCTCCCACGGGCTCGCCGGGCGGGGGCCGAGGGTGGCGACGATGCGCCGCACGATGCGCAGCGCGTCCTGGTCGTCCTCGGCCAGGTGGTCGGTTACCCCGGAAGTACGTGAGTGCAATTCGCCGCCGCCGAGTTCCTCCGCGGTCACCACCTCACCGGTCGCGGCCTTCACCAGCGGCGGTCCGCCGAGGAAGATGGTGCCCTGATTGCGCACGATCACGGCCTCGTCGCTCATGGCGGGGACGTACGCGCCACCCGCGGTGCAGGAGCCGAGGACCGCGGCGATCTGCGGAATTCCCTGGGCGCTCATGGTCGCCTGGTTGTAGAAGATGCGCCCGAAATGCTCCCGATCGGGGAATACCTCGTCCTGGCGCGGCAGGAAGGCGCCACCGGAATCCACCAGGTACAGGCAGGGCAGCCGATTCTGCAGCGCGACCTCCTGGGCGCGCAGATGCTTCTTCACCGACATCGGGTAATAGGTGCCGCCCTTGACCGTCGCGTCATTCGCGACGATGACGCATTCGCGCCCGGAGACCCGCCCGACGCCGCTGATGACGCCCGCGCCGGGGCATTCGTCGTCGTACATCCCGGTGGCCGCCAGCGGTGACAGCTCGAGGAACGGGCTGCCCGGGTCGAGTAGCTGATCCACCCGTTGCCGGGGCAGGAGCTTGCCGCGCGCGACGTGGCGCTCCCTGGCCTTCGCGGGTCCGCCGAGTGCGGCTGTCGCCAGCCGTTCCCGCAGGTCGCCGACGAGCGCCGCGTGTGCGGCGCGATTGTCAGTGCTTACCCGCCCCGTCGGCTCCGCCGACTGCCATCCCCCTGTGCTTACCCGCCCCGTCGGCTCCGCCGACTGCCATCCCCCTTGGGTAACCGCCATCACGCCGTCCCGTCATCCAGTTAGTCGCCGATAACTGGAATTCAGGTTAATCTTGATTAACCAAGATGTCCAGGCGGGGTGAAAGGAGCGCGTGTGACCAGCATCGAACCCGGCACGCTCACCCGCCGTGAGCAGCTGAAAGCCGAACGTCGCAGGCAGTTGCTCGAGGCGGGGGCGCGACTGATCGCCGACCGCGGTTTCCTCGGCATGCGGCTCGACGACTTGGGTGCGGCCGTGGGAATCAGCGGTCCCGCCGTCTATCGGCACTTCCCGAACAAGGAGGCGCTGCTGGTCGAGCTGCTGGTCGGGGTCAGCCAGCGGCTGCTCGCGGGTGGGAAGACGGTGGTGGCGACCACCCGGTCGGCCGAGGCGGCGCTGGCCGGCCTGGTGGACTTCCACCTGGACTTCGCGCTCGGCGAGCCGGAGCTCATTCGGATCCAGGACCGCGACCTCGACAATGTGCCCCCGACGGCGCGGCGCGAGTTGCGGCGCACGCAGCGGCAGTACGTCGAGATCTGGGTGACGGTGCTGCGCGAGTTGCGCCCGGAGCTGCCCGAGGAGGCGGCGCGCGTCCAAGCACACGCCGCCTTCGGCTTGATCAACTCGACCCCGCACAGCGCGACCGATGCCACCGCGATCCGCGCCCGTCCGATCCTGCGGCAGATGGCGATCGCCGCGCTGAGCTGAGCTCACCGAGCGCTCCAGCCACCGTCCATGGTGTAGGAGGCGCCGGTGACCATGCCCGCCGCATCGGAGACGAGCCAACCGACCAGAGCCGCAACCTCTTCCGGTTCGACCAGGCGTTTGATCGCGCTCTCGGTGAGCATGATCTTCTCGATCACCTCCTGTTCGGGGATGCCGTGGGTGCGGGCCTGGTCGGCGATCTGCTTATCCACCAGCGGCGTTCGGACGTAGCCGGGGTTGACGCAGTTGCTGGTCACGCCGTGCGGCCCGCCCTCCAATGCGGTGACCTTCGAGAGCCCCTCGAGTGCGTGTTTGGCCGTCACATAGGCGGACTTGTACGCCGAGGCGCGCAGCCCGTGCACCGACGACAGATTCACGATGCGGCCGAAGCCGTTGCGGTACATATGCGGCAGTGCCGCCCGGATCAACAGGAACGGCGCCTCCACCATGAGGGCGAGCAGAGCGCGGAACTGCGCCGGTGGGAAATCCTCGATCGGCGCGATCCGTTGCACGCCGGCGTTATTCACCAGGATGTCCACTTCGAGTGTCAGGTTCTCCAGCGCCTCGGTGTCGAGCAGATCGATCGCCCACACCGTCCCGTCGAGGTCGCGGGCGAGCGTCTTCGCGCCCACATCGTCGATATCGGCAATGGTGACCAGGGCGCCGCGCGCCGCCAGTTCCCTGGCGCAGGCGGCGCCGATACCACCGGCGCCGCCGGTGACCAGGGCGTGACGGCCGGTCAGGTCGCTCATTGGGCGGCCTCCGCCACCGGCGTCGCGGCAGCGGTCCGGGTGCTGGTCACGGCAGGCGACGTCGTTTCGGCGAGGATCGCGGCGTCGGCGACATCGATGCTCTCCAGCGAGATGCCGCGGGTCTCCCTGGCGAAGATGACGGCGACGGCGGTGACCGCCGCCGCGCCCGCGAGGTACCAGGCGATCGGGACCGCGGAATCGAATCGATCGAGCAGCCGGACGGCGATGATCGGCGCCAGCGATCCGGCCACGATCGAGGTGACCTGATAGCCCAGGGAGACACCGGAATACCGCATCCGAGTCGGGAACATCTCCGCCATGATGGCGGGCTGCGCGGCGTACATGAGCGAGTGGAACAGCAGGCCGATGATGATCGCCGCGAGAATGACGGCGTTATGCCCGCTGTCCATCATCGGGAAGGCGAAGAAGCCCCACGTCCCCGCGGCGACCGCGCCCACGAGATAGACGGGGCGCCTACCGAATCGGTCGCTGAGCCGCCCGGCCAGCGGGATCGCCACGAAATGCACGGCATGCGCCGCGAGCAGCCACCACAGGATCACCTTCGTATCGACGCCGACATGCACCTTCAGATACGTGATCGTGAAGGTGACCACCAGGTAGTACAGGATGTTCTCGCCGAAGCGCAGCCCCATCGCGGTGAAAACGCCACGCGGGTAACGCTTCAGCACCTCCACCACGCTGAACGAGGTGGCCTTGATCCGCTCGACCTGCTGTTGGGCCTCGACGAAAATCGGGGCGTCGGTGACCTTGGTGCGAATGTAGTAGCCGACCAGCACCACAACCGCGGAGAGCCAGAACGCGACGCGCCAGCCCCAGCTGAGGAAGGCGGCCTCGGACAGTGTCGAGGTCAGCGCCAGCAGGACGAGGGTGGCCAGCAGATTTCCGACCGGTACGCCCGCTTGCGGCCAGCTCGCCCAGAAGCCCCGGCCGCGATCGGGACTGTGCTCGGCCACCAGTAGCACCGCGCCGCCCCATTCGCCGCCCACCGCGAAGCCCTGGATGAAGCGCAGCGTTACCAGAAGTGCCGGTGCCCAATATCCGATCTGGCCGAAGGTCGGCAGGCAGCCCATCAGGAAGGTGGCGGCGCCGACCAGCACCAGACTGAACTGCAGCAGCTTCTTGCGCCCGTACTTGTCGCCGAAATGGCCGAAGACGATGCCGCCGAGCGGACGCGCGGCGAAGCCGACCGCATAGGTGATGAAGGCGGCGAGAATGGCGTCGAGATCGCTGGTGCCCTTGGCGAAGAACACCTTGCTGAAGACCAGCGTCGCGGCGGTGCCGTAGAGGAAGAACTCGTACCATTCGACGACCGTGCCCGCCATGGACGCGGCGACCACCCGTTTCAGGCCGGAGGGTGTCGCACCGGAATCGCTGTCCGGCGGCCGCTGGGTATCGCGCACGCTCATCGAACTTCTCCTTCAGGATCACCGATCACATCCGGATAGCAAATGTGACCGCCCCCACAATGCGTGGGCAGAACGAGTATTCGTGCAGATATCACCGCGCCGCAATGGCCACATGTGCACGCGGCATCTGCAAAGATGCACAGATGAGTGCGATGGCGCGTCGTCCCAGCGCCGATGACCTGCTGGTATTGCTCGCCGTCGGCCGCTCCGGGCGCTTCGTATCGGCCGCCGACGAACTCGGCATCAACCACACCACGATTTCGCGCCGGATCGCCGCGCTGGAGGAGACCCTCGGCGGCCGGGTGCTGACCAGGGTCACCGGCGGATGGGAACTCACCGACCTCGGCCGGTCCGCGCTGGCGGCCGCGGAGGCCGTCGAATCGGCGGTCAAATCACTCACCGCGGAGGTCGGCGGGACCCAGACACTCGAAGGTGTGGTCCGGATATCGGCCACCGACGGCTTCAGCGCCTATCTCGCCGCGCCCGCGGCCGCGGAGGTGCAGCGCAGGCACCCCAAGATTGCCGTCGAAATCGTGGCCGCGACCCGCCGCGCCTCCCAGCAACGTTCGGGCCTCGACCTCGAAGTGGTAGTCGGTGAGCCGCAGGTGTTGCGCGCCAAAGCGATTCGCCTCGGCGAATACTGCCTCGGACTGTACGGATCGCGAGAGTATCTGCGGGAGAACGGAATTCCGGCGACCATCCACGATCTCGCTCGCTATCCGTTGGTCTACTTCATCGATTCCATGCTCCAGGTCGACGACCTCGACCTGGCCTCCAGCTTCGCCCCCGCCATGCGCGAATCGGTCTCATCCACCAATGTCTTCGTCCACGTGGAAGCCACCCGCGCCGCCGCAGGACTCGGCCTGCTGCCCTGCTTCATGGCCGACCGCCACGACGACCTCGTCCGCGTACTCCGCGACGCGGTCTCCGTCCGGCTCGCCTATTGGCTCGTCGCCCGAGCCGAGACGCTGCGTCGACCGGAAGTGGCGGCCGTCGTCGACGCGATCTGCGCCAGGGTGCGCGAGCAGCGTGGGGTGCTGCTCGGGTTGCGGGATTAGGGCTGTGCGAGCGGCTCGGCGCATCCCGGGCGGTGTCGAACGGCTACGAGGCGAAGATATCGTCGAGGTTGTCGGCGGTCAGGGAGCGATCGATCCAGGTGGCGAGTTGGTCGAGGTCGGTGCAGGCATCGATGCGGTCGGCGAGGTCCTGGGGAACTACGAAGCCGCGCTTTTGCAGGATCATCATCAGCGCCTTGGCCTCGCCACGTGCCTGACCACGCGCTTCGCCCTTGGCCTCGCCGATGGCTTCGCCCTCGGAGTAGTAACGCCGGGCGTACTCGCTCTTGTACTTGTGGGTACCGGTCGTCATGAGGCTCTCCAAGAAGTGCCGGGCCGCCTTGGGAAGGATGGCCATTACCAGGTCAATGTACATTTCGCCGTTGGGGACGTCGAGTACGGTGAGTGCGGTCAGGATCGCGTCGCGGTCCGGATGGTTGCGATGGGCGATGGCCGACAACACCGTCAGTTCGGGGTTCGCGGTCGCGGTATTCGGATCGGTGATAACGGGGACGTCGTTCGGGCCCAACACCATTGGTGTGAGGATGAAACCGGGGGCGACCTTGATGGGTTTGCGGCACTGTGCGGCGGTGCGCTCGGTCGGGCACAGCACCAGCAGGGCGGTAGGGCAGCGCAGCCGCGCCCGCAGTGTGGTGACGTAGACGGGCCAACTCCACGGCTTGTCGCGGTCGGGCTGTAGCTGGACTTCGACGATGACAGCCAACACCGGAGTCGTCCCGGTCGCGAGCACCACCACGGTGTCCGCTCGGTATTCCGTCGGATCGATATCGGGAAAGTCGCCGCACTCCAGGCGCGCATGGTCGAATTCGGGTAGCGGAGTGTCCAGCACGAGAGCGAGTAGCTCGGCGGCCAGTTGCGGGCGGTGCCGGAACAGGTCGATCACGACTTCGTGCAGGACGGATGGCATGCGCGGATGCTATTGCCGACCACCGACAAGCTGAATGATCTTGGTATCGCGTTGATCCGGAGTACTCATGCGGCGAGGTGGGCGGTGTGGTCTGGTGCGAGGTCGCCGTCCACCATCCGATACACCGCGTCCATGCGGTGCAGGTGGGTGCGGTCGTGGGTGACGAGGAGGGTGGCGGCGCCGCGGTCGCGCACCACCGTGAGGATCAGATCGATGACGGCGGCGCCACGTTCGGTGTCGAGGGCGCTGGTGGGTTCGTCGATTACCAGCAGGGACGGATCGTTCATCAGGGCGCGGGCGATATTGACGCGCTGACGCTGGCCGCCGGAGAGTTGGGTGGGACGTTTGGCGTGATGGTCGGCCAGGCCGACGGCATCGAGTAGTTCCATTGCCTTCGAACGGGTTTCGCGACGCCGGGCGGGCGATGTGAGCAAGCGCTGACCGAGGTGTGACATGACTTCGAGTTGTTCGACCGCGGTGAGCGCGGAGACCAGATTCGACTGCTGGAAGCCGATCCCGATGGACGAGCGGCGCAAGGCGGCGGCCGTGTGGCGGCTCGCGGTGGCGAGATCGACTGTGCCGTTGATGGTTTCGAGCAGCACACGACCGGAATCCGGTCGGGTGAGGGTCGAGGCCACGGCGAGCAGACTGGACTTACCCGAGCCCGAGGGGCCGGTGATGGCGGCGACGCTGCCGCCGGTGACGCGCAGGTTCACCCGATTCAATGCGGTGAGCCTGCCCGCGCCGTCGGGGTAGGTGAGGGTGACATCTTCGGTGGTGAGGGCGGTGGTCATATCGGAGCTCCGGATCAGCGGGCCGCACCGAGCGCGGTGAGCGGGTCGGTGGTGAACAGGAAGCGCAGGGCGAAGGCGGCGCCGAGCAGGCCGAGCGCGATGAGTGCGACGGCCGGTAGCACGGTGGTGGCCGGACCGAGGACGAATGGCAGCGCGTCGCCGAGGAAAGTCGCCGCCACGACGGTGATTCCGAGGCCGACGGTGACACCGGCGGCCAGAACGAGGGCGGCCTGGGCGAGTGCGTCGCGCACCAGCGAGCCGGAGGTGGCGCCCAAGGCCTTCAGCGTGGCGATATCGGGCATGCGCTGGACGGTCCACACCGTGAAGAAGGCCCCGATCACCAGCGCCGAGATGACGAACAGCAACACCGTCATCAAGGTGAGAGACCCGTTTTCGGCCTGATAGGAGGCCAATGCCGACAGCGATCCGGAGACGCTGGTCGTCGTGGTGTGCGCGGCCGCGTTCACCGCGGACGGATTCGGGATATCGGATATCGCGAGAACGGTGGCGGCCCCGCCGCGCGGGCTCACCGCCCGCCAGTCGCCGGGCGTCATCCAGACCACCGGGGTGTGGCTGTACCAGTCGTCGCCGCGCACCGCGGACACGGTGAAAGTGTGCCCGCCGAGGCCGACAGTGTCACCCGCGGCGGCGTTCAGCTCCCCGGCCGCGCCGGTGCTGAGCACGACGGTTCCCGGCTCGGTTGCGGCCCGGTTGCCCGCAGTTGTCGGACCGGTGCCGAACAGCGCGACCTGGGCGGGGGGCGAGCCCGCGTGATCGGCCTCGGTGCGGCTGATGCCGACCGGATCGGCGGTGCCGGTCGAACCCGCCGCGTCCTGCCAGGCGGCCACCTGCTGCGGGTTCAGCGCGGAGGCGTCGAACGACGGCTGCGCGCCGGTATCGGCGAAGACGATGGCGTCGGCGCGCAGCGATTCCACCGCGGAGATGTTCTGGTGCGCGAGCCCGGCGGTGAGGCCGCTGAGAAAGCTCACCAGTACCGCCACCAGCGTGACGACCAGCGTGATGAGCAGGAAACGGCCGCGTGCGGCCCGCAGATCCCGGAGTGCGACGAACATGCCTCCACTCTCGCGCCGCGGACCTCCGCCGCCATCGCGCGTGGGATCGATCCGGCGCCGATCGAAGGTTGGCGGTCGGATTACACCTTTCGATGGATGCCGCGCGGATAGCCGCACATAAGCTGGCAAGGTGCATTCGTCGCCGCTCACCCCTGTTTTCACCGCGTTGCGGCTCGGGCTGCACGTGCTGGTGACGGCGCTGGCGGTGGTCGTCGCCGTCCGTGCGCTGCTGCCGGGCGCGCCGCATCCGCTGCCGGTGGTGTTGCTGACCGTGATATTCCTGGTCACCTACTTCGCGGGTGCGCTGATCTCCGGGCTGCCCGGCGCGACCCCCGTCTGGCTGGGCACCCTGACCCTGCTGTGGCTCGGGTTGGTCGCGCTGGCCCCCGATGCCGGATACCTCGCCTTCGGATTGTTCTTCCTCTACCTGCATCTGCTGCCGCGCCCGTGGAGCCTGCTCGCCGTGGCGGCCGCGACGGTTATCGCCGTCGTCGGATTCGGGGTGCACCGCGGTTGGTCGGTGGCGGGCGTGATCGGCCCGATCTTCGGCGCCGCCGTGGCGGTCGGAATCGGCCTCGGATATCAGGCGTTGTTCCGCGAATCCGCCGAACGGCAACGGCTGATCGACGAATTACTCAGCACCCGTGCGACCCTCGCCGAGCGGGAACGCACCGCGGGCAAGCTCGCCGAGCGGGAACGGCTGGCCCAGGAGATCCATGACACCGTCGCGCAGGGGTTGAGCAGTATTCAGCTGCTGCTGCACGCCGCCGAACAGGCGGCACCGGATCATCCCGCGCTGCAACAGATTCGGCTGGCAAGGACGACCGCGGCGGAAAACCTCGCCGAAACCCGGAGGCTGATCGCCGAATTGGCGCCCGCCGCGCTGGACGGACAATCGCTGGCCCAGGCATTGGAGCGGATCTGCCTGCATGCCGAGGGGCCGGGGCTGACCGCCCAGCTGGTGGTCGAGGGAGCTCCGGAGCGGTTGCCGATGCCGATCGAAGCCGCGCTGGTGCGCATCGCACAGGGCGCGGTCTCCAATGTCGTCCGCCATGCCGAGGCGAGCCGAATGCGTCTCACCCTGACCTACGCGGATTCCGAGGTCTATCTCGACGTCGTCGACGACGGCATCGGGATCGAACCGGCCGTATGGGATCGGGCTCCGTCGGGCACCTTCGGATTGGCGGCGATGCGATCGCGGGTGGAGCAGCAGGGCGGCAGCATGATGGTCGAATCCGAGCCGGGGCATACCGCCGTCACCGTGTCGTTCCCGCTCGAAGCGAGTACCGAAACCGGCAATGCGGCAGCCGTTATCGGATCCGCCGAATCCGGTTCGACATCGCGGGGTGGCTATCACGAATCCATGCCGGGTCGCGGCGCGCCTGAGCCTCGCGCGATGTCATCGGAACCTGTTGATTTCCAGGGTAATTCGTCTGCATCCGATACTGATCAGCCGGAGGGCCGCGCATGATCCGCCTGCTCCTGGCCGACGACCACGCCATCGTCCGCGCCGGTCTGCGAGCACTGCTGGCGGGCGCCGGGGATATCACCGTGGCAGGCGAGGCGCAGACCGCCGAGGAGGCGGTCGCCTTCTGCGCCACCACGCCGGTCGACCTGGTGCTGATGGACTTGAGTTTCGGCCCCGGTCGCTCCGGGGTCGATGCCACCACCGAACTGCGCGCGCTGCCGCAACCGCCGAACGTACTGGTGGTCACCAACTACGACACCGACGCCGACATTCTCGGCGCCATCGAGGCGGGCGCCTGTGGATACATCCTGAAGGACACTCCGCCCGCGGAGCTGCTGGCCGCGGTGCGGTCCGCGGCGGCGGGGGAGAGTGTGCTGTCCCCCGCGGTGGCATCGAAACTGATGACCCGGGTGCGCCGCGCCGACACCACGCTGAGCCCGCGCGAAATCGAGGTGCTGCGGCTGGTCGCCGACGGCCGCTCGAACAGGGAAATCGCCAAGGAACTGTTCCTCAGCGAGACCACCGTCAAATCCCACCTGGTCCACATCTACGCGAAACTCGGTGTGCGGTCCCGCACTTCAGCCGTCGCCCGCGCCCGCGAACAAGGCGCGATCTAACCGCGCCGACGCTCAGGGTGATCCGCCTCCACAGGGTCCGCACACGCCTCACAGACCGTGCAGTCCCTGTGGAGCGAATGGAAACTCTGTGACTGCCCCGTTGGGGACTCGGTGTGGCTTAGGGTGTGAGGTCATGGCCTCACTGTCGGATCCTCAGGTGCGCGAATTCCTGTGTCTCGGCACGCGGACGGGCAAGGTCGCCGTCGTCGCGGCCGACGGCCGCCCGCTTGTTACCCCGGTCTGGTTCGTTCTCGAGGACGACACCGTGGTCTTCAATACCGGCAAGACCTCGGCCAAGGGCAAGGCCTTCGCCCGCGACAACCGCATCGCCCTCGTCGTCGATCAGGAGGAGGCCCCGTACGGCTCGGTCCAGATCCAAGGCACCGTCACCCTCTCCGAGGACCTCGACGACCTCGTGCGCACCGCCACCGAAATCGGCGGCCGCTATATGGGTGCCGACCGCGCCGAGGAATTCGGCAAGCGCAATGGAGTTCCCGGGGAACTCGTCGTCCGCATTCAGCCCACGAAGGTCATCGCCGCCTTCGACGCCACCGCCTGAGCTGTTTCGACACTCCCGAATACACTCACCCGCATGACCGTGCACTTCATCGGGGCCGGGCCGGGCGCCGCGGACCTGCTGACCGTGCGAGCGGTCACCCTCCTGCGCACCTCCCCGGTGTGTCTCTATGCGGGCACCTATCTGGACCCCGAGGTGCTCGCGCACTGCGCGCCGGATACGGAACTGATCGACACCCAGCACCTGGACATCGACCAGATCACCGAGCATCAGGTCCGCGCCCACCGATCCGGCAAGGACGTCGCCCGCCTCTGCTCCGGCGACCCGTCGATCTACTCGGCCCTCACCGAACAAACCCGCCGCCTCGACACCCACGGCATCCCCTGGGACATCACCCCCGGTGTCCCCGCCTACGCCGCCGCGGCGGCCCTCCTCGGCACCGAACTGACCGTCCCCGAACTGGTCCAATCGGTAGTTCTCACCCGGACTCAGGCCCGCTCCACCGCCATGCCCGAATCCGAGTCCCTGGCCAACTTCGCCCACACCCGAGCCACCCTCGTCCTTCACTTGGCCATCACCCGAATCCGCCCCCTGGCGGCCGAACTCATCGCCGACTACGGCTCCGACTGCCCCGCGGCCGTCGTCTACCGAGCCAGCCAACCCGACCAACTGATCCTCCGCGGCACCCTCACCGACATTGCCGACCAAGTCGAAGCGGCCGGCCTCCGCCAAGCCGCCGTCATCCTGGTAGGCAAGGCCCTCACCCCCACCCTCTCCTGCACCACCTCCCACCTCTACGACCCATCCAGAGACCGCCACCCATCATCGTGATGTGTTTCAGTCCAACCTTCTGAATCGGCAGAACCGCCTACTTTCCGGCCAATGGCTCAGAAGTACGACATGACCTCGGCATCGAACTCATCGGTCGATGGCAGACTCGTCGGCGGCCGATAGCCCACATTCCGGACATGGAAGAGGAACGCCTCCGGAAAGTCGAAGTGGTAGTTCGCCAGATAGTGGATCGAATCCACCCGCCAGATCCACACCCCATCGGAGATCAGCGACGGTCCACTCGGGATCACCGTCGTGTTGTTCACCAGATCCACCACATCCTCGAGCACATCGAAAACCGGTGTGGCGGAACGCATGTACCGCAGGATCTCCTGCCGATCAGTCAGCGGTTGCGTTGCCCGCGCTTCGCGCAGTGATGGCAGATGCGCCTTCGGATTTCGGTACATCTCCCGATAGATCCCGACGGTGTTCAACATAGGCATCGCTAATGCATCCCCCTTGGACGGTTTGTGGAAGCGGGTTGGGTTTCGGGCTTCAACACGCCCTACACGCTATCGTGACGAAGGATCCGGCATTGGTTGGTCCCTCGGGTGGCAGTTGTTGACCGACGGCGTCGGTGAGGGCTGGTTGCTGCGGCGCGGTCGGAGTCGAATCTGCCGATGTGCCCGTCGGCTCGGAAGCCGACGAGTAGTTCAGAACTCGAAGGTCTCTGTCTGGGGCCATGTCCCGTTCTGGCTGCGGGCTTGTGCCCATCCCGCTGCTTCGCGGCAGGTCACGTGGATTGCCGGAGTCTCCGTGTAGTAGCGGTGATTGTTCTTGTTGATCGTCAGTTCGTGGTCGACCGGCGGTTGAGGTGGTTGGGTCAGTGACTCCGCCCTGACTCGGTACATGATCTCGGCTGGGCGTTCCCAGATCACACTGATGTGCACTCGCCATGTCGGGGGATACACCTGGTAGCCCTGCACCGGGCGGCCCGCCTGTATCGCCGCGTCGTAGTCCTCCCCGATCGTCATCGGATGCAGACTCGAATGCGCCGTAACGACCCCGGTCTGCTTGTTGACCACGTAGCTCCCCAGACCCAGTCCCTGACCGCTTGCTATCTCCTCGTCCGTCAGGACCTCCTGGCACACCCAACCGTGACGGGACTCCAGAATCGAGTACTCCCGGCTTGTTCGAAGTGCTCTGGTCAGGTGTTCCCGCACTTGCTGTCGTGTTTCCAGCGGTTCCGGCACTACTGTATGCCCATCCTTCGGCGAGATTCTCTCGGGAAAGACAGGCGGTTGCCTGAATCCTGGAGCCATCCAGGGTGGTTCACTCTGCATGTGCGTACTCCGTACTGGTTCTATTGTTTCTGTTCAGAAAGTTTTGCCGCCATCCAGTCGGGAATGAATTCGGTGCTGCGTGGATACCGAATTCTTGCTGGCTGTGACGATATGTCGAGCCGTTTCTGGGTCTCCCGAGGATTGCCCGGTCTGCCACTGAACTCTGCGCGATCAGTAGATCGGCTCGTAGGCGTAAGCCCAGTTCTGGTTGATCATCGCTTGTGGGATGTATTCGGAGTCGACTTCGATCGGGATGTCGTTATCCATGGCATGGCAAACCGTAGCAAGAATCGGCCAGGATATGAGGGCGGCCGCAGTGTGTACGCGGTCGGGGTGCGAATAGTATGCGGAGTGGTCCCGGAGAGCTTGCTCGAGTGCAGTGTTGAATTCATTCGAGTTGTTTGTGATCACATGCAGCAAGAGATTTATAGCGGGATATGCTACCAGGACGCTGTAGTCTTCGTCTGGGAATTCAAGATTTCGAGGCAGGGTGGCTTCGAGGGTTTGGGCGATTCGGCTGACCTCAATAGCTTCTTCGCGGAATATGGATTGCCAGCACTCGGCCCACATGTACATATACTTATTGAATCGCGTTCCGGGCTGTCTGGTAAGTTCGATAGGGAACCATGCCACCTCCTCCATGATCTGCCAATTGCGGGCGACGATCGTTGCCCACAATCCGTCGAGATAAGAATCGATGGTGTTCGAGGGGGCGTCTCCGCCAAGTCCTGGCACCCAGCGATCCACGGCGCCTGCGCCCAGCCGGAGTCCGACGGTTGCTTCAGCGGGAATATCTGCGATTCGAGTCAACCCGGTCTGAGCCTGGAGAGCGAGGATTACGGCACGCTGGAATTCTGGCGTCCGACCCTCGGGGTCGAGTAGGCTCAGATACCCTGCCGCGCGGAATTGTTCCGAGGCAGTAGTGCTCAATATCTCGTTGGGGCGCTCGGCAAGAAGGTTGCCAGACAGTCCTGTTTCCGTCAGCCGGTTCACGGACGCCACTTGGTCGAGAATATATTCTCGACTACTGGCTTTTGGCGGGATTACTCGCGCGACGTGAGTCTTCGGCATATCTCAGTCCTTTTCTGGTTTATCTCAGCTTGAATGGTTTTACTCGAGCGCCCTTGTATGAATTATCAGGGTTGACCTGTGCCTGAACCGCAGCGTACGTAAGCTTACCCTTCTTTTTTTCATCAGCAAGCTTCTCGGCCAGGTCCTTCTCTTCCTGGGTTCCGGCGCGCATCTGTTCGATGATCGAGTCGAAATACTTGCTGGTGCCTTGTTCGTGACCACCCCTGGCGCCGAGTTGTGCGCGTGGCCCCTTTGCTTCGTAGACCACATATCGCTCGTTGCCATCTTTGTCTGTGACTCTGTATATATGGTCGAACCGCCCTTGTTTCGGTCCTTCGTTTATCCCGGGTTGCTCATGGAGTGGCATGATCTGCCATCCTTGGGAGGGTGGGAATTCCGCTGCTATTGCGTGACGAGCTGCGGCTTCGCCGAGGTTTTCTCCCTCGTCGCGGACCCCGACGGCTGCCTGTCGTAGCTCGACAAGCTCGGCTTCGGCAGCTCGCATTGCGGCGGTGTCGTTCGCCTGTTCGGCATTCTCTATTCGGTCGAGAAGGGTGTCGCGTGCGGTGACAAAATCATCGCCGTTCAGTGCTTTATCTAGGCGACTTAATGCCGCCGTTCGGGCGGCGGCGTATTCCTGTGCGACCTCGAATAGTTTGCGGACATCTTCGGGTGTTGGGTTCGTGGGCGTTTGGTTGAACTTGGGCGAGTTTGGTGAGGGGTGATCCCTTTGGTTCTCGGTGTCATAGTCGACACGTGATATCAAACCCTCGCTCACAACCCAGCGGCCGCTGTCGTCGACCGTAACCGGTGGAGTAAGATCGCCGTCCGGATCACGGGTCTTTCCATTCTTTACACGCACGGAACCGTCGGGATATTCACGATAGTATTTCCGGCGATAATCGGGATCCTGGAGCTTCTCGTCCATTGTTCGGCGAGGTTGAGGATCCTGGGGCGGCGGGGTTTCGCCCATGTAGTCGATGGATTGGTCGGAGTCGATGTTTGTGGTGTCGGGGCGGGTCGAGGTGTCTCGCGTGGTGGAGCTGGGGGTGGTGCCGTCTTGGTTGGTGGGGTGGTGGGTGGTCCAAGTGCCGTTGTCTCGGACGTGGGCGGGGGAGTTGGGTTTGGTGGGGATGCCTACGGCGTCGGTGGGGGCGTGGACGGGGACGCCTAGTTCGTTGGCTAGTTGTTGGGCTAGGTCTGGGTTGTGGGCGGTGTTGCAGGCGATGAGACGGATGGGGGTGCCGGGGGTGTAGTTGGGGTTGTTGCGGATGGCGTCGGCGATTTGTTGGGGGGTGAGGTTGTTGAGGGGGGCGCCGTTGGTGTCGGCGTGGAAGATGACGTCGAAATCGCCTTCGTTGCGGAGGTTCTCGCGGACGCGGTGGGTGGTGGGGTCGTCGCCGATCGACGTGCTGGTGGGGGTGTGGTGGGTGTTGGGTGGGGGTGTGGGTTTGGTGGGGTCGGTGTCGGGTTTGGTGGTGTTGTCGGGGGTGGTGGTGTCGGGTTTTGTGTTGTTCGGGGTGCTGGGATCGGCCGGGCGGTTGTTGTCGGGCTTGGTCGCGTCAGGGCGATTGGTGTTCGGCTCGGTGGATTTGGGGGTGTCGGGGGTATGCGAGGGCGTGGTGTTGGTGTGTGGTGCCTGAGTCGGTGTGGTGGGCTGGTTGGTGTTGGCCGGTTGAGTGAGGTCCGGGCGTGGTTGCTGCGGTGTGGTGGGGTGGTCGGTTCGGGAGGGTTGTTGAACAGGGGTGGTCGGCTGGTCGAGCTTCGGCTGCTGGGTGTGGGGTTGGTCTGAGCGGGGTGGCTGCTGGGTGGTGGGCCGGTCGCCGGGGGCCTGGCTAGGCGAGGTGGGTTGGGTGGCCCAGGGGCTGTTGTTGGGGTCGTACTCGCGTTGCTTCTGGTTGAACCAGTTCTGGAAGTCCTGGCTGCTGCGTTGGTACGGGTTTGGGCCCGGGTTTGTGGGGTTGGCCGGGTTCTGGTGGGGGGAGCGGTAATCGGGCTGCTGGCGGCGATCGGTGTTGTCCGAGGGGGAGGGGTGCTCGGGGCGGGTGGGGTTGGTGTTGTGCGGGCGGCCGGGGTTGTCCGACATGGGTGCGCGGGTGTCGGGGAGACCTGCGAAGGGGTTGTCGGGGCGACCTGGTCGGTTGGGCTGGGTTGGGTAGGCGTTTGTGCCCGGGTGTGTGGGAGTGCTGGGGGTGGACGGCTTTTGGGGCGTGTTCGGGTTCGTCGGGTTGTGCGGGTCGCCCGTATTGGTCGGGTTGCCGGTGTTAGCCGGGCCGGTCGGCTGTGCCGGATATGCGGTATTCCCCGGATGGGTCGGTGTTGCCCAACTAGTCGGTGTGGTTCCCGGTTGCGTTTGCGGGTTGGCAGGCGCCGCAGTGTTATTCGGATGCGTGGGGTGACCGGGAGTGTTCGCGCGATTGTCCTGGCCGACCGGCGCGGAAGCGCGTGTGTCCGGTGCCGTCTGATTGTCGGGTTTCTGTTGCCGGTTGTCGGGGCCGTAGGACGGGGTGTCGGGTTGCTGCGCTGCGGGGGCGGCCGATGGCTCGGATTGCGATGCCCTTGTGGGGGATTGGGTTTGGGCGGTCTCGGCGGTGGGTTGCTGTGGGCTGTCTGTGGTGGACGGAGTAGCCGTCGGCTCGGTTGCCGACGGGGAGTTCAGAACTCGAAGGTCCCCGTCTGGGGCCACGCCCCGTTCTGGCTGATGGCCTCCGCCCATGCCGCTGCCTCGCGACAGGTCAGATGGGTCACCGGAACTTCCGTGTAGTAGCGGTGATTGTTCTTGTTGATGGTCAGTTCGTGGTTGACCGGGGGTTGGGGTGGTTGGGTCAGTGATTCCGCTCGGACTCGGTACATGATCTCGGCCGGGCGTTCCCAGATCAGGTCGAGGTGGACTCTCCACGTCGGAGGCCACACCTGGTAGCCCTGCACCGGGCGGCCCGCCTCGATCGCCTCGTCGAACTCCTCCCCGATCGCCAACGGACTCAGGCTCCGATGTGCCGTTATCCTTCCGGTCTGCTTGTTGACCACGTAGTTCCCCAGGCCCAGCCCCGCTCCGCTCGCCATCTCCTCCTCGGTCAGGATCTCCCGACACACCCATCCGTGCCGGGCCTCCAGAATCGTGTAATCCCGGTTCGTTCGAAGTGCTCTGGCCAGGTGGTCCCGCACTTGCTGCCGAGTTTCCAGTGGCTCCGGCATTATTGGTTCCTCCATTGGGGTCGATGGGGATGAACATCATGGCGCAGGAGTCGTGGGTTAGTCGCGCCGGCGGCGTGTCCGAGGTTGTGCCCGCTTGCGGGTCCCACCACACGGGTCCACTCGCCCCGGGCGGATAGACGATGACCGTGGCGTGTCCACCGTCCATGATCGGATTCCCGTTCGCGTCGTACATTGGGTTGCCGGCCGGATCGCGCGCGTGCCAGTAATTGGCGACCAGTGCCGACGATCCGGGGCCGAGCTGCGAGATGTAGTCGTGCAGTGCGGAGAACTGTTCGGGAACCGAGCGGTTCCCGCTGTCGAAGTTGTGCCAATCGTTACCGAGCCAGGCGGCCCCGCGCTCAGGTCCGCCGACCTCGCCGCCACGCTTGTCGAGACTCCCGTCCGGGAGTCGATCCGGATGCCGTGGCGCGGAGACCTGCGGGTCGCCGTAGAACGACGACAGCGCCGAGAGTGAGCAGTCGAGGCAGTTGTTGCTGCGGCCGCGGAACTCGGGTCCGCCGTCGTTGACGAGTTGCCCGTAAGGGTGAGTGCGCGGGTCGGCGCCGACTTCGAATTCGTTGCCATTGCGCAGTGAGTCCTCGACATCGTGCTGGTAGGCCGGGTTTTCGACCGGTGCGAGTCGGCGGCGGCCCTCGATTCGCGTGTCCGACGGGTTGTCGAAGCGGGTGTCGGTGTTGGCGGCGGCGATGTCGTTGCTGAGTTGGCGGAGATCGTCGGGGGTGAAGCCGGGATCGCCGCCGGTGGGGCTGGGCATCAGGCCGAGATGCATGCGCAGGTTGTCGGCGAGGGTGGCGGGGGTGTCGGCCGGTGACCAGTTGTTGCGGCCGTCGCCGCGCGGGGTGGCGTTGATGTCCAGGTGGGCGTTGGCGGGGTCGTTGGTGAAGACGACGTCGACGAGGACGCGGTCGCCACTGAGCAGGCGCGGGGCCGAGTTGAATGCGGCGTCGGCGGCATGCTCGGTGTTGGCCATCAGGCGGCGGATGTCGTTCGGGGAGATGTTCGAGTTGGGTGAGACGCTGACGCGGACGGTCACGACCGATACGTACTCGCCGGAGGGGAGTCGAAATCGGCGTACCTCGTAGGCGGGTCTGCCGAGCCCGGAACGGATGCCGTGCGCTTGGACCGGTGTGGTGCCGCCGATCGGATTCTGGTTGCGGTAGAACTCGCGTGCCGAGCGGGCCTGATCGATTTGGCGCTGCTGCCGGTCGCGCGGTGCGTCGGCGGATCGAGGGTGGGTCGCGGGGGTCGGCCGCGGGGTGTTCGGTGTATTCGGGTTCGGCTGCGCGGTTCGGCCGGGGTCCGGTGTCGGCCGGTCGGTGGTGCGGTTGGGTGTGTCGCGCGGGTTGGTGTTCTGTGCGGTGGTGCGGTCGGCGGGCCGGTCTCGTTGCGGTGGAGTCGAATTCGGTACGCCTGTATCCGGCGGTGGTGTCTGTGTGCGGCCCGGCTCGGCGGGAGTGGTCGGGCTGTCCTGCCTGCGGGGACTGTTCGTGGTGTCGCTGCGTGGGGGCGTGGGGGTGGTGTCCGGTCGCGACTGTGACGGGGTGGTCGGGTGGTCCGACTGTGTGGGCCGTCCGGTACCTGGGTTGGTCGGCGTGCCGGAGTCGGGTGCGGAAGGTTGCTGTGTGGGCGGGTTCTCCGGGTGTGTGGCCGTGGAGTTGGTGCGGTCGGGAGAGGAATTGCCCGGGGTGGTGGCGGTGGGGTTTTCCGGCCGGTTCGGGGTGTTCGTGGTGTCGTTGCGGGAGGGTGTGGCTGTGCCATCCGGGCGTGACTTGGTCGGGGCACTGGAGTTGTCCGGTGGCGTAGGCCGTTCGGCGTTGGGATCGGCCGCGGACGGTCGTGTGCTCTGGTTCTCGGAGCCGGGGGTGGTCGGGTTGTTTCCCGGTTGATCGGCGCGGGCGGGCTGGCCGGGTGTGGGCGAGGGTTGCCGGTTTTCCGGTTTCGCGGGAGTCGAATCGGATCGTGTTGGTGCGGTGGGATTTTGGGTGCTGGGCTGCGGGCGTGACTGTTGACTGGAGTCACTCTGCCCGGGACGGGAGGATGTCGAGTCGGGGCGTCCCGGGGTGGCAGGGCTTTGGGGGTTCGGGCGTTGGGTCGCGGGCTGTGATGCGCCAGTTCCTGCGGAGGTTCCCGGATCGCTGGATGTTGGGGTCGGGTTGGTGCGCGGGGTGGTGTCGGGGGTGCCCGGGGAGGGGGAGGCGGTGACCGGTGGGGTCGCGGTTGCCGTGGAGGCGGTGCTGGTGTCGGTGTTCGTCGGGGTGGGGTTGGGCGACGTCGGCGTGGTCGGAGTCGTCGGTGCGGGCGGTGTCGACTGAGGTGGGGTCGAGCTCGGTGACGCAGGTGATGGGCTACCAGTAGATGGTGGGGTGCCGGTTCCGGTGGGCGTGCCGGTTCCCGTCGGGGTTCCGGTGGGTGTGCCCGATGCCGGGGTTCCCGTGGATGGAGCCGCGGTCGAAGACGCGGCGTCGGTGTTGGTCGGGTTGCTGGGTGTGGATGGAGTAGCCGAGGACTGCGGTTGTGAGGGGTTCTGTCCGACCGGCGCGTCCTGGGGCGATGGGCTCGGTTGCGTCGGTGTGGTGCCGGGCTGCGGCGTTTGCGTGGTAGCCGGGTCCGAGGAAGTGGGCTGGTCGCTCGAGGGTGTGTTCGAGCGGGTCGGTTGGTCGGAACCGGGGGCGGCAGCCTGCTGGGTGGGTTGGCCGCTGGGCCGCCCCGCGCTCTGCTCCGTATCCGACGTCTGTTGCGACGGCGTCTGCTGGCCCTGTTGGGAGGGTGTCTGCTGGCCTTGCTGGGAGGGCGACTGCTCGCCTGATTGTTGGTTGGGTGACTGCTGGCTCGGCGATTGTTGGCCCTGCGGGGAGGGTGATCGATCCCCCGACTGCTGTGTCGGCGACTGCTGGCCCGAGGTTTGTGTGTCGGGCCTTTGCTGGGACGGTGTCTGCTGGCTCTGCTGAGCGGGGGTTTGGTCGCCCGATTGCGGTGCGCCCGATTGCTGGCTTGGGGTTTGGGTGTCCGGTGTTTGCTGGGTCGGCGACTGCTGGGGTTGCTGGCCTGTGAGCTGGGCATCGGGCGACTGCTGGTCCGGTGCCTGCGAGGGTGTCTGCTGGCTCTGTTGCTGTGAGGATGGCTGGTCGCCCGAGGGCTGGGAGGGTGTCTGCTGTCCCTGCTGAGCAGGGGTTTGGTCGCCCGATTGCTGCGCGGGGGATTGCTGGCTTGGGGTTTGGGTGTCCGGTGTTTGCTGGGTCGGCGACTGCTGGGGTTGCTGGCCAGTGGGCTGGGCATCGGGCGACTGCTGGCCTGACGGTTGGCTTTGTGACTGCTGGCTCTGTTGCTGTGAGGATGGCTGGTCGCCCGAGGGCTGCGACGGCGACTGCTGCCCCTGCGACTGGCTCGGAGATTGCTGAGACTGCTGCTGGGCAGAAGACTGCTGATCGGACGACTGCTGGCCAGGCGACTGCTGGCTCGGCTGCTGCTGGTTGGCCTGCTGGGAGGGCGACTGATCACCCGAGGGCTGGGTCGGCGACTGCTGGGATTGCTGGGACTGCTGGCCCGTGGACTGGGTATCAGGCGACTGCTGGCTTTGTGACTGCGTGGGCTGCTGCTGGCCCTGCTGGGAGGGCGACTGGTCGCCTGAGGGCTGGGTCGGTGACTGCTGGCTCTGCGGCTGGGTCGGTGCCTGCTGGCCGGGCTGTTGCTGGTTTTGCTGCGACTGCTGGCTGTTCTGCTGGTTCGACTGCTGCTGGTTGTTGTTCTGCTGGTTCTGCTGCTCGTTGTTCTGGTTTTGGTTGTTCTGGTTGCCCTGGTCCTGACCACCGTGATCCCCCGAACCACCCTCCAACCCCCGCTGCACCCCGGCAGCCGCTGCCGAAGTGAACGATTCGGTCGACAACACGTCACCCAGGTTGAACGGCTGATCGGTCAACGCCGCCTGTGTCGCCGCCGCCGATACCTCGCTGGCGAGACTCGCCGCCGCCTCCTGTGCCCCATCCTTGACCGCATTCGTCAGCGGATTGCCGCGCCGGCCACCCGGACTGTCTCCACCACCCAGCAACCCTTCGGTGGCGCCGGCGACGGCGGTCGAGGCCAAACCCTTCGCCGAATCAATCCACTCCTGCTTCGACAGTGGATCCCGCCGATCTGCCGCGACCTGCGCCAACTTGATCCCGATATCGAGGACCCCCTCCTCGAGCACCGCCTCCCACGCCCCACGCACCGCCGCCCGCCCCGCCGCCTTCAATGCCGCCTTCGACAGGATCTTCTGCAGCAGCTTCTTCATCAAGATCTTCAAGGTGATCCTGGTCGCGGCTTGGGCCGCCGCCGCCTCGGCCGCACCCGCCGGCGCGCCCACACCCGTCGCCATCGCGGCCAACGCGATGGCCATCTCGACCGCGAAGATCACCAGCGACGCGATGATGACGAGCTTGGTGTGCTCGATATCCGCCGCACCGTCACCGATCTGATCGGCGAGGGTTTCGATGTGTTTGATCAACCCATCGAAAGCCCCCTTACCCCCACCCAATTTGTCCCAGTGCTGGGAAAACGCCTCCCCCGTCGCGCCATCGAGCTGGCTCAACGCCTGCTTGATCGAATAGGTGGCCTCCCCGTCCAACTCGTTCAGGGTGTCGGCGAGCTCCGTCCACGCAGCCTCCACCCGCCGCATCGCCGTCTCATCGCCCTCGGGCCAATCGCCCGCGCCCACAACATATTTCGCGGCCCACTGCAGCGGCTCCGGAATCTCGATGCCCACCGGCTGATCCCCTCCGCAAATCCACCCGACGCGCCGGGCTAGAACATACCTACATCCCGATAGACGCAGCCAACCCGAATGCGGTTCCACCTCGAGGCGAGGAATCCGGCGAGGGTGCCATCGGGCGCACGGAGTTGTGCGGCGTATGGCCGGTGGCGGAGCGAGACCTGGATCACTACACCCGCCGACGAATCTCGTGCTGCGAATCCCGCTGTGAGAACCCCGACATCGAATCCAGCAAACCTGTATCGATTCCGCTGCCAGGTGTGATGCACTACTGCTATGGAGCTTGGTTGGTCGGGCGAGGGGGGCAACGGTAGATTGTCCCGGTGATCAGCGATGGACATCCCGGCAGAGCCGGTCGGTGGGTATGGGGCACGGTCGGGCCCATGTAACGAGATCGGCCCTGGACAGATAGTGCCAATGAACATTTTTGCCTGATTGATACGAGAACTGAACCTGGAGACGCGGACGCCACGCTTGGGATAGGTGAGCGTCCTGTCCGGGTGTCGTCGGGGAGCGCTTGCGTGGTGTTCCGGAAGCGAGGTTACGGTTGGACCGGCTGGATTTCGGCGGGAACGGCGAAGCTGGTGGCGAGTACTTCCCGCTGTCGCCGGCGCAGCTGGGCATCTGGTATGCCCAGCACGTCGATCCGCAGGTGCCGATCAATATCGCACAGTACGTCGATCTCCACGGCGATCTCGATATCGACGCGCTGGCGCAGGCGAGCCGCGCGGCTGCCGTCGAGCAGGGCTCGGGCTGGCTGAGGATCATCGAGCGCGACGGTGAGCCCCTGCAGACGATCGACATGTCGCAGGACTCCACGCTGGAGTACGTCGATCTGCGCGATGCCGAGGACCCGGAGGCCGCGGCCGCGGAGTGGATGCGCGCCGAGTACAGCCGTCCGCTGAATATCGTCGGCGACCGCCTGATCCGGGCGGCCGCGCTGCGCTTGGCCGATTCGCGCTGGTTCTGGTATTCCCGGGCGCATCACATCGTGCTCGACGGTTTCGGCGCCATGACCTTCATGTCCCGGATCGCGGAGCTGTACTCCGCGGCGGTGAACGGCGAGGAACCGAAGCCCGCGAAGGCCACCGATCTGCGCACGCTCTACGAGCAGGAGATCGCCTACCGCGACAGCACGCGGTTCCAGTCGGATAAGGAGCATTGGGCCGAGCGGGTCGCGGGTCTGGAGGAGGGCTCGAGTCTGGCGGGTCGTTCGGCGCCGCCGGCTCCGGTGAACGGGGTCGCGAGTGCGGCGCTGACCGCCGCGCAGGATGAGCTGCTGAATGCCGCGGTGGCGCGGTACGACAATTCTCCGGCCGGTCTGCTGATCGCCGGTTTCGCCGCGTACCTGGCGCAGCTGACCGGTGCGCAGGATGTGATCCTGAGTCTGCCGGTGACCGCGCGTACCACCGCGGCCATGCGTCGTTCGGGTGGTGTGGTCTCCAATATCGTGCCGCTGCGTTTGCGGGTCGGCCACGATACGACGGTCGCGGATCTGTTGAAGTCGGTGACCGTCGAGGTGTCCGGCGCGCTGCGCCATCAGCGCTACCGTCACGAGGACATCCGCCGTGATGCCGCGGGCGATGGTGTGGTCACCACCGAGTTCTTCGGCCCGTGGGTGAACATCATGCTGTTCCACAGCGAGGTGACCCTGGGTCCGATGGTGGGCCAGCTCAATGTGCTGTCCACGGGCAGCATCGAGGATCTCGGCGTCAACTTCTATCAGTCGGGTACGCGCTCGCATATCGACTTCGAGACGAACCCGAACCTCTACACCGAGGAAGAAGCGCGGACCCATCATTCGCGGTTCCTGGAGTTCTTCGACCGGTTCCTGGCCGCCGACGCGGATGCGGCGGTGTGGGATCTGCCGGTCACCACCGAGACCGAGCGGGTCCAGACGCTGCTGGAGTGGAACGACTCCGAGCAGGACGTCCCCGACACCACGCTGCCCGCCCTGCTGGACGCGCAGATTCCGTTGACCCCGGACAATATCGCCCTCGACTTCGAGGGCGAGACATTGACCTACGCCGAATTCGGCGCGCGGGTCAACCGGTTGGCCCGATTCCTGATCGCCGACGGTGTCGGCCCGGAATCGCTTGTCGCACTTGGTATGCGGCGTTCGCTGGAACTGGTCATCGGCATGCACGCGGTACTCAAGGCCGGTGGCGCGTATGTGCCGATCGATCCGGATCATCCGGCCGATCGCACCGCCTACATCCTGGAGAGCGCGGATCCGGTCTGCGTGCTGACACTGTCGCACGACGAATTGGAGCTGCCCGACACGGTGCGCCGGGTGGAGATCGACACCCTGGATGTCTCCGCGTATTCCGATGCGCCGGTGGCGGATTCGGAGCGACTCGGCCCGCTGCGCCCGGATAACACCGCCTACGTCATCTACACCTCGGGTTCCACCGGACGCCCGAAGGGTGTCGCGGTGACCCATCACGCGATCGTCAACCAAGAGCTGTGGATGCTCGACGAGTACCGGCTCACCGCGGACGACGTGTATCTGCAGAAGACCGCGACCACCTTCGACGTGTCGCTGTGGGGTTATTTCCTGCCGCTGATGGTGGGCGCGAAGCTGGTCATCGCCGCGCCGGACGGGCATCGTGACCCGCTCTACGTCGCGGACATGATCGAACGGCACGGCGTGACCGTGACCGACTTCGTGCCGTCGATGTTGACGGTATTCGTCACCCATGCCACCGAGGCCCAGTGCGCGACGCTGCGCGCGGTATATGTGATCGGTGAGGCGTTGCCGCCGGAGACCGCGACCGGTTTCCGCGCGATCTCCTCCGCCGGGCTGCACAACCTCTACGGTCCGACCGAGGCCGCGGTGTCGGTCACCTATTGGGAGGCCACCGCCGCCGATACGGTGACCGTGCCGATCGGCATCCCGGAGTGGAATGTCGAGGTCTACGTCCTGGATTCGCGGCTGCGTCCGGCCGCGATCGGCGCGCCGGGTGAGCTGTACCTGGGTGGGCGTCAGCTCGCGCGCGGCTACCGCGGCCGCCCGGATCTGACCTCGGATCGCTTCGTCGCCAACCCGTTCGGCACGCACGGACAGCGCATGTACCGCACCGGTGACCTGGTGCGCTGGAACGCCGTGGGCACGCTGGAATACATCGGCCGCACCGACTTCCAGGTCAAGTTCCGCGGTCAGCGCATCGAACTCGGTGAAATCGAGACGGTCACCCTGGCCCATCCCGCGGTCAGCCAGTCCGCGGTGCTGGTGGTCGACACCGCCACCGGTCAGCAGCTGGTCGCGTATGTCGTCGCGGCGCCGGGACAGTCGATCGATCCGGTCGAGCTGACCCGGTTCGCCTCCGAACAACTGCCCAGCTACATGGTGCCCGCCTCGGTGATGGTGCTGGCGGCGTTCCCGCTCAACACCAGCGGCAAGCTGGACCGTAAGGCGTTGCCGGAGCCGGTGTTCAGCGCCGACGTCGCCGGTTTCCGCGCCCCGCGCACCCAGGCCGAGCAGATCGTGGCGGGCATCTTCGCCGACGTGCTCAGTCAGGAACGCATCGGCATCGACGACAACTTCTTCGACCTGGGCGGCAACTCGCTGGTCGCCACCCAGGTGGTCTCGCGGATCGGCGCGGCGTTCGGCACCCAGATCGGGGTACGGACACTGTTCGAGACCCCGACCGTGGCCGGGATCGCCTCGCGTGCCGAAAACGCCACCCCCGCAGACGGTTCCAGGCCGCCGCTGGTCGCCCAGCAGCTGCCCGCGCGGGTGCCGCTGTCGCTGGCACAGCAGCGCATGTGGTTCATCAACCAGTTCGATCCCGCCGCGCCTACCTACAACCTGCCGTTCGTGGTGCGCTTGCGCGGCCACGTCGACATCCCGGCGCTGAAGGCGGCGCTCAACGACGTGATGGCGCGCCAGGAGTCGCTGCGCACCGTCTTCCCCGAATCCGGTGACGGCGGCTACCAGCAGGTGGTGCCCGACGACGAGATCAACCTGGCCATCTCGGTCGCCTCGATCGACGAATCCGAACTGTCCGCCACACTCACCGAATTCGCCTCCACCGGCTTCGATGTCTCGCGCGAACTGCCCATCCGGGTCCGCATCTACCAGGTGACCGGCGGCTCGACCAATGGCACGCCGGATCACGCGGTCGCGTTCGTGGTGCATCACATCGCGGCGGACGGCTTCTCGTTCGGTCCGCTCTCGCGCGATGTCGCCACCGCGTATCTGGCGCGGGCCGCGGGCGAGGCGCCCGCCTGGTCGCCGCTGCCGGTGCAGTACCAGGATTTCAGCATCTGGCAGCGCGAACTGCTCGGCTCCGAAGCGGATCCGGGCTCCATGGCCGCACGCGAGATCGCCTACTGGCGTAGGCAATTGGCCGGACTGCCGGATCAGCTCGATCTGCCGACCGACCGGCCGCGTCCGCCGATGCAGAGCTTCCACGGCAGCCGCGTCACCTTCGATATCGATGTCGATCTGCACACCCGGCTGGCCGCGCTGGCGCGCGCGCAGGGTGTCAGCCTGTTCATGGTGATGCACGCGTCGCTGGCGGTGCTGCTCGGCAGGCTCTCCGGCACCAGCGATATCGCCATCGGCACGCCCGTCGCCGGCCGCGGCGAGCAGGCGCTCGACGACCTCATCGGTATGTTCGTCAACACCCTGGTACTGCGCTCGGATGTGGATGGCAGCCAGCCGTTCACCGAGCTGCTCGCCCGTACCCGGGAAACCGATCTGGCCGCCTTCGCCTACGCCGATGTGCCGTTCGAGCGGCTGGTCGAGGTGATCAACCCGACTCGCTCGCAGGCCAGGCATCCGCTGTTCCAGGTGATGCTGTCGTTCCAGGAGATGTCGCACGCGACGCTGGAGTTGCCGGGTCTGTCGGTGACCGCCGACGAACTCGATGTCGACATCGCCAAGTTCGATCTGCAGTGGACGATCACCGAGGAGCGCGGCTCGCACGGCGAACCCGCGGGTATGGGGGCCGTGGTCTCCTTCGCCACCGACCTGTTCGATGCCGAGACCGTCGCCGAGTTCGGACGCCGTTTCCTGCGCGTGCTCGAATCCGCGGTCACCGCACCGGAATCCAAGGTGCACGACATCGACATCCTCGATGACGCCGAGCGTGCACAGGTCCTCACCGGATGGAACCGGACCGCGCACCAGGTGCCCGCGGCGACGCTGGTCTCGATGTTCGAGGCGCAGGTCGCGCGTACGCCCGACGCGACCGCGTTGACGTTCGAGGGGACGAGTCTGTCCTACGCCGATTTCGCGGTTCGGGTGAATCGTCTTGCGCGGCATCTGATTTCGCTCGGCGTTGGGCCGGAGTCGATGGTCGCGCTCGGTATGAGCCGCTCCATCGAGCTGGTGGTCGGCATGTACGCGGTGAGCGTCGCGGGCGGCGCCTATGTGCCGCTGGATCCCGATCATCCGGCCGATCGCACCCGCTACGTACTCGAAACCGCGGCACCGGTCTGTGTGTTGACGACCGCGCGCGACGGGTTCGACGCCGGTGACATCACGGCCGTCGAGATCGACGAACTGGATCTGTCGGCGTATCCGGAATCCCCGGTGCGCGATGCGGAACGCAATGCCCGGCTGCGGCCGTCGAATACCGCGTACGTGATCTTCACCTCCGGCTCCACCGGTCGCCCGAAGGGTGTCGCGGTCTCGCATCAGGCGATCGTGAACCGCCTCGTCTGGATGCAGTCCGAGTACGGCCTGCGTGCCGATGATGTGGTGTTGCAGAAGACCCCCGCCACCTTCGACGTGTCGGTGTGGGAGTTCTTCTGGCCGTTGCAGATCGGCGCCCGCCTGGTCGTCGCGCGGCCGGATGGTCATCGTGATCCCGGCTACCTGGTGGAGATCATCACCGAGGAGCAGGTCACCACGGCGCATTTCGTGCCGTCGATGATGTCGGTCTTCGTCGCCGAGGGCGGCGCGGACGAGTGCCGCAGTCTGCGTAATGTGTTCGCCTCGGGTGAGGCGTTGCCTCCGGCGACCGCGCAGCGGTTGCGTGAGTTGACCGGTGCGGCGTTGCACAATCTGTACGGTCCGACGGAGGCCGCGGTCGATGTCACCTTCCATGAGGTGGTCGATGCGGATGTCACGTCGGTTCCGATCGGTGCGCCGGTGTTCAACACCCAGGTGTACGTGCTGGATTCACGCCTGCACCCGGTTCCGGTGGGTGTCGCGGGTGAGCTCTATCTCGCGGGCGTGCAGTTGGCACGCGGCTATGTCGCGCGTCCCGACCTGACCAGTGATCGTTTCGTCGCGAACCCGTTCGATCCGGCCGGTGCGCGCATGTACCGCACCGGTGACCTCGTGACCTGGACTGCCGATGGTGAGTTGGAGTACCTGGGTCGTACCGATTTCCAGGTGAAGTTGCGTGGTCTGCGTATCGAGCTCGGTGAGATCGAGGCGGCGCTGACGGGTCTGGCGTCGGTCGCGCAGGCGGTTGTGTTGGTGCGTTCGGATGATCGTCTCGGTGATCAGCTGGTGGCGTATGTGATTGCGGCTGCTGGTCATTCGATCGATGTCGACGGTATCCGTGCCGAGCTCGGTGGTGAACTGCCCGCGTATATGGTGCCGTCGGCATTCGTCGTGCTCGACGAGTTCCCGTTGAACGCCTCGGGCAAGCTGGATCGCAAGGCGCTGCCCGCCCCGGTCTTCGAAGTGAAGGTCTTCCGCGCACCCTCGACCCCGATCGAGGAGATCGTCGCGCAGATCTTCGGCGAGGTCCTCGGCATCACCCGCATCGGTGTCGACGACGACTTCTTCGACCTCGGCGGCAACTCGCTCATCGCCACCCAGGTCGCCTCCCGCCTCGGCATCGCACTCGACACCCGGGTGCCGGTGCGCATGCTGTTCGACGCCTCGACCGTGGCCGCGCTGGCCGCCCGAGTCGAGTCGCGCGCCGGTGACGGTGCGCGCAAGGCGCTGGTGGCGCGCGAGCGGCCGGAGGACGTGCCGCTGTCGCTGGCCCAGCAGCGCATGTGGTTCCTGAACCGATTCGATACCGAATCGGCGGTGAACAATATCCCGGTCGCCATCCGGCTCTCCGGTGAGCTGGACGTCGCCGCGTTGCAGGTCGCCGTGATCGACGTGATCGATCGGCACGAGTCGCTGCGCACCGTCTTCCCGGAGACCGCGACCGGCCCCGTACAGGTGGTTCTGGACGCGGCGCAGATCGTTCCGGACCTGACCCCGTACCGGGTCACCGAGGCGACGCTGTTCGAGCATCTGATCGACCTGGCCTCCATGGCCTTCGACGTCACCAGCGAAGTGCCGTTGCACGCCCGGCTTTTCGAGATCAGCGAGTCCGAGTACGTACTCGGCATGGTGATGCACCACATCTCCGCCGACGGTTGGTCCATGGGTCCGCTGGCCCGCGATGTCATGGTGGCGTACGCGGCTCGCACGCTGTGGGAGCCGCCCGCCTGGTCCGCGCTGCCCGTGCAGTACGCGGACTACTCGCTGTGGCAGCGCGAGGTGCTGGGTTCCGAAGAGGATCCGAAGTCGTTGATCTCCAACCAGATCACCTACTGGACCCGGGAACTCGCCGACCTGCCCGACGAATTGGTGCTGCCCTCGGACCGGCCGCGCCCCGCGGTGGCGAGCTACCGAGGCGGCACCTACCCGTTCGTGATCTCGGCCGAGACCCAGCAGGCCCTGGTCGAGTTGGGCCGCCGCTACAACGCCTCGCCGTTCATGGTCATGCACAGCGCGCTCGCGGTGCTGCTCGCCCGGCTCTCCGGCAGCAGTGATATCGCCATCGGCACGCCCGTCGCGGGTCGTGGTGAGGCGGCGCTGGACGATCTGATCGGCATGTTCGTCAACACGCTGGTGTTGCGCACCGAGATCGACGACACCGCGAGCTTCGCGGATCTGCTGGCCACCGCGCGCGAGAAGGACCTGCACGCGTTCGCCAATGCCGATGTGCCGTTCGAACGCCTGGTCGAGGTGCTCAACCCGGCGCGTTCGCAGGCGCGGCATCCGCTGTTCCAGGTGATGCTGGCGTTCCAGAACACCAAGCAGGCCAACCTGGAACTGCCCGGCCTGTCCATCAACGGTATCGACTACGACGCGGGCCTGGCCAAATTCGATCTGCAGCTGACGTTGCAGGAGATCCAGGACGAGCAGGGCGAATCGACCGGCATGTCGGCCGAATTCTCCTACGCGCTGGACCTTTTCGACGAGGACACGGTGGCCGCCTTCGCGCGCCGCCTGGATCTGATCCTGGCTGCGATTATCGCCGACCCGGATGTGCCCGTCGGCGATATCGTCCTGCTGGACGAGCGGGAAATGGATTCGGCGTTGCGCGGGTGGAATGACACCGCGCGGGAGCTGGATTCGGCGGGCACCCTGGTGGCCGAATTCGCCCGCCAGGAGCTGGCGACGCCGGATGCGGTCGCGGTGATCGATCCGGCTGCCGGGATCACGCTGACGTATGCGGAGTTCGGTGCGCGTGTGCATCGTTTGGCGCGTCGTCTGGTCGAGGCGGGTGTGGGTCCGGAATCGCTGGTGGCGCTGGGTATGCGTCGTTCGGTCGATTTGGTGGTGGCTGCCTATGCGGTGCAGGAGGCCGGTGGCGGTTATGTGCCGTTGGATCTGGATCAGCCTGCCGAGCGTGTGGGGTATGTGCTCGAGTCGGCGGCACCGGTCTGTGTATTGACCACCGCGCGTGATGGTTTCACCGCGGCGGGTGTGACCACCCTGTCGATCGATGAATTGGAACTATCGGGGTATTCGACCGCACCGCTCACCGATGCGGAGCGGATTGTTCCGTTGTGTTCGGAGCATCCGGCGTATGTGATCTTCACGTCGGGTTCGACGGGTCGTCCGAAGGGTGTGGCGGTGCCGCATTCGGGCGTGGTGAATCAGGTT
>NZ_JBFAHV010000015.1:125453-199049 GCF_040654375.1 Nocardia sp. NPDC050710 | reverse complement strand
CGGCCCTGGATGTCTCGCTGCCGAGCGGCCGAGACTTGCGACTTCGTCGCGTGCGCTTCGGCCGCTCGGCAGCGAGACGGCCGCGAACGGGTCGCTCGTAAGACTCGCTCCGTGCGGGGTTGGGTTGGGGGTGGATTGGTTGCGCTGCGGGTTCGCTGCCCGTATGTCTTGCGTCGGGTGCGCTTCGGCCGTTCGGCAGCGGGACGGTCGCGAACGGTCGCTCGTGAGACTCGCTCTGTGCGGGGTTGGGTTGGGGGCGGATGGTTGCGTAGCTGTTCACAGCCCGTATGTCTTGCGTCGGGCGGTCGGGGCTTGCGAGTGCGTCGCGTGTGCTTCGGCCGTTCGGCGGCGAGACGGCCGCGAACGGTCGCTCGTAAGACTCGCTCCGTGCGGGGTTGGGTTGGGGGCGGATGGTTGCGCAGCGGGTTCGCGTATGTCTTGCGTCGGGTGGGCGGGGCTTGCGAGTGCGTCGCGTGCGCTTCGGCCACGCGGCAGCGAGACGGCCGCGAACGGTCGCTCCTAAGACTCGCTCCGTGCGGGGCTGGGTTGGGGGCGGATGCCCGCGCAGCGGGTTGGCGGCCTATGTGGCTTGCGGCCGGGACTTGCGACCGTCGCGTGCGTTTCGGCCGTTCGGTGGTGAGATGGCCGCGAACGGGTCGCTTGTAAGACTTGCTCCGGACGGGGGCGGGTTTGTCGCGTGCGTTTCGGCAGCGAGACAGACGTGGGGGTCGCTCGTGAGGCTTGTGCCGTGCCGGTTGGGTTTGTCGCGTGTGTTTCTAGCCGCTCGGCGGCGAGGTTGGCCGTTGGCGGTCGCTCATAAGGCCGCTCGGTGTGGGGGCGGTATCGACCGGGGCGCTAACGGTGACCGTAGTGGAGCTTGTACATCTCCCGATCGTGTTCGGAGAACTTGTTGTGGTCCACCAGATCCGGGCTCAGGCCGTGCTGGACCAGCCGGAAGCGGCGCCACACGTAGCTGAGCGCCACCGTGAATACGACCAGCGGGATGATCATCATCACGATCATGCCGATCTTGAGCGGCATGGGCCCCGGGAACAGCAGCACCAGGGCGAAGAACGGGATGACCGGGACGAGGAACCGGACGAGATAGCGCTCCATGGCCCCGTGCCCGACGAGGTCTTGGATAACCCACTCGTGCAGCTCCTTGGGGAGCTCGCGGCCCAGATCGTAGGCGATCCGCTGCCTTATCGTGGGGGTTTTCATATCTTCAGGCTATGCCTGTGCTATAAGTCACCGCCAGCCCGAAAACCGCCGTTCAGCCGCGACCGTGCCTGCGTTCGTAGTCGAGGCGATCGGCCTCGTCGCGGCGCCGCGCGTCCGCGTCGGCCAGCGCCGGGTCCAGGCCGTGTTTGATCAGGCGGTGCCGCCGGTAGACGTACATCAGCGCGACCGTGAAGTAGATGAGCGGGATGTACAACAGCGCCATCATCGCCAGACCCATCCACAGCGGCCCCGGTAGCAGCAGGAATACGCACAGTACCGGGAGGATCGGCACCAGGATGCGGGTCAGATAGCGCCGGGTGGCGCCGGGACCGGTGAGGTCCGCGAGCACCCACCCCGACATCGACGCGGGCAGTGTCCGGCCCCAGATGTAGCCGACGCGCTGTGTGGGAGTCGGGGTGGCGGGCTCGTTCACGGCTCCAGGATCCCACCCCGGCCGCGCCTCGGCGGAGACGGTGTCAGAGCAGGTCCGATTCCTGCGCGCCCTGCTTGTGGAACTCCGCGATCTGCTTGATCAGGTTGTCCGTCGTGAATTTCACGGTGATCTTCACGAACGGCTCGATGGTCTTACCCAGCGCGCGCCCGGCCAGGCCGCCCGGCACCCGGTAGTCGACGATGGCGTCGACGGTGCACTGGTCCTCGCCCCTGGGGTGGAACAGGAAGGTCGAGTCGATCTCGAAACCCTTGATCGACTTGATCCCGATGGCGAAGTTCTCCTCCCAGCGGATCACCTCGACCCGGGAATGCAGCGATGCGGGACCGAGTTTGATGTGTCCGTCGAAGCTCGCGCCGATGCCTTCGGTCTGCTCGCCGACCGGTGTGAAGGACTGGATCCCATGCAGGAAGTGCGGCAGATTCCGGTAGTCGTTGACGTATCGGAACGCTGATTCGGCCGAGGCCGCGCAGTCCGCGACGATCTTCACTTCGGTCATGACGGCAACTGTAACGGGTTCTGTATCCGATCGCGGGGGGCTGTGCTGCCGGTCACGCGGTGACGGCGAGCGTGGCGGCCAGCCCGAATGCCACGGCCATGATCGTCACTTCGGCGACCGCCCGCCGCAGTGACGCGTCCGCGCTCATCCGATGGTCCGCGGCCCGCTGCACCCAGGTCCGGCGCCACCACCAGCCCAATGCCAGCAGACTGAGCAGCACGACGGTCTTCGCGAGCAGGATTCGGCCGTAGCCGGTCGTCACCAGGGGCGCGATCCCTCCGATGCGCACCAGACCGTTCACGATCCCGGTGAGCGCGACCGTGCCGATCAACGGCACCGCCACCGCCGAATACCTGGGCAGCACCACCGCCCACTCGCCACGGGTGCGCACCACCGTGGCCAGCGCGACCAGCAGCCCGAACCAGGCGGCCGCGGCCAGCGCGTGCACCGCGGCCAGCACCGAACCGAACGCCTGCTGCGACATATGCCCGGTGATCGGCCGCAGGGCCAGCGCCACCGCCGCGAACACCAGCACCAGATCGGCCGACGCCGACTCCGCGCGTCGGTAGGACACCGCCGAGTAGCAGGCCACCGCACCGGTGCCGACCAGAATCGCGATGCCGACCTGACCGCCGCTGATCTCGGTCAGAAAGGTGCCGAACTGGTCGGCGCCCAGTCGCCGCACCGACACCCCGACCACCTCGGCCGCCTCGAAGATCAACACCGCGAACTCGGTGCCGCACCAGACCCCGGCCAATCCGGCAAGCAGCCGCCACGGCGGCCACAGCCGCGGGTGCAGCCGGGGCAACGCGGCCAGCCCCAGTACCGCCGCGCCGGTGCAGTCCGCGATCACCCGCACGATGCCCTCCGCGGGCAGCGCATCGGTGATCGTGAGGACCCAGGCCAATGCCACGCCGAGCAATCCGGCGGGGACGATCAGCAGCACCGCCGCCGCGTCCCGGCCGCCGGTCGTCCCGCTCTTCACCGCTGTCGAATCCCTACCGCTTGCCGCGTCCGCCACGGCCGGCGAACAGAGCGAACGCGAGACCACCGCCGAATAAGGCGACGGCGCCGACGAAGAAGACCCACAACGGGACGCCGCCGGAATCGCCGTCGTCGTCGGACCTGCCCTTGGCGTTGGCCTTGGGACCGGGTGTGCCGTTGCCGGGCTTGCTCAGCGTGAACTTGCGGGTGCCGCTGACCGGATGGCCGTCGGCGGAGGTCACCCGATAGGCAATCGTGTAATCGCCCGCCGGGCCGAGCTCGCCGACCTCGACATCGACCGTCTTTCCGTCGACGCGCGGCTGTCCTTTGGACCACAGGTTGCCGTCCGGACCGACCACCGTCAGTGACGGGAAGTTGGGCTGCAATTCCTCGTTGAAGGTGACGCTGACACGGGCCGGACCGGTGTCGACGGTCGCGCCGTCCTCGGGCACGCTGCCGACCGCCGCCGAATGCGCGGCGGCCGGACCGGCGGCGGCGAGACCGCCACCGAGCAGCAGCAGCCCCGCGATCGACGCCGCGAGCATCCGCCGCCCGACCCCGGTCCCGATCGCGATGCGGCGCATCACGACTGCCGTCCGCGGATCACGGCGCCCAGTCCGAGTGCGACGCCGAGCAATCCGAGCGCCAGGCCGATACCGCCGAGCCAGCGCGCGGTGTTATCGGTGGTGTCGCTGGTCTGCGCGGCTTCATTGCTGTCCACCTTGTGGCCGTCGTCCTCACCGGCCGTGCCCGCGAGCAGGGTGACGGTCGGCGCCGGATGCTCCGGCTCGGTGCCGTCGGGCCCGATCGGCTGATCCCAGGCGACGACCTTGCCGTCGCTGTAGGTCTGCTTGGCCGGGAAGCTCACCGTGTCCTGCTTGGGCAGCGGGCCGAGGGAGATGGCGAATCGCTGGAACTGGCCGGGGCCGACGCCGGGTGCGCCGGGATCGGCGGTCCAGGTGACCGCGACGGCCTCCGATTTGTCGTTGCGGTCGACCTTGGCGCTCCAACCGGGAATGGGTTCGGTGCGAGCGCTTTTCACGTTGGGCAGGGTGACGGTGAGCGCGGTGGTCGAGGCCGTCTCCGATTCGGTCGGCACGCGGAAGGTGACCACCGAGTATTTGCCCTGCTGGGCGCCGGGTGCGTCGGCGGTGACGTGCGCCGCGGCGGTGCCGCCGCTGAGCAGGACGAGGCCGATGGCGGCCACGCTGCCGCCACAGGCACGCAGAAATGAGCTACGCATGATGAAGGGCTTTCTCTCCGAAGGGATTTGGGTGCGAGCGATCAGGCAGGCACCGGTGGCGCGCGCGGGCCGATCGCGCTGTTCGGATGAAAGCGATAGGGGGACAGGCCCGTTTCGGCCCGTCCCGCGAAAGCGTGGACCGGGTGGCTCCGAGGTCGGGTGAGCGCTGCCAGGACGACGGCGGAGGCCACATCGCAGAGGCGCTGTGCCAGCAGGATGAGCGCGCCGCAGGCGAGCGTCGCGATGCCGTGTATCGCGAGCATCCACCCGCCGGGCAGATGTCCGGTGGGCGCCGCGTGACCGTGGCCGATCAGGCCGGACAGCGCGACGTGGCAGATCAGCTGCCCGGCCGCGAGTACGCCGAACATTCCGAGCCTGCCGCGCCCGATGGGCCGGGCGGCGGCCGCGGTGCCCGCGACCGTCGCGAGCAGCAGCACCAGCGCGCCTTCGGCCGAATCCGGATAGCCACCGCCCGCGATGCCGTGCGCCGCGACCGCGAGTGTCGCGACCGTCGCGCCGACCGCGCCGCCGCGCAGGCCCGCATGGGCCGAACCACCATGGGGCGCTGTCATTTCGGTGCGCCGGGGGTCGGCACGGGTCGACCGGTGCTCGGCGAAAGCCGAGTCCGGTGTGGTCGTGCCTGGCCCCGCATATCGGTGCGGGAGGTCAGTTGACACCGAGGCGCGCGAGCACGTCCGCCTCGATGCCGGAGAGTTCGTTGGAGATCGACGAGTGCACCGCGCGACGGCGCGGCGCGGGCATCTGCTCGGCGGTGCGCACGGCGGCGGTCAGACCCCCCAGCCGATCCCGGGTCGTCGCGCTGAACTTCTGGTTCTCGCCCGAACCGTCGACCTTGCCGAGGGCCGCTTCGACATTGGCGATCCGCGCCTGCAGTTTGCCGCCGTGACCGGCGTAGTCGCCGAGCTGGTCGATGCCGATGCCGAGCTGCTGGGCGCGGCGGGTGTCGAGCTGGCCACGCAGGTAGGTCGCCGCGCGGTAGGCCAACGGCGCGAGCACCGGCACCAGCACCCGGGCCACCCCGATGTACTTGCGGACCTGGCTCGCGCTGAACGGGTCGCGCTCGGCCTTCGCGGCTACCTTCAACGCGGCCTTCTCCTCGGCCTGGAACGCGGCGATCTGGGCCTTCGCCACCTTGCGCTGGGTGCGGGCCTCCGCGCGCTGGGCCTTGCGGTCGTTCTTGGCGCCCAGCTTGGCTTCCATCGCGGCCTTGTGCTTGAGGGCTTTCGCCTCGGCCCGGCGGCTCGGACGCCGCTTGCGCTTCGTGAACAACCCCATCGAAGGCCCTCCGTCATGCTGGTTTGCCATGGCAGTACGACGTCGGGGAACGCCCGTCCGCCCATGTCACACGGTTTGCCGTAACACTATCGGGTCCGCCCCGGCGGCTGCGAGTGGGTGAGTGGTGCCGGTAGATGCCCGACCGGTCGGGGTCATGCGGTGCACCGGGTTGTCGGGGGCAGGGACCATACTGCATACGTGAATTCGGGCATCGGTGACCGCGACGGTCGCGCAGACGACGGCTTGGCCGGGGATCGGTCGACCGGCGGTGATGCCTCGATCGCTTTCATCGATGCGCGGGCGTTGATCGGCTGCCGCCATCGATTGCACCGGAATGCGACGCATCCACAGTTGCTGACCGGTGTCGTCGAGGATGCCGGGGTGCGCCAGCGCCGAGAGGCCGCGACCGCGCACCGCAACAAGGTGCGCGACGCACTGGTCGGGGCCGATCCGGACGGTTGGGTGGTGATCGATCCCGGCCTGCGCGCGACCGAGCGGGCCGAGGCCACCATGCGAGCGTGTGTCGCTGGGGCCCAACACATCTGGGGTGGACTGCTGCCGCAGGAACCGGATACCGGCAGGCGCGGCGGCTCGGAGATCCTGCTGCGCGATCCGGATCGCGGCGGGTACATCCCGGTCATCGTCGTCAATCACAAGGTGACCGACCCGCGCAAACCGGAACCGGCGGACTTCCATCCGACCACCTCGGACCCGTATCGCTGGGATCCGCGACCGGATCCGTACCGCAAGCTGCGCCAGCAGCCCCGCGATCAGCAGCGTCTCGCGCATCTGTACCGCATGCTGCAACGACACGGCCTGGCCAGTCCGGCGCTGGTCGGCGGCGTGATCGGCTATCACTTCGACCGGATCCTCGTACACGATCTCGGTCCATTGCTCGCCGACTACGACCTGCGCTACGCCGACCGAATCGCGGTGGTGCGCAATGAACTGCCGACGGTGCCCTCGAAGGTGCCCGAATGCCGTCAATGCCCGTGGTGGTCCCGCGGGGTGGACGGCGGACCGAGTTGTGAGGGCTGGCTGGTCGAGCACCGGGATGTCAGCCTGGTGGCCCCGGGTTCGCGCGCCGAGGTGCTGCGCGGGCACGGCGTGCAGACCATCGACGATCTGGCCGCCTGGGTCGGCGACGATCCGGAGGATTGGCAGCACGGCCCGTTCGACGAGGCCGTGGTCACCGCGCGGGCCTGGCTCGCCGGTGCGCCGCTGGTGCGCCGGGTGGATCGGGTCCGGGTGCGCAGGGCCGATGTCGAGGTGGACGTGGATCTGGAGAGTTTCCAGGAGTACGGCGCCTACCTGTGGGGCACGCTGTTGGACGGGGTGTACCGGCCGTTCGTCACCTGGGATCCGCTGCCCACCGAGGATGAGGGCCGCTCCTTCGGCGAGTTCTGGATCTGGCTGATGACTGTGCGCGCCGAGGCCGCCACCGCTGGGAAAACCTTTGCCGCCTACTGCTATTCGCGTACCGCCGAGGACAAGTGGCTCTACGAGTCGGCGCGCCGGTTCGCGGGCAGGCCGGGGGTGCCGACGGTCGAGCAGGTGCGCGCCTTCGTCGACGGCCCGGAGTGGGTGGATATGTTCCAGGCCGTCTCCGACCAGTTCATCTGCCCGAATGGCAAGGGGCTCAAGAAGATCGCCCCGGTGGCCGGTTTCGCTTGGCGCGACCCGGAGGCGGGCGGTGAGGCGTCGATGAGCTGGTATCGCCAGGCCGTCGGCTACGACGGCGGCGAGCCGGATGCGACCCAGCGCACCCGGCTGCTGGAGTACAACGAGGACGATGTGCGCGCCACCATGGTGCTGCGCGAGTGGATGAGCCCCGATCGTCCGGTGGCGCATTGCGCGGACCTCGAGGTGCCCGGCCTGGCCGATTTCCGCGCGGGGGTCTGACCTGCGGCCGTGCGGGGGACCCCGGGGCCGCCACGCACTTGCACCTCCGGTCCGGTCGCCGGGCCGCGGCGGTACCATCGCGACGTGACAGAGCACGTCGAACAACTCGAGTTCCAGGCCGAGACCCATCAGCTGCTGGACCTGATGATCCACTCGGTCTACTCCAACAAAGACACGTTCCTGCGGGAGCTGATCTCGAACGCTTCCGACGCCCTGGACAAGCTGCGCCTGGAGTCCTATAGGGACAAGGACCTGCACGTCGACACCTCCGACCTGCATATCGAGCTGGAGGTCGACAAGGACGCGCGGATCCTCACCGTCCGTGACAACGGCATCGGCATGTCTCGCGCCGAGGTAGTGGATCTGATCGGCACTCTCGCCAAGTCCGGCACCGCCGAATTACGCAAGAAGTTGAATGAGGCCAAGTCCGAGGCCGCCGCCGAGGAGCTGATCGGCCAGTTCGGCATCGGCTTCTACTCCACCTTCATGGTCGCCGACAAGGTCACGCTGACCACCCGGAAGGCGGGGGAGAACGAGGGCACCCGCTGGGAGTCCGAGGGACAGTCCACCTACACCATCGAGACCCTGGACGAGGCGCCGCAGGGTACCGCGGTCACGCTGCACCTCAAGCCCGCCGACGAGGACGACCACCTTTTCGACTACACCCAGGAGTGGAAGCTCCGGGAGATCGTCAAGAAGTACTCCGACTTCATCGCCTGGCCGGTCCGCATGCAGGTCGAGCGGACCGTCACCGAGGGTGAGGGCGAGGAGAAGACCGAGAAGACCCTGCTCGAGGAGCAGACCCTCAACTCCATGAAGGCGCTGTGGACCCGCCCCAAGAGCGAGGTCAGCGACGAGGAGTACAAGGAGTTCTACAAGCACGTCAGCCACGGCTGGGACGATCCGCTGGAGATCATCCCGCTCAAGGCCGAGGGCACCTTCGAATACCAGGCGCTGCTGTTCGTTCCGTCGCACGCGCCGTTCGACCTGTTCACCCGCGAGCACAAGCGCGGCGTGCAGCTCTACGTCAAGCGGGTGTTCATCATGGACAACTGCGAAGAGCTGATGCCGGAATACCTGCGCTTCATCAAGGGTGTGGTGGACGCGCAGGATCTGTCGCTCAATGTGTCCCGCGAGATCCTGCAGCAGGACCGGCAGATCCAGATGATCCGTAAGCGTCTGGTGAAGAAGGTGCTGTCCACGGTCAAGGATCTGCAGGGCGCCGAGGATCAGTCGAAGTACCAGACCTTCTGGCAGGAGTTCGGCCGCGTTCTCAAGGAGGGCCTGCTCTCGGACTTCGACAACCGCGAGACGCTGCTTCAGGTCTCGTCGTTCGCCTCCACCAATTCCGACAGCGAGCCGACCACGCTCGCCCAGTACGTGGAGCGGATGCCGGAGGGTCAGGACTCGATCTATTACATGACCGGCGAGAGCCGTCAGCAGATCGAATCCTCCCCGCATATCGAGGCGTTCAAGGCCAAGGGCCGCGAGGTGCTGATCCTGACCGACCCGGTCGACGAGATGTGGGTCGGCTCGGTGCCGGAATTCGACGGTAAGCCGTTCCAATCCATCGCCAAGGGCGAGGTCGACCTGGAGACCGAGGAGGAGAAGAAGGCCTCCGAGGCGCTGCGCGAACAGCAGGACAAGGATTTCGCCGATGTGCTGACCTGGCTCGGCAAGACCCTGGACGAGACCGTCAAGGAGGTGCGCCTGACCAACCGGCTCACCACCTCCCCGGCCTGCCTCGTCGGTGACGTCTACGACTTCACCCCGATGCTGGAGCGGATGTACCGGGCTTCGGGACAGCTCGTCCCGGAGAGCAAGCGGATCCTGGAGCTCAACCCGGCCCACCCGCTGGTCACCGGCCTGCGCGACGCGTACTTCACCCGTAAGGAGGACGCCGACGCGGGTAAGGTGCCCGAGCTCGACGAAACCGCCGAGCTGCTCTACGGCACCGCGGTCCTGGCCGAGGGCGGCGAGCTGAAGGATCCGGCTCGCTTCGCACACATCCTCACCGATCGGCTGACCCGCACGCTGTGAATCGGAGCCCGGAGGCCACCGTTCGTGGAGGAACTGTGGTGAAACCGTAGCGATACGGTGGCCTCCGGTCCGCGGGCGCCGCGCCGGGTCGGATATGTCGGCATCATGGCGGGATGGATGTGCTCGATCGGGTGGGGCCGAACCTGATGGATGTGGTTCGGCGAGACTTCTTCTGGATGACCTGGAATACGATCCTGGCGTGGATCCCGGTGGGGTTGGCGCTGTTGGTGTTTCGTACGCGAGCGGCGCGGGCCGCCACCGACGTGGGCATATCGCGTCGGTTGCCGCGGTCGCCCCTGTGGTGGGTCGGCGTGGCGCTGTTCGTGCTGTTCCTGCCGAATGCGCCGTATGTGGTGACCGATCTGGTGCACCTGCGTTACGACATCCACTTCGCGGGCAATGGCCCGGTGGTCACCACGGTGCTGCCGGTCTATCTCGTCTTCATCGGGTCCGGCTTCCTCGCCTACTACCTGGCGCTGGCCGAATTGCGCGGATATCTGGAACGGGTCGGGCTCGGCCGGTGGTGCACACCGGTGACGATGGGTCTGCACCTGTTGTGCGCGGTCGGCGTTTTTCTCGGTCGGTGGGTGCGGCTCAACAGTTGGGAGCCGGTGGTGCAGCCGGTCGACACCTTCGAGCGGATGCTGCTCGCGCTCACCTGGTCGTGGGCGCCGATTCTGATCGCCGCGGTCTTTGTCGCGACGGCCGTCGGGCATTTCGTGACCCGGGCCGTGGTGGAGGCCGCGCTGGCCAGTGCGGTGCGGGGCGTGCGCTGGGCGCGGGCGGTGCGGTTCCGGGAGGTGTAGGCGGCGTTAAATAAAACCGGCCGGTCGACTTAATGGAAGTCGAAGGGCTTCGCGCGCAGTGACATTCGCGGTGCCTTCTGGGTTGCGGGAGGGTCGCGCGCGTAGCCTGAGGCGGTCGAAAGGATCGTGCAACACCATGTCCGAGAACCCTCTCGCCGCCGCCGAACCCTGGGACCTCGTCGCCGACGGCTATGCCGAATTCGCGCCCGCGATCATGCGCCCCTTCTCCGCCCACGCCATCGAACTGGCCGGGCTGTCGCCGGAATCGCGGATCGTCGATGTCGCCGCGGGCACCGGGATGTTGAGCCTGCTCGCGGCGCCACAGGTCCAATCCGTGCAGGCGATCGACTTCTCCGAACCGATGCTGGCCCGTCTCCGGGCCGCGGCCGCGGCGGCCGGGATCGGCAATATCGAGGCGCGGGCGGGCGACGGACAGGCGCTTCCGTTCGACGACGACAGCTTCGACGCGGGCTTCTCGATGTTCGGGCTGATGTTCTTCCCGGACCGTGCCAAGGGGTTTGCCGAATTATTCCGGGTGCTCCGCCCCGGTGCCGCCGCCGTGGTCTCGAGCTGGGCGCCGGTCGCGGAATCCACGCTCATGCGAATGATGTTCGGCGCCTTCACCGCCGCCGACCCGAGCATTCAGGAGCCGGAGCCCAACTTCCTGAGCCTGGAGAATCCGGAGGTTTTCGAGACCGAGATGCGCGGGGGCGGATTCGCGGGGGTGACGATCCAGCGGCACACCACGGTGCTCACCTTCGACAGCCCCGAGCGGCTCTGGGAGACGATGGCGCGCAGCAGTGCGCCGCTGCTGCTGATGCGCCGCGATGTGGGTGAACAGGTGTGGGCGGAGCGGGTCGCGGTGATGCGGGAGTACCTGGCCGCCAACTACCGACCCAACACGCCCCTGTCCACGACGGCGTTGCTCGGCATCGGCCACAAGCCTCGACCTTGAAAGACGAAGGTGCTCCGTCTCCCGGCAATACCGGGAGACGGAGCACCATCGACGTGCGGTGGCGGCGGAGCCTAGCGCGGCGCCATGCGCAGCGCGCCATCCATGCGGATGGTCTCGCCGTTCAGGTAGTCGTGCTCGACGATGTACTGCGACAGCTGCGCGTACTCGTCCGGGCGGCCGAGACGGGACGGGAACGGCACGCCGGCTTCGAGGCCCTTGCGGTACTCCTCGGTGACACCGGCCAGCATCGGGGTGTCGATGATGCCGGGGGCGATGGTGTTCACGCGGATGCCGAACTGCGCCAGATCACGCGCGGCAGGGACGGTCATGCCGTGCACGCCACCCTTGGAGGCGGAGTAGGCGATCTGGCCGACCTGGCCCTCGAATGCGGCGACCGAGGCGGTGTTGATGATGACGCCGCGCTGGCCGTACTCGTCGACCGCGTCCGTCTTGGCGATCGCGTCGGCGGCCAGGCGCATGACATTGAAGGTGCCGAGCAGGTTCACGGTGATGACGGTGCGGAATAGCTCCAGATCGTGCGGGCCGTTCTTGGACAGGATGCGTCCGGCCCAGCCGACACCGGCGCAGTTGACCACGATGCGCAGCGGGACGCCGGACTCGACGACCTTGGCGACGGCGGCCGAGACCTCGTCGTTGCTGGTGACATCCGCGGGGATGAGGGTGACGCCCGCGGGCACATTGTCGCCCGCGCGCTCGATGGACTGCGGCACGTCAAGGCCGAAAACAGTGGCGCCCAGGTCGGCGAAACGCTTGGCGGTGGCGGCGCCGAGGCCGGATGCGCCTCCGGTGACAATGGCGGCGGAACCCGAAATCTCCACGATGGTCCTCTCGTTCGTGACAGCCAGTTGGCCTTTCGTCAATTGCACCCTAACCGGTGCGATGTGAGAGCCCTGTCACGGCTCCCTCTCGCCCCGTGTCCGACCCGGAATTATTTGCGAACAGAATTGTTCGTTGGTGGTATCGTCGCTGCATGAAGCTGTTCACTGGTGCGGAGGTGGCCGGTCGGAAGGTATTGATCACAGGGGCGGCGCGTGGGATCGGGGCCGCGCTGGCCAGGCAGTTACACGCGCACGGGGCGTCGGTCGCGCTACTCGGACTGGAGCCGAACCAGCTCGCCGAGGTCGCCGCCGAGTGCGGGGATGCGCCGTGGCGGTACTGCGATGTGGGGGATCCCGCGCAGGTGGAGCGGGTGGTCGGCACACTGGTCGCCGAACTCGGCGGACTGGATGTGGTGGTCGCCAATGCCGGGGTGGCGAAACAGCTGGCGCTGCTCGGCGGCGATCCTTCGGTCCTGGAACAGACGCTCACCGTCAATGTGCTCGGCGTCTACTACACGTTGCGCGCCGCCGGACCGCATATCTGTCACCCGGGCGGATACGCGCTGATCGTCTCCTCGCTCGCGGCCGCGGTGAATCTGCCGTTGGCGGGCGCCTACAGCGCGTCCAAAGCGGGCGCCGAGGTGCTCGGCCATACGCTGCGCAACGAAATCCGGCATACCGGCGCCAAGGTCGGCGTCGCCTACTTCGCCGAATTGGATACCGATATGACCACCCGCGGCTTCGGAACCGCTGCGGCCAGGTCCATTCTCGGCCGGTCCACCGTCTCCGGGGTGGCGCCGCTCGGACCGGCCATCGATGCCGTCGAACGGGCGATCGCCCGCCGCAAACGCCAGGTCGTCGCACCGTGGTGGGTGGCGGCGGTGCTGCCGGTGCGGCCCATCGCACAACGCGTGATCGACATCGCCCTGCGTAGGGGAGTCGCGGGGGCCTTGGATATCGCGCGCAGTGAAGACGCGCCCTTCACCACCGAACAGCCGTCGCGACCCCGCAGAATGGAGCGGCACGTCTGAAGTACCTCAGCCCGAACGAAATCCGGAGTCACCGCATGACCGAACTTGCCGGCACCGCTCGCCAACTCCCGCGAGGCCGCCACGGCCTGCCGCGGGAGCAGGTGATCGCCTCGCAGCGCGAGCGGATCCTGAAGGCGATGGCCGAGGCAATGGTCGAGAACGGATATGTGGGGACCTCGGTCGCGGTGATCCTGAAGCGCGCGGGCGTATCGCGGGAAACCTTCTATGAGCAATTCCGTTCCAAGGAGGACTGTTTCGAGGCCGCCTTCGAGCGTGCCGTCCAGGGTCTGCTGTCCCGGATCGGCAAGGCCTCGGTCGCGGCGGATAACGAGGCGGTCCCGGAGTTGGATCGGATGGACCGCATTCTCGGCGCCTATCTGGAGGGTCTGGCCGCCGAACCCGCCTACGCCAGGCTGTTTCTGGTTGAGGTCTACGCCGTCGGTTCCAAAGCCGTTGCCCGCCGCGCGGTTTTGCAGGAATCGTTCGTCACGATGATGGCGACCGTACTCGACGCACGCACCGAACAGCAGCGCTTCGCCTGCCAGACGCTGGCCGCGGGGGTCAGTGCCATGGTCACCGCGCGAATCGCCGCCGACGATCCCGACGGGCTGCGTGGTCTGAAGCAACCGCTGCTCGATCTGGTGCGCCGCAGCGGCGATCTCTATGGAACCGCGATACCGCGGGCCGGTGGAGTGCCCGCCTGATCGATCGCGCGGAGCCCGGACTCGGCCGGGCCCCACGGTCGGAGTGCCGATCAGTGCGTGGCGCCCACGGTATCGCGGGCAGTCACCGGAGCCGATGTGAGCGACAGGGCGCGCAGCGCGCACAGCCAGCCGATTCCGCCGAGGGCCATGCGTGGGTAATTGAGCGTGGTCCACACGCTGACGAAGGATTCGATGTGCTCGGGCGTCCAGTCGGCGCCGCCGGACTGGAATATCAGCATCTGGGTCGCGAAGTAGCCGTAGGTGCTCACCGAGTAGCAGGCCATGATCGCCGCACCGGCGATCCACCAGCGTCGCACCGGTCCGGGGGTCCGCCAGGCGATGGCGAGGTTGACCAGCGACAGCAGCGTCACCACCGGCGAGACGAACGGCCAGAACGCGCGGCCGGCCCGTTTGAATCCGGATTCCTCCATCGCGGTGAGCACCTGCTCGGGCGGTACGTCGGTCCACAGGGGCATGATGGCCAGCTTCTCGTACCACCCCGCGCCGAATTGAATGCCTACGAAGATCACCAGCAGCCACAGCGGAATCGCGCGCTTGGTTGTCATATCCCCATCTCCTTCGATTATTCTCTATTCGAGAGTTTCTCTATAACAGAGAGATTAGAAAAGGAGGTGCGGCGATGACATCAGGGAAAACCCGGATTGTGGCCCTGACTTCGCTTCAGGCCGGGCTACGGGAACAGGCGACGCGGACCGTCATCTTCCACTCGGCGGTCGCGTCCCGGCTCGGCATTACGGTCGTCGACCTGAGCTGCCTGAATGTGCTCAGCCTGGAGGGGCCACAGACCCCGGGCCGATTGGCCGATCGGCTCGGGATCACCCGCGGTGGCGCGGTGACCGCGATGATCGACCGGCTGGAGCGGGCCGGATATGTGCGTCGCGAACCCGATCCCGCCGATCGGCGGCGGGTCCTCGTGGTGGCGGATGTCGCCAAGGCCGGTGCGACGGTGGCGCCGCTGTTCGCCGGACTCGGCGCGGCACTCGCCGGTGACTTCGCGGAATTCGACGACGCGGAGATCGAACTGCTGTCGCGCTTCGTCGTCGCGCTGAACCGGAGCGTCGGAGCGGCTACGGACGAACTTCGGTCGGCGCCGTGACGATTCCGGCGTCTTCGAATGCGGTCTGTGCCCGGGTCCGGCGCCGGACCAGCAGCCCGGCGCCCGCCAGGGCGGGGATCGCCGCGGCGAGTCCGGCGCCCGCGAGAACGCCGAGCGTGGGGAAGGTGGCGGCGATCAGGGTGGCCGCGCCGAAATAGAGGAACAGCAGGCCGGAGCTGATCCCGATGACATGTTCCGGCAGATGTTTGCCGACCAGGATGCCCGCTCCGATGGCGAGCGCGTCGGCGGCGACCATGCCGATGGTGGAACCGAGCCAGACGCCGAACCAACTGTTGTCGGTAGCCAGCGCGGCGGTCGCGAACATGGTGCGGTCACCGAGTTCGGCGAGCAGGAAGGCCGAGAGCACCACGAAGTAGGGCGCTCTGCTGGAGCGCGGCGGCTGGGGTTCGTCCTCCGGGTCGGTGGAGCCGAGGTGTTCGCGCAGCGTCCACAGGCCGACCGCGAGGAAGGTGAGGGCCGCGACCAGCGAGATGGCCCGGGTGGGCAGCGCGGCGCCGAGGAAATGTCCGACACCGACCGAGAGGATGTGCACCGCGGCGGTGGCGGTCGCGATGCCGCCGAGGACCACCCACCAGCGATAGCGCAGCGCGAACGTCAACGCCATCAGCTGTGACTTGTCGCCCAGCTCGGCGAGGAAGACGATCCCGATGCTCAGCAAAATGGTGGCGATCATGGCTGCGGCGGCTCCGAATCTTCGGCCTGTCCGCCGGAGATCGGGTACGCCTCCGGCCGACAACGAAATGATGTGTCAGGCCGAAGGTCTCGCCCACCGGACGATGCCGGTTCATGCAACCGGACCCGGGTCCTCGTGGGGCCGCGGGTCAGTATGTCGACTGCGTGATTGGGGGCTACTCCCCTTCGCTGCCGTCGACACTACCCCGATCGCTCGCGGGATGCCAACTCGCTGTTATCCAAATCGCAATGCGCACAATTAGTTTGGGGATCCGCGCGCAGAGTTTCGGGTACCCTCACGCGGCAAGCAGCATGGCCAGAACCGCGGTGTCGGGATCACTGATCGGATCCAGCCCGACCCGGCTGACCAGCGAGGTGACGGTCCCGTCGGACTCCGCTTCGGCCCACGCGGCCCGATGCTCCAGGCCCAGATGCGGTACGCCGGGCAGCAGCACGCAACCGGACGCGGCACCCGTGCATTCGGGCAGTGACGGCCGCGTCTCGGAGGGCGGATGCAGCATCAGCAGGGCGGGTGGCACATGGTCGGCAAACCGGCCGGGCTCCAGCGCCTCCGCGCCGAGTATCGGGCCCTCGGCCAGCACCAGGCCGACGGTGCCGGGCATCGGCTCGTCCGGCAACTCCTCGCGCACGCCGAAGACGGTGCTGGTGGTGAGCAGCCCTGGCAGCGTCGCCACCCGCACCGCTAGCACCAGGACCTGCGCCCATTCCTTGGTCGTATCCGGCCAGCGGCCGGAAATGACGAAGCCCCGCAGCGACCCATGCGAGTGGAACGGCGTAATGCCGATCGGTCCGTTGGTACGCATGATGCCTCCCGTCGTGAAACCGGGGGCGGCTTTGCCCGTCCTCGAACTGGTGTTCTTCGACAATGGCCCACGCATCACCTGGCACACAAGTACCAAAGAGTGCCAGCTCCCCCGCCTCTCCGGGTATTCAGGCCAGACCCAGGTGCGTGATGGGGGCATACGCGGGCGGCGGTCGGGTGGTGGTCGAGTCAGCCCGTGCCCGGTGAGTTACCCATGTGCGTGCGAGATCAGTGGGTGCGGTGGGAAGAGATCAGTGGGTGCGGTGGGAAGAAACGACAACGGGCCCCTGAGCGTCGCCGTGTGACGACGGTCAGGGGCCCGATGAAGGTCGGCCGTGGCCGGGCTATCAGCCGAAGATGAGGCCCTTGCCCTGGCTGACGGCGCGCGCGAAGCGCTCCTGCACGTCCTCCCAGTTGACGACGTTCCAGAACGCGGTCACGTAGTCGGCCTTGACGTTCTTGTACTGGAGGTAGAAAGCGTGCTCCCACATGTCGACCTGGAGCAGCGGGATGATGCCGAGCGGAACATTGGCCTGCTGGTCGTAGAGCTGGAAGGTCAGCAGCTTCTGCGCGAGGGTGTCATAACCCAGCACGGCCCAGCCGGAGCCCTGCAGACCGTTCGCGGCGGCGGTGAACTGCGCGCGGAACTTGTCGAACGAACCGAACTGGTCGTCGATGGCCGCGGCCAGTTCGCCGACCGGCTTGTCGCCACCGTTGGGGGAGAGGTTCTTCCACCAGATCGAGTGGTTGACGTGGCCACCCAGGTGGAAGGCGAGGTTCTTCTCGTTCAGGAAGATGGCGGCGTGATCGCCGGCCTCACGAGCCGCTTCCAGCTTCTCGAGGGCGGCATTCACACCCGCGACGTAGGCGGCGTGGTGCTTGGAATGATGAATCTCGTTGATCTGCCCGGAGATATGGGGCTCCAGGGCGCTGTAGTCGTAATCCAGATCTGGCAGCGTGTACTCAGCCACGATGTCCCTTCCTATGTCGGGCTGTGTGCGCCCGGAGTCTCGAGCACACCCAACCATCATTCGTACACCCGCTCGGGTGCAACCTCGTGCTGTGCCCCCTCATTCCGAGTCGGCGTCGTAACCACTGACTTTCGTTGAGCACGCGGATAACTCGGCGGGCACTGTCGGACTAGCATCGAACCATGTCGTTCTTGGACGAGCTAGTTGGGCGCATCCGACTCCCCGAGCCGGTGATGGTCGATCCGGAACAGGCACTTCCCGGTCGGGCCGAGGCGCTCCTCGTCCCGGATACCCATTTTGTCAACGGGCATCCGATTCATCCGCCGTTTCCGCGCGGAATGCGGGTCGCGGTGGTGGCGATGGGCTGTTTCTGGGGTGCGGAGAAGGGCTTCTGGGAGTTGGACGGGGTGTACACCACGGCGGTCGGATATGTCGGCGGCTATACGCCGAATCCGACCTACGAGGAGGTGTGCAGCGGTCGAACCGGGCATACCGAATCGGTGCTGGTGGTCTTCGATCCCGCGGTGATCGACTACGCGGGCGTGCTCGAGCACTTCTGGGAGGACCACGATCCGACCCAGGGCATGCGCCAGGGCAACGACCGTGGAACCCAATACCGCTCGGCCGTCTTCACCCTCGACGCCGAACAGGCAGAGATCGCGCGGGCCACCGCGCAGAGCTACGGCAAGCGCCTGGCCGAAGCCGGTTACGGCGCCATCAGTACCGAATTCGCCGAACTCCCGGTGCCCGCGGGGTCCGATCCCGCGGTGCTGCCCGGCTTCTATTACGCCGAGGGCTATCACCAGCAGTACCTGGCGAAGAATCCGGGCGGCTACTGCCCGACGCACGCCACCGGCGTGACCTGCCCGGTCGGTCCGGGCGCTTAACCTGAAAACGCACTGCCGCACATTCGATAGCGGGGCGTGGTAGTCGGATCGGCTCGCCGGTCGCGGTGAATTCGGCTCAGAGAGGTGGCGCGATGCCGGGCCGGATAGTCCTGGGGTCGCCGGCGTCGTGTGCCTCCCACCAGCGCACACCGCCCGCGATGAACTGCTTCAGCGGGATTTCACGGTCTTCCGAGTCATGAATGGTGATGTTGTCGAACCACACCCGCACGTCGAGTTCACGCGGATCGATGCCCTCTTCCTGGGAGAACTCCAGCACGTGGGCGGAGGTGTGGTCGTCGATCCGGGTGTCGAAGCTCAGCAACTCACTCCACAGCGCCCATCCGCTGTCGTCCAGGTCGATGAATTCCCAGCCGTGCAGCCTGCCGCCGCCGAAGCTGCGGATGGCCTCGTTCAGTCCGTTCAGTTGCAGTGGCAGTACCCGTGCGGCCAGATCATCCCAGCGCTGTTCGCGCAGCGAAGCCGCGACTCGGCCGACGCCGGTGAAGGTCAGCGCAACCCTGAAATCGCCGATCGCCGGGCCCTCGGGCGGCAGTGTCAGCACCTCGAGGTCGAGCCTCAGCGTGTGCGCCGCCGTGTCGACCTGCAATCCCAGGCAGACCGCCTCGGAGAGTGCGGTGTTGAGTCCGGTTGTGTCCGATCCGTCGAGTAGCCCCCTGCTCACGTTCATGCGCCCAGGCTACCGACCACGCCGACCAGAACCCGGTATTTCATATTTTCACTAGTGTTCTCGTTTTTTTGTGGAACCGAACCGACTTCTTCGCCGTCCAAGTAGATATCGGGACCCACACAGCCACGGTTCCGAGGTAGCGGCGAATGACCGGTCCGGGATGTCAGGAGGGGAGTCCCGGAACGGTCGTTCGCAACGCTCACTATTCGCCGGAGATCTGCCTGGGTGCTTGAAGAGGTACCTTACAGCCGGAAGGCCAGCGTAAATCTAGATCGCGGACTATTAGCTCGAATGGCCAAACGGGGATATGCCGAACAGTTCGATCGTCACAACCTGTGGATCAGGTTGTGGATTATGTGGATAACTCTGATGGAGATATACACAGGGCTGCCCTCGACGGGGCGTTCGACAGGAACCGGAGCGCAGAACATACCTGATGTCGCGGTTCGCTGTCGAGACCGCAGCACCGCCGTCGGCCCGGCCGGCACTCCCCGGCAGTACGGCACCCATGGCAGGATCGAACCGTGACGAGCTCCGAGGTTCCGTCGGTGTCGGTGCAAGCCGTGCCCGGCGAATTCGACAACACCGAGCGTCCCGAGGGGGACGCCCGGGCGATCCTGCTCGACGTCCGCGAGGACGGCGAATGGGAACTCGGGCATGCCCCCGGCGCGATCCACATCCCGATGGTCGATGTGCCCGCGCGGATCGACGAGCTCGACTACGACGCCGATCTGTACGTCATCTGCAGGCAGGGTGGTCGATCGATCGAGGTGGTCAAGTACCTGGAGCACGTCGGTTTCGACGCGATCAACGTCAGCGGTGGCATGGTGGCCTGGCAGCAGGCCGGCCGCTCGCTGGTCGCCGACGGCGACCACCAGGCGAAGATCTACTGACGGGAAAGAGGCGGCATGAGTACGGTGGTGCAACCGTGTGCGCGCTGCGGCGCGCGCTGGGCGGTGCAGGGGACGCCGATGCACTGGTGCCCTCGCTGCCGTGGCGTGCTGTTGTCGCCCGCGCCCATCGACGCCCCGGCCGAGCGACGCAATTACCGCTGGGTCGCCCGGCGCCCCGACCAGCGCACCCGTCGCCTTTCCGGAGTCGCCAGGACCGGCGCGTCGGCCGCGACACCGAAGTACACGCAGATACCGCGCTGGGGTCTGATCGATACGCCCCCCGCCCCGGCCGAGGTTCCGCGCGGGCGGCTCGCCGCCTTCGGCGCCCGGGTGAATTCGCTGCTGCCGGTCACCGCCGGATTGTTCGCACTTGCCGCGCTCGGCGAGCTGCTGCGCTATCTGATTCTGCTGCGCAATCGCACCCGGCTGATCGATCCGCTGGTGCTGCGCATATCCGATGTGCTCGTCATCGGTTCGGCGGTGCTGGCCATGGCCTTCGCCCTGGTCACCGCCGTGGCGCTGGTGGGGTGGCTGGTCGACGCGCGCCGGGCCGCATACGCGCGTTCGGGCCGGCGCGATCCGCGCGCCGTCCGCACGCTCGCGCTCGGATGCCTGATCCCGGTGGTCAATCTGCTCTGGCCCGGTGTCTTCCTCACCGAGGTCGCGGCGGCGCGCGAGGAACCACGCGCCCTGCGCGTGATCCGGATCTGGTGGTGCGCATGGGTTTTCGGCGGCGGGCTGACCATTGCCGTGCTGCTGTGGCGGACCGCGGATTCGTTGCAGGTCAAGGCCGACGGCGTGTTGTTCACCGCATTCGCCGACGCCTGCGCCGCGGGTATCGCCGTGTTGACCCTGTGGGTGCTGCGAAGCTTGGACGGTCGGGATCTGTTCGGTCGCACGAGGACCGCGCGCCGCTGGGTGGTCGCCGCGGATCCGGTGGTGCCGGTGATCGAACCGGTGCACCCGGGCGCCGGTGCCGCCGCGCGCGCCGCGACCGCGACCGGTCGTGATGCGGCCGATGAGGACATGCCCGAGGATCGGGATACCGACAACGGTGCTGTGAACCGTGAGCACGAGGAGGTTATGGCCAAGTGAGCGAGGGCAGTCGCGCACCGTTCGTCGTGGCGCACCGGGGAGCCTCGGCGGCCCGCCCCGAGCACACACTCGCCGCCTACGAGCTGGCGCTGGAGGAGGGCGCGGACGGGGTGGAATGCGATGTCCGGCTCACCAGGGACGGGCATCTGGTCTGCGTGCACGACCGCACGGTGGACCGGACCTCCTCCGGTACCGGTCTGGTCAGTGAGATGACACTCGATGAGTTGCGCGACCTGGACTTCGGTGTCGACGGCGCGCCCGCCACGGTGCTCACATTGAGCGAGTTGATCGAACTGGTGTTGGACTGGCGCAGCAGGCCGACCAAACTGTTCATCGAGACCAAACATCCGGTGCGCTACGGCACGCTGGTGGAGAGCAAGGTGCTCGCCGAACTCCATCGCTTCGGCATCGCCACCCCCGCCTCGGCCGATCACTCGCGCGCCGTGGTCATGTCCTTCGCCGCCACCGCGGTGTGGCGGATCCGGCGTGCGGCGCCGCTGCTTCCGACCGTGCTCCTCGGTGATTCCTCGCGCTACCTGGGCGGCGGCGCCGCGACCGCGGTCGGCGCCACGGCCGTCGGTCCCTCGGTGAAAACGCTGCGCGACCACCCGGATCTGGTCGACAAGGCGGCGGCCGCGGGTCGAGCCACCTACTGCTGGACCGTGGACGATCCCGACGATGTCCGCCTCTGCGCCGATCTCGGTGTCAGCTGGGTGGCGACGAATCACCCCGGCCGCACCAAGGCGCTCCTCTCGTAGCCGACAGGCGCTCGACCGGCGGTCGGAGACATTTACTTCCGTGTCGCCGACGACCGGCAACGGATGCGGGCAGGCGGGGGAGTAGTTTGACCATCCGTGGGAAAGAGCAAGCGCAATAGTCCTAAGCCCGGAGGGAACCGGGCCCAGCGTCTCGCCGAGCGCAAGGCCGCGCTGGAGCAGGCGGCGCAGTCTGTCACGCGTCCGTTCGAGGGGCTGGCCGCGGAGTGCGATCTGGTCGCGCTCCGGGAGTTCGTGCCGTCGGCGACCGCGACGCTGAAGCTGTCGCCCGAGGTGTGCGCGGAACGTTCCGTGGTGCTTGCCACGGTGCTGCCCGGTGCGGTGGCCGCGCTGGTGCGCGCGGGCGATCAGCCGGTCGGCTACGTCGGCACCCAGGTGCAGTTCCAGGGTGCGGATCCGGCCGCCGATATCGCCGCCGCCATCCTGTGGACCCAGTCCGCCGAACCCGGTGAGTCGTTGACGTCCGCGCAGAGCGTCGAGGGTGGTCCGCGCCTGGCCGATGTCATCGATCCCGGTGCGGATCTGGAGCTCACCGTGCACCAGGACTTCGACTGGTGGGTGCCGGAGGGCGTGCAGCCCGATCCGCAGGTCGCCGCGACCATCGAACAGGCCAAGCAGGCGATCATGCCTTCCGCACGACTGGATTTGGGCCCGGATTCGATCGGTGCGGCCTGGTGGGTCGACGCGGGCGAGAAGGCGCATGTGCGTTGGGTGCGTCCGGAGAACGAGGACGACCTGATGCTGGCGCTGGCCCGGCTGCATGCGTCGGGTGGCCTGCACCTGGGCGAAGGTTCCCGTTTCGCGGGCTCCTTCCGTACGCACGGGCTGCTCGTTCCGGTCTTCGACCTGGACCCGGAGCTGCACGCTAGTGAATGGACCGGTGCGGCAAAGGAATTCGGTGCTCGCCTGTCCGCGGCGCTGGCCGTCGACGCTCCGCTCACGGCCGAGGAGCGGCGGTCCCGGGATGGTCTGCGGTCGCGTCAGGTCACCCTGCGTTGAGCCGGGATATTCCCGGATCAATTTTGTGAAAAACGCTTCTTTCTGATCTTTGCTCCGTTAAGTTCTGTTCATCACCGAAGCTGGTGGTGGTGAGGATCACCTCACCGGACAGATGAGGAAAGTAGGGAAACCCCATGGACGCCATCCTGAAGCTGATCACGACGCTGCTGAGCACCCTGAGCGCGAACTCCTGATAGCAGAACAGGCCCAGCTCGTCGCGAAGAGCTGGGCCTGTATCGCGTAATGATCAGATACTGCCGCCCGCGGTCGACGGGGCGCCGGAGGTATCGGTCGGACCACTCATTTCCCGGGCCACGAAGTTCTCCAGATCGAATAGATTCGACCCGGCGCGCTCGGCGACAGTAAGCAAGGTAGTCATATTGGCGACCTCCTCGACCTGCTCCTTCAGGAACCACTGCATGAACTGTTCGCCCAGGTAGTCGCCCTCTTCGCGGGCGGTGCTCGCGAGCTGGATTATCTGGTCGGTGACATTCTTCTCCTGCGTCAGCGCCAGTGCTATCGGCTCCCGCACATTATCGAAATGCGACTTCGCCGAGTCGACACCGGACAGTTCGATGCTGATATCCCGGTCGAGGAAGTACTGCACGATCATCATGGCGTGATTGCGCTCTTCCACCGCCTGCGCATAGAACCGCTTGGCGAGCACCGGCAGATCCGCATTGTCGAACCACACCGCGATTGCGATGTACTGATGCTCGGCATTGAATTCATGCCGGATCTGGTCGTGGAGCAGGCTGTGGAATTTGCTGCGTGGGGATTCCGGATGGCTGGACATAGCACAGAGATTATCGCTGGTCAGCCCGCGTGTCATCCAAGTACACCCTTATTGAGGCTAGTATTGCCTAATTAAATGTTTGCTGCGCCAGCCATTTTCGGGGCGGTATTGTCGGGCCGCACCGCGCCGGCCGATTCGCGGGCGATGAAGTTCTCCACGTCGAACAGATCGCCGTCCGACCGGTCGACAACCGTCAGCAACGTGGTCATCCGGGCCATGTTGTCCACCTGCTCCTTGAGGAACCATTGCACGAAGCGCTCGCCGAGGTAGTCCTTCGATTCCCGCGCCGCCTTGGCCAGGGCGGTGATCTGTGCGGTGGCGGTCCGCTCCGAGTCCAGCAGGAATGCGATTGCCGCCCGGGGTGATTCGAAATCCGAACGCACCTCGTCCAGTCCGCCGACCCGGACCCCGAGATCGCGGTCGAGCAGGTACTGCACCATCCGCAGTGCGTGTCCCCGATGCTCGCCGGACCGGCCGTAGCAATGTCTGCCCAACTGCGGCAGTCGATTCGAATCGAAGTAGACGGCTGCCGACAGATATTGCTGGGCGGAGGTGAAGCCGTGCCGGATCTGGTCGCGCAGCAGGACGGGGAATGGCTGGGCGGTATCGGACATGTGTCGACGCTACCGCGTCAACAGCTCCTCCGGGATGGGTTGATCGGAGGCCAATGAGTCGAAGAACCGACTCGCCTTGTTCTTGTCCCACACCAGCACGTTTCCGCTGTCGGTGTCGTCGAAGCCCGCGATCGGCACGGTGGTCGCCACCGTATCGCCGCGCAGCGCCCAGCCCAGTCGTCCCAGGTCCCAGAGGTGATCGTCCTCGTCGACCTTCAACGAGTCGACGGTATCGGTGGCCAAGGGCCACAGCTTGAACGGGTTGGCGAGGGTGGCGCCGCTGGTGGCCTTCTTCAACAGCGCCGCCATGAACAGGCGCTGATTGTTCATGCGGTCTATATCGGCCAGCGCGGTGGCCCGGCTGCGCACGAATCCCAGTGCCTCCGGCCCGTTCAGCTTCTGGCAGCCGGCCTGGAGGTTGATACCCGCCAGCGGATCGTCGATAGGTTTGGGCAGGCAGACGTCGATGCCACCGAGTGCGTCGACAATGCCCGCGAAACCGGCGAAACCGATCTGCGCGTAGTGGTCGATCCGCAGGCCGGTCACGGTCTCGACGGTCTGCACCAGCAGCTGTGGGCCGCCGAGTGCGAACGCGGCGTTGAGTTTGTCCTTGCCGTGGCCCGGGATGCTGACATAGGAATCGCGCGGCAGGCTCACCAGTGTGCTGTCGCCGGACTTCGGGACGTGCACCAGGATGATCGTGTCGGTGCGCTCGGGCCCGACCTCGCCGCCGGTGGCGAGCTCCCGTTCCTGTTCGGCGGTGAGGCCGCCGCGGCCGTCGGAACCGACCAGCAGCCAGTTGGTGCCCGGCGTATCACCGACCCGATCCGTATATCCGGCCAGTGCGTCGATGCGGTTGAGCTTGCCGTCGAGGTTGAACACCGCGCCGATCACCGCGAGCACGAACACCAGCAGCAGCACCAGGAACCAGCGAAACAGATGACGTTTGCGCCGCGGCCGGGGTGCGCGATCGCTCGGGCCGGGCGGCCCCCCGGCGGGCGGCGGGCCCTGGCGATAGGGCTGCGGTCGCTGGGTGGGGGCGTGCAGTTGCGGCGCGGGCTCGCGGTACGGCTCGGGCCGCCGGGTCGGTGCGTGTGCCGACTTCGATCGCGGCGGTGGATTGCGCCGGATGAGGGGTTCCTGCGGCTGCTGCGAATAGGCCAGCGGCGGCGCGTACCCGTCGTCGCGGCGCAGCACCTTGGTCGGCTCGACATGCGGAGGTCCGGGAGCCCGACGCTGCGGCGGGGGCATAGGGGGTTGCGGGCGCGGCTGGGGTTCGCGCGGGCGACCGGCGTGCGGCGGCGGTACCCGGCGTGGTGACGCGTTGAGCTGGGGGTCCTCGCCGTTCATCACTCCGACTCTACTGTTCGAATCCGCTGCGGGTGCGTGTGCCGTGGGTGGTGCTGTCACCCGCACCGGCGCCCGCATCGGGCGCTCTTTCTGAGAATCCGGTAGACCGCCCCCGCCCGTTACGGCAACCAGGAAACGTGACCCCTTAGCAATGTATAGCCGATGTAGGCCACCGCATCGATCGTCGCGTGCGCCAGGATCAGTGGCCAGAGTCGGGTGGTGCGCTGCCAGAATCGGCCGAAGATCAAGCCCATCACCAGATTTCCGAGCCCGCCGCCCAGGCCCTGGTACAGGTGGTAGCTGCCGCGCAGGAACGCCGAGGCCAGCAGCGCGGAGTTATCCGTCCAGCCGAGCCTGCGCAGCCGGGTGAGCAGATAGGCGACCACCAGCACCTCCTCGGCCACCGCATTCGCGCAGGCGGACAGGATCAGCGCGGGCAGACGCCACCAATGCTCGCCGAGTGAACTCGGCACGATGGTCACGCTCACACCCATGGCGTGCGCGATCAGGTACAGCCCGAGCCCGGGAATCCCGATGATCGCCGCCAGCGCCAGCCCGGGCAGCACATCCGAACGCCACCGGATCCGGGCCAGCCCGATCAGCCGCGGTCCGATGCCGCTGCGCCACAGCAGATACAGCCCGAGCGCCGCCCATCCGGCCAGCCGCAATGCCCCGAGCAGCTGGAACAGCAGATCGATGAGCGACTGGGTGGATCGAGAGGCGTTGAGCGCTATGGTCTTTCCCCCGACACCCCCGGGCGTGAGCGCGCTGTCGATCAGCGACAGTGCCGCGCTCACCCCGCTCAGCCCGAAGGTGACGGTGAGCACGATCGCGATCTCGATCCGGATCGCGAACCGTTCTCGCTCCGTCAACTCGGTCTCGCCCCATTCGGCACCGGACTCCGCACGCATGCGGTCGAATCTATTGCCATCCCGCCGTGCCGGATGCGGACAGCTCCGTCGGCTCGGCGACGGAATTCCTGAACCGGATGGTGAACGTGATTCGGCGAGCACGCATCGGTATCGACGCCCGGGCGGCGGTCCGGTCAGATTCGGCGTAGGCCGTTGAGGAACGGGCATCCGGCCAGGGTGCGCACGGCGCGGCTGAGCGCCTCTATATTGTCGGCCGGGGCGCTGAAGGGGAGTCGGAAGTCGTGGTCGCCGTCGTGGCCTTCGACGCGCAGTGTCACGCCGTAGCGGTCGATGGCCAGCGGGTAGACCGTGCCGGTCTGTAGCTTCGGCGGAAGATGTCGCGCGAGTTGGGCCACCACATCGCCGTGATCGGCGTCCATATGCTGTAGCCAGGCGGATTCGAGCGCGCAGAAGGGGTCGGGCCGGGCCTGGCGCAGCTGGTCGACGCAGACGGATTCGGCGCCGGTGGTATCGGCCATCACCGCCGAGTTGATCACCAGCCGCAGCAGGGTCGCCGTATGTCCGATATCGAGCAGCGCGGAGTGCGGGTGGTCCTTCGCCACGGCCGAGGCGAGTGCCCGCTGCGCCTGCGCGGGTACCAGGCGCACTACGCCGCGCAGCCAGACCAGCGCGCGCACCGGTTCGCGCAGCGGCAATGGTGCGTGATCGGTGAGCTCGAGCACCGCGGCCGCCCCGCCAGGTCCGGAGTTGCCGACCAGCACCGCGGCCATCGATGCCGTCGGCACCGCGATCACCACATCCCCGCATTGCCGCAGATGGTGCACCGAGGTGGGGGTCGGGTCGATCCCCGGCAGGGCCAGCACCGCCTGCTCCGCGTGGGCGCAGGCACTGCGCACCCGCTCGGCGGTGGTCGGTGCGACGGTCGGGTTCGGCATGCGGACCTCCGAAAGTGCGGCGGCGAATTAGGTAAACCTAAGCTAAGTCACAAGTCGTGGATCTGCAACCGCTTCCACGCTTTCCGCCGCGGGTGCCTGTCGATTCGGCCGATCTGCGGCCCGGGATGCGCACCCGCTACGGTGGGCGGGTGGTAGACGCAGCGGCAGGGCACGGATCGGGCGGTGAACCGGTGTTGGTGTCGTTGAGCGCACCCGCCCGGCGCAGTCTGGTCGACGGCCTGGTGCGTCCCCCGGGTTCCGGTGGCGCGGAATCCGTTCCGATCATCGACGCGGATCGTCCCGATCGGGAACTGGCCGATTTCTTCGCGGAGATCGCGCACACCGATACCGGATTCGTGGCCCGCACCGACGATGGCGACCGCGCGCTGGCAATCGTCGCGGCAACCGCGGCCGCGCTGTGCGGCGAGGATATTCGCGCGGCACTCGAGCGGCCGGATATCGCCTTCCTCACCGCACTGAAACCGCCTGCTATCGAGGCTTTACGTGGTGTACTGCTTGCCATCGAGACCGATTCGCCCGATACGGTGACCGGCGCGCTGCATATTCTCACCGCTGACTAGCCGCGATCTCGGAGCATCCTCGCGTCGCGCCAGTAATCTCGTAGGCGTGCCGCGAATCGCGTACTTCGGACCTACTGGAACGTTCACCGAGATGGCTCTGGCCAAGCTCGAGTCCTCGGGCGCCTTCGACGCGCCGGTCGAGCGGGTCGCGGCGCAGAGTCAGGGCGCCGCGCTCGAACTGATCCGGTCCGGGGACGTCGACGGTGCGGTGGTGCCGATCGAGAGTTCGGTGGAGGGTTCGATTTCGGCCACCCTGGATTCCCTGGCCATCGGGCCTCGGCTACAGATCGTCGCCGAGACCGAACTCGAGGTGAGCTTCACCATCCTGGCCCGGACCGGCACCGAACTCGCCGACGTGCGATTGCTGGCCGCCTATCCGGTGGCGGGCGCGCAGGTGCGGATGTGGGTCGCGCGACATCTGCCGAATGTGGAGATCTACACCTCGACCTCCAATGCCGCCGCCGCCGAGGATGTGGTGGCCGGGCACGCCGACGCCGCGGTGTCGACCGCCCTGGCCGGTGAGCGGCTCGGACTCGTCGCGCTGGCCTCCGGGGTGGCCGATGTCGAGCATGCGATCACCCGTTTCGTGCTGGTCACTCAGCCCCGCGTGGCGCCGGCCCCGACCGGCGCGGACCGCACCTCCATTGTGCTGGAATTGCTGAACGAACCCGGCTCGCTGATGCGGGCGTTCGCCGAGTTCGCGACGCGCGGCATCGATCTCACCAGGATCGAATCCCGGCCCACCCGAACGGGTATGGGCACCTACCGGTTCTATCTCGACTGCGTCGGACATATCGACGACACCGCGGTGGCCGAGGCGCTCAAGGCGCTGCACCGCACGGCCCGGATCCGATTCCTCGGATCGTGGCCCGCCACCTCGGCCACCGGAACTCCACCGCCCTCGGATGAGGCGGCCGCGGAGTGGCTGATCCAATTACGAAAGGGGGTGGCGGACCTATGACGGGCAAACTGATCCTGGTCCGGCACGGCGAGACCGAAGGCAATGTCGCCAAGATTCTCGATACCAGGGTGCCCGGCCTACCGTTGACCGAACGCGGTGCGGCACAGGCGAAAACCTTCGGATCGACACTGCTGGCGCCACCTCGGGCACTGTTCTCCTCGGCGGCGCTGCGTGCCAAGCAGACCGCGGGCTATATCGAGGCGGCCACCGGCGTGCCGTCGGTGATCATCGACGGCGTGCACGAGGTGCAGGTGGGCGATATGGAGGGCATGGGCGACGCCGAATCGCACGCGATCTTCCAGCGCGTCTATCGGGCCTGGCACGAGGGCGATCTGGCGCAGCGCCCACCGGGCGGGGAATCCGGTTACGAGGTACTCGCCCGCTTCCTGCCGGTGATCGAGACCCTGCGCACCGAATATCTCACCCAAGGCCGGGATGGTGGCGACGTGGTGCTGGTAAACCACGGCGCGGCAATGCGATTGGTATCCCGCACACTGGCGGGTGTTTCGCCGCCGTTCACCACGAACAACCACCTCGACAACACCGAGACCATCGAGCTGGTGCCCCGGGTCGACGGCGGCTGGGAGTGCATCCGCTGGGGCCGGTTCGTGCCACCGTTCGGCTATGAGGTCGCCCCCACCGGCGACGACCCGATGGGTTGAATCGGCGCTACTGCGCCCGGTGAGCCGAAAATGGTCGAGCAGCGCCCGGGCGGCGACGGTGAAGCCGTCGGAGGCGGCGCGACCGAGTCTCGCCGGTAGGCCATGGGCATCGATAGTCAGATGGCCGATCCCAGCCAAGCTGCGAATCCGACCAGGCTGTCCGACTGTCGTCGCTGTGTGGCGGCGATGCCATACACGGTTTCCCGGACCGAGGGATGTAGACGGGTCTGCTGGGGCGCTGCGGCACGCGCCTTGTTGAGAGCCGCGAGCGCTTGATCCGGCTTGCCGATCAGCAGCCAAGCACGTGCGTTGTCCTGCCAGTGGTGCGCGATTCGAGTCGGCGGTGCGCCGCGAGGGTAGGTGAGACTCGCGCCTTCCAGCGCGGCTTTGTTGGCGTCACCGGCCTCCAGTTCGATGGCATGTGCATGGATATCGACGTTGAGCGGACCGAACGCCGTCATGTACAGATCCGTTTCGCCGGTATGGGCGGTGAATTCCCGCGCCGCCCGTACGTGTTCGAGCGCGCCCTGGTAATTGAGCTTGCGCGCTTCGTTGATCGCCCCGGCAAGGTGTGAGTAGCCGGCCAAAACCATTCCGGCTCTGTCGGTATCGTCGGCCGCCTCGATGGCTGAATCGATCAGCTGTGCCGCAACTTCGGATTCGCCGTAATGGGTCAGCACACGAGCGCGGGCAAGCGCTGAGAACGCGCCATAGTTCGGATCGTCGGCCAACGGGGCATAAACGTCGGCGAGATCGAGGGCGGGGAGCGCGAGCATCAGGTGTCCGATGCGCCGTGCGGACCACTCCGCCAAGACATAGGAGGAGGTCAACAATGTATACGCGTATGCTTTCCGGTCGCCGGACAGCTCGCGTACCGCACCATGTATCCGGCGAATCAGATCCGGCAAGAGCTCGATCGTCTGACGGGTGCGGTCACGGCGGTAAAGCTGTTGTGCGGCGGTCAGTTCCGCTTCGATCTGCGCCAATTGACCGGGCGGCTCGGTAGCTCGTGCATAACGTCCTTCGGCCAGCAGTATCGACAGTTCGTTCACTGCGTCGGACAACGGCTTTCCGTCATCGTAGGGCGCCCCGGTGAGCTGTTCGGGTGTTATCCGCAGCGCTCGTGCCACTGCGGAAATGAAACCCGGGCTCGCGACCTCGCGGCCCTGTTCAACCGCCTTGACCATGCTCAAGCTATAGGTGGCACGGGTTGCCAACTGGTGTTGGCTCAGCCCGGCAATCTTTCGCTCTGCGGCAATCCGCTCGCCCACGTGCTGGCCCATACTTCGAGCGTAGATCGATAGGCTCGCCGTGTCTTACTTCTGTTCCTTCACTGTCCTTTCAGCGGCGCTCCAGCGGCGAAGCTCGAAACCGCCTCCTCGCCGGGTCGATACCATGCTCGCATCGGTCCCCGGCGGCGGGTGCTCACCAACCACGACAGGGAGGCGCGGGATGGGGCCGGACGACCAGCGCGACGAGTTCGCGGCGACGCTCGAGGCACTGATTGCCGACGGCTGGATTGTGGAGTGCGACAGCAAAGCTGACACGGTGCGGCGGATCACCGAGCGTAGAATGCATCCTGCGTCACCGAGCGGGAGTGATGCCGTGAGCGGGGCGGCGCAGTGAGCGGCGCGAGGGCCGGGTGCGACTGCGGTCCGTGGATCAAGTTGTCACACTGCGGGGTCGGGAAGTTCGATGGACGCACCGGTGCCTTGGTGGAGGTCGTCTGCCCGTCACGGTTCTGCATGACCTGGGTGCGGCTGGTCGGTGGGAAGATCGCTGCGCATACAGCGGGGAACAATGCGCCCGTGCCCGGTGGTTGTCCCTGGATCGGCACACGGGTGATCGACAACCGCGCGGACTACGCAATGCGGCTGACCCGCCGGGGGCAGCGATGACGAAGGTGGTGAGCTGGCCCACCAGGTGCGCGACCACGAGTGGCACCGGTGAATCATGTTGAACGGTGCGCTATCTCCTCGTCCCGAGGAGTCCGACGTACATCTGAGCGTATACCTACACGGTGCACGCTTCGACTTCGCCGCCTGCCTGACCGCCGCATTGATCTTCGTCCAGGAACATCAGGCCCGCCATTACCTCGGTGCGGTGGATGTCATCCCCGGCGATTCCACTGGCCTCCCACGCCTACCCGGCGAACGGCTCTACCTCGAACCATGAACGAGCACCGTCCGTGGTCCCGGAGTACGGCTAGGACGGGCGACTGCGGCCAGGACACAACCCTGGCCGATGCCGCGATCAGCGGTGCGTCAGACGGGTTTTTTCGCGGGCGGGAAGTCTTCGCGCTCCGGCAGGGAGTTCATCAGGTCCAGGAGGGCCTGGCGAAGCCGGGCGTTGGTGCCGCTGCTGATCGACGACCACTTGGTGCCGTCGTCGGCCACGCTGGCGGTGATGATGAAACGTCCACCGCGGGTGTTGAAGATGGCGATGTGATTGTCGGCGATGTCGCGGGTGCCGTCACCGTATACGACGCCGGAAATCTGGACGTGCGAGTGGATCTCGACCAGTGCCGAGGCCAGCACCTGCGCGTCGCGCGCGGGGTTGCAGACCTTCGCAAGCCGGTTCGCCGTCGCCGCGGCATCCCCGGTATCACCGAAAATCGGTGCGAGCAGCTCGGTTTGGGCATTCATACCGGCGAGTTCGAGCGCCTCGGCGGGGCCGAGCGCCGCGATGATGGGGCCGGGCAGGTCTTCCTCGACCTCGTCGATGACATAGGACTCGGGCCCGCGAAGGGCGACGACCACCATGTCGTCACCCTTCGCGAGACACATCCGACTCACCTGGCCCTCGACGACCAGCCGCAGCGCCAGCACCCAGTGGGGGCGATTGAGCGTCCGCAGTCGGTCTTCGAGTTCCCGGTGGACCGCACCGTCGATCAGCAGATCCCGATCGACGAGCGACTGGGAGGCCACTTTCATCGCGGCATCGTGGTCGTTCAGGTTGTCGTAGCGACCCATCGCCTGAAGCACGACGGGCATCTCGTCGGTCTCCAATTCCTCCATCAGGAATTGCATCTCGTCGAGTGACAACACGACGCCCTCGAGCATCGATGGGCCGCGGCCCGCACCCAGAATGGTCACTTAACCGTCCCGGAGGCGCCGATCACGCCGTCCGCTGCGTAGCGGCCGTCGTTGAAGTGGTCGGCCCGCAGGTAGTCCGCGGTCTTGTGCTCGTTCTCCTCGTCCTCGCCGCTGCGCGCGTTGCCCAGCAGCGGGCTGCCCGAGGGCGTGGTCGACCGGACCGGGGCCGCGTCGATGCGCGGTACGACGGTGTCGGTGACCGGGGCCGCCGCGGCGGTGGAGCCGATCGCGGCGCCCGCGCCCCAGCCTTCGGGGAGCTTGAGCGAGCCGTTGTTCAGGTTGACCGTGACACCCGGCGAGGTCGCCGCCGACCGCGTTGTCGCACCGGCAGCCCCCGCACCCGCACCCGCGGCGCCCATACCCATCATCATCGGCATCGAGGCCGCACCGCCCACACCGGGCGCGGCCGCGCTGGTGACGGCGGAAATGGCACTCGCACCGAGGTTTCCGACCGTGCTGACACCACCGGTGGCGATGGTGCCCGCGACATTGGCGACCTGGGTCGCGGCGCTCGCGATGGCGGGGTTGTTCACCGCCGAGATGGCGGCCCCGATCGCGGCTTGTACCGGATCACCCTGGAATGCCGTCTCGGCCGACTGGGACGGGTCGGCGGTGCCCGCGCCATTGGCGATCGGCGGCGGGTTGACGAATTCGCCCGGTGTCACCACGACCGCGGTAGTCGCGGCCTCGTAGGTCTCCATCACCATCGCGGCGCGAATGTCCATGGCGTGCTTGACGACTTCGGCGGCCTCCAGCGCGCCGGAGACGGCGCCGGGCGGGTTCATCGACGCCATGACGGCGCCGTTGGTGGCGACGATCTCCGGCAGGCTCGGCATGGCGAGCGAGGCGACGGTGTACGCGGTCGCGTTGGATGCCGCCTTGGCGCCCATGGTCGCGGCCATCACGCCCTGCTGTTCGGCCCACCCGGTGAATCCGACAAGCCGCGACAGCGCGGCGATACCGTTGACACCCTGCATGCCGACGCCGAGTTCGGCCATCACGCGGGTCACGGTGGCGGTCGCGTCCACCCAGGCGGCGGTGAGCCCGCCCCACGCGGTGGCCGCGGCCGAGATCGGGATCGCGTGCGAGCCGGTATTGAGCAGGGTGGAGTTCACCTCTGCCATACGGGGCAGCCAGAACACCCCGGTGATTCCTGCGGTCATCTTCGTTTCTCCCCTTTTTTCGTAATCAGCGCGAGGTCAGCGGCTTACGCGCCGATGGTTCCGGCGACCGCGTTCATGATGCCGTGCTTGACCGCATCCTCACCGAGGTGCGTGGCCAACTGGATGCGCAGCACCGCGGCGGCGTGGTGCAGCTCGAGAATCCCCTGCGCGACCGCCTGGTCGTGCGTTCCCGCGGCCTTGTTGAAATGCGATGCGGCGTGCAGCGACACCTCGTCGGCGCCGGAGGGGAGGACGTGCGTCGCGGGCGCGGTGACCGCGGCGGCGGCGGCCAGTCGTTCGGCGAGCAGATCCAGCTCGGCTGCGGCGGCGAGGACGGCTTCGGGTGCGATGTTTACCAGGCCAACCATGACTCGACTCCTTCTAGTGGCGGCTATGGGGCGGAACCACGAGAATTCCCCCTTCGAGTGATAGGACGCGACAGCGATGCAATCGGTTCCATCGAATCCCCTACTTCTTTTGCGATCTTGCCCAGCTGTCGCCGAACTCGCAAGACTCACACGCCGTTCGAGGTATCCCCGTGTCGGACACCCCAGTTGAGACACGGTAGTTGAGACATGACCGGCGAGATCCGTCTACAGCTTGGTAAAGATTATCCCCATCCCAGCTCATGCAGACGGTCTTCGTCAATCCCGAAATAGTGTGCGATCTCATGGATCACGGTGATCGCGACCTCTTCCACGACCTCGTTCTCGTCACCGCAGATCTCCAGGATCGCGTCCTGGTAGATGGTGATCGTGTCGGGTAGCGATCCGCCGTAGTGGCTGTCGCGTTCGGTGAGTGCGATCCCGTGGTAGAGCCCGAGCAGATGCGGGTCTTCCGGATTGCGTGACTCGATGAGCACGACCACATTATCGATGGCTCGGGTCAGCTCCGGCGGAATCGTGTCGAGCGCGTCGCCGACCAATTCCTCGAACCGATCGGCGGACATGGAGACCGGCATCCGGCCTACCGGGGTCGCGGCTGCGGCGGCAACGGCGCGGCGCCGGGCAGCGGGGCGGGTGTCGAGCGTCCCGAGTTCGGCGGCGGCACCGGCGCCTGGCCATCGATCAGGATGTCACCCCGCGCCGATCCGGTGATCGGGGCGAAACCTTCGCGGTCGGCGCCCTTGCCGATCATGCAGTCCAGCTTGCGGCTACCGGCCAGCCAACTGCGCGCGTCGAGGTAGTCGAAGAACAGGGTCAGCGTCTTGTTGCGCACCGCGTCCGGGGAGCCGAGGTAGTCGGTCGCCGCCCGGGTGCATTCCTCCTCGACGAAGCGGTCCTGCTCCTCCTTGGCGGGCGGCGCGCCGGGGAAGCGGGCGGCGAGGTCGACGGTGGCGATGATCTCGACCGCGTGCGCCTGCGCGCAGTCCACCGGGTCGGTGGGCAGGTTCTGGTTGATTCCCAAGCAGATGCCCGCCTCGAAGACCTTGGACTGGTCGTGCTCGGTCGCGCTACCGGCGGATTGCAGCGGGTTGCCGGTGCTGCCCGAGAACTGCAGGCCGCAGCGCAGTGTGCGGTCCCCGTGCTTCCAGCCGTCCGGACTCGGGTACATCAGGCCGACCACGTACCGTCCGCGCGGGTCGAAGCGCCCGTTCATGTACTGCTGCACCGCGGGGACGCAGTGCTCCTCCTTGAGCTCGGTCAGCCGCAGCGAATCCGGGAACCGCGAGCCGGTGCCGAACTCCACGCCGGGGTACTTGCTCATGTCGACATCGGCCGCGACCTCGAACAGGTGCTTATTCGAGCAGGCCACCTTCACCAGGTCGGAACGATCCTGTTTGGTCCAGCTCAGGCAGTCGCCGCGGGCGGCGGTGCCGAACTCCTTGTCGAGCACGGTCTGCGCGGGTGCGCCCGGGTTGTGCGCCTCCAGCCCCGCCTCATTGTCGAAGCCGGTGATGAACAGGCCGATCAGGGATGCGATCACGGCGCCCGCCGCGACGGCGAGCAGCACCCAGCGCAATGTCGGCGCGGACAGATGCACGCTGCCACCGGAGACCGCGTTGCGGTCGATGATCAGCGACTGCGGGAACGAACCGGCGCGCGAACCACCCGACTGCGACTCGGGCGTCGGCGAATCCTGGGGCACATCATCGGTGGACATTGCGGTACATCATGGCAGCGTCCGATCAACGATGCCACGACCTGGTGCGATCCGGCCGGTCACCCGCGGAATGCGGAGAGGAACAATCCGGGCAATCGCGCCGGATTGGCGTCGGCGTAGAACTCGGTGAGTTTGCGCCCGGTCTCGGCGGCGGTGGAGTTGGTGACGAACCACGGTGGTTTCGGCGAGAGTGCGAGCTCGCCGCCGAGCAGTGAGCGTGGCACGGGCCGGAACGGTCCGCGCACCACCGTGCGCTCCACGTCGTCGAGCAGGAAGGCATTGTGCACCACGCCGATTCCGCTCTGTACATCCGCCAGGGTATGTCCCGGGAAGGCGCCCCAGGAGGCGCGCGGCGCCAGGAACGCGAGCCCGGTCCAGGCGTTCACCGCGACAGTGCCGTACCGCAGCCGCTCGATCGCCCGGTCGAAGGCGATGCCGAGCCTGCGGATGGTCTCCGGAGCGGCGAGCACATTGGCCCCGAGCGTGCCGGTGAGTTCGGAATTCGCGAAATCGACCGCACGCGCCAGAAAGTCGCCGCCCGAATAGGGCAGTTCGACCACGCCGAGCACCGGGGAGAAGTACTCGGTGCTCAGCAGCGGGGTCTCGGCGCGCGGCAGCTGATCGATGAGTACGCGGCCCGAGCCGAGCCGCTCCGCCTCCGGGTACGCGGCCAGCGCGTCGGCGACCCGGCCGTCGCTGCCCGGGTAGTACGCGGCGCGCTGCGGGGCCAGCTCCAGCGCGGCCCGCAGCTCGTTCAGGAATTTGTCCTTGAGCCGCCAGCCCTCGCTGAGCACCACCGCCTGCGCGGCGACGCAGTTGTAACCGCCGTTGTGCAGCCGCTGGGTGGCGACATGTTCGGCCTGGAAGCGCAGGTCGGCGTCGGACCAGTCGCCGGGCACCACGATGGTGGGGGAGACACCGCCGAGCTCACTGGTGATCGGTTTGTCCAGCAGCGGCTTGCCGTCCTGCTTACGCTGCGCGCCCTCCGGACCCGATCCCCACACGATCGCGTCGTGGGTGTGCGCGCTGCCGGTCATGTGCACATGCGCGACCTCGGGATGACGCACCAGGTAGCCGCCCGCCTCCGCGCCGCCGGCCAGGATCCGCAGCACACCGAGTTCCAACAGCGGCGCGAAGATCATCTCGAAGACCGTGAACAGCGGATCGGTGATCGGATTCAGCTTGAGCGCGACCACCCGGTTGTGCGCGAACAGCTCGTACAGCGCGTCCAGCGGCGGGATGGAGGTGATATTGCCCGCGCCGAGGACCGCGCCGATGCCGCCGGTCGCGGTCGGATCGAGCTGGGCGAGCCCGGCCCGCCTGCGCGCGGTTTCGGCGTCCACCCCCTGCCGCAGCCACACCTCACCCCGGAAGCCGCTGAGCAGCAGACGATCATAGATGTCCAGCGGCAGAATCGGCACCGCCACCCGATCGCCCGGCGCCTGCGTGAGTGTGACGCCGTCGAGGGGACTGCGCCCCTGTTCCAGCGCGCTCAGCGTGGCCGAGAGCGCGGCGGTGGCCTGGAGCATGGCGAGTGGACCGGACATCCACTCCTCGCCGACCAACGGCGACCCGGCGTCCAGCTGCTTGATGGTGCGGGCCGCGCGCACCCAGTCCTCGGCGTAGCGGCCGGTGCGCAGATGGATCACGTCGAGCAGTTCACGGCGCTTGCGCAGCGGGGTCTGGGCCCATGCCTTCTCGCCCGCGGCCAGGTCGGCCAATGCGTTGTCGATGGTGGTTTCGTCGAAAGTCGTGGCCACACCTCAACTATGCGCGCCACGCGACGTGTGCGGCGTCACTACCACGGATATCGGCCTGAAACCGCGATCGGACGCCCGCCGGACCAGTCTCTCGGCTGCGCTCGGCCTCGGCGCGGGCTGCGGGCGGACCGCGTCCGGCGGCGCCTACTAGGCTGGTTACCCATGATCGACCTCCGATTCCTGCGGGACGACCCCGAAGCGGTCCGCGCCTCGCAGCGCGCCCGTGGTGAAGACCCGGCCCTCGTCGACGCCCTGCTCGAGGCGGACGCGGCGCGTCGCGCGGCGGTGGCCACCGCCGACAATCTGCGCGCTGAGCACAAGGCCATGGGCAAACTGGTCGGCAAGGCGTCCAAGGAGGAACGGCCCACCCTGCTCGCGCAGGCGCAGGAGATGTCGGTCAAGGTCAAGGAGGCCGAGGCCGCCCAGCACGCGGCCGACGCCGATCTGGACGCCGCGCACCGCGCCCTGTCGAATGTGGTGCAGGAGGGTGCGCCCGCGGGCGGCGAGGACGACTACATCGTGCTGGAAACCGTCGGCACGCCACGGCAATTCGACTTCGAGCCGAAGGATCATCTCGAGCTCGGCGAATCGCTGGGCCTGATCGATATGGAGCGCGGCGCGAAGGTTTCGGGCGCCCGGTTCTACTTCCTCACCGGCTACGGCGCCCTGTTGCAGCTGGGGCTGCTGCAATTGGCCGCCCAGCGGGCGGTGGCCAACGGTTTCACCATGATGATCCCTCCGGTGCTGGTGCGCCCCGAGGTGATGGCGGGCACCGGGTTCCTCGGTCAGCATTCGGCCGAGGTCTACCACCTCGCCGACGATGATCTCTACCTGGTCGGCACCTCGGAGGTGCCGCTGGCCGGCTACCACTCGGGCGAGATCCTGGACCTGAGCGCGGGCCCGAAGCGGTACGCGGGCTGGTCGTCGTGCTTCCGGCGCGAGGCGGGCAGCTACGGCAAGGACACCCGCGGCATCATCCGGGTGCACCAGTTCGACAAGGTCGAGATGTTCGTCTACACGACGCCCGAGCAGGCCGAGGCCGAACACCGGCGGCTGCTCGCTTGGGAGCGGGACATGCTCGCCGCCGTCGAGGTGCCTTATCGGATCATCGACGTCGCAGCCGGTGATCTCGGCAGTTCGGCCGCGCGCAAGTTCGATTGCGAGGGTTGGGTTCCCACACAGCAGACCTACCGCGAGCTCACCTCGACCTCGAACTGCACCACCTTCCAGGCCCGTCGCCTGAGCGTGCGTTACCGCGACGAGAATGGAAAGCCGCAGATCGCAGCCACTTTGAACGGCACACTGGCGACCACGCGATGGATCGTCGCGATGCTGGAGAACCACCAGCAGGCCGACGGTTCGGTGCGGGTGCCCGCGGCGTTGGTGCCATTCGTGGGCACCGAAGTGCTGACCCCGCCGAAGTGACCAACAGGTAAATAGCTATCGGTTCGCCCAGTCGGATTACCGGGATGTGGCAACCGACCAGATCCGTTGTGTTTAGGCTATTCCCCGTGCGAGGAATCGGGGCGCGCGGCGATACCCGAACCCGGGTGCGGGCGGCATCGGCGCTAGCGACGGCTATGGTCATGGCTCGGACCACCGGGGCGTTCTACGTCATGGGTGGTGTGCTGGGCTTGGTGATCACTGCCATCGCCCCGGGCGATGAGGGTAATCGACCGTTGGTCGGCACAGCGGCAGCCATTGCGCTGGTGCTGGGTCTCACGCTGCTCGCGTGGGGTCCGCGGATGCCGCACGGCATCCATCACGCGTATGTGGCCATCGCGACGGTGCTGGTGACGGTGGCGGTGCATTCGTTCCCGAATACCGTCGGCGCGATCAGCCTCGCCTCGTTCTATGTCTTCGTGGCCTGCGATGCCGCGCTGTTCTTCCGGTGGTCACAGGCGGCGGCGCATATCGCCTTCGCGATGGTGCTGTGCCTGTGGGTGCTGCCGACCCGTGACCTGCCGTGGTGGTCCGGGATGATCCCGGCGGGCGTCACCTTCGGCGTCGGCGTCGTGGTCGGCATCCTGACCCGGATGGCCTCCGAGGCCGATATCGATGTGCTCACCGGTTTGCTGAACCGGCGTGGTTTCGACAGGGCGCTGAACTCGGCGATCGAGCTCGCGTCCCGCACCGGGCAGGGGCTTTCGCTGGTGCTCGTCGACCTCGACCGCTTCCAGAAGATCAACGACCATCTCGGACATCGGGCCGGGGACGCGGTGCTACAGCGGGTCGCCGACACCTGGTCCAAGGTGCTCGCGCCCGAACAGCGCCTGGCCCGATACGGCGGCGACGCATTCGCGTTGCTGTTGCCGAATACCACCGAGCAGGCCGCGATCCTGCTCACCGAGCAATTGCGCGCCGCGGTCACCACCGGCTGTTCCGCGGGTGTCACCTCGTGGCAGCCGGGGGAGTCGGGCTCGCTGCTGGTGAGCCGGGCGGATGTCGGGCTCTACCGGGCCAAGCAGGCGGGCCGCAACCGCACCGTGCTGGAGTCGTCGCGGCAGCTGCCGCTCGCGGTGGAACTGCGCGAGGCGATCGACCGGGGCGCGCTGGACGTGCACTACCAGCCGATCGTCAGCCTCACCGAGGGCGGCGGCAAGGCGGTCGGTGTCGAAGCGCTGCTGCGCTGGTCGCCGAGTGCGCAGCCGGATGTCACCACCGAGGGACTGATCCGGATCGCCGAGGAATACGACCTCATCTCCGATCTGGACGAGCTGGTGTTGCGTCGTGCCTGCGCCGATGCCGCCCGGCTACAGGAGACCTTCGCACAGCTGGATCTGACCCTGAATGTCAACGTCAGCGGACTCGAGCTGGCCGAAACCGGTTATGCGGACCGGGTTTCCGGCATCCTGGCCAGCACCGGCTGGCCCGCCGACCAGCTCGTGCTCGAGGTCACCGAGAGCGAGCTGGCGGCCGAATCGCAGACGGCCATCGCGAATCTGCACATCCTGCGCGAGCGCGGCGTGCGGATCGCCATCGACGATTTCGGCACCGGGTATTCCTCGCTGAGCCGCCTGGCGACTTTGCCCAGCGACATCCTCAAGGTGGACCAGTCCTTCGTCGCCGCCATCCGCTCGGACTCCCCGGCTCCGCCGCTGCTCGGCGTCATCGCGGCGCTCAGCAGCGCGCTGGATCTCCAGGTGATCGCCGAGGGCGTGGAGACCGAATACCAGGCCGCGGTGCTCACCGAACTCGGCTTCGCACTCGCCCAGGGCTACCACTACAGCGATTCCCATCCGGTATCGGAGCTGATCAGCGATCTGAACGAGGGGCAGGGGCGGGTCAGCCCCGGCAACCCGGATCTCGAGCTCAACGGTGACGCCAGGCACGCCGCCAATGGCTGGCTGCCGCTCGGATAATCGCTTGACGCGCCCCGGTCGCATGGATGAAGGTAGTCACATGCGTTTGCTCATCTACGCCTATTGACCTGTCAGCCGATCCACGGTCCTACCGACCGGCCGTAGTTACGGTGTCCGTGGACTCACCGTGCGTGCGGTGCTCTTCAAGGGTTCGCGCGATCTCATTCCGCTGTATGCGTTGTACGCGTTGCTGTTCGCCGATCACGGGCTCAATACCGCGCAGATCTCCTCGCTGCTCGCGCTCTGGTCATTGACCGCATTCGTACTCGAGGTGCCCTCGGGCGCATGGGCGGATACGGTTTCGCGGCGGGCACTGCTGATTCTCAGCGGTCTGCTGATGCTCGCGGGCTTCTGCACATGGACACTGGCGCCGACCTACCTCGGCTTCGCCATCGGCTTCATCCTGTGGGGCGTGGCCGGGGCCCTGGAATCGGGCACCTTCGAGGCGCTGGTCTACGACGACCTGGTGGCCCTCGACGAGTCCGCGGCCTATTCACGCATCATGGGTTACACACGGGCCGCGCAGGAATCGACCGTCGTACTCGCCATCCTCGCCGCCGCACCGCTGTACGGCTGGGGCGGTTACGCGCTGGTCGGGTGGTCGAGTGTGGCCGTATCCGCATTGCACTGCCTGATCGCGCTGACCCTGCCGCGTGCGCCGATGGCGGTGTCGGCCGCGGCTGTCGAGGATTTGGACGACGATGCGCTCGCGGACGATGTGGACGGGTACCCGCAGTGTCCACCCGATGGACGCCGAGCCGTCCGGACCGAGCAGGCACGAGCCGCCCGCGCCGGATTGCGCCGCGGTGATCCCGTGCCGGGCGCGGCTGTACCGGATGGCGATACCGCGGCGGGGCCGGATAGTTCGGCGCAGCCGTATGTCACGGTCACGGTGGCCGCGCCGGATGTCGCGCGCCAGGGCCCCTTCGCGCGATACCGCGCCATGCTCGTGACCGGTGTCGGTGAGGCGATTCGGGTGCGCCGGGTGCGCAACGGTGTGCTGCTGGGCGCCCTGCTGTACGGCGTCACCGCCTATGACGAGTACTTCGGTCTGCTCGCGCAGGAAGCGGGCGCGTCGACCACCGTTGTGCCGCTGCTGGTCGGGGTCACGGTGTTCGGATCGCTGATCGGCTCGCTGCTGGCGGGGCGCACCGAGGCGATGCGGGCCTGGATCATGGCGGCGGCGCTGACGGTCTCCGGCGTGCTGTTCATCGCCGGATCGCTGGCGGCCGGGGCGGCCAGCCATCGGCCCGACATGCTGTATCTGCTGACCGGCCTGGGCTTTTCGGCGATCGGTATCGCCTACGGCATCGTCTTCAACGCCGAGGTGGTCGCCGGCGCCCGGTTGCAAGATGCCATCGAGGGTCCGGCCCGCGCCACGGTGACCTCGGTCTCCGGTCTCCTCTCGGAGGTTGTCGCCCTCGCGGTCTTCGGTTTCGTCGCACTGGTGACGACGTGGCTGACGATGGCGATCACCATGGCCCTACTGGGTGCCGCGATGCTCGCTATTGCCGCCGTCACCCCCGCCTGGCTACCCCGTCGGTGAGCTGCCCCGCTCGCCCGGGGCCAGGTGAGGCGATTACCACCCGGCCGATCTCCGCGACCGCGCGGCGGTAGCCATCGCCTCCAATTCTGGCATAGCTCATTGCCAGATATTCGGTTCTGTGGGACATTCTTGTCAGAATGCGCTCGTGGCCGATGCGGCCGGGCGCGGACGACGATCCGATGGGTGCGATGCAGTGACGCATGACAACCAGCAGTTCCTCCCCACTCCGCGGCTGTTCACGGAGTTCCCGTTCAAATACGCGGTGCCGGTCCTGGCGCCGGGCGATCTGCGCTGCACCGCCGCGCAGCGTGACTCCTTCCGCAGGTTCGCTCAGGTCGGCGACCCGCTGGCGGACGACGTGGTCGCCGTGATCAAGCGGCTGCCGGTGGGCGAGGGCCGCCGGATGTTCGAGATCGCGGTCGAACGCGGCATCGACTCGGTACCGGACGCGCCCGCCGAACTGCGCGCATTCTTCGACCAGGTCGAGGCCGACCCGTACTGGCTGGACCGCGCCAAGATCGATCGGGGCGCGCGGGTCGTCGGTCGCACGAGCGTCTGGGGCGGCATAGCCATGGGCATGTTCGCGCTGATGGGCGGCTACCTGGCCTCGCGCGCGGACAAAACCCTCGTCGGCACGGGCGATCTGGACACGATGGCGCCACGCAGGCTGGCCGAGACCACCCAGTGGTGGCTCGACGTCACCACTCCCGGCGGGCTGGAACGCTATCGGGTCGGATATCAGAGCGTGCTGCGGGTGCGCCTGATGCACGCGCTGGTCCGCTCCGGCATGAACCGCCGACCGGACTGGGATTACGAGGCCTGGGATCAGCCGGTCAACCAGGTGCTCACGGTCGGAACCCTCGGGCTGTTCTCGATGGCGAATCTCGTCGGCGCCCAAGCCCTCGGCCTGCGCTTCTCGGCCGCGGAGAAGGACGCGGTCTTCCAACTGTGGCGCTACGTCGGCTTCCTGCTCGGTATCGACCCGGAGATCCTGCCGACTTGTGAAACCGATACCTGGCGCGCCTTCTGGATCCTCGCCGATACCGAGTTCATCCCGGACCGGGACTCCCAGCGTCTGGCGCAGGCGCTGATCCCGGCCGCGGGCGGGCTCTTCGTCGGCACCGATACCGCCGCACAGCGGGCGCTGCGCCGCGTGATCACCCAGTACATGGTCGCCTACAGCCGAATAGTCCTCGGCCCGAGCAACTCCGACTTCCTCGGCCTGCCCGACAGCCGTTTCTTCAAGGGCGCGGTCATGGCTACCGCCGCCGTCAACGGAGCGCTGGAGGTTCCACGGCAGATCGTGCCCGGCGCCACCCGATTCCAGGAAAGGATCGGGGCCCGCATCCGCACCCGACTGGTCCGAGGGTCCATCGCTCGCAATGGTGGCGACCGCAGCTACGCGCGCCACGACACCTTCGTCGCCGACCGCACCGCACTGCGTGCGGGATAGCAGTCCCGACCAGAACGGCGGCCGTCGTCGTTGGGCCGAGCGAGGGGTTCGGCTCGGTAGATCGGGCGACCGAAGCCGGTCGCAGTGGACTCGGTCGGGCGCGCCGCGCGACGGTACCGTGCGTTGGTGAGTGCGCGGACGGCATGGGGGCTGGTCTTCGGCTTCTGCATCGGTGCGGGGGTCGCGGTGCAGGGTCGGATCAATGGCGCGCTCGGCGCCCGGCTGCACGACGGAATTGCCGCCGCCACCATCAGTTTCGGCGTCGGACTGCTGGTGCTCGTGATCGCCTTCGCATCGAGCGGCCGTCTCCGCGCGGGTGTCGCCCGGGTCCGGCGTGCACTCGCCGCCGAAGCGTTGCGTCCCTGGCAGTTGCTCGGCGGCCTGTGCGGCGCGTTCTTCGTCGCCTGCCAGGGCCTCACGGTCGCGGCCATCGGCGTCACCGCTTTCACCGTGGCGGTCGTGGCGGGCCAACTGCTCAGCAGCCTGGTGGTGGACCGCCTCGGCCTGGCCCCCAGCGGTCGCACCCCCGTGACCGCGCCTCGCGTCGGCGGCGCGGCCCTGGCCATCTGCGCCGTCCTCCTCGCCGGCCTCGACCGCTCCGATACCTCCGTATCCGCCCTGGCCCTTCCCGAACCCTTCCGCGCCATCCCGCCGACCCTCCTGATCGTGCTTCCGGCGCTGGCGGGTATCGGGCTGGCCTGGCAGCAGGCGGTCAACGGCCGGGTGGGCGAGGTCGGCGGCCCTCTTTCGGCCACCCTGGCCAACTTCGGCGTCGGCCTCGTCGCCCTGCTGGCCCTCGAATCCCTCCTCCTCACCGCCGCGGCCGGTGACGCCACCCTCCCCACCGAACCCTGGCTCTACCTCGGTGGCCTCATCGGCGTCGCCTTCATAGCCCTGGCCGCGCTCACGGTCCGCTGGATAGGCGTCCTACTCCTCGGCCTCACCTCGGTGGCGGGTCAGCTCGCCGCCGCGATCGTCCTCGACGTCGTCACCCCCACCGGCGCGGGCATCTCGCGCACCACCGTGGTCGGCTGCATCCTGACGCTGATAGCGGTCCTGATTGCCACCTACCGACGCGACCGGCCGGAAACCTGATCGCGTCACCCCGCCCGCGGCGCTACGAGTATCGGACCTCGCACTGCCGCTCGCGGAGCGAATGGACGACTCGCCCGACGCGCGGTGGCCCGCAAACCGCGTGGTAGCTGACAAGGTCTCGAAACTGTTCCGGTAATCCATGTTCCGCATCTGCCGGTATGCGATGGTGCGTTCATGCTGATCGAATACGGGGTGTGGGTTTCGCGGCTGGCGGTCGGGGTGGTCTTCGGGCTCTCGGCGTGGGGGAAGATGGCGGATCGGGTCGGGACGCGCGCGGCGGTGACCGATTTCGGGGTGCCGATCCGCTGGGTGCCCGCGGTGGCGTTGGGACTGCCCGCGGTCGAGGGGTCGGTGGCGGTTGCGGTGCTGCCGCCGCGGACCGCGGTGGCGGCGGCGCTGGTCGCGCTGCTGCTCCTCGCGGTATTCACGGTGGCGGTGGCGCGGCTGCTCGCGCTCGGGAAACGGCCCGCTTGTTCCTGTTTCGGGGCGTCCAGCGCGACGCCGATCGGGGTGGGGACGCTGGTGCGCAACGGTGTGCTGATGGCGCTCGTGGTGCTGGCGGGGGTGGGTTCGCTGGCGCAACCGGGCATTCCTGACGGTCTACCCGCGGACGATGCGGCGGGGCTGGCGGTGGTCGCGGTGCTGGCCGCCCTGTTGGCCCGGCTGTTCGGGGATGTCGCCGTATTGCGCAGGCGGCTCGACGAACAGGCCCTCTCGACGCTCGGTGCGGAGGGTTTGCCGGTGGGTGCGGTGGCGCCGGAGTTCGAATTGTTCGATATCGCCGGTGCGCGCACCAGTCTGGAATCGCTACTGGTGCGGCAGAAGCACGTGCTGCTGGTCTTCGTGCATCCGGGCTGCGAGCTCTGTGCGGCGCTGGCGCGCGAATTGCCGCGCTGGCATGCGCGGAGCAGGGATGCGCTGACGATCGTGGCGGTGGGTAACGGCGATGCCGCGGAGCAGGCCGCATGGGGTGACGAACAGGGGTTGGGCGAGATTCCGTCGCTGGTTCAGCGGGGCAATGAGACCGCGCTGCGCTACCGGGTCCGCGGCACCCCGTCGGGCGTGCTGATCGACGCCGACGGGCGAGTGGCCGCGCCCGTCGCGCGCGGCGCCATCGCGGTCCGCGAGCTCATCACCTCGGTGAAAGCGGTGCGACGCCCGCAATCGGCCGAACGCAATGGAGGTCGCGTCGGGATTCGCCGCTAGCTCGCATCCGGTCCGCCACTTCGACCCGCTGAAACAAACCGGATCTCCAATTATGTTCGGGCGGAAATATCTTGGCCGGCTAAACCACTTCGCGGATCAGCGGTCGGTGGATAGGATCGGGAGGCATCGATGCAATCTCCGTGACCAATCGAAATCATCGACCAAGGGGAGCATCATGGCGGACTTCGCATTCACGGATTACTCCGGCAAGGAATTCATTATCCGGCTGAACAACGAGAGTCGGATTACCGAGGCGCGGCGCATTCTCTCCGGTGAGGAGACGATGTCCATCCACGTGATGGGTCGCATTCGGAAACAGGCGGTGAACTACAACCCCGGCTGGAGCTTCCACCTCGATCCGGACACCATCAGCTTCTTCACTATGGCGATCGAGGTCTGTGACTCGAGCATCATGTACCTCGAGGATCACATCGACGAGGCCTGCGGCCCGTTCCTGCCCGGCTGCTTCTGGTGTCCGTGGTCGTCCCGGCTGACCAGGGAAATAACTTAACCGCCTGACCGCTGCGGGAGCGTACAACCCGAGCTCGGCCGGTGTGGACGCACACCGGCCGTAGTGCGCGAGAATTCAGCCCAGTTTCTGCGAGCGGAGCTCGTGCCCCTTCGATGTCTTGCAGCGCCCGGATTCCAGATCCCACTGCCAGCCGTGCAAATTGCAGGTGAGCGTATTGCCCTCGACCACGCCGAATTTGGAGAGATCGGCTTTGAGGTGGGGGCAGCGGCGCTGCACTTCCCAGCCGGCCAGTTCGGTCGAGGCGGAATCGTCGTGCGCCTCGGCGAACCAGCCGTCGGCGTAGGCGATGCGCTCGTCGGTGAGGCATTTGAAAAATGTGTACAGGAATTCGTTGTATCCGCCGATGCGCCACGCCTGGAAGCGGGTGGACAGAAATACGGTATTCACCCAGTCCGGTTCGTTATCGCGCAACACGGTGCGCACCAGCTCCGGGGCGATCCGGAAACCGTATCGGTACTTGCCCTCACCATCGATCGGCGCGCGGACCGTCCGCTTCGGGAAGTCGAGGACCACGGTCTCCTCGCCGATGACCAATCCGACGGGATAGCCGATGCCGTCGCAGATCAGATCGCTCTGCGCCATGATCGGCTCGAAAAGCTTCTTCAGCGGCTCGAGCAACGAACCCTCGCCCGTCGCCCACGACGCCTTCTCGGCCTCGAGCACGGGTGCGAGTCGCTGTGCCATCTTCTCGATGTACTCGGCCTTGTTGTCGTAGATCAGGCCAGGATCGGACGGGTGGGTGAGGTCGAGTTCGGCACCGCGCACATCGGCGACGGAGCCGGGGATCATCAGAATCCCGCCCGCATTGCCGTGGATCTCCATCTGCTCCAGGAAAACCATCTGGTCCGGGAAGATATTGCCCTCGTCGCCGCAGTCGTCGTTGAGGTAGCGCAGTTCGTCGTCCAGGAAGACCGGCGGGCCCGCCGACGGCACCACCCAGGTCGCGCCGACCTGCTCGATAAAGCTGCGCGCCCGGTCCATGCCGCGCTGACGCTTCTGCTTGCCGAAGTTGGACTTGGTGCGCGCGGGAATGTCGTAAACCATCGGGTACCAGATGGCGCCCGAGTATTGCAGCAGGTGGATATCGATCTGGCCGAACGCGTCGTTCAGCACATCCATATCCACCGGGCGCGCGTCGTTCATGTTGAAACAGGTGGTCTCACCGTCGGAGACGATGATCCCGGAGTCGCCGATCGGGCCGTCGGCGGGTGCGCGCAGCGCGATGATCATGATGTCGATATCGCCGCCCGGCCCGGTGACCGTGTGCTTGACCGAATCCTCGGTCTCGAAGAAGTTGTGGAAACCCAGCGCCTCGAGCTCGCGCTTGAGGTCCGGCACCGGGTAGTCCGGCAGCAGCACGGTCGCGTCCTTGTTGACGTGATCGGCCAGTGTCTTCGCGTCGAAGTGGTCGCGGTGCAGATGCGATACGTAGAGGAAGTCGCAATTGCCCAGCTCATTCCAGTCGAGCTGGGTGTTATCGGGGAACGGGAACCATGACCCGAAGTACGCGGGATTGACCCAGGGATCGCAAAGGATCGACCCGGCCGCGGTGCGGATATGGAATCCGGCATGTCCGACGCTGGTGATCTGCACGAGCTGTTCCTCCTGACCGTTACCAGCCACCCAGGGTAGTGGCTGGTTTTCGCCCGGATCCCCGCAGGTCCGGACTATGGCGAAACGTCACCGATGCAGAAGCCCTCGGGGCCTTCGGTCAGGGTGAAGGTGCGGGTCTGCGTCACCCCGGAGGAGTTGGTGACCGGCACCTCCACCGTGACGTAGTCGGTGTCGAGCCGGTCCGAGCTGATCTCCTGACCGGCGAATTTCGTCACCCCGGTGAGTTTGCCCGGATTGCCCGCCAGGGGCGCCGCGGTCGGCGCCCCGGTTCCCTTGGGATCCCAGTTCGCCGGGCTCGCCTTGCAGGTCAGCGGGTAGTCGCCCTCTTTATCGGCGGAGTCGAGCGGAGTCCCGACGAAGCGCGCGAGATAGCGGCGCACGGTATGGCGGGCATCGGCGTCGTTGTAGCCGACCGCGGCGCCCGCCGCGAATACCCGCGGGCAGGCGTAGCCGGACGCGAGTGCGTCGCGTTCGACGGTGACGGTCGTCGCGCGGCTCTTCCAGGTGACGGTGTCGTCGGTCGCGGTGCCCGGTTGGGCCAGCGCGGTGAGAATGGCCTGCTTGTTCGCGTACATATCGGCGACATTGCCCGGGGCCATGGTCCAGCATTTGGTCTGCAACTCGGTGAGGCTGTCGTGCTGCAGATCGACGACCCACCGCTGCACCGCGGTTGCCGCGGCGGGCAGTCCGGGCACCGCGCCGACGGGCGGGGCGTCCGCGGGCGGCGGTGCGAGGGTGGTGGTCGGCGGCGGCGTCGGCACCGCGGCGGACGGGGTGGTGAGCGCCTCGGTCCGCGCGGGCGCCGGTTCGTCGCCGGGAATGCCGGAGACCGAGTCGCACCCGGCGAGCAGTACGGCGCCGAGGGCGAAACCAGCGGTCACCACGGTTGGGCGTATCCGAACGCGCGCCGGGCGATCCGGAAGGCCGGGTCCACTTCGCGCTGTCCGGTCGTGCTCACGCGATAGCGGTCGGGCGCGTTCCACTTCGACGATCCTCTTTCGTAGGCATGTCGGGCCGATCGGGAATCCCTGGTCCGGCTCGGTGCGTCACCTCTGCCGGACGGGACAGTCTGCGACTACGCTAGCGGAATTGTGGAACCCGTCTACCGGACAATCATCGGGCTGGCCCGTACCGTCTTCTTCGCCGAAGGTCTGAAGTTCACCGTCAAGGGCGACGAACATATTCCCGCGTCTGGTGGTGCCGTGATCGCGGTCAACCACACCGGCTATATGGACTTCACCTACGCCGGTCTGCCGGTGCGCACCCCGAAGCGCTACATCCGGTTCATGGCCAAGAAGGAGGTGTTCGACAACAGCATCTCCGGCCCGATCATGCGGGCGCTCAAGCATATTCCGGTGGATCGCGCGGCGGGCGCCGATTCCTACAAGGCGGCGGTGGATTACCTGAGGCGCGGCGAGTTGGTGGGGGTGTACCCCGAGGCGACCATCAGCCGCAGCTTCGAGATCAAGGATTTCAAGTCGGGCGCCGCCCGCATGGCCATCGAGGCCGGGGTGCCGATCATCCCGATCGTTATCTGGGGCGCTCAGCGGGTGTGGACCAAGGGTTTCCCGAAGCGTTTGGGCCGCACCAACACTCCGATCTCCATTGCGGTCGGTACGCCGATCCAGCCGTACGAGCCCGTCGGCGCGCTCATCGCCCAGTTGCGCTCCACCATGCAGGAGATGCTGATCGAGCTGCAAAAGGACTACGTGCACGAGCCCGGCGCCTACTGGGTCCCGGCTCGTCTCGGCGGCGGTGCGCCGACGCTGGAGGAGGCCGACGCCATGGACGCCGCCGAGGCCGCGGAGAAGGCCGCCGCCAAGGCCGCCCGTAAGAAGCAGCAGTAGGTTTCACCGCCCCGGACGAGGTCGCGGTGCCGGAGCGGGGGACCCGTCCGCGGCCTCCGCGCGGAGCAGCGAAGCCGCTGTAGGACTTTCAGATGCCGGGTGCGTGACACGGCGTCGGCGCGGGGAGCTCACCGCGCAGGAACGAGGCGGGCGGGACACCCATGAGGGCGCGGAAATCGGAGCTCATATGGGATTGGTCGTAATATCCGGCGCCCGCGGCGATTTGGGCCCACGGGGTATTGCCCGCGTGGGCGAGGACGGTCCGGACCCGGCCGATCCGCGCGAAATGCTTGGGGGAGACCCCGATTCCGGCGGTGAACAGATTGCGGAGTTGACGTTCGCTCACCGCGAGTGCGGTGGCGAGTTCGTGGACCGGGGCGGGTGCCGCACCGGATATGGAGGCGACGGCGCTGCGCAGTAGGCGGCGGTGCGCGCGCTGTGTCGAATCCTCGGAGATGCGGTGCGGGAGTACCGCTTCCAGGTAGGGAAAGAGCTCGTCGTGGTTCAGCGCGGTCAGTTCGTCCGCGAGGTCGGCGATCACCCCGGGGAGGTCGGCGAGACGGAATACCCTGTCCGCGAGCTCTATCGCGGGGACACCGAGCAATTGGCGGGTGGCGCCCGGCGCCAGCCGCAGCCTGCTGCAGCCCGCGGGCTTATCGGTGACCGAGTAGACGGCCCTGGTCTGCGGGCCGAGCACCAGCGCGTCGCGGCGACCGGATTGCTCGGTGCGGAGCACGATCGTGGTAGCGGTCTGCGGAACATGGGTGAACGGCGTGGAGACGTCGGTGACCGTGGGGATATGCGCCAGCTCGGTCAGCCACGGTCGCAGCGCCTCGGGCACGGACACCGTGCTCTCGACGAGATCGGCGGTCAGCGGGGGCGCCGACTCCAGCAGGGTGGTCACCGGACCTACTGTAGGCATTTCGCTGTGCGGTGTCCGTGCCGAAATTTCCTATAGACCGCGGGTTCCGCGGCGGCAGGCTGATCGCCATGATCCTGGTTACCGGTGCCACGGGCACCATCGGCAGCGAAATCATCCGTCAGCTGGCCGCACGCGGCGTACCGGTCCGCGCCGTGACACGCGACCCAGCACGCGCGACGGTCCCCGCCGGAATCGAGGTGGTGCGCGGGGACTACCGCGACAGCGCTTCGATGGCAGCCGCCATGGCGGGTGCCGAAGCGGCCTTCCTGGTGGGTGTGCTCGGTCCCGGCGACGCGGATATCGACCGCGCGCTGGTCGCCACGGCCCGCGACGCCGGGGTGGGCCGCATCGTGAAACTCTCCGCGATCGGCACCGGCGAACCCGGCCTCGGTGAGGTCGGCACCTGGCATCTGCCCGGCGAGAATGCGGCGAGGGAGAGCGGCCTGGACTGGACCGTCCTGCGCCCGAGCTCATTCGCCACCAACACCCTGAGCTGGGCCGACGCCATCCGCGCCGGGCAGCCGGTGCCCAATCTGACCGGCACCGGCACCCAGGGCGTGATCGATCCGCGCGATATCGCGGCCGTCGCCATCGAGGCACTGCTCTCGTCCGCGCACTCCGGCCGCGTGTACACCCTGACCGGCCCGGAATTGCTCAGCGGCCCGGACCAGGCGGCCGCCCTCGCCGCCGTGCTCGGTCATCCGATCGAGGTGGCCGATATCCCCGAATCGCTGGCCCGCCAACACATGCTGGCCGCGGGGATGTCCGAACAGTACGTCGCGGGTGCGCTCGCGGGGCAGGCCTATGTGCGTGACGGCTTGAACGCCGTGCTCACCGATGATGTCCGGGAAGTCCTCGGGAGTGCCCCGCGCGGCTACGCCGAATGGGCGTCCGATCACGCCGCGCTCTTCGGCGCGATCGCCCCGGTGTGACACGGAGCGGGCCGCATGGGGAGTGTGTGCGGCCCCCTACCCATCGAGCCGGGGCCGACGCGCTGACCACGGTTTTATCCTGGCTATGACCACCCGATTTCCGATCCGAGGGGTTGTTCGACTACAGTTCACGTTCGCACGAGGACGCAGGTCCGGTCTCCGGTCCGAACGTCGACGTGCACGCGGATGTAGCGCAGCTGGTAGCGCATCACCTTGCCAAGGTGAGGGTCGCGAGTTCGAATCTCGTCATCCGCTCTTTCTCCGATATCGACCTTCATGGTCACGAAATCCACACGATTCGGCCCGAAACTTCCGGAGCCCGGCATACTCGCCGGTGACCGAATCGAATTCGAGGGTTCAGCAATCGAATGTCCGGGTACATCGTGAGCGAACCAGTCTCGAATTCGCCGTTCCTCTCGAGACCAAGGAGGGTTTCCGTGGCCAAAGTCGATGCCATGCGGCTATCGAACGTACTGGGCATCGATCTGCCACGAGCCGTCATACGGCTGCGGAACGAACGCCGCCCCGGCGAGTCCGAGCACGACGCCTGCCTGCGGATCATCGCGGCGGAGGGGCCGGGCGCGGCCACCGCCGAAATGCGCAGAGCGGTGCGCTAGCAGAGTTCGGGATCCGGCTGTGGGACCGCGAAAGTCGCGGCCCCACAGCCGAATCCGTCGTGCCCGTCAGGTGACGGTCAGCACCGTGCCCGCACCCACCGTCCGGCCGCCCTCGCGGATCGCGAAGCCGAGATCCGGTTCCAACGGAACCGGGCGGCCCAGTTCGACGGTCAGCTCGACCGTCTCGCCGGGGCGGGCCAGGCCGACGCCGTCGGGCAAGGTGACATCGCCGACCACATCACCGGTGCGCATGTAGAACTGCGGGCGGTAACCGGTGGTGATCGGGGTGCGCCGACCGCCCTCGGCCGTGCCGAGCAGGAACACGCGTGCGGTGAACCGGGTGCACACGGCGATGCTGCCGGGCGCGGCCACCACCTGCCCGCGACGTACCTGACCACGCTGGACCCCGCGCAACAGCAGCGCGACATTGTCGCCCGCCTCCGCGAATTCCATGGTCCGGCCGAAGGTTTCCACACCGGTGACCACCGTCGCCTGCTCCGCCTCGCCGAGCCCGAGCAATTCGACGCGATCGCCGAGACGGACCCGGCCGCGTTCGATCGCGCCGGTGACGACCGTCCCGCGACCGGTGATGGTGAGGACGTTCTCCACCGGAAGCAGGAACGGCGCGTCGGTGTAGCGGACCGGTATCGGCACGTGGGCGTCCACCGCGTCCAGCAGTTCCAGCAGCGCCGCGGTCCACCGCGCGTCGCCCTCCAGCGCCCGCAGCCCGGACACCCGGACGATCGGCAGCGTCTCGCCGGGGTAGCCCTGGGCCGTCAGCAGTTCCCGGACCTCGAGCTCGATCAGTTCGAGCAGGTCCTGGTCGCCCGCGTCGGCCTTGTTCAGCGCCACCACGATGTGCTCGACACCCACCTGCCGGGCCAGCAGTACATGCTCGGCGGTCTGCGGCATCACCCCGTCCTGCGCGGAGACCACCAGAATCGCCCCGTCCAGCTGGGACGCGCCGGTGATCATATTCTTCACGAAGTCGGCGTGTCCCGGCATATCGATATGCGCGTAATGCCGGGTGGCCGTTTCGTATTCGACGTGCGCGATATTGATGGTGATGCCGCGCAACGCCTCCTCCGGCGCGCGGTCGATCCGGTCGAACGGCACGAAGTCGGCGCCGCCACGCTCGGCGAGCACCTTGGTGATCGCCGCGGTGAGCGTGGTCTTGCCGTGGTCGACGTGCCCCATGGTGCCGATGTTCAGGTGCGGCTTGGTGCGGACATAGGTTTGCTTCGACATCTGTTCTGTTCCTTGGATTCCGGGCGGAAATGCCCGACCGTCTCGGGGACCTCTCGGTGGGAGCGCCGGGTTCGGAGGTGGATGTTCGCGTCACCACTCGGCCGCGAATATCCCGATCGAACGCCGCCGACGGGGCACCTTCCCCGTCGGAGGTCCCGGGACATCCCGGGGAAGGTCAGCGTCGGGCGCCGTCGAACAGCGCGGCTGCTGCCGCCGCTGCTGCCGGGACAGCCGCCATCGCACCCGCGACCGCGGGCTGCAGAACGATGGCGTACCGGAACATGTGAAGCAGAGTACGGCCCGAATTCCCGACTCCGCCACCGAATTTCCGGAGGGGTCAGAGGCCGAAATGCCGAACGGGACGGCATGGTTGATGCCGTCCCGTTCGAAAGCGGTCGTCAGTTCGCGGTGGAGCGGAAGCCGCGCAGCCGCAGACTGTTGCTGACCACGAAGACCGAGGAGAACGCCATCGCGGCGCCCGCGAGCATCGGGTTCAGCAGCCCCGCCATGGCCAGCGGGATGGCCGCCACGTTGTAGGCGAAGGCCCAGAATAGGTTGCCCTTGATGGTGCCGAGGGTGCTGCGGGACAGGCGGATCGCGTCCGACGCGGCCCGCAGATCACCACGCACCAGGGTCAGATCGCTGGCCTCGATTGCGACATCGGTGCCGGTACCCATGGCCAGCCCCAGATCCGCCCGAGCCAGGGCGGCGGCGTCGTTGACACCGTCGCCGACCATGGCGACAACCTTGCCCTCGGCCCGCAGCCGCTCGACCACCTCCACCTTGTCCTGCGGCAGCACCTCGGCGATCACCTCATCGATGCCGACCTGATCGGCGATGGCGCGGGCCGCCGCCTGATTGTCGCCGGTCAGCATGATGGGGGTCAGACCGAGCGCCTTCAGCTGTGAAATCGCCTCGGCGGAGGTCGGTTTCACGGCGTCGGCGACAACCAGCACACCGCGGGCCCGACCGTCCCAGCCGACCGCGACCGCGGTCTTGCCCTCGGCTTCGGCCGCGCGCAAAGCCCGCTCCAGGTCGGCGTCCAGGTGCTGGGACCAGTCGGCGAGCAGCCGGACCCGGCCGACGAGCACCGCGTGACCATCCACCAGACCCTGCACGCCGAGGCCCTCGATATTGGCGAAGTCCTCGACCGCGCTCAATGTGCCGACCTTGTCGCGGGCACCCTTGGCGATCGCCTGCGCGATCGGGTGCTCCGACGAACCCTCCAGTGCCCCGGCCAATGCCAGGATCTCGCCGGTATCCTCGCCGTCGGCCGCGACGACCTCCAGCAGCGTCATCTTGCCGGTGGTGACGGTGCCGGTCTTGTCCAGCACCACGGTGTCCACCCGGCGGGTCGATTCCAGCACCTCGGGGCCCTTGATCAGGATGCCGAGCTGGGCGCCGCGCCCGGTGCCGACCATCAGCGCGGTCGGCGTGGCGAGTCCGAGTGCGCACGGGCAGGCAATGATCAGCACGGCCACCGCGGCGGTGAAGGCCGCCGCGACGGAACCGCCGGTGCCGAGCCAGAATCCGAGGGTCGCCACCGCCAGCGCGATCACGATCGGCACGAAGATTCCGGAGATCCTGTCGGCCAGCCGCTGCGCCTGCGCCTTACCGGTCTGCGCGTCCTCGACCAGCTTCGCCATCTGCGCCAGCTGGGTATCCGAGCCGATCCGGGTGGCCCGCACCACGATCCGGCCTCCGACATTGACGGTCGCGCCCACCACGGAGTCCTCCGGCCCGACCTCGACCGGCACCGATTCGCCGGTCAGCATGGACGCGTCGACCGCCGAGGAACCCTCGACCACCACGCCGTCGGTCGCGATCTTCTCGCCGGGCCGCACCACGAACTCGGCGCCGACGGCCAACTGCTCGACCGGAATCCGCTGTTCGACCCCACCACGCAGGACCGAAACCTCTTTGGCGCCCATCTCCAGCAGCGCGCGCAAGGCGGCACCGGCGCGCCGCTTCGACCGCGCCTCGAAGAAGCGCCCGGCCAGAATGAAGGTCGTGACGCCCGCCGCGGCTTCCAGGTAGATGCTGCCGGTGCCGTCCATCCTGGCGATGGTGAATTCGAACGGGTGCTTCATACCCGGCGTGCCCGCAGTGCCCCAGAACAGCGCGTAGAGCGACCAGCCCAGCGCGGCAAGAGTTCCCATCGACACCAGGGTGTCCATGGTGGCGGTGCCGTGGCGCAGGTTGGTCCATGCCGCCCGGTGGAACGGCAGCGCGCCCCACACCACGACCGGCGCGGCGAGGGCCAACGACAACCACTGCCAGTTGGTGAACTGTAGCGCCGGAATCATCGCCATCGCGATCACCGGGACGGTGAGCACCAGCGAGACCAGCAGGCGGGTGCGCAGCTCGGCGGTCGGATCCTCTTCGGTCGCGGCGGTTTCGGTCGGCTCGACGACCTTCGGCGCGGGCAGCGCGGCGCTGTAACCCGCCTGTTCGACCGTCGCGATCAACTGCTCCGGCGAGATATCGCCGGTGAAGTCGACCCGCGCCTTCTCCGTCGCGTAATTCACCGTCGCGGTGACCCCGTCGAGTTTGTTCAGCTTCTTCTCGATGCGATTGGCGCAGGACGCGCAGGTCATGCCGCCGATCACCAATTCGACCTGCCCGGTCGCGGGTGGCTGTGTCGTGGTGGTCATGGTGTGCTCCATTCTGTGCGGCACGGGATTCGGATCGGGACCGGGGGCCGGTCGGGTGCGGTCGGATCGTGGTCAGTGGCAGCCGCGCGCGGGGCCCGGGATGCGAATCGGTGTCCGGGCCACCGGCCCGGCGGCGGGTTTCGGAGTGGCGGTAGGTTTCGGGGCGGGGTCGAACTTCCGGGTTACCGGCCGTTCGTCGGTGTCGGCCGGTGCCGTTCGGAGGTCATTGTCGGTTCCTTCGCCGCTGCGGTGTGGCGGCGCTCGGTTCGCTGCCGCACGGTCAGTGGCTGTTGCCGGGATCCCGCCCGTGTCCGGCATGGGGGTTGGTCGCGGTGGTGCCGTGTCCGGCGGGTTTCAGGGTGGCGTCGGGCTGCTGGGTTACGGGCCGTTCGTCGGTGTCGGCCGGTGCCGTTCGGAGGTCATTGTCGGTCCTTCGCCGGTGGTGCGGGGGTGCTCGGTGCGCCGCCGCACGGTCAGTGGGCGTGGGCGGGTGCCAGGGTACCGCCGTGTCCGGCGTGGGGGTCGGCTGCGGGAGCACCGTGTCCGGCGTGGGGGTCGGCTGCGGGAGCACCGTGTCCGGCGTGCGGATCAGCCACCGGGGCGGCCGTGCCCGGTGCCGTTCGCACGGTGAATTCGGCGGTGCGGACCACTCCGTCGTGCTGGAAATCGAGGAACAGGCGGTAGTCGCCCGCGCTCGGCGCCGTCACGTAGAAGGTGATGCCGGGTCCGGCCGGGGTGACGCCGTCACCCGGGTGCCCGTCCGGGTGGACGTGCAGGTAGGCCAGGTCTTCGGCGCGAAGCGCGACCAGGTGCCCGTAGGCGCCCAGGTAGGGCTGGAGGTCGGTGACCGGCTTGCCGTCGCGGGCCACCGAGAGGGTGACCTTCGAGGCCTGACCGGGGGTGACGGCGCCGTCGAGGGTGACGGTGTAGCCGCCGACCGTGGCTGTGCTCGCCTGCGCTGCCAGCGGCTGCGGATCGTAGTTGCCCGCGACCCGCAGGTCGGCGCCGAGTGTCAGATTCGCGCCGCCCTCCGGTGTGAAGTCGGCGAATACCCGGTAGTCGCCCGCGCGGGTGAGATTCAGTGGGACGCTCCAGGTTCCGTTGCCGTCGAGGACCGGGTGCACATGTTGGAAGGCGACCAGGTCCCGGCGGACCACGATCAGGTGCAGATCCTTGTCGTGGCTGCGGGTGTAGCGGGTGACCGGTGTCCCGTCCTGGTTCAGGATGCGGAAGCGCAGCGGCGCCTCGGGGGCGGCGGTGGTCAGCGGGGTGTCCAGTCGCAGCGTGTATCCGTTGTCGGTGGTCATCAGTCCTCCAGGTGTGGTGTCGGGGCCGGTCCCGCCGGTGGCGAGACCTTCCTCGTGAGCGTTCGAATCGTGTGCGGCGGGTTCGGCGGCGTCCGGGCCGATCACCGCGCCGGCGCCCAGAGCGATCCCGAAGACCGCCGCCAGGCCGAGGGTGAATCCGGCGAACTTAGTGGTTGCGTTCATCGGGAGGCTCCGTTCCGGTGGTTGTTCGGTGTCGGTCGGCGAGTCGGACCTTCTTCACGCAGCAGCCGCAGGTCATCCCGGTGACCGTGACGGTGGTGGTGGCCGCGATGGTGCTCACGTTCTCGCTCCTTGCTTTCGGTCGGCTGTCGCCGCTGTAGCTACCATACCCCCCTAGGGTATCTTGTCAACCTCTTTCCGGAACCGATTCCGGGGCGGGGGAGCGCATGGCGACCGCGGTGATGACCGCTCCGGCCAGCGCGATGACGGCCGCACCCAGGAACGCCGCCGAGAAACCGTCGGTGAGCTGGGTGAGGTCACCTATCCGATCGGCGCCGAAGCCGGTCGCGACGGCGGTCATGGCGGCCAGCCCAACGGCCGAGCCGACCTGATAGCCGACATTGACGATGCCGGAGGCCAGCCCGCCCTCCTCGGGCCGCGCCGCGGCGATGGCGGTACCCAGTGAGGGTATGAAGGCCGACGACATGCCGCCTGCCGCCGCCAGCGAGGCGGGCAGGACGTCGACCCAGACGTTCCCGGTCGGCCGGACCAGCGACATGATCCCGAGTCCGAGGCCGAGCACCGCCAGGCCGGTGACGATCATCGGCTTGGCGCCGAAGCGCTGCATCGCCCGCGGTGCGAGCACCACCATGCCGAGCATGATCAGCGTCGTCATCGGCAGCAGTGCCGCGCCCGACGGGAAGGCGCGGTAGCCGAGCACCTGTTGCAGGTAGAGGTTCAGGAAGAACCACATCGGGACCCACGCCGCGCCGAGCATCAGTTGGGCGAGGTTGGCGGCGGCCGGATTCGGTGCGCGGAAAATGCCGAGTCGCATCAGTGGTTCCCGCCTGCGGGACTGGATGACGACGAAGCCGGCGATCAGGGCCGCGGCAATGGCGAGTACACCCCAGGTCTGCCCCGAGCCCCAGCCGACCTCGGGTGCCCGGACGATGCCGTAGACGGCGGCGGCCAGGCCCGCGGTGACGGTGGCCGAGCCGAGCGCATCGACCGATCCGGACCGCGGGGGAGCGCTCGGCATGAGCGCCGGGATGGCGATCGGCGCCAGCAGAGCTCCCGGGCGAATTCCGTGGACATCGAATGGGCGGAGCGGGCTACGGCCTGGGCGGTATAGGCGCTCGCGGTCGAAAAATGAAACAACCGACCCGGTGGCCGGGTCGGTTGCGTGATAACGGATATGGCGTCCGGAATCGGGACCGAAGGCGGGGCTCCGGCGCGTGGGGATTCCGGTGATCAGGCCTGTTGGTAGGTGACTCGAGCGACGGCCGGCGCCGATACCACCTGTACCTCGCCGCCCGCTGCGAGCTCGATGTGCAGGAAGCCGCCGTCGATCGACACCCGCACGTCATCGATCGTGCGGACCGCTCGGCCCTCGCGGTCGATCAGCGAATAGCCGTCGACCAGTTCGACTCGGCTCGCGGTGCGCCAGCGTTGGGTCATGGCGGATCCTTTCGGTGGGATGGGTGACGCCGGTGGGAAAGTCGAGCTCCGGCTCGGCCACGTGATTGAAATAGTTGGACAGGATATTGAGCGCGACGTGCCCGACGGTTTCGCTCAGTTCGGCGTCGGTGACACCGCGCTGCCGGACGGATTCGAGGAGGTCGTCGTCGACGCGGCCGCGCTCGTGCAGGACGGTGTGGGCGAAGCGCAATACCGCATCGGCGTGCGGGTCGTCGGCGCGGGCAGCGCGGGTGTCCGCGATTTCGTTCTCGCTGAAACCCATTCGGCCCGCGCGCATGGTGTGCGCGGCGATGCAGTAGTCGCAGCCATTTTCGTGGGCGACGAGCAGGGCGAGCTGTTCGCGGGTGCGGGCATCCAGCTTGCTTCCGGTGAGGGCGTCGCGCAGGGAAAGGTAGCCGCGCAGGGTGGCCGGGCTATTGGCCAGGGCGGCATAGAGATTGGGCACCCGGCCGAGCTGGCGCTTGACCTCGGTGAGCAGTGCGGCCTGTTCCGTGTCGGCGGTTTCGGCGGTGATCAGGGGTAGCCGGGACATGTGCGACTCCGTATTCGACTAGTTTCGGTACCAATCGGTTCCGAATATGGACGGTACTGATCGGTTCCGTCTTCGTCAAATGGAACGGTACCGATCAGTGCCGTTCTGCTAGGCTGTGTCCATGGCAACCCGAGCCAAGCAGCGCTTACTGACCACCGCCGAGGAACTCTTCTACGCCGAGGGGATCCGGGCGGTCGGAGTCGACCGGCTACTTCAGGAGTCCGGCGTGGGACGCGCGTCCTTCTATCGGCACTTCGCGAGTAAGGACGATCTGGTCGTCGCGGTGCTGGAGGACCGGGACCGCCGCTGGTTGGAATGGTTGCGCGAGTCGGTCGAGGAAAAGGCCGCCGATCCCGCGGACCGGCCGATCGCCGTCTTCGATGCCCTGTCGGAGCGATTCGCCCGCAATGACTTCCGCGGGTGCGCCTTCATCAACACCATGATCGAGGTCGCCGACCCGCGGTCCGCCGCTCATCAGGTGGCCGACCGGCATAAGCGGCGGGTCATCGCCTACCTGGCGGAATTACTGGAGGCCGCGGGTCACACCGATGCCGCCGAACTGGCGGCGGAATTCGCCCTGCTGGTCGACGGCGCGATTGTCACCGCGGTGCGCGAGGCGAGCCCCGCGGCGGCCGAGCGGGCGCGGGCGATCGCGGCCCGCCTGATCTGAATTGGTCTGAGCGGACATTTTCCCCGAGTTTCCCCAGGTTTCCGCCGATTTCGGGGTGCGAATGTCCGCCCAGACCAGGTGTGCTCACGCCGCGGAGTGCAAATTCCGCGCTGTCGGCGACGTCGGGGTGCTCGACGGATCCGGGTAGGTCCCGAAGAGACGGTCGGCGGTGCCGGAACTGGTCACCGTGAACCAGAAGTGCTCGTTCTTGTAGTGGTGGTGGCGGTGATTGCGCCAGACCGCCCGATACAACGCGTGTTTCGGCTTGTAGTCGGTGTGGATCAGATAGTGGGTCCACTCGTAGACGAGGCCGAAGACGGTAATGGTCAGCAGGAAGGTCAGGCCGAGGCCGGTGCGCGAGAAGGCGAAGGCCGTAATGGCGAGCAGCGCGATGATCACCACGACAAGCGAACGAGTGGGGATGAAGATCAATGGGATATTGCGCGGATCCACATGGTGCGCGCGGTGTTTGCGGGCCAGCTCGCTATCCAGCGGAATCGGGCCGAGTCGTTTCGGGCGCCAGTGCAGCACCATGACATGTACGACCCATTCGAAGGCCGGGAAGACCGCGAGCATGATCGCGGGCAGCAGGGCATCGGTCCACTGCCAGTCGCCCACGATGATCCGCAGGGGCAGCGCGACCACCAGCGCGGTGCCGATCAGCCACGGCGAGGGGTGCCGCAGGAATTCGCCGAAGGCGTCGCGGAGACCGAGCCCGCGGCGTAGCGGCCTGGCGAGTTCAGCTTCGTCGCGCCGGACCCGCTCGCGCGCGCTCGACTGGTCGGGAGTATCGGGTTTGGTCATGGCACTTCCTCGATGATGCGTGATCAGTGCCCGCCGAGGGCATCGATCAGGGCGGTGGTCGCCGGCTCGAGCAGGGCCCGAGCGCATTTGGCGGCCTGCTTGGGTCTGCCCGCGATGATGGCGGCGGCCAGATCCCGATAACCCGCGACATTGCCCACCTCGGCGGACATGATCGGGGCCAGGGCGGCGAGCGCCGGTTCGTAGGCGGCGCTGAGCATGTTGAACATCAGCCGGAACACGATGGAGTCGGCCGTATCCACGATGTGGTCCCAGAATTGGAGCGCGTACCGCTGCCGCGCGATCGGATCCGATTCGGCGGCAAGGGCTTCGAGTAGACGATCGAATTCCGCGCGCACCGCGGTGGCATCGTCGCGGCCGAGGCGTTCGGCGGCGAGTTCGGCGACCTTGGGGCCGTTGTGCAGCCGGGCCTCCAGAATGCTGCGCGCGACCGCCGGTTCCAGCGTCCCGGCCTGGATCAGCAGCCGGGGCAGCACCTCGAGTCCGGCGCCGCGCCGATAGTCGAGCACCGTGGTCGCGTCACCCTGGCGCACCGCGACAAGTCCGGCCGCGGCCAGCCGTTGCAGTGCCTCGCGCACCGCGGGCCGGGACACCCCGAGCGCCTCGGCCAGCTGCCGCTCGCTGGGCAGCGTGGCTCCCGGTGCGAGTTCGCCGCTGAGCACATCGGCGGCGATCTGCTCGAAGACATCCGCCGACACCGACCGCTTGACCACAGGTTGTAACGCCATACCCCTACTGTGCGCCTCAGTGGTCAGCTGGTCAAGTGGTAAGACCAATCGCCATGACTACGACGACCGTGGCAGACTCGAAGCGGGAGGAGGGAGAGGCGATGATCGAATACCACGGCGAGCAGCGGTGGATCGCGCACGCGCTGCCGATCCGTACCGGGAAAGTGCTACTGCTGCATCGCAATCCGGACGGTTATCTGGGCGATCTATGGGATATCCCCGGCGGTTCGGTGGCGCCCGGTGAGACACCGGCGCAGGCCGCCTGGCGCGAGGTCTGCCAGGAGACCGGGCTGGACGTCCTGATCGCCGATGAGCTGACGCATTTCGTCAACCCGGACACCGAGGGCCGCGATATCGATTTCCACACGGTGACCTTCGGCTGCTTCGAGAACGCGCTCGACCGCGATGTCAGCCTCACCACCTCGGAGCACTACGAATTCGAGTGGATGTCCTATGCCGAGGCGACCCACGTTCCGCTGGTCTGGCATGTGCGCAAGACCCTCGATCATGCCGAGGCGCTGGGTCTGCTGTCCTGATCGGCTGCTCCGCCGCCCTCCCAGGCGACGAACCGAGCCACCGAGGCCGGACTCGACACTGGGCTCAGCTCGGGTCGGACCCGCGCACGGCCGCGAGCCAGACGGTGACCGCGGCGGCGACGCATGCCGCGCCGAGGAAGGTGACCAGCCCCCCGCCGTCGATATAGACCCACAGCAGGGCGGCGAAGGGGGCCGCGACCGTGGATTGGGCATCGAGCAGCAGTCGCCGGGTCGGTCGTGTGGCATCGGTGGCCAGTGCGGACGCCTCCGGATCCGGCCGCGACGGGTTATCGATCAGGCGTCCCGGGGGTTCGGTGCCGCGCGCCCGCCCCGACGGATACAGGCGCAGCTCGGTCGTACGCAGGGCACGGCCCGTGTACTCGGCGGTGGTCTCGGTCAGCGTGAGCAGCGCCGGGTCGAAATAGACCGGCAGCCACGTCGCCGGGGTGATCTCCAGCCATGAGCGGCTGACGAGACGGTGCTCCTGCCTGGTCCGCTTGATATCGACCTCCGCGGCCGGGCCGAGTCCGTTCGGAAGCAGTCCCAGTGCGATTCCGAGCTGAAAACCGGTGTAGCCCACGATGGCCAGCGCCACGGTCGCGAGTGCGGCGCGCTGGTCGGTATCGGCGAACGGCGCCCACGCGGCGGTGATCGCGAGGGCGCCGATCGTCACGGCGACCGGGTAGGCCAGCGGATGGCCCGGTCCGAATCTCACTTCAGGAAGCCGACCGTGGTGTAGTCGCGCGATGCCAGGCCGAACGCGCCGTAGTTGGCGAGGTCGGCGCGCACCGCGTAGGTGCCCGACGCCTGGTTCAGCGGAATCGAGTACCCCTCGGCGAAGATCATCCGATCGCATTCGTTGGCCAATTCGATGGCCTTATCCGGGTCCAGCTCCGACATCGTCTTATCGATCAGCGCGTTCAGTTCCGGCGAACCGATGCGGGCCTTATTGCCCATCAGGTTGTCCGGGTCGTACGCATAGATCTGCGGAAGCGCGACCAGCGGGAAGACGCTGCCGCTCCAGCTGAAGTTGGCCAGCTCGAAGTTGCCCGGATCGATCACATTCGTGAAAAGTCCGGTGCCGGGGACGGTCTGGATCGTCATCTGCACCCCGACCTTCGCCAGATTCTGCTGCACGATCTGCGCGGTCTGCACCCAGGCGTCCTGCTGGTACATCACATTGCGCAGTTCCAATCTGCGGCCGTCCTTTTCGCGGACATCACCGTTGAGCTTCCAGCCGAGGTCGTCGAGCATGCGCGCGGCCGCGTCCGGATCGTAGGAGATCGGGCCCGCATTGTCCTGGTAGCCCTGCTGACCCGCCACGAAGACGTGATTGTTCAGCGGTTTCGGATTCTCCACGACGCCGTGCTGGGCGGCGTTGACGATGCCCTGGCGATCAATGGCCTTGGAAATCGCAATGCGCAGTTGCGGATCCGCCAGCAGCGAGCCCGGCGCGCCGTTGAAGGTGATGTGAGCCCAGGCGGGCTCGGGTGTGCGGCGCAGCACCACGCCCGCGGCATTGCGTGCGCCGGTCACATTCTCGATGCCCGACATGTAGGCGGTATCGAGCTCATTGTTCTGGATCGCGGGCAGCCACGCGCTGCTGTCGAGCACGCTGAACGTAATGGAATCGAGTTTGGGCTTATTACCCCACCACAGGGGGTTGCGACCGAGCGTGATGCGATTCTGGCCGCGGTCGATACCGGTGATCAGGAAGGGCCCGGCACTCTGGGTGAGGCCGTTCTTATCCCGATTGTCGAAGGCGTCCGGCGTCTGGGTGGTCGCCTTCGGGTACAGCGGGCTGAACTGTGCCTTCCATTCGGAGTACGGCTGGTCGAAGGTGACGATCGCCTGCCGGTCGTCGACACCGCGCTCCACGGTCCGGACCCGATCGAATCCGCTGGTGGCCGCGATGAGGAAGGCGTCGTCGCGTCCGCTCAACGCCGCGGCCTGCGAGCTCAGGTCCTCCCAGGTGATGGGGGTGCCGTCGGACCACACGGCCTTCGGATTGATGGTGTAGGTGACCTGCTGCGGTTCGGTGCCGGTGAGCTGGATATCGGTGAAGTAGTCGTGGTTGACCGAGACGCGGCCCGCGGCATCACTGACGTAGGCCGCGGGCATGGTCGGCTCGACGACGGCAACACCGCTGCTGGTGTTGCCGTCGACGTGGAGCACATTGAAGTTCTCCGGGAAGGAGCTCAGCACGAGCCGCAGATTGCCCCCGTCCCGCAGTTCGCTCGGATCCCGCGGATTGATGTCGTTGGTGCTGCCGATATCGCTGGTACCGGGCGCCACATCGTTAGCGCCGGAACAGCCGGACACGAGCAGACCGACGGCGACGGCGGGGATCGCCAGACGAGTGCCGAGGGAGCGAATCCTCAAGAGCTTCCTTCCCGATCGGAGTTCACGGTGCGGAGATCACTTCACGAAGCCGATCTTCGTGTAGTCGAGGGAGGCGAGCCCGGCCGCGCCGTAGTTGGCGAGGTCGGCGCGTACCGCGACATTGCCCGCCGACTGCATGAGCGGCAGCGAGTGGCCCTCCTCGAAGACCTCGCGATCGATCTCGTTCGCCATTTCCATGGCCTTGTTCGGATCGAGCTCCGACATCGTCCTATCGATCAGGGCATTGAGCTCCGGGGAGCCGATCCGGCCGTAGTTGCCCTGCAGGTCGTTCGGGTTGTAGCCGTAGATCTGATTGAGGCTGCCGAGCGGGAACGGGTCACCGACCCAGCTCCACTGCCCGATATCGAAGTCACCCGGCTGGATCACCTCGGTGAAGTAGCCCTTGCCCGGCTTGGTCTCGATGAGGAGCTTGGCGCCGATCCGGGCCAGGTTCTGCTGGATGATCTGGGCGATCTGCACCCAGACCGGATCGTTGTACATGACATCGCGGATCTCCAGCTTGCGGCCGTCCTTCTCGCGGACATCACCGTTGAGCTTCCAGCCGAGCGCATCGAGTTCCCGCGCGGCGGCGTCGGGATCGAAGCCCAGGCTGTTGTCCCGGTAGCCGGCCTGGCCCTGGATGTAGATGTGGTTGTTCAGCGGCTTGGGGTCCTGGACCAGCCCGTTCTGGATCGCGGTGGCGATGCCCTGCCGGTCGATGGCCTTCGAAATGGCCACCCGCAGCGCGGGATCGGCGAGGATCGAGCCGGGGGCGCCGTTGAACGTCAGGTGGTTCCAGCTATTGCCCGGTGCTCGCCGGATGGCGACGCCGGGGGTGTTCTGCGCGGTCTTCAGTTCGTCGCGGGTGCCGAGCCCGACCGCGTCGATCTCATTGTTCTGCAGCGCCGGAAGCGTTGCCTCGCTGGACAGTACCGAGTACGTGATGGTGTCCAGCTTGGGCTTGTCGCCCCACCACAACGGGTTGTGCCCGAGCACGATCCGGCCCTGCGCACGGTCGGTGGACTGCACCAGGAATGGGCCGGCGGTCAGCGTGATGGCATCCACCTGGCTGTTGTTGAAGCTTTCCGGGGTTGCCGTCACCGACTTCGGTACCAGGAACGAGTTGCCCGCGAACTGACCGCGCCATTCCGCGTAATGCTGATTGAAGGTGATGATCGCCTGCCGGTCGTCGACCCCGCGCTCGACCTTCTCGACCCGGTCGAAACCGCTGTTGTTGGCGATCAGGAACGCCTTGTCCCTGCCGCTGAGCGCATTGGCCTGCGACGCGATGTCCTCCCAGGTGATGGGGGTGCCGTCGGACCAGACCGCCTTCGGGTTGATCGTGTAGGTCACCTGCTGCGGCTCGGTACCGGTGAGCTGGATATCGGTGAAGTAGTCGGTGTTGACGGACAGTTGACCGGCGGCATCGGTGCGGAAGGCGCGCGGCATCATCGGCCGCTCGACCCCGGCGATCTCGATGTCGTTGCCGTCATTGGACAGCGTGTTCCAGTTGGCCGGGTACGCGGAGATCGCCAGGCGCAGATTGCCGCCGTCGCGCAGCTCGGAGACATCCTTCGGGTTGATGTCGTTGGTGGTGCCAACGGCCGCGACGGCTCCCTCCGGCGCACCCTCGTCACTCGAGCCGCAACCCGCCAGCACCAGGGCGCACGCGAGCGCCGGTACGGCCACCCGCATGCCGAAGGAGTGAAATCTCATGGAAGAACCTTCCTGCCGACGGAACAACAACCTTGAAGTCATTTCACGAATCCGATCTTGGTGTAGTCGTAGGACGCCAGACCGGGCGCACCGTAATTGGCGAGATCGGCGCGGACGGCGACATTACCGGTGGACTGCACCAGCGGCAGTGAGAAACCGATCTCGAAGAGTTTGCGATCCACCTCGTTGGCCAGCTCATTGGCCTTGTTCGGATCGAGTTCGGCCAGCGACTGCTCGATCAGCGCGTTGATCTCCGGTGTGCCGATGCGGCCGTAATTGCCCTGGAGCTCATTCGGGTTGTACGCGTAGACCTGCGGTAGACTGCTCAGCGGGAAGGCGTCGCCCTGCCAGACCCAATGCGCGACATCGAAATTGCCCGGCTTGATCACGTCGCTGAAATAGCCCGTGCCCGGCTTGGTCTCGATAATGAGCTTGGCGCCGATCTGGGCGAGATTCTGCTGGATGATCTGCGCGATCTGCACCCAGGACTGGGCATTGAACATGACATCGCGGAATTCCAGTTTGCGCCCGTCCTTCTCGCGGACGTTGCCGTTGAGCTTCCAGCCCAGCGCATCGAGTTCCCGCACGGCCGCCGCCGGATCGAAGGGCAGGCTGTTGTCGGCGTACCCGACCTGGCCTTCGACGAAGACATGGTTGTTCAGCGGTTTCGGGTTCTCGACCAGTCCGTTCTGAACCGCGGTCGCGATGCCCTGGCGGTCGACGGCCTTCGCAATGGCCACCCGCAGTGCCGGATCGGCGAAGATCGAGCCGGGCGCGCCGTTGAAGGTCAGATGTGACCAGCTATTGCCCGGCGCGCGCCGGATGGCGACGCCGGGAGTGTTGCGCGCGGTCTTCATATCATCGATGGAGGTGATGCCGACCGCGTCGATCTCGTTGTTCTGCAATGCCGGGATCAGCGCCTCGCTGGACAGCACCGAAAAGGTGATGGTGTCCAGTTTGGGTTTGTCGCCCCACCAGCGCGGATTGTGGCCGAGCACGATCCGGCCCTGGGCCCGGTCCACCGATTGCACCTGGAATGGCCCCGCGGTCAGCGCGATGCCGTCGAGCAGGCTCTTGTTGAAGGCATCGGGGGATTCGGTGACCGACTTCGGGTACAGGAACCCGTTACCCGCGAACTGACCGCGCCATTCGGCGTAGTGCTGTTTGAACGTGATGACCGCCTGCCGGTCGTCGACGCCGCGTTCGACCTTCTCCACCCGGTCGAATCCGGTGGTCAGCTTGATCAGATAGCCCTTGTCCGCGCCGCTCAGCGCCGCGGCCTGGGAGCGGATGTCCTCCCAGGTGATCGGACTGCCGTCGGACCACACCGCCTTCGGATTGATGGTGTAGGTCACCTGCTGTGGGTTGGTGTTGGTGAGCTGCACATCGGTGAAATAGTCGGTGTTGACCGACAACGCACCGCTCGCACTGGTGCGGAAGGCGCGCGGCATCATCGGCCGCACCACCGCGCCGACCTCGCCGGTGGCATCGGTGTGCAGCGCATTCCAGTTCTCGGGGAGTGCGGTGAGCGCCAGCCGCAGATTGCCGCCGTCGCGCAGTTCGCTGACATCCCTCGGATTGATATCGCTGACCGTGCCGAGTTGTGCGGCCGAGCCCTCGGGGGCGGTCTCGTCGGAGCCGCCGCAGCCCGCGAGCACCAGGCTCAGCGCCACCAGCGGCGCCGCGAATCGGAATGTGCGCGAGGTGATCCGCATGGCACCTGTCCCTTCGATCATCGGTCGGTACCCGTTCATCGCACGAACCCGATCTTGGTGTAGTCATAGGACGCCAGGCCGGGGGAGCCGACATTGGCCAGATCGGCGCGAACGCCGAAGCTGCCGTCGGACTGGGTCAGCGGCAGTGAATGACCCTCCGCGAACACCGCGCGGTCCACGTCGTTGGCCAGTTCGATCGCCCGCCGCGGATCCAGTTCCGCGAGTGTGCGGTCGATGAGGGCGTTGAGTTCGGGCGAGCCGATCCGGCCGTAATTGCCCTGGAGATCATTCGGGTCGTAGTAGTAGATCTGCCGAATGCTGCTGAGCGCGAACGCGTCACCCTGGAAGATGAACTGCGCGGCATCGAAATCGCCGGGGATGATGACATCGGTGAAGTAGCCGGCGCCCGGCTTGGTATCGATGGTCAGCCCGACGCCGATTCGCGCCAGATTCTGCTGGATGATCTGGGCGATCTGCACCCAGACCGGATCGTTGTACATGACATCGCGGATCATCAGCTTGCGGCCGTCCTTCTCGCGGATGTCACCGTTGAGCTTCCATCCGAGGGCGTCGAGATCCTTCGCCGCCTGCTCCGGGTCGAAGGCCACGGGCGCGGAGTTGTCCCGGTAGCCGTCCTGGCCTTGCAGAAAGACGTGGTTGTTCAACGGCTTCGGATTCTCCACCAGGCCGTTCATGGTCGCGGTCGCGATGCCCTGGCGGTCGATCGCCTTCGCGATCGCCACCCGGACCCCGGGATCGGCCAGAATGGAGCCGGGCGCGCCGTTGAAGGTGATGTGGCGCCAGCGATTACCCGGCGCCCGCCGCACCACAACGCCCTCGGTGTTGCGCACCGTCTTCACATCATCGATGGACGACAGCCGCACCAGGTCGAGCTCGTTGTTCTGCAGCGCACCCACCCAGGCGACGTGGTCGAGCACGCTGTAGGTGATGGTCTCCAGCTTCGGCCGCTCGCCCCACCAATTCGGATTGCGGCCGAGCACGATCCGGCCCTGGGCGCGGTCGGTGGACTGCACCTGGAACGGGCCCGCGGTCGGCCCCATGCCGTCCACCAGGCTCTTGTTGAACGAATCGGGGTTCGCCGTCACGGATTTCGGGAACAGCGCGGAGTTGCCCGCGAACTGACCGCGCCATTCGCCGAAGGGCTGGCGGAAGGTGAGCACCGCCTGCCGGTCGTCGACGCCGCGCTCCACCTTGTCGACGAATTCGAAGCCGTTGGTGATGGCGATCAGGAAACGTTTGTCGCGGCCGCTGAGCGCCTGCGCCTGGGAGGCGATGTCCTCCCAGGTGATCGGGCGGCCGTCGGACCAGAACGCCTTCGGGTTGATGGTGTAGGCGACCTGCTGCGGGTCGGTTCCGGTCAGCGCGATATCGGTGAAGTAGTCGCGGTTGATCGACAGTTCGCCCGCCGCGTCCACGGTGAAGGCCCGCGGCATCATCGGGCGTTCGATATCGGCGATTTCGCCGTCGTTTCCGTCGTTGGACAGCGTATTCCAGTTCGCCGGGAAGGTCGTCGTCGCCAGCCGCAGGTTGCCGCCCTCGCGGACCTCGTCCCGGCTCCTGGGATTGATATCGCTGGTGGTGCCGAGGGCGTCGGACAGCCCGGCGGCGGAGTCGTCGCCACCGGACCCGCAGCCCGCCGCGATCAGTCCGACCGCGACCACCGTGGCGGCCCAGCGCATTCGGTTCGAACGGATCCGCATGGCGCTCTCCTGACTACCCGCTGACGACCGGAACGGGGACCGCTTCGATCAGAGCCTTGGTGTACTCGTGTCGAGGATCGGCGAAGATCTGTTCGGCCGGACCGGATTCGACGATCCGGCCGCGATACATCACCGCGATGTCGTGCGCCAGATTGCGGACCACCGAAAGATCGTGCGAGACGAACAGATACGACAGTCCGCGTTCGGTCTGGAGATCCCGCAGCAGATTCAGCACACCGGCCTGGATCGAGACATCCAGCGAGGAGACCGGTTCGTCCAGCACCAGCAGTTCCGGGTCGAGGGCCAGGGCCCGCGCGACGCTGATGCGCTGCTTCTGGCCGCCGGAGAAGTCGGCCGGGTAGCGGTCGGCGTGTTCGGGCCGCAGCCCCACCTGCTTCAGGAGTTCCGGAACCCGTTTGGCGATCTCGGCGCGCGGCCTGCCGTCGATGCGCAGTGGTTCGGCCAGCGCGTCGAAGATCGGCAGGCGCGGATCCAGTGAGGCCGTCGGATCCTGGAAGACGATCTGCATCTTGCGGCGGATGTCGCGCTTCTGCGTTTTGGTCAGCGTCGAGACATCGCGGCCCATGATCTCGATGGTGCCCGACTGCGGTTTCGCCAGGTCCAGGATCTGGGTGAGGGTCGTCGACTTCCCGGATCCGGATTCGCCGACCAGTGCCAGCGTGCGGCCGGCGCGGACCTCGAAGCTGATGCCGTCGACCGCGCGCACCTCGCCCTTGTGCCGCCGGAAGACCACCCCCGAGGTGATCGCGAAGGTTTTCTTCAGCTCCGAAACCCTCAGCACCACGTGAGCGTCGGGATTCGCCTCGGTCTCCGGTTCGGCGATCTCCTTGCGGTAGGCGGTGAACAGTTCGGCGGTGCCCACCTCCGCCGTGCGGATGCACGCGGCGGCGTGCCCCGGACTTGTCATCTCCAGTGGCGGTTCGGCGGCGCGGCACTCATCGATCGCGATCGGGCAGCGCGGCGCGAACGAGCAGCCGGGCGGCAGCGCGTGCATGGCGGGCGGTGCGCCGACGATCGGGATCAAGGGACGCCGCGCGGGACCGTCCATCCGCGGAATGGAACCGAGCAGGCCGACCGTGTACGGCATTCGTGGTGCGTTGAACAGTTCGTCCGCGGCGGCGGTTTCGACGATCTTGCCCGCGTACATCACCGCCACCCGGTCGGCGAGCGTGGCGGCGATACCCATGTCGTGGGTGATCATGATGACGCCCGCGCCGGTGATATCGCGCGCCTTGCGCAGCAGATTCAGAATCTGTTTCTGCACCGTCACATCGAGCGCGGTGGTCGGCTCGTCGCAGATGATCAGCGCCGGATCGTTGGCGATCGCCATTGCGATCACCACGCGCTGTCGCATACCGCCGGAGAATTCGTGCGGAAATGCCTTGGCGCGCATCTCGGCATCGTCGATACCGACCAGTTTCAGCAGGTCCACCGCTTTTGCGGCGGCTTCCTTCGTCCCCATAGCGCCGTGCGCGAGCAGCGCCTCGGCGATCTGCTCGCCCACCCGGTAGACCGGGGTCAGCGCCGAGAGCGGATCCTGGAACACCATGCTGACCGAACTGCCGCGCAGTTTGGACATCTGGCGATCGCCGATGCCGAGCAGTTCGCGTCCGCGCAACCGGATGGAGCCGTTGATCCGCGCCTGTTCCGGCAGCAGACCCATCACGGCCAGCGAAGAAACCGATTTGCCCGAACCGGATTCGCCGACGATGGCCAGCACCTCGCCATCGGCGAGGGTGTAGTTCACCCCGCGGACCGCCTCGATCCGGCCCTCCTCACTGGGGAAGGAGACCCGCAGATCGGAGACTTCGAGCAGGGGCGCGGTCGAGTTTGCGCCTGTCATGGGTTTGCCTTCTCTTCCGGCGCGGCCTTCTTGCGCGACCTGGCCCGCTTGGCGCTCGGATCGAACGCGTCGCGCAGCCCGTCGCCCACGAGGTTCGCGCACAACACCGTGATGATCAGCAGCCCACCGGCGAACATGAACAGCCACGGATACGTCAGTGCCGATTTGGTGCCCGCCGCGATCAGCGAGCCGAGCGAGACATCCGGCGGCTGCACACCGAAACCGAGGAAGCTCAAACCGGTTTCGGCCATGATCGCCGAGCCGACCGTAAGCGTGGTGTCGATGATCAGGATCGAGGCGATATTCGGGACGATATGGCTGAGGATCACCGTGCGGGTCGGCGCACCCATGTATCGCGCCGCCCTGACGAATTCACGATCACGCAGGCTCAGCGTCAGGCCGCGCACAATGCGGGCGCTGATCATCCAGCCGAAGACCGCCAGCAGCACGATCAGCAGTCCGATGGAGCCGCTGCCCTTCGTGCGTGGGGCGAAGATCGCGATGATGATGAAGCTCGGCACCACGAGCAGCAGATCGACGAACCACATGATCGCCCGGTCGGTCCAGCCGCCCAGCAGCCCGGCCAGCGCCCCGGTGGTGGCCGCGATGGTGGTCGAGATCAGCGCCACGCAGACGCCGATGACCAGTGATTTCTGCAATCCGCGCAGTGTCTGCGCCAGTACGTCCTGGCCGATCTGGGTGGTACCGAAGGGGTGTTCGAGACTCGGTGGTTTCAGCAGCGCGGTGTAATCCAGCTCCTGATAGTCGTAGGGCAGAAACGGCGGCAGCGCGAAGCTGGCGACGAACAGCAGGACCAGCACAATCGCACCGGACACCGCGGGCTTGTTGCGCAGGAATCGCCGCACCACCAGCTTGCGACGTCCCGCCGCGGCGACCTCGGGTGCGCCTTGGACGATGATTTCGGCTTCCGTCATGCTGTCTCCACGGTGGGATTCGCGGGCCCTGCGTGGTTACGCGGGCTTCCTCCTTCGGGCCTGACGCTCATCCCACTGCCCCCACGGTGGGATTCGCGGGCCCTGCGTGGTTACGCGGGCTTCCTCCTTCGGGTCCGACGCTCATCCCACTGCCCCCACGGTGGGATTCGCGGGCC
>NZ_JBFAHV010000015.1:0-125355 GCF_040654375.1 Nocardia sp. NPDC050710 | reverse complement strand
CCCTGCGTGGTTACGCGGGCCTCCTCCTACGGGTCCGACGCTCATCCCACACGCACCCTGGGGTCGAGAATCGCGTACACGACGTCGGAGAGCAGGCCGGAGACCAGCACCACCAGTCCGGCGAAGGCGGTCACCGTCACCACCACGTACAGGTCCTGGGCATTGATCGAGTCGACCAGCCATTCGCCGACGCCGTGCCAGCCGAAGATCTTCTCGGTGAAGGTGGCGCCGGTGATCAGGCCGCCGAGGCTGTAGGCGAACAGGGTGGCCATCGGGATCAGCGCGGTGCGCAGGCCGTGTTTGTACAGCGCCTTGTTGCGGGTCAAACCCTTGGCGCGGGCGGTGCGGATGAAATCGCTTTGCAAGACGTCGAGCATGGCGTTGCGCTGGTATCGGCTGTAACCGGCCATGGCGCCGAGGGCCAGGCCCGCCGTCGGCACCACCAGATGCTGCAACCGGTCGAGCAACTGCGGCCCGAAGCCCTCGATCTTGTTCGCCGAGGTTTCCCCGGTATAGAGGAATATCTGCGATCCGGTCAGCGAATTGATCTCCAGCGCACCATATTTCAACAGCGTGGCGAGCAGGAAGATCGGCGTGCTCAAGATCAGCAGCGAGAACACCGTGGTGAAGTAATCGCTGAACTTGTATTGCCGGATCGCTCCGGCGGCGCCGATCAAAACCCCGAGCACCGTGCCGATCAGCGAACCGACGATAAGCAGCCGCAGACTCACCGCGACCCGGCGCGGCAGTTCCTCGCTCACCGGCTGCCCGGCCAGCGTGGTGCCGAAATCTCCGTGCGGAATGCCCTTCAGCCAGGTGATATACCGCTGCGGAATCGGATCGTTGAGGTGCAACTCCTCGGCCTTGGCGTCGATCACCGCTTGCGGGGGGCGGGGGTTGCGCTGTTCGAGACTGTCCAGCGGCTGGAACGTCAACGACGCCAGGCTGAACGTCAGGAAGGAGGCCAGCAGCAACAGCACGACATAATTGAGCGCGCGTCGTAGCAGGAAGCCGGTCATCAGTCCTCTGGTCCTACGGCTGGTCGGGCCAGCGTCGAGTATTAAGCCCCGATCATAAGGAGGTGCGTGCGCGTCGCGCATGCCACACGTGTCACGGCATGTCCTCCGGGAGCGCCCGAAGTCTCCTAAGCTGTCGGAACGGGAGCGTCGAGCTATTCGATGCGAAAGGGGGCGTCATGGCATATCCGCAATATCCGGGAAGATATGAGCCGTATCCGGCGGCGGGATATTCGACATCCGGGCCGCCCGGTGGCGGCACCGCGATCACCGCCGGGGTACTGGCATGTCTGGGCGTGCTGGCGAATCTGCTCGGCGGCGGGGCCAGTATCTGGCTCGGCCTCACCGAGTACGGATCGGATCTGGACGAGTACGACTCGACGGGGTTGCTCGCGAACCCGGCCTACTACACCTTCGCCCTGATCACCGGGGTGATCGCGATCCTGGTCGCGCTGGTGCTCGGCGTCGGCGCCGTTCTGCTGTTCACCCGCAAGACGCTCGGTCGCACGTTGATCGTGGCGGGGTGCGCGGTGGTGATCGTGTCGCAGATCGCCGGGGTGATCGTCACGGTGGCGATCGCCGGGTCGATCAGCGAGGCCGGCATGTTCAGCGGTGTCTCGGGGCTGATCGGCCTGGTCTTCCCGATCACTACCGCGGTCCTCGCGTTGGTGCCCCCGACAACGCGCTGGCTGGCCTATCGGCCATCGGAGTTTCCGCAGCAGCCCGGTTATCCACAGGCGGGGTTTCCGCCGCCCGGTTATCCACAACACGGTTATCCACAGGCGAATCAGGGCGGTTATCCACAGGGGCCACCGTTCGGATATCCGCAGCCCGGACCGGCCATCACACCGCCCCCCGCCGCCCCGGAGCCCAGCCCGCCGTACCAGCCCCCGCCGTCCGATCCACAGGCGAAACCCGACGACCAGACCTGGAAGCGACCGGGTAACCAGTGACCGCCGCGATGGCGCCGAGATGGTTTTCCGGCAGGATGGAATAGGTGACACGCCTGCACCTGCCCAAGCCGAAAATGGTGGCCACCGATGTGGACGGCACCCTCATCGATCACGACGAACGGGTTACCGCGCGCACCAAGGCCGCCGTCGACGCCCTGATCGCCGACGGAGTGCCGTTCGTCCTCGCCACCGGCAGGCCGCCGCGCTGGATCGACCCGGTCGTCGACGGTCTCGGCTACGCACCGCTGTGTGTCTGCGGCAACGGCGCGGTGATCTACGACAGCGCGGGCGACAAAGTGCTGGCCAGCCGTTCGCTGGATGTGCAGACCCTGACCTGGATCGCCGATCTGGCCGAACGAGCACTGCCCGGCTGCGGCCTGGCCGCCGAGCGGGTCGGGGCCAGCGCGCACGACGCGGCGACACCGCAATTCGTGAGTTCGCCCGAATACGAACACGCCTGGTTGAATCCGGACGACACCGCGGTGGCCCGGCACGAAGTGATCGACGCTCCCGCGATAAAGATGCTGATCCGGTTACCCGGCGCCAACAGTGGTGACATGCGCGCCACCCTGGCGCCGCTGATCGGCGATCGGGCCGACATCACCTACTCGACCGACCACGGGCTGATCGAGTTGTCCGCCCCCGGCGTCACCAAGGCCTCCGGGCTGGCCACCGTGGCGCAGCGGCTCGGCGTCGAGCATTCGGCGGTCATCGCATTCGGTGATATGCCCAACGACGTCCCGATGCTCACCATGGCGGGCCACGGCGTCGCCATGGCGAACGCGCACGCCGAGGCGCTTGCCGCGGCCAATGAGGTGACCGCCGCCAACTTCGAGGACGGTGTCGCCCAGGTACTCGAGCGCTGGTGGCTCTGACGCCGAGCGGGTAACGCCGTTCGCGGAGAGCGGCGCACCCGCCGGGCGTTGTGCTGTAGCGGGTCGCCGGTGTGGGACTCAGCCCGCGGGAACGGGTGCGGCGACGGGGTCGTGCACGGGTGCCGGGCCGGGTGCGGCGACCGGGGACGGGTTCCTGCGCATCTCCTGCTGGTAGGTCTCGTTATAGGTCTTCCAGACGGTGGTGACGATGCCGGTGAGCTGGTTCAGGATCAGCGATCCGTACTGGAAATCCGAACGCAGGCCGTCCGGCACCGGATAGGCGTTGGTCAGCGGCAGACCCAGGATGCCCGCGTCGGCGCCGAGTTGCAGGAAGCGCTCGAGGATCACGCCGACCACCTCGTACACCTTGCCGTTGGAGGTGGTGTAGACGTAGCCGTTGGCGAACTTGGCGTACTGCGCGCCCTGTGCGGCGGGCAGCGGTTCGGATTCGGCGGCGCCGAGCGGTCCGTCCGGACCACCCCGCTCGACCCAGTGTTTGGCGATGAGGTTCTCGTTCACCATGCTCAGCAGCTTGGCGGTCAGCTCGGCCAGTGCGGCCAGATCCGCCTCGGTGCGCTGCGGGACCGGGCGTTTCGGTGTATGCGCCTGATTCGTACCGGCGGCGACGCCCGAGCTGCCCGCCGCGATATCGCGGATGCGATCCATCAGGTCGTAGGCCGCGTCACCGGGGCAGCTGGTGTTGCCGACGTCGCGGTGCGCGAAAACGATGGGCAGACGGACGGATTCGCCCTGGGCGTACGGGGTGAACTCGGTGCCCTCGGACCACATCGTGGTGTGGCCCTTGGGATCGAGGCCCGCCACCCGGGTGCGCCAGCCGATGAATTTGCCGACCGCGTTGACCGCGGCGTCCGACGGCGTCTCGGAGACATGGTTGCCCATGAAGGCCACGCCCGCGGTGTTCTCGTTGAAGCCGCCCGCGTGCGCGCCCTGCACCGGGCGGTCCAGGCCGCCCTGGCGGCCCTCGAAGATCTGGCCGTACTTGTCGACCAGGGCGTTGTAGCCGATGTCGCACCAGCCCAAGGTCTGTGCGTGGTAGGTGTAGATCGCGCGGACGATGCCCGCGGATTCGGATTTGCTGTAGTCGTTGCGGCCCGCGGTGTGGTGCACCGTGACCCCGCCGAGCTGGTCGTCGTAGGTGGGTTCATCGCACCGGATCGATTCGTCGGCGCCCCACTGCGCGCGGCTGATGACATTCGGGCCGCCACCGGGCAATGCCGCAGCGACATCGTTGAGGGCGCCGTCGATGGCGCCGCGGCCCGGATCGATGAGTACCGCGGTGAGGGCGGCCGCGTTGAGCTGGGCCGGGTCGTCATCCGAGCGCGCGGCCGCCGGTACCGGATTCGGTGCGGCGCCGGGATTCTCGGCCGGTGCGCTCGGCGCCTTCGGAGCCGAGGCGGCATTCTTGCGGGTCACCAGGATCTGCACGGTCTTGGTATTGCCGACATAGATCGGTTCGGTGCCGGCGGTCTTGTCCGCGGCCGTGTGGTCGGTGCGGCGGGTATCGACGGGTTCGGTTTCGTACCAGGGGCCCCAGGTGCCGTTGGGCTGACGCGCCCGGACCATCGCCTTGGTGTCCGCCAGGTCCTGCGCGGTCAGGGCGACCACGCTGAACGGGGTATCCCTGGACAGCTCCTTGACCTGCGCGCCGACCTGGTTGATGAGTTCGGGGGGAACGGCACCGGGGGCCAATGCCGGAGTATCCGGAGTCGTTCCCGGCTCGAGTTGGGTGGGGTCGGCGATGAATCGGGTGCCCGGGGAGTGGGTGATCTGTCCGGGCGCGGTGGGTGCCGGGGCAGTACCGGATGGCACTGCGGCCAGGTCGGGGACGGCGGAGGTTCGGCCGAAAACGGCGGCCTGGCTGGGAATGGCGACACCCTGGCCGGGGACTGCGGAGGTTTGGTCGGGGACTGCGGCGGCTGCCTGGCTGGGGACGGCGGCTTGGCCAGGAGCGGCCGAGGTTTGGCTGGGGACGGCAGCGCCCTGTCCGGGCGCGGCGGCTTGGCCGGGAAGGGCGGAAGCTTGGCCGGGGGCGGCGGAGGTTTGGCCGGGAACAGTGGAGTTCTGGCCGGGAATCGTGGGGCCGGGGGCGGCCGGGGTCTGGCCGTTCAGCCTGGGTAGCGGAATTTCCCTGGGTAGTTCTATGCCGGGCGGTAGCGGTAAGCCTTCGGGAATCGGAATGGATGCGGGCAGTGGCAGCATCCGAAGATCGGAAAGATGCAGGTCCGGCAGGTCCAATCCGGTGAGTTCGCGCAGCGGAAGTGTGATGTCGGGTGCCGAGCCGAGTACCACCTCGGCGAGTTGCGCGGGCACTGCTGCGAGTTCGCTGCCGGTTGCCGAGCGGTACTCGGTCGAATCGCTCAGCGTCAGAGTCGCGAGCGGGGCCGCTACCGCAAGAGTGGTGACAACCGGGAGTACGTAGGAACGTTTCGGTTTGCGGTACGACACGAGCGTCTCCATTCGGGTCGAGCCAATGATCGAGTGCAAAATTTCAGGCTTGCTTCCTGATGTCTCAACGATCACACTAGTTAACAATTGTCACATATCTAAACCTCTTGTTGAGGATTATGTGATCGCTCGAATGTAGCTTCCGAATAGCTAGTGGATGGAACGACATGCCGACAGGTATCGAACCGATCCGATTTCGGAAACCGGTGGGAGTGAACGCATGCGACGCAGGCAGCACCGAATAGGGAGTACCCGGAGGGAGCTGAAAGTGCAGCGCAGAATACATTTCGGGAACCGGCGCGGAATACCGCAATCGTTGATTTCGCTCCGGCCGGTACTGGTCACCGGTGGGGTGGCCGTCCTGGCCGCAACCGTGCTCGCCGGACTGAACTGGCCCGGCGACACGCCGTACCGGACAGTCGCCGGGCCGGGACACGGCCGCGGCATGAGCCAACACGGCGCCTTCGAGAACGCCCAGCAGGGTTGGACGGCCGAGCACATCCTCGAGCACTACTACCCGGGCGCGACACTCGGCGCCATCCCGCACGCCACCGTGGGCGTGCGACTGATGGAGCAGGACGATTCCAGCCTGGACGCCTATGCCGACGCCGGATTCCGGGTCGCGGGCAAGGTGGTCGCCCCCGGCCAGGTCGCGCATCTGACCCCGCTGCCGGACGGTGGCGCGAATGTCGTGGTCACCGTCGGCTGCGACGGTGAAGTGCTGTGGCAGTCGGCCACCAGGGATCCGTGGGTCTACCCGCTCGACCCGAATCCCGGCAGGCCCGCCGCGGAACACCTGAAGTTGTGCGGCGGTTCGGCTTACCGCGGCTCGCTGGGGGTGGCAAGCGAGAACGGCGCGGCCCGCACCGTCAACCGGGTCGACGTGGAGGACTATCTGCTCGGCGTTGTGCCCGCCGAAGTCCAGGCGAACTGGGCGGATAAAGGTGCGGGTGAGGCGCTGCGCGCCCAGGCCATCGCGGCGCGCTCCTACGCACTCGCCGAAAGCCGGTATCCCTACGCCCAGACCTGCGATACCACCGACTGTCAGGTGTATCCCGGCACCGCCGAGGAGGATCCGCGCGCGGCCGCGGCCGTCGCCGCCTCCGCGGGCACCGTGCTGTTGCGCGACGGCCGGATCCTGCGCTCGGAGTACTCCGCCGCGCCCGGCGGTGGCGAACCCGCGGATATCTACGCCTTCGATGTGGGCCCCGCGCCCGCCGAACTCGCGATCGGCCGGCCGCCCGCGGATCCGCGCACCAGGGCCGCGATCGCCGAATCCGCGATCGATGTCGAGTACCGGCGGATCGGCGGCGAGGGCAGCGCGGTCGGCGCACCACTCGGCCCGGAGATGCGACTACCCCAGAACGCGGGCACCTACCGCCTGTTCGCCAACGGTGTCATCATCGCCACCCCGACGCTCGGAGCCCAGGTCGTCGACTTCACCACGCTGATGCAGCTGGTACCCGACTCGAGCGCACTCGAATCCGGCCCGGCGGCCGGTGCGCGGCAGGAAATTCCGTCGCCCGGTGGCACCCTCGCGCCGACCACCGCGTCGACACCGACGCCGCGGCCGACGCCCGTCCGGGTGGTCCCGTCCGGCGAGGAGACCGAAGGGGTGACGCCGACCGATGAATCGGGTGATGCGGCGATGCCGGTGGACGGTGTCGCGCCGCCCGAGGCCCCGCTGCCTGCGGCGGGTTCCACGGAGGGTGCACCCTGAGACGCATGCGGCGCAGTGGAATTCGGCTGCGGCGGTAGCGCTTCGGGCATCGGTGGTCCGCGGTTACCGCGGCGACTTCTCCCCCGGTATGTCGCCCATGGATTCGGCGAGGGTGCGCAGTAGCGTCGCGAGGTGCCCGCGGTCCTCGGCGCCCAGTGCGGCGAGCATGCGCTGCTCATTGGCCATATGCCTGGGCAGCAGATCGTCGATCAGGGTCAGGCCCTCGGGGGTGAGCCGGACCCGGATCGCTCGGCGGTCCTCGGGGCACGGGGTGCGTTCCACCCAGCCCTTGGCGGCGAGCCGGTCGATGCGATTGGTGATCGCGCCCGAGGTGACCATCGCGACCTTGATCAACGCGCCCGCGGTGAGCCCGTCCGTGCCGCCGGAGCGGCGCAGCGTGGCCAGCACGTCGAACTCCCAGAACTCCATGCCGAATCCGGCGAAGAACCGCTTCAGGTCTTGCTCGATCAGCCTCGACAATCGCGAAATCCGGCCGATGGTCGCCATCGGCGAGACATCGACGTCCGGCCGCACCTGATTCCAGTGCGCGGTGAACAGGTCCACGGCGTCTGACATGCGCTTCCTCTCGACAGTAAATATCTCAACGTTCATCTACTTGACGATGAGGCATCTCATCGAGTAGATATTTCAACGTTGAGATTATCAATGAGGAGCGATCGACATGACCACAACCACCGCCCAGCGCACCGGAGCTTCCACCGCGGGCACCCTGGCACTCACCGCCCTCACCCCGATCGTCTGGGGCTCCACCTACTTCGTCACCACCGAATTCCTGCCCCCGGACCGGCCGTTGTTCACCGCGCTCATGCGCGCGCTGCCCGCCGGGTTGGTGCTGCTCGCCCTCACTCGGGTGCTGCCGCGCGGCATCTGGCTCGGTCGCGCGGCCGCACTCGGCATCCTCAATATCGGCGCCTTCTTCCCCCTGCTCTTCCTGGCCGCCTACCGGCTGCCCGGCGGCGTCGCGGGCGTGCTCGGTGCGGTGGCGCCGATGTTCGCACTGGCCTTCGCGACCGTCGTACTCGCCGAAAAGCCCTCCGGGCGTAAGGTTCTCGCCGGTCTGATCGGCATCTTCGGCGTCGCGCTCGTGGTGCTGCGGGCGAATGCCCAACTCGATACCGTCGGTGTGATCGCCGGTCTGGCCGGTGCCGCGTCCATGTCACTGGGCACCGTGCTCACCAAGCGTTGGGGACGGCCCGATGGGGTGAGCCCGCTGGCGCTCACCGGCTGGCAGCTCACCGCGGGCGGACTGTTCATCGCGCCGCTGGCGGTGCTGATCGAGGGTGCGCCGCCCGCGCTGGACGGCCGGGCCGTCGGCGGCTACCTCTACCTGGGCGTCATCGGGACGGCCGTCGCGTACTGGCTCTGGTTCCGCGGCATCGCCAAGGTCGACGCGACCTCGATCGCCTTCCTCGGGCTGCTCAGCCCCGTCTCGGCCGCGGTGATCGGGTGGATCGCACTCGGGCAGGCGCTCACCCCGCTCCAGGTGCTCGGCATGGGCATCGCGCTCGGCGGCACCGTGCTCGGGCAGGTCGCGGTCAAGCCCAAGGCCGTCGAGCCGCAGGTGGTGCGCCCCCAGCGCGACGTTCTCGCCCCGGTCGGAGCCGGGCGCTGAATCTCGGACCTCGCGGGCCCGTCACCGGCGCGGTGGCGGGCCCCACGTGCGTTGAGGGAAATCCCTGCTGAAGCGGGTTGACATTGACGTAGCGTCAACTTGCACACTGATTTCACCGACGAAATACGGAAGGAGAATTGGTCATGACAGCGACCACCCGGACCGGCGAATGGTCCATCCAAGATCTGGCGAAGGTGGCCGGTACCACCAGCCGCACGCTGCGCCACTACGGGCAGCTCGGGCTGTTGCCGCCCAGCCGGATCGGCGCCAACGGGTACCGCTACTACGACCAGGACTCTCTCGTGCGGTTGCAACGCATCCTGCTGCTGCGCGAACTCGGCCTCGGTCTCCCGGCCATCGCCGAAGTTCTCGCCGGACAACAGGACACCGCGACCGCGCTGCGCGCGCACCTGGGACTGCTCCGGCAGGAACAGGATCGGATCCGGCGCCGGATCGAGTCGGTGCAAACCACACTGCACAAGACGGAAAGAGGTGAACAACTCGTGGCCGCAGAGGTTTTCGACGGGTTCGACCACACCCAGTACAAGGATGAGGTCATCGAACGCTGGGGCAAGGACGCCTACGAAAGCGGTGACCGCTGGTGGCGCTCGCTGAGTGACGCGGAGAAGAAGCGGTTCCTACAGACCCACCTGGACATCGCCGCCGACTACGGCCATGCCCGCGCCACCGGGCTCGCCCCCGACAGCGCCGAGGTCCAGGCCATCGTCGCCCGCCACCACGACTGGCTCGGCATCAGGTGGCAGGGCCGCGACGTGGTGAAGGAGGCCTTCATCGGACTCGGCGAAATGTATGTCGCCGACCCACGTTTCGCGCAGAACTACGACGTGCACGGCAAAGGCACGGCCGAGTTCGTCCGGGACGCGATGAAGGTCTACGCCGAGGCCAACCTGTAAGGCGGACCGGTTAGGATCGCTGACGGAGGCAAGACGCCCGCACGCCGCGAAGCGGGCGGGCGTCTTCGATTTCGGATTCGAGATCGGCGGGGTATGGGGAATTCGGATGGAGCGTACGGGGATTCGCCGCGTCAGGCAGCGCGCGCCGCTCGACCACGGGGGTGGACCGCCATTGCCGCCGTGCCGCTGGCGCTGCTCGTCGCGGCATCCGCGGCCGTCGCGGCCATTCGGTTGTGCGCCGAGGCATCCGGACTCGATCGGCTGCCACCGTATCCGCCCCACCCCGGTCGGGGTCACTACTACTCGACCGCGGGCATATTTGCCGTGATTGCGCTGTTTCTGGCGAGCGGGGCCGTCCTGCTCATGCGGCGCAAGTCGGCCGGGCGGACCATGCTGATTGTGGCGTTCGTGCCTATGGCGTGCGTCGGACTGTTCGCCACGCTGACCGGGATCGCGAACGGAACGGTTACCGTCGGCAATGTGGCCAGCGCCGCGGTGGAGGTGGCGGTACTGGTTCTCCTGGTCGTCCCGGCCACCGGGCGGTGGATCGGGACGGGCCGGATATTCGATGTAGCTGTCGAGGCGCGGCCGGAGGAGTCCGCCGGGCAGCCCGGTATTGCGCATACTTGAGGCGTTCGGGCGCGGATGCGGCCGGAGCGGAGGGATGAGCGAATGCTGTACGAGAACCCGGTGGCCCGGCCCGCTGCGGAGCCGAGCGGTGCGGTCGCGACCGTGGCGGGGGCGCTCGCGCTGTCGGGTGCGGCGGCGAACCTGTTCGGGGCGCTGCGATTGGGCATCGACTTCCTCGATGACCCGGGCCGCTTCGACAATTCGCTGGCGGCCATCACATTCCTCAGTGGCCTGCTGCTGGCCGGGGTGCTGACCTACGGCGCCGTCCTGCTCTTCCGCCGCGACGAATCCGGCCGATACATCGTGATCGTGGCCGCCGGTGTGTGGGCCGCGATCGCCGCGGCCGGACTCCTCGGCGCGCTCCTCGGCTACCAGTCCGACTACGGCTTCCACTGGTTCGCCGAAAGCAGCCGACTCGCCGATACCCTCTTCGCGACCAGCGGCATCGTCGGGGCCGTGACCGCACTCATCGATGGCGACTGGGTGTCCAACCTGGCCGGGCTGATAATCCCCCTGTTCACCGTCCTCGCCGCGACTTCGCGGTACACCGCCCGCTGGATCGCTGCCCCCCGCCCGCCCCGCTACCCGATATCCGCGCGATACTCCGACCATTGAGCATTGCCACTCGGCGCCCATGTTGCCGCCGAACCGGTTCCGGCTGCTCGGCGACAGCGAAGCAGAACGCATCGTCGACGAACATCCCGAACTGGTTCTGCCCGGCGTCGAAATCCCTCGCATGACCAATACCGAAGTCGGCGAACACTATTGGCGGCTGTACACCGACGCCGCGCGGTCGAACTCGATATCGGCTTCGCCACCCGAACCGGACGCCCCGGCTCCGTACCGAATACTTGGCCGCGGAACCGGGGTGGCCGGGAGCTGTCAGGCGGCGCACATGGATTGCATAACGCCCTTAAGGATCGGCGCGCCGTAGGTGGAGGGGGCGAAGACGAGGGTCTGGGCGATCGAGAGGGGGGTGGTGACGGCGGTGCCGACGCCGGTGAAGCCGAGCACCGTGGTGCCCGCGGTGAGCAGCAGGCTGGTCATGTCCAGGCTCAATGTCGCCAGGTCGAATACGTGCTCCACGCGCACCTGCGATAGCGGGACGGTGTTCAGCGCCTTGCCCACGTAGATGCCGAAGCCGAGATTGGTCAGGAACGTCAGCGGCCCGTAGTCGAGGGCGTGCACGATCGGGCCGAGTTCCTCGGTGCGGCGCAGCAGCGCCAGTTCGGCGACGCGGTTCTCGCGGAGGAAGGACTGGATGGAGTCGGCCGCGCCGTTCATCGCGACGCGATCCAGTGGCAGTTCGGCGTGGTTCAGGAAGTCCCGGGTGCGCTCCACCAGCGTCGCGGTGTCGAGTTCGGCGACGGGAGTGCAGGCGCCATCCGCGCGCACCAGCGAATGGGCGAGGTCGACCAGAGGTGCGGGCAGCTCGACCCGCTCGGTCACCTCGGGCTCGTCCAGCGCCAGCTTCGGATAGGCGTTGGGTGCGGCGCACTGGGCGGCGATGAAGTCCTGCACATTGCGGGTCAGCGACTTGATACCGGTGAAGACCGCGCCGACGATGGGCCTGAGGAAGAATCCGGCGGTCGGCACCAGGCTGGCGGCGAGCTGGGCCGGGATCTTCACGATCCGGGTGGCGAGGATGAATACCTCGATGGCGTCGTTGACGGTCAGCCGTGAGACCGACATGGTCTGGTGGATCCGTCCGGTGCGCACCGCGTCCAAGCCGTTCACCAGATAGGTGACGATCGGATCGTCGAGGAAGTCCAGCCGGTCGCCGATCGCCGCCGGATCCATCGGCAGCCCGTCGCGGTGGACCCGCACCGTGGCCAGTGTCTCGCGGAAGCCGGTGACCTGCTGGTCATAGGCGTCGATCTGGTGGGCGGGCACCAGGGTGCGGATCGCCGTGGCTGCGGCGGTGACGACGTCGTCGAAGGTCGGTGCGCCGGTGACGCAGAGCCCGGCGCCGTCGGCGATCGGGGTCGCGGCCAGCGAGTCGGCTTCGCTCGCCCGCGCGGTCGTGTGGACGAGGACGGCGGTGCCGAGCACTCCGAACTCAGTTTCGGGGGTGTGTGGGTTTCGGCGAATTCTCGGAGAAATCGGCGTGGACCGTGGACATCGATCCGCGACGGCGATACCCTCGCGCGGCCGGTCGACCGGTATCCGGGCGGCCGCTCGATTCGCGGGCGAGCTCGCACGGCACCGTCGGGGATCGAACTCCCCCCGGACGCGGCGCGGACTTCCGATACTCTGGGCTCCCGTGACCGCCGCATCGTCTCCGGGTAACTCCGTCAACTCCACCGCATCGTTCGATCTGATCATCGTCGGGTCCGGTTTCTTCGGGCTGACCATCGCCGAACGCGCCGCCAACCTGCTGGGCAAGCGGGTCCTGGTGCTCGACCGCCGCCACCACCTCGGTGGCAACGCCTATTCGGAGCCGGAGCCGCAGACCGGGATCGAGGTGCACAAATACGGTGCGCATTTATTCCACACGTCGAATAAGCGAGTCTGGGACTACGTCACCCAGTTCACCGAGTTCACCGGCTACCAGCACCGCGTCTTCGCGATGCACAAGGGCCAGGCCTACCAGTTCCCGATGGGCCTCGGTCTGGTCTCGCAGTTCTTCGGTCGCTACTTCACCCCGGAAGAGGCGCGCACGCTGATTGCCGATCAGGCCGCCGAGATCGAGACCAAGGATGCGCAGAACCTCGAGGAGAAGGCGATCTCGCTGATCGGCCGCCCGCTCTACGAGGCGTTCGTTCGCGACTACACCGCCAAGCAGTGGCAGACCGACCCGAAGGAGCTGCCCGCGGGCAACATCACCCGGCTGCCGGTCCGCTACACCTTCGACAACCGCTACTTCAACGACACCTACGAGGGCTTGCCCAAGGAGGGGTACACGAAGTGGCTGGAGAATATGGCCGCCTCCGACCTCATCGAGGTGCGCCTGAACACCGACTGGTTCGACGTGCGCGACGACCTGCGCGCCGAGAACCCGGACGCCCCGGTCGTCTACACCGGCCCGCTGGACCGCTACTTCGACTACGTCGAGGGAGAACTGGGCTGGCGCACCATCGATTTCGAGACCGAGGTGCTGGAAACCGGTGACTACCAGGGCACCTCGGTAATGAATTACAACGATGCGGATGTGCCGTACACCCGCATCATCGAGCCGCGCCATTTCCACCCGGAACGTGACTACCCGCAGGACAAGACAGTCATCATGCGCGAGTTCTCCCGCTTCGCGCAGACCGGTGACGAGCCGTACTACCCGATCAACACACCGGAGGATCGCGCCAAGCTGCTCGCCTACCGCGATCGCGCCAAGCAGGAAACCGCTACGGCGAAGGTGCTTTTCGGTGGACGCCTCGGCACCTACCAGTACCTCGATATGCATATGGCGATCGGCGCCGCGCTGAGCATGTTCGACAATGTGCTGCGGCCGCATCTCGAGTCCGGCGCACCCCTCGTGGATGAGGAGGCGTAATTGACATCCCAATCGATCTTGGAAGAGATGACCACCGAAACCCGCGCGAAGTCGCTGCTACAGCGCATCATCCTGCCCCGGCCGGGTGAACCGCTCGACGTGCGCACCCTCTACCTGGAGGAATCGCCCACCAACGCCCGGCGCGCGCACGCCAGCACCCGCACCGAACTCTCCATCGGCGCGGAATCCGAGGTGTCGTTCTGCACCTACTTCAACGCGCTGCCCGCCAGCTACTGGCGCCGCTGGAGCATCCTGAATTCGGTGGTGCTGCGGTTGGAACTGGCCGGCCACGGTCGCGTCGATATGTATCGCTCCAAGGCGGACGGCTCGCGAATCCACGTGCAGGGCAAGGAGTTCGCCGTCGCACCTGGCACCGACTCGGTGACCGTGGAGTTCGAGACCGATCTCGGCCCGTTCGAGGACGGCGGCTGGATCTGGTTCGACATCACCACCGACACCGCGGTGACGCTGCTGCACGGCGGCTGGTACGCCCCGATCGAGGCGCCGGGTGAATGCCGCGTCGCGGTCGGCATGCCCACCTTCAACCGGCCGACGGATCTGGTGAAGACCCTGACCGCGCTCGGCTCGGATCCGCTGGTGCTCGAGAAGATCGCCGCGGTCATCGTCGCCGACCAGGGCAACCGCAAGGTGGTCGACGAGCCCGGTTTCGACGAGGCAGCAGCGGTGCTCGGCGACCGGCTCGCCATCCGCAATCAGCCCAACCTCGGCGGTTCCGGCGGTTACAGCCGGGTCATGTACGAGGCGCTGAAGACCACCGACGCCCAGTACATCGTCTACATGGACGACGATATCGAGATCGAGCCCGACTCGATCCTGCGCGCGCTGGCCTTCGCCAGGTTCGCGAAGTCGCCCATGCTGGTCGGCGGCCAGATGCTCAACCTGCAGGAGCGCTCGCACCTGCACAGCATGGGTGAGGTCGTCGACCGCGGCATCTTCATGTGGACCTCGGCGCCGAACGTCGAATACGACCACGACTTCTCGAAATACCCGCTCAAGGATCGCGACAACTCCAAGCTGCTGCACCGGCGCATCGACGTCGACTTCAACGGCTGGTGGACCTGCGTGATCCCGCGCCAGGTCGCCGAGGAGATCGGCCAGCCGCTGCCGCTGTTCCTCAAGTGGGACGATGTCGAATACGGTCTGCGCGCCCGCGATCACGGCTACTCGACGGTCACCCTGCCCGGTGCGGCGGTCTGGCATATGGCCTGGAGCGATAAGGACGACGCGATCGACTGGCAGGCGTATTTCCACCTGCGCAACCGCCTGGTGGTCGCCTCGTTGCAGATGCCGGGCAACGGCCGCGGCATGGTGGTGAATACGGTCAAGGCGACCCTGAAGCATCTGCTCTGCCTGGAATATTCGACGGTCGCCATCCAGAACCTGGCCATCAAGGACTTCCTGGCGGGCCCGGAGCGGCTGTTCGAATTGCTGCCGAGCGCACTCGGCGCGGTGCACGACATACGTAAGCAGTTCCCGGACGCGGTCATCCTCCCGTCCTCCACCGAGCTACCGCTGGCGAGCCACCTCGAGGTCGGTGCGGTGGGCGAACCCGCGAATCCCATCGCCAAGGTGGTCCGGCTCGCGAAGGGCATGCTGCACAACGTCAAACCCGCACACCCCCAGCACCACGAGACGCCGCAGTTGAATGTGCCGACGCTGGACGCCCGGTGGTTCCTGCTCTCGCAGGTCGACGGCGTCACCGTCACCACCGCCGACGGCCGCGGCGTGGTGTACCGCAAGCGGGATCCGCGCCAGGCGCTCGGCCTGTTCAAGGAGGCCATGCGCCTGCGCAAGGAGCTCGCCGCCCGGTTCCCGGAAATGCAGCAGCGCTACCGCGCCGCCCACCCGCGGCTCACCAGCACCGCGGCCTGGGAGAAAGCCTTCGGTATCGACACCCAAGGGAGCGAGCAGCAGTGAGTCTCGGAACCAACGCCGCCGCGGACGACAACACCGCGGAGCATCATCGGCCGCTGCTCGAGGGGATGGGTGAGCAGAGCGCGAACGGCCACGGCGCACCGGTCTCCGCGGTGCCGTCGGCGAAGCAGCCGCCGGAAGTGAAGATCATCAACGCGGTGCAGGCCGCGATCGGCAATAAGCCCGAGGTCGTCAAGGCGGCGCGCGGCATGTCGCATTTCGGTGAGCACGCGCTCGGCTGGGTCGGTATCGCCGCGGCGGGCTGGCTGGTCGACAAGCCGCGCCGCAGGCAGTGGGCCGGGGTCGCGGTCGGCGCGGTCGGCGCGCACGCGGCCTCCATCGTGATCAAGCGAGTGGTCCGCCGTCCCCGTCCGAATGATCCTTCGGTGCAGGTCAACGTCGGTACTCCGAGTAAGTTGAGCTTCCCGTCCTCGCATGCCACCTCCACGACGGCGGCTGCGGTGTTGCTCGGGAAACTCACCGGGCTACCCTTGCCTGCGGTGCTCGTACCACCGATGTTGCTCTCCCGGGTTGTGCTCGGGGTGCACTATCCCTCCGACGTGCTCGCCGGATCCGCGCTCGGTGCCGCGTCCGCCGCCGTTGTGCTTGCCGCCGAAAAGAGACTCGATAGTGACCGGACAAGAAAAGGCATTGGTTGACATGAGTGAAGAGCCGACCGGCGCCGACCTAGCCGAGGCCGTAGTCAAGGGCCCGCCCAAGACGTTGGCGGGCGGGCTGATCAAGGCTGTCCGGCCGCGCCAGTGGGTCAAGAATGTGCTGGTGCTCGCCGCACCGCTGGCCGCGGGCCCCGATGTGCTGAGCGATGTCTCCGTACTCTGGCATGTCGCGATCGCGTTCGTGGTGTTCTGTATGGCGGCCTCGGGCATCTACCTGGTGAACGACGCGCTGGACGTGGAGGCCGACCGCGCGCATCCCACCAAGCGGTTCCGTCCGATCGCCGCGGGCGTGGTGCCGGTGAACCTGGCCTACATGCTGGCGGTTGTGGTGCTGATCGGGTCGATTGTCGGCTCGTTCCTCGCGTCCTGGCAGCTGGCCGTCGTAATGGCGGTGTACATCGGCATCCAGCTCGCCTACTGCTTCGGGCTCAAGCATCAGGCCGTGCTCGACATCTGCATCGTGTCGTCGGGCTTCCTGCTGCGCGCGGTGGCCGGTGGCGCGGCCGCGGATATCCGGCTGTCGCAGTGGTTCCTGCTGATCATGGCGTTCGGCTCGCTGTTCATGGCGGCGGGCAAGCGCTATGCCGAACTGCAGATCGCGCTCGGCACCGGTGCCAAGATCCGCAAGGCGCTCGAGTCCTATACGCCGACCTACCTGCGCTTCATTTGGACCCTCGCCGCGACGGCGGTCGTGGTGTTCTACGGTCTGTGGGCGTTCGAGCAGGGCGAGGCCAATGACACCAATTGGTACGCCATCTCGATGATTCCGTTTACCATCGCAGTCTTGCGTTACGCGGTCGACGTCGATGGCGGCGAGGCCGGTGAACCCGAAGAGATCGCGCTGGGGGATCGCGTCCTCCAGTTCCTCGCAATCGCCTGGATCGGAGCGGTAGGTGTCGCTGTCTATCTCACCTGACGAGATGCTGGTAGAGGGAGCGGAGCGAACTGAAGACGACGCCGAGCGGCCTGCCCGAGTGCAGGCGCGCTCTGCTTCGTTCGCGAGGCTATCCCGAGCCACCTTCGTCGGTGGGATCACGCTCACCGTGGTGTTCTTCGCGGTCGGCGGCTGGCAGCGGCGCTGGATCGCCGATGACGGCCTGATCGTGTTGCGCACCGTCCGCAATCTGCTGGCGGGCAACGGCCCCGTCTTCAATGTGGACGAGCGGGTCGAGACCAACACCAGCACGGCGTGGACCTACATCGTCTGGTTCTTCAGCTGGCTGACCCAGGCCCGTCTCGAGTATGTGGTGCTCGGCGTGGCACTGACCTTGTCGTTGGCCGCGGTCGTCTTCGCCATGCTCGGCGCGGCCCGCCTCTGGGGTGGCAGCGGGTCCGCGCTACTGCTGCCCGCGGGCGTATTCGTCTATATCGCGGTGCCTCCCGCCCGGGACTATGTGACCTCCGGTCTGGAGAGCGGTCTGGTCATCTGCTGGCTCGGCCTGCTGTGGTGGCAGTTGATGCGCTGGGCGCGCGCCGAACGGGTGCGCGTTCCCGGTCTTTTCGGCCTGGTCTTCCTGGCCGGCCTCGCGCCGCTGATCCGCCCCGAGATGACGCTGATCGGCGCGCTGGCGTTGTCGATGATCTTCCTGGCCCCGATGCCGGAATCCCGGCTGCGCCCGAGCGTGCTGCGCGGCATCATCGTCGCCGTCGCGGGCCTGGTGCCGCTCGGCTACCAGATCTGGCGGATGGGCTACTACGGCCTGCCCTACCCGAATACCGCCGTCGCCAAGGATGCGGGCGGGGCCAAGTGGAGCCAGGGCTTCACCTACCTGTGGGATCTGGTCGGTCCGTACTACCTGTGGGTGCCGCTGCTGGTGCTGCTGATCGCCGGTGTGGTCGCGGGCCGCACGGCCCTCACGCATAACGGCTCAGCGGAGCGCGGCTGGTCGCTGCACGAAGTGCGGATCCGGCTGCGGTCGCCGAGCGCGGTCGTCACGCTGGTGCTCGCCAGTGGCTTCCTGCTCACCGTCTACGCGCTGCGCGTCGGCGGCGACTTCATGCACGGCCGGATGCTACTGCCGCAGCTGTTCCTGCTGCTGTTGCCGGTCGCGGTGCTGCCGCTGCGGCTTCCCGCGCGTGACCTGCGGCCGGTGGACTGGACCTTCGCGGTGCTGCTCGTGGCCTGGATCGGCACCATCGGCTGGGCACTGTTCGCCGCGAACACCACCGCCATCAAGACCGGTACCAAGATCAGCTCCTCCGGCATTGTCGACGAGCGGGTCTACTACGTGCTCAATACCGGCCACGACCACCCGATCCGGGCCGAGGACTACCTCGACTATCCGCGCATCAGGGCAATGGTCGACGATATCGCCGCCACTCCGAACGGCGGCCTGCTGCTGAATTCGCCGTCGTTCATGTTCTGGTACATCGCGCCGCCGCCGCAGCCCATTCCCGAGGGCGGCGCCGGACATACCGTGTACTTCTTGAACCTGGGCATGACCAGCATGAACGTTCCACTGGATGTGCGCGTCATCGATCAGATGGGCCTGGCCTACCCGCTGGCCGCGCATACCGAGCGGCTCACCGACGGCCGGATCGGGCACGACAAGAACCTGTACCCGGACTGGGTCGTCGTGGATACCGGCATGGTGGACAGAAAGCCCTGGATGCCCTGGTATCTGGACGAGAAGTGGGTCATTCAGGCCCGTACCGCGATGTCGTGCCCGGATACCGCGGCGCTGCTGATCTCCTACCGCGATCCGCTGACCTTCGAGCGCTTCCGCCACAACTTCAAACATGCTCTGAAGTTCGCGAAATACCGGATCGACCGGGTGCCGAAATACGAGATCGAACGCTGCGGTCTGGTGAACCCGGTTCCGGAGCCACCGCGCTGATCCGGTCGTAACAGTTCTTGTCACATGGGGCTCATAGATACTCTTTGAACACTGTGAGCCCAATGGTCTCTTGGATATGCTCACGAAAGTGGCGAACGCCGCTCTGTCTCGGTTTGATAACGCGCCTGCATCGATGGCAGGTTAGTCTCGGTCGGGGTACGCCCGCCGGGGTGTTGACAAGTTATGGGTACATAGCCGGCGGTCACCGTCGAACGCGGCCGAAATCCGGTCGCATGAAGGAGCGAACTAGATGCGAGGCGTTATCGGGCGTAGGGCGCAGGATGGTCGTCTGAGGGCTCGAAAAGGTGGGTGGCTCAAGCGGACGATGTTGTTGTCGATGGCAGTAGTGCTACCGCTCGGGGCGTCGGTGGCAGGCGGGGGTGCTACCGCGTCCGCGGCGTTCAACCCGGATGCCTTCGACTTCTGGGTCGATTCGAGCATGGGGCCGATCAAGTCGCGGATCTTCCGCGCGGCCGACGGCAACACCGGCCGGGTGGTGTACGCGCTGGACGGCATGCGCGCCCGCGGCGACCTGAACGGCTGGGAGATCGAGACCGAGGTCGCCCGCGAGCTCACCAAGTGGAACATCAACGTGGTCATGCCGGTCGGCGGCCCGTCCAGCTTCTACGCGGACTGGAACGGGCCGAGCAACTTCTTCGGCATTCCCACCGGTTCGGGTCCCTCGGGCTCGTCCTCGGGTTCGGCCATGACCGGTTCCTCCGGCTGGCAGGAGACCCTGGGTAAGACCAACACCTACAAGTGGGAAACCTTCATCACCCAGAATCTGCGCACCGCGCTGCGTGATCGCCTGGGCTTCAACCCGAATCGCAACGGTGTGTTCGGTCTGTCGATGGGTGGCAGCGCCGCGCTGACGCTGGCGGCCTACCATCCGGAGCAGTTCAGCTTCGCCGGCTCGTATTCCGGTTACCTGAACGTCTCCGCGCCCGGTATGCGTGAGGCGCTGCGCGTGGCGATGGTCAGTGCGGGCGGTTACAACATCGACGCGATGGCCCCGCCGTGGGGTCCGCAGTGGCTGCGGATGGACCCGTTCGTATTCGCGCCGCGGTTGAAGGCCAACAACACCCGCCTCTGGGTGGCCGCGGGCAGCGGCATCCCCGGTGGCGGCGACGCGACCGATCCGCTCGGCATCGTGCAGGGGACCCCGCTCGAGGTGCTGGCCATGGTCAACACCCGCGCGTTCCAGGTTCGCATGGCCACGCTGGGCGCCAATAACGTGACCTACAGCTTCCCGGCCGTCGGCATTCACAACTGGCGGAACTGGGAGTCCGAGGTCTTCCGGATGATCCCGGATCTCTCCCGCAGCATCGGGTAGCCGTACCGCTTCCGAAAAGACCGCTCGGTGCACTGGCGCCGGGCGGTTTTTTTCGTGTCGTGACCCGTCCGAGACATTGCTGGACAACGAATCCGCTGAGGTAAACGTGCAATTGTTGTGGCTTGTATCACGTTCCAGCAACATAGAAGCATTCGTTTCCGATTGATACGTAGAAAGTATGCACAGAGGTCGAATCGTCCGTTTTGCCGCGAATGCGGGATCTCCGTGCTCAATGAGGGGGCCGGCGGAGTTGCTTGTTATTTGCTGTCGGCCGTCCGTATGAAAGGTCGAGTCGAATGCGAAGTGTCCGCTGGAAACGTAGCCCCGGCCGTGCGACGGCCTCTGGTTCCTGGGTGAAACGGGTGGCCTCGGGGGTGGCGGTGGCGCTGCTGGTGCCTCTCGGAATCACCGCGGCGGGTAACGGCGCGACCGCATCGGCGGCCTTCAATCCGGCGGCCTTCGACTTCTGGGTCGACTCCGGTATGGGTCCGATCAAGACGCGCGTACTGCGCGCGGCGGACGGCAACACCAACCGTGTGGTCTACCTACTCGACGGCATGCGTGCCCCGGAAACGCTCAACGGCTGGGAGATCGAGACCAATGTCGCCGAACTCCTGGCGCGCTGGAATATCAACGTGGTCATGCCCGTCGGCGGCATGTCCAGTTTCTACGCCGACTGGAACGCGCCGAGCGAATTCTTCGGCATCCCGGCGGGCACCGGCTCGAGTACCGGCTCCGGTGCGATGAACGTGCTCGCGGCCGGTCCGGGCAAGAGCTACCGGTACCAGTGGGAAACCTTCCTGACCAACAACCTCCGGTGGGCGCTGCGGGATCGGCTCGGCTTCAACCCGAATCGCAACGGCATCTTCGGTCTGTCCATGGGCGGCAGCGCCGCCTTGACCATGGCGGCCTACCACCCGGATCAGTTCAGCTTCGCGGGCTCCTACTCCGGTTACCTGAACATCTCCGCCCCCGGCATGCGTGAAGCCATCCGAGTCGCGATGCTCGACGCGGGCGGCTACAACGTCGACTCGATGGCGCCGCCGTGGGGTTCGCAGTGGCTGCGGATGGATCCGTTCGTCTTCGCGCCCAACCTGGTTCGCAACGGCACCCGCCTGTGGATCGCCGCCGCGAGCGGTCTGCCGAGCGCGACCGACGGCCCGAGCTTCAACACGCTCAACGGCATGGGCTTGGAAGCGCTGGCATTGGCCAACACCAGGGCCTTCCAGGTGCGGATGGCGACGCTGGGCGGTGGCAACGCCGTCTACGACTTCCCGGCCTACGGCATTCACGCGTGGAACAATTGGCAGGCCGAGGTCAACCGGATGGTCCCGGACCTCTCCGCCAACATCGGCTGAGTTCCCGGCTCGAGGCCGAGCGTGGCGGACGGACCGCCCGGCATGACGCCGGGCGGTCTGTCGTGCCGCTTCAAAGTTGTCTGACTGATCGCTGGAATCGGGAGTTCGGCGCATGCGATGATCGATGGCCGAAGCATTGGATTTCATTGGCAAATCTTTGGTTTTCATCACGATCCGGTATCGCAGGGCGAATTCCGGGGATCTACTTCGAATAACTGCCTATACAAGAGCGGTAACGCCGACGGACCGTGCTGCGCGGTGCGCCGGCGGCAAGTGTCGATCCACATGCACGACAGTTGCGGTCAATGGTGATCGCACGGGCGAAAGGTCGAATCGATGCGATCTGGCGGTGTGCGCGGAACGATTGCCGGAGGTCGGTCCCGTGGGGCTGTTCGGCAGGCGTGGTTACGGCGTTCGGTGGCGGGGATGGTCCTCGCGTTGGCGTTGCCGTTCGGTGTCGCGGCCGTCGGCCTCGGCGCACCCGCGGCGGCGAGTTTCAATCCGGCCGGGCATGACTTCTGGGTCGACTCCAGCATGGGCCCGATCAAGACCCGCATCTTCCGCGCTCTCGACGGCAACACCAGCCGCGTGGTCTACGCGCTGGACGGTCTGCGGGCCCGAAACGATCTCAGCGGCTGGGAGATCGACACGGAGGTCTCCCGGGTCCTGACGCAGTGGAACATCAATGTGGTGATGCCGGTCGGCGGCCAGTCCAGCTTCTATTCGGACTGGATCGCGCCGAGCAATACCAACGGCCAGCAGGTGCGGTACGAGTGGGAAACGTTCCTGACCGAGAATCTGCGGTGGGCGCTGCGGGATCGGCTCGGTTTCAATCCGTACGGCAACGGCGTGTTCGGGCTGTCCATGGGTGGCAGCGCCGCGCTCGCGCTGGCCGCCTATCACCCCGACCAATTCCGGTACGCCGGTTCGTATTCGGGCTACCTGAATATCTCCGCGCCCGGCATGCGTGAGGGGCTGCGGCTGGCGTTGCTCGACGCGGGCGGATTCAATATCGACGCCATGTGGGGCCCGCCGTGGGATCCGAAGTGGTTGCGTAACGATCCGTTCATGTTCGCGCCGCTGTTGCGTAAGAACGGAACTCGAATGTGGATTGCTGCGGGCAATGGCCAGAGCGGTCCGAGTGATGTGATCAAGGAGCCGATCGACGCCTATCACCTCAGCAATGCGATGGCGCTGGAGACGATCGCACTGGCCAACACCAGGGCGTTCCAGGTCAGGCTGGACAGTCTCGGCGGCGCCAACGTGATCTTCGACTACACGTCGGTAGGTGTGCACAGCTGGCACTACTGGGAGGATCAGCTTTACAAGATGCTCCCCGATATGAGTGCGCACCTTGGATGAGGTAACAAATTAGGACATCGGGGACGACATCACCGGATGAACGCGGTAGGGTCACCGCACCGTCACAGATTGTGTTCGGGCGGATTTCGGCCACCCGGCTCGCCCTCGGCCTTGCTAAGGATTCGGGTGTCGAATATCCTCCTGCGAGCGCAAGTGTGACCAGATCGTTGTAGCGCTGCCATATGGTGCCGGCAAGTCGGGGTCCGGCTCGATTGTGGCGTCGTCTCGTTGGCAGCACGGGTGTTGCCCTGCCCTCGCGGGTCCGGGTGATGCCACCACAGCAGAAAGAGAGCAGGATTCATGCGTTTCGGCAGGGCCGCCGCGCCGAGGAGAATCACATCGGGCCGGCGAGGCGAACCTCGCGGTTGGCGTAATCGAATTCTGGCTGTCGGTGCCGCCGCATTGGCGCTACCGATCGCCGCCGGAGTGGCGGCCCCGACCGCCGCCGTCGCGGCACCCGCCCCGGTGCTGCGCGCGCCCGCGGGCGGTAACGAGGACCTGATGGTCCCGTCCGCCATGGGCCCGATCAAGGTCCAGGTGCAGTGGGCCGCACGCGGCGGTAGCGCCGCGCTGTACCTGCTCGACGGCCTGCGCGCCCGTGACGACCGCAATGCGTGGTCGTTCGAGACGAACGCGCTGGAGCAGTTCAAGAACGACAACATCACTCTGGTGATGCCGGTCGGCGGTCAGTCGAGCTTCTACACCGACTGGGTCGCACCGAGTAACACCAACGGTCAGAAGACCACCTACAAGTGGGAGACCTTCCTGACCAGGGAGCTCCCGAACTTCCTCGAGGGCTACGGCGTCTCCAAGACCAACAACGCGGTCGCCGGCCTGTCCATGGGTGGTAGCGCCGCGCTGGCGCTGGCCGCCTACCACCGGGATCAGTTCAAGCAGGCCTCCTCGTTCTCGGGCTACCTGAACATCTCGGCGCCGGGTATGCGCGAGGCGATCCGCATCGCGATGCTGGACGCGGGCCGCTACAACGTCGACTCGATGGCCGCGCCGTGGAGCCCGCAGTGGCTGCGCATGGACCCGTTCGTGTTCGCACCGCAGCTCAAGGGTCTGCCGATGTACATCTCGGCGGCCAGCGGCCTGCCGGGTCAGTTCGACCGCCCGGCCTCGGCGGTCGGCGCGTTCAACACCGGTAACGCCATGGCGCTGGAAGCCCTGTCGCTGGTCAACACCCGCGCGTTCCAGGTTCGCCTGAACTCGCTGGGCATTCCGGCGTTCTTCGACTTCCCGGCGGCGGGTACGCACTCCTGGAAGTACTGGGAGGGCCAGCTCTTCAACGCCCGCAAGGGCATCCTGGACGCCACCGGCGGCTGGTGATCTAGAGCGCTGACCGGACGGCGCCACTGCCTCTCGGAGGTGGTGGCGCCGTTCGTCTTTCCGGGGTGCCCGAAGCCCGCTGTCTGGCACACCGGCCATTCCGCGGCCGTCTCCGGCACCGAAAACCCCGAACCAACTGGTATGCCGTCCGCGCGTCTTACCAGGAACCCGCCACCTGCCGGAGTAGAAAGCATCTGTGGCAGGGAAAACGTTCGGCAGGCGGGGGAGACGCGGTCGGCGCGACGGACGCACGGCCCGCTGGCGGCTGTCCCTACTCGCCACCGCCCTCGTGCTCCCGCTGGCCACCGGCATCGCCCCGCCCGGCGCGCCCGCCGGCGCGCAGCCCGCGGCCACGCCCGCCGAGGCATCGGTGCAGCGGGCGGTGTGGTTCGGCGACCGCAGGGTCGCGCTCTGGGTGTATTCGCCGTCCATGGGCACACCGGTCCAGATCCAGCTGTTGCTGGCCCGGGACTGGAATGCCAACCCGGGCGCGCGCTTCCCGGTGCTGTTCATGCTCGACGGCCTGCGCGCCACCGACGACGAGAGCGGCTGGACCAAGGACGCGGGCGCGCAGGATTTCTACGCCGACAAGAACGTCACCGTGGTGCTGCCGATCGGTGGCCAGTCCAGCTTCTACTCCGACTGGCTACACCCGAACAACGGCAAGAACTACAAGTGGGAGACCTTCCTGACCAAGGAGCTGCCTCCGCTGCTGGAGAACCAGTGGCGAGCCACGGATGTGCGTGGCATGGAGGGGCTTTCGATGGGTGGTACGGCCGCCATGTTCCTGGCGGGCCGCAACCCCGGTTTCGTCAAATACGCGGCCTCGTACTCGGGTTTTCTGACCACGACCACCCTCGGCATGCCGCAGGCCATCCAGTTCGCCATGCGGGATGCGGGCGGATTCGACTCGGCCGCCATGTGGGGCCCGCCGACCAGCCAGGAGTGGGAGAACCACGATCCGTACGCGCTGGCCGACAAGTTGAAGGGGACCAGCCTGTACATTTCCAGCGGTAGTGGGGCGGTCGGTCCGTTCGACCAGGCCGCGGGCATCCCGGGGGTCAGCACCAACTACGCGGGTATGGGGCTGGAAATCCTGTCCCGGCTCACCTCCCAGAACTTCGTCACGAAGCTGGGCAAACTCTCCATTCCGGCGCAGGTGAATTACCGTCAGTCCGGCACACATACGTGGCCGTACTGGGATTTCGAAATGCGTCAATCCTGGTCGCAGGCCGCGGCCGCGCTCGGGGTCGACCCGGGTAAACCGGCCTGCGATGCGGGCGGTGCGATCGCCACGGTGGTGGCGGGCACCAGCTGGCTCGGCGACTGTCTCACCCGTGAATATCCGGTGCCGGGCGGCGTGGCTCAGGATTTCCGTGGCGGCCGGGTCTTCCATTCGGCGGCCACGGGGGCGTTCCCGGTGGGCGGCATGATCGGCGGTGGCTACCAGGCCGTGCTGGGCCCGGGCGGCCCACTCGGCCTGCCGACCGGCGGTGAGCGCGGCCTGCCCGATGGTCGCGGGCGTGTGCAGTCCTTCCAGAACGGTTCGCTCTACTGGACCCCGCAGACCGGCGCCCAGCTGGTGCGCGGCGCGATCCTGGAGGAGTGGGGTAAACAGGGCTTCGAGCGCGGCCCCGCGGGTTATCCGTCCGCGCCCGAAGTGAAGACGCCGAATAGGGACGGCGTGGTGCAGGCCTTCGAGGGCGGTCCCTTCTACTACAGCCAGAACTCCGGGGTGCACCGGGTCCATGGCCTGATACTCGCCAAGTACGCCCAGATGGGTTACGAGAACAGCTGGCTGGGTTTCCCGATCGACGAGGAAGCGCCGCTGAAGGATCTGGGGCGCTACAGCCGGTTCGAGGGCGGCAATATCTACTGGAGCCCGCTGTCGGGTGCGTGGTCGGTGCGGCCCGGAACGATCATGGATGCCTGGAAGACCGTGGGCTACGAGAACGGCAAATTGGGCTATCCGATCAGTGACGAGTTCGAGATTCCGGGCGGTCTGCAGCAGAATTTTCAGGCCGGGTTCATCACCGTGCGTGATGGCAAAACGGAGGTTCACGGACTTTAGTTCGGACCGGTCTGTTTGCTGACTGCCGCCGGTCGGCTCCCAGTTGCCGCTACCCTGGGGTCGACCGCGTCCCCCTTGCGAACAGATCGAGGATACGAATTCATGCATCTGACCAGTGGAAAGGTGTTAGGCACCGCCGTAGCGATCGCCGCCGCGACCGGCCTGCTCGCCGCCTGTGGCGGAAATGACTCGACCGCATCGAGCACGCCGACGCTGCCCCAAACCACGGTGTCGGCCGTGACTTCGGCCGCCCCGACGTCCGCGCCGGTCGAGACCGGGCAACAGGCGCCCGCCCCAGAGCCCACCCCGGAGGCCGCGCCACCGGCCACCGAGACGGTGGCGCCCGAGCGGCCGCAGCCGGTGCCGACCGGCGCGGTCCCGCCGCAGGACACCTCGAACCTCTCCGAGAAGGACCGCAAGTTCCTCGACGCGCTGAAGGCCCAGGGCATCACCCCCGCGAGCCCGGATATCGCGTTGAGCATCGGCGGCTACGTCTGCCAGGGTGTCGCGGCGGGCGCGAGCGATGCGGATCTGAGCACCTTCGTGAACGCGATGGCCGGTTCCGATCCGTCCTTCGATCCGGCCAAGATGCCGGTCGAGACGGCGGGCAAGATCTACATCGATACGGCTAAGCAGACGTACTGCTAGTGAGCGCGGGCAGAGGTTCGACCCGCCGGATCCGTCCGGCGGGATGTTTGACGTCCCTCGCGGTCATCGCGCTGGGTATCGTCGGCGTGATCGTGCTCTGGTACGCGCTCGCGGGCTGCTCGAAGCCTCCGAAGCCGCCGAAACCACCGGAACGCCCGACCTCGCAGCCCGCCTGGTGCCCGGATGTGCAGATGATTTCGGTCCCGGGAACCTGGGAGTCGAGCAGTGTCGACGATCCCTACAACCCGACCGCGAATCCGGCATCGTTGATGCTCAATATCTCCAGGCCGGTGCAGCAGCAGTTCCCGTCGGAGCGGGTCGACGTCTACACCGTTCCGTACGTCGCGCAGTTCTCCAACCCCATCGCCATTCCGCCGGACGGCCAGCAGTCCTACAACAACAGCCGGGCCGAGGGCGCGCAGCGGATGGTCGACTTCATGTCCGAGCGCACCGAACAATGCCCCCTGACCACCTATGTCATCGCGGGCTTTTCCCAGGGCGCGGTGATCGCGGGCGATATCGCCAACCTGATCGGCGCGAACAAGGGCCCGGTCGACGCCGACCTGGTGCTCGGCGTCGCCGTGCTCGCCGACGGCCGCCGCACCGGAGATACCGGAGCCGGCGAGGCCACCCAGGTCGGTACCCCGCCGCCGGGCGTCGGCGCCGAGATCGCGCTGACCGGGGTGAAGGTGCCCGGCATCACGATGACCGGTCCGCGTTCCGGTGGCTTCGGTTCGCTGGCCGATCGCACCGTCAGCATTTGCGCGCCCGGCGATTTGATCTGCGATTCGCCGCGCCAAGCGCTGAGCCCGGTCAACTTCGTCAGCAGCGTGCTGACGCTGGTCCGCGCGGCGGGCAACCCGGTGCACAGCCTCTACAACGGTTTCGTTGTCGACGCTGACGGCGCGACCGCCACCCAGTGGACGGTCGACTGGGCCGCCGACCTGATCGAGCGCGCGCCACACCCGGCGCATTCGTGAGGTTGCACAGTCCCCGCCGACGGTAGTCGGTGTCCAGGCATCGGCCGCCGCGACAACCGCACTGCGGTTCGTCTGCACGTTGTAAAGTGCGCTGATGATCGCGACGCCGGTACCCGCAGCCTGCTGCGGGACGCCGGGCGTCGGACAGGTACAGCGGCGATCACTCGCCGGGGTGATCGAGGATCGCACACAGACAGCCAGGAGCATGAGTTCATGACACAAGCCGCCGCACCGGCCGACTCGGCCAGCAGCGCAGCGGATGCTGGGTTGACCGCGCAGGGGATTCCGTTGCGTCCTTTCCGCTTCGCGGCCGCGGGCGAAGGAAATAAGCAGGAGGGTGGCGCCCGCAAGTTCATCCAGACCGCGCAGCAGGCCGAGGAATACGGGTTCGACACCTTCGTCGTCCCGGATCACCTCGGGGACCAGATCGGTCCGATCGCCGCGCTGGGCGCGCTGACCCAGGCCACCGAGCGGATCCGCCTCGGAACCTCGGTGCTGGCCAATGGTTTCCGCCACCCCGTGGTCCTGGCCAAGGACCTCGCCACCATCGATGTGCTGTCGAAGGGCAGGCTCGAGGTCGGGCTCGGCGCGGGCTGGAAGCAGGACGAGTACCAGGCCGCCGGTCTCACCTACGATTCGCCCGGAATCCGGCTCGCCAAGCTGGACGAGGCGTTGACCATCCTCGATGTGCTGCTGCGTGGCCAGGAGTGCAACTTCGACGGCAAGTACTACCAGGTGCGGGGCATCAAGGGCACGCCGCGACCGCGGCAGGGTCCGCGCCCGCCGATCTGCACCGGCGGCGGCGGGCCGAAGATGCTGCGGCTGGCGGCCAAGCACGCCGACATCATCTCCGTCGTTCCGGTCACCACCAAGAACGGCAAGGGCCTGCTCTCCGGTATCACCCTGGAGAAGACCATCGAGAAGGTCGAGCTCATCAAGGAAGCGGCCGGGGATCGGTTCGCGGATATCGAGCTGAACTGGGCTATCACGGCAATCGTCATTACCGACGACCGGGAGAAGACCGCGGAGATGGCGCTGTCGGCCATCGACCGCGGCCTGCACCCGGACCTCGAGGTCGATGTGAAGCTCTCGGTCGAGGACATTCTGGCCTCACCGTATGTGGCCATCGGCACATTCGAGGAGATCGCCGAGCAGATCCGTCGTGTGCGGCAACTCACCTCGATGTCGTATGTCGGGGTATTCCCCACCCAGATGGACGCATTCGCCCCCGTTATCCCCCTGCTGCGGGACGAGTAAGCCGGTCATCTCTGTAACATGACTCTGGTTTGAGAACATCTAGCCGATAGCGGTCACCGCGCAGACCGCACGAAAATCTGCAGGTTGGCTCTTTATATTTGGGAGCACCCGCGGGCGAAAGCGAGTCGGGGCCTCACAGGTGATAGCGGCGATCACGCCGTTTTACTGCGTGTGCCTTGGAGGAGAAGAAGGAATGGACGAGACTTTCGACGACTACCTGGACGAAACCGGGAACATCCGTATTCCCGAGGATCACACCCTGGTTGATCACGTCGAGAAGCACACCCGGAACGACGCGAATACGCTGGCGTACCGCTACATCGACTACTCGCGGGAACGCGACGGTGAGGTGCACGAGCTGACGTGGCTGGAGTTCGGTGTTCGGCTGCGCGCGGTGGCCGCCCGTCTGCAGCAGGTGACCAAGCCGGGCGACCGGGTTGCGATCCTCGCCCCGCAGGGCCTGGACTATGTGATCTCCTTCTTCGCCGCGATCTACGCCGGTTGCATCTCGGTGCCGCTGTTCGATCCGGATGAGCCGGGCCACACCGATCGCCTGCACGCCGTACTCGGTGACTGCACGCCCTCGGCGATTCTCACCGCGAGCACCTCCGCCGCCGGCGTGCGTCAGTTCTTCCGCGCCCTGCCCGCCGCGCAGCGGCCGCGCATCATCGCGGTCGACGCGATCCCGGACAGTGTCGGCGAGACCTGGGTGCGCCCGGACATCAAGATCGATGACATCGCCTACCTCCAGTACACCTCGGGTTCGACCCGGGTCCCGGCCGGTGTGGAGATCACCCACCGCGCGGTCGGCACCAACCTGCTGCAGATGGTCGAAGCGATCAACCTGGACTGGAATTCGCGCGGCGTCACCTGGCTACCGCTGTTCCACGACATGGGCCTGCTCACGGTGATCCTTCCCGCGGTGGGCGGCAAGTACATCACCATCATGTCGCCGAGCGCGTTCGTGCGACGTCCGTACCGCTGGATCAAGGAGCTGGCCGCGGTTTCCGACGGCGCCGGAACCTTCGCCGCCGCACCGAACTTCGCATTCGAACATGCCGCCGCGCGTGGCCTGCCGAAGATGGGTGAGTCGCTGGATCTGTCCAATGTCATCGGTCTGATCAACGGCAGTGAGCCGGTCACCACCTCCTCGATGAAGAAGTTCAACGAGGCGTTCGCGCCGTTCGGTCTGCCCAAGACCGCGATCAAGCCGTGCTACGGCATGGCGGAGGCGACGCTGTTCGTCTCGGCGACCAAGGCCGAGGACGAGGCCAAGGTCGTCTACGTGGACCGCAACGAGCTCAACGCTGGTCGGATGGTGAAGGTCGACCAGGGCACCGAGAACTCGATCGCGCAGGTCTCCTGCGGTTACGTCGCGCTGTCGCAGTGGGCCGTCATCGTGGACCCGGAGACCGTCGAGGCGGACGGCGGCCACGAGCTGCCCGACGGCCGGGTCGGTGAGATCTGGCTGCACGGCAATAACATGGGCATCGGTTACTGGGGTCGCGAGGAAGAGACCACCAAGACCTTCCGCAACAAGGTCGGCCAGCGGATCGCCGAGGGCAGCCACGCCGAGGGCACCACGGACGACGCCAACTGGATGCGCACCGGCGACTACGGCGTCTACTTCGAAGGCGAGCTGTACATCACCGGCCGGGTCAAGGATCTGGTGATCGTCGACGGACGCAACCACTACCCGCAGGATCTGGAGTTCTCCGCGCAGGAGGCCAGCAAGGCACTGCGGCCCGGCTTCGTCGCCGCGTTCTCCGTGCCCGCGAACCAGTTGCCCACCGAGGTCTTCGAACAGGGCAGCCACTCGGGCCTGAAGTTCGACGCCGACGATGCCTCCGAGCAGCTGGTGATCGTGGGCGAGCGTGGTCCGGGCGCGGGCAAGGCAGATCCGCTGCCGATCGCCGACGCGGTCCGCGCGGCGGTATCGCAGCGCCACGGTGTGACGGTGCGCGACGTGCTGCTGGTACCCGCGGGATCGATTCCGCGCACCTCCAGCGGCAAGATCGCGCGGCGCGCCTGCAAGACTGCTTATCTGGAGGGAACGCTGCGGGGTGGTTACACCCAGCAGGCATTCCCCGATGCTCCGGAAGAGTAGACGCTCGCGATTGCCTGCGGGCCGCTCGAAATAGGATTGCCCCGGGGTGACTTCGAACCGCCGATCATCGACGCTCGGCGCCGAGGCATCCCACGCCGCTAGTACAGGTCGCTCGGAACTCACCGCTGGTCGCGGGTCGCCGACGACCTGCGCGTCAATTCGCGGCGCGGCCCGGTACGCAGACAGGTAGCTTGAGGAATTGATGGCTGACAACGAGGGCACGCCCCAGACGACCAATAGCGTTCCCGGCGCCGCGCAGGACGCTTCCGCCGCACCGGCCGGATCCTTGCCCGACTTCACCGTCGGCAACGAGGCGCTGAAAACCGGTGCGACAACCGATATGTCGGTGGCCGAACTGCGGGAATGGCTGCGCTCCTGGGTTGCCGACGCGACCGGTCAGGCCATCGAGAACATCACGGTCGACCGGCCGATGGAGGAGTTCGGGCTGGCCTCGCGCGATGCCCTCGCCCTCGGCGGCGATATCGAGGAGCTCACGGGCGTGGTGCTGACCGCGACGGTGGTCTACCAGCATCCGACCATCGCCGCGCTGGCCGAGCGGATCATCAATGGTGAACCCGAGGTCCCCGAGGAATCGGGCGATGACGCGTTCTACGCCGGATACGCCCCGGGCGAGGCGCACGACATCGCGATCGTCGGGATGTCCACTCGCTTGCCGGGTGCGGGGGACACCCCGGAGTCCACCTGGGAATTCCTGATCAACCGCGGTGACGCTATTCGCGAGCTGCCGGAAGGACGGTGGGCGGAGTTCCTCGATGAGCCCGAGGTGGCCCGGGCCGTCGCCGAGGGCAACACCCTGGGCGGCTATCTGGACCAAGAGGTGGTCAAGGGCTTCGACGCGGAGTTCTTCGCCATGTCGCCCATCGAGGTCGAGCGGGTCGATCCACAGCAGCGCCTGATGATGGAGCTGACCTGGGAAGCCTTGGAGCACGCCAGGATTCCGGCCAGTGAGCTCAAGGGTGAGTCGGTCGGCATGTTCATCGGCTCGTCCACCAGCGACTTCATGCTGATCACCGCACTCGGGCTCGGCGCCGAGCCGGATCCGAATGTGCCCGCGTCCGCACAGGCCTACGGGATCATGGGCAGCTCGACGGGCATCATCGCCAACCGGGTCTCCTACTTCTACGACTTCCGCGGTCCGTCGGTAACTGTCGACACCGCGTGCTCGTCCACCCTGGTCGCGGTGCACCAGGCGGTGCGGGCGCTGCGTGACGGCGACGCCGATCTGGCGCTGGCCGGTGGCGTGAATATGATCCTGGCCCCCGCGGCCACCCTGGGCTTCGACCTGAACGGCGGCGTGGCGAAGAACGGCCGGATCAAGGCCTTCTCCTCCGACGCCGATGGCATGGTGCGCTCCGAGGGCGCGGGTCTGGTAGTGCTCAAGCGCCTCGTCGACGCCGAACGTGACGGCGACCGGATCATGGCCGTGATCAAGGGTTCCGCGGTCAATAACGACGGCCGCTCCAATGGCCTGCTCGCGCCGAATCCGGACGCACAGGCCGACGTGCTGCGCCGGGCTTACCGGGACGCGGGCGTCAAGCCCTCTACCGTCGACTACATCGAGGCGCACGGCACCGGCACCCTGATCGGCGATCCGATCGAGGCCGACGCGCTGGGCCGGGTGGTCGGCCGCGGCCGCGACGCCGACAAACCCGCGCTGTTGGGTTCGGCCAAGACCAACTTCGGCCACCTCGAGTCCGGCGCGGGCGCCGCCAGCCTGGCGAAGGTGATCATGGCGTTCCAGCACAATGTGCTGCCGCCGAATATCCACTACGCCGGTCCCAACCCGTACATCCCGTTCGAGCAGGCGCACCTGAAGGTGATCGACGCCCCGACGGAATTCCCGCGCTACAGCGGTACCGCCACGGTCGGCATCAACGGGTTCGGTTTCGGTGGCACCAACGCGCACGTCGTCTTGCAGGAGTACGTGCCTGCCGCGGCGGCGCCGGTCGAGACCGTCGCGAACGAGGCCGCGGATCTCGACAGTGCGGATCTCGCCACCGAGGATCTCGACACCGAGACCACCGATGTGATCGCCGAGGCGGAAGAGATCGTCGCCGAACAGGCCGCCGAGGTGGCCGTCCCCGAACCCGAATGGTCCGGGGAGCGGACCGAGCCGCTGCCGGTGATCCTGGCCGTCTCCGGCTATCTGCCCTCGCGCCGTCGCCGTGCCGCCGCCGAACTCGCCGACTGGCTGGAGTCCGAGGCCGGTCGTGAGGTGCCGCTGGCCGATGTGGCCCGCTCGCTGGCCAAGCGCAGCCATTGGCGTTCGCGCGGCGTGGTGCTCGCCAAGACGCACGAGGAGGCCGTCGCCGGCCTGCGCGCCATCGCGGCGGGTAAGCCGGGTACCGGCGTCTTCACCGCCGACGCCCCGGCCGTTCAGGCTCCGATCTGGGTGCTCGCCGGTTTCGGCGCCCAGCATCGCAAGATGGGTAAGCAGCTCTACCAGGAGAATTCGATCTTCCGCCGGACCGTCGACGAGGTCGACGAACTGGTGCAGGACGAGGCGGGCTATTCGATCCGCGAGCTGATCCTGGACGACGCGCAGGACTACAGCGTCGGCACCTCGCAGGTCGGCATCTTCACCATCCAGATCGGCCTGGCCGCGGTGCTGCGCGCCCACGGCGCGGAACCCGAGGCGGTGGTTGGCCATTCGATGGGCGAGGTGGCCGGGGCCTACATCTCCGGCGGCTTGGCTCTCGAGGATGCCGTGCGCGTGATCTGCGCTCGTTCCCGCCTGATGGGCGAGGGCGAAGCGATGATCACCGATGCCGACGTGCGCAATATGGCACTGGTCGAACTCGGTGTCGAGGATGTCGAGAAGCTGCTGCCGGACTATCCGGATGTCGAGATGGCCGTCTTCGCGGCGCCCACCAATACGGTGATCGGCGGCCCGCAGGACCAGGTCGCGGCCATCGTTGCGCAGGTCGAGGCGGCGGGCAAATTCGCCCGCGTGCTGCAGACGCGCGGCGCGGGCCACACCTCGCAGATGGATCCGCTGCTCGGCGAGCTGGCCGCGGAGCTGGCCGGTATCGAGCCGACCAAGCTGAAGACCGGCCTGTACTCGACGGTGAACAAGGAAGAGTTCTACCGTCCCGGCCACGACCCGATCCATGACGAGGACTACTGGGTCAAGAACATGCGCCACGCGGTGTACTTCACCAATGCGGTGAAGCTCGCGGTGGACTCCGGCCACACCACCTTCCTGGAGCTCGCGCCCAACTCCGTCGCGCTGATGCAGGTGCTGGGCACCACCTTCGCCGCGGGCGTGCACAATGCGCAGCTGATCCCGACGCTCAAGCGCAAGGAAGACGAGTCGGCGGGTGTCATCGGCGCGCTGGCGCAGCTCTATGTGCACGGGCACAAGGTCGACCTGCCCTCGATGCTGCCCGCCGGTGACTACGCCGATATTCCGCGAACCACATTCGTGCGCAAGGAGTTCTGGCCCAAGGCGCGGATGGTGGCGAGCGGCGGAAATGCCCGGGTGCCGGGCGCGCACGTCGCGCTGCCGGACGGCCGCCACGTGTGGGAGGTGCAGGCCGCGTCGGTCACCGACCTCGGCGCGCTGGCGCAGGCCGCGGCGGCGCAGGTGCTCAGCGAGGTGTCGCCGGGCGTCTCCGTTCCGTACGCCCCGATTCCCGCGACCGGCACCCTGACCACCACGCTGACCCCGTACCCGGGCGGCGGCGCGGTCCAGGTGCACGCCAAGGAGGGCGCCGCCTTCCGGCTGCTGTTCGACGGTGTGGTCGCCTCCGGGGCGCCGCTGCCCGAACCCGCCGTGGTGCAGCCTGTTCCGGCCGTCGCGGTGGCCGCCACCGACAGCGCCGTGCTCGAGGTGGTCGAGACCTTCGGTGACCGCTGGGATCCGAACGGCACCCAGTCGCTCGAGGAGCGGCTGGCGTTGATCGTCGCCGAGTCGATGGGCTACGCGGTCGAGGATCTGCCGATGGAGATCCCGCTGATGGAGCTCGGTCTCGACTCGCTGATGGCCATGCGCATCAAGAACCGGGTCGAGTACGAATTCGATATCCCACAGCTGCAGATCCAGGCCGTGCGCGACGCCAACCTGACCGAGGTCGGCAAAGTGCTGCGTTACGCCATCGACCACCGTGACGAGGTGCAGGCGATGGCGGACAGGCAGGCCGCGGGCGAGGAGGTCGCGGTCGACGGTGGCTTCGTCGCCGCGGCCCGCGCCGCGCTGGAGGCCGGTGCGGATCCGGCAGCGGTGGCGAAAGCCGCTGCCGCCGAGGCGGGTTCGCCGCTCACCGTCGAGGACACCACGGTGGAAGCCGAAGCCGAGGTCATCGTCGCCGAAGCCGAGGTATCCGCGGTCGATATCACCGCCGAGGCTCCGGCCGAAGCGGTTGTCGCCCAGGCCGAACCGGCTCCCGCCGCCGTATTCGGCGGTCAGCCGAATGCCGCCGCCGAGGACGATGTACCCCCGCGCGACGCCGCCGAGCGACTGACCTTCGCCACCTGGGCGATCGTCACCGGCAAGTCGGCGGGCGGCATCTTCAATACCCTCCCGATTCTGGAGGAGGAGGTCGCCGAGAAGCTGGCGGAACGCCTCACCGAGCGGATCAAGGCCGAGGTCACCGTCGACGACGTGCTCGACTGCGAGACCATCGAACAGCTCTCCAATATCGTGCGCGACCTGCAGGACAGCGGCGCCGAGGTGGACGGGTTCGTGCGTCCGCTGCGGGCGCGGGTCGAGGGCTCGAATGCGGTGCCGGTCTTCGTATTCCACCCGTCCGGTGGCAATACGCTGGTCTACGAACCGCTGCTGAAGCGGCTGCCCAACGACACCCCGATGTACGGCTTCGAACGCGTCGAGGGCGATATCGAGACGCGGGCGCGGCAGTACCTGCCCGAACTCCGCAAGATCCAGGGCAACGGTCCGTACGTGCTGTACGGCTGGTCGCTGGGTGCGGTGTTCGCGCTGCAGGTCGCGCAGCTGCTGCGGGCCGAGGGCGCCGAGGTGAGCGTGGTCGGACTCATCGACCTGGCCATCCCGACGCAGGGTGAGGACAACAGTCCGGAGGAGCGGGTGCGCCGCATCGAGCGCTACCAGGTCTTCGCGAAGAAGACCTACGGTGTCGAGGGCGAGCTGGACCGTGAGCAGTTGGAGACGCTGGCCGCGGCCTCCGATGAAGAGCAGTTCAAGATGATCAGCGATCTGATCAAGTTCAGCGGCGCCAAGATTCCCGGCGGTGTGCTCGAGCATCAGCGCACCTCGTGGGTCGAGAGCAGGCATCTGGCCAAGACCCAGCCTTCGCACTACGACGGCAACGTCGTGCTCTACCTGGCCGATCGCTACCACGACGGCATGATCGAGCTGGAACCCCGCTTCGCCGAACGCAAGCCGAACGGTGGTTGGGACGAGTATCTGCCGAATCTCGAGGTAGTCCACATCGCGGGTGACCACCTGCAGATTGTCGACGAGCCGCGCATCGGAAAGATCGGAGCCGACCTCACCGCGAAACTCGTGGCAATCGAGGCGAAAGGGGTCAAGTGAGGGAGCGTAGCGACCGAACTACCGACAGCGCGCGGGTGAGCGCGGTGAAATCGGACGTCCGCGAGGTGCGGCCGTGAGCACCACCGCCGAGAAACTCGCCGACCTGCGTCAACGCCTCGAACTTGCGCAAGAACCGGCGGGTGCGGCGGGTGTGGCGAAGCGGGCCGCGAAGGGTATCCCGAGCGCCCGCGACCGGATCAATATGCTGCTCGATCCGGGCACCTTCGTGGAAATCGGTGCGCTGGTACGCAAACCGGGGGATCCCGCCGCGCTCTACGGCGACGGTGTGGTCACCGGGCACGGCCTGGTGGAGGGTCGCCCGGTAGCGGTCTTCTCCCACGATCAGACCGTGTACGGCGGGTCGGTCGGCGAGATGTTCGGCCGCAAGGTCGCCCACATCATGGAGTACGCCGCCAAGGTCGGCTGCCCGGTCGTCGGCATCAACGACTCCGGCGGCGCGCGCGTGCAGGAGGCGGTCACCTCGCTGGCCTGGTACGCGGAGCTGGGCAGACGCCAGGAGCCGCTTTCCGGCTTGGTGCCGCAGATCTCGATGATTCTCGGCAAATGCGCGGGTGGCGCGGTGTATGCCCCCATCAATACCGATGTGGTGGTGGCGACCGAAGAGGCGTACATGTTCGTCACCGGTCCCAAGGTGATCCGCGAGGTCACCGGCGAGGATGTCAGCCTGGAGGAGCTCGGCGGCGCGCAGAGCCAGGCCGAGTACGGCAATATCCATCACGTCGCCAAGGACGAGGCCGAGGCCTTCGACTGGGTGCGCGAATACCTCGGTTACCTGCCCACCAGCTGCCAGGAACTGCCGCCGATCGTGAATCCCGGTCTGGAACCGGAGACCACCGAATCGGATCTGGAACTGAATTCGCTTGTGCCGGACTCGGACAACGCGGCCTACGACATGCACGACATCCTATTGCGCATCTTCGACGACGGCGCATTCCACGAGGTCGGCGCTTCGGCGGGACGCAACATCATCACCGGATTCGCCCGGGTGGACGGGTCGAGCGTCGGCGTGGTGGCCAATCAGCCGATCGTCTACGCCGGAGCGTTGGACGCCCGCGCCTCCGATAAGGCCGCGCATTTCGTGCGGCTCTGCGACGCCTTCGAGATTCCGCTGATCTTCGTGGTGGATACGCCGGGCTTCCTGCCGGGTGTGGAGCAGGAGAAGATCGGCGTCATCAAGCGCGGCGGCCGCTTCCTGTTCTCCTTCGTCGAGGCGACGGTGCCGAAGGTGACCGTGGTGATCCGCAAGTCCTACGGCGGCGGATACGCCGTGATGGGCTCCAAGCAGCTCGGCGCGGATGTCAATCTGGCCTGGCCGACCGCCCGTATCGCGGTGATGGGCGCGGAGAGCGCGGTCAGCCTGATCGGCGGTAAGCAGCTGGAGGCCGCGCCCGAGGAGCAGCGCGCGGCAATGCGCCAGCAGATGATCGACTTCTACAACGCGACCATGGCGACGCCGTGGGTGGCGGCCGAGCGCGGCTATATCGATGCCGTCATCGAGCCGTCCGCGACCCGGCTGGAGCTACGCCGGGCGCTCCATCTGCTGCGCGATAAGCAGATGGCGCGCAACCCGCGCAAGCATCACCTGCTGCCGCTCTGACAGCGGTACAAGGAAACCGGATCGGGCCGTACTCCCTTGGGAGACGGCCCGATTCGCGTCGGATACCCGGATATCAGCCGATGCTGGCGGATTTGATGATGACGTCGTCCTTCGGCACGTCCTGATGCATGCCCGCGGAACCGGTGGTGACGGCGGCGATCTTGTCGACCACATCCTTGCCTTCGATGACCGCACCGAAGACCGCGTAGCCCCAGCCGGAGGGAGTCGGGGCCGAGTGGTTCAGGAAATCGTTGTCGGAGACGTTGATGAAGAACTGGGCGGTGGCCGAGTGCGGGTCGTTGGTGCGGGCCATCGCGACGGTGTACTTGTTGTTCTTCAGGCCGTTGTTCGCTTCGTTCTGGATCGGCGCCTCGGTGCCCTTCTGGCGCATGCCGGGCTCGAAGCCGCCGCCCTGGACCATGAAGCCGGGGATGACGCGGTGGAAGATGGTGCCGTTGTAGTGGCCGGCCTTCACGTAGTTCACGAAGTTCTGCACCGAGTTCGGCGCCTTGGCGTCGTCCAGTTCCAGGACGATCGATCCGTAATTCGTCACGAGATTCACCTTGGTCATGCCTCCACCTTTCCATGGCACCGGTTAACGGTCAGCAGTTCGGTCCGGTGTTTCGGTGTCCGGGTGGCATGACTTGCGCAGACACACCACGCCGACGGACACGCGTGCCGCTAGCATTGCGAACCGTGCCCGACGCCGCTACAGCTGTCCTTACGAAGCCGACCCCCGCCCCGGCGGTCGCATCCCGCGATTTCCGGACCGCGCGCATCATCGCGCTGGTCACCGGATTGATAGGCGCGCTGTTAGCACTGGCAACGCCGTTCTTGCCGGTCAGCCAGACCACAGCGGTGCTGAACTGGCCGCAGGGCGGCACCCTCGGCAATGTGCAGGCACCGCTGATGTCGCAGGTGCCCACCACACTGAAGGCCACCATTCCGTGTAGCGCGGTGGACGCGTTGCCGGCGCAGGGCGGCATGTTGCTGGCCACCGCGCCGCCCCAGGGGGATCGAGCCGCCCTGGAGGCGATGTTCGTCCGGGTCTCGGAGACCTCGGTGGATGTGGTCGATCGCAATGCGGTGGTGGCGTCCGCCGAGCGGTCGGAGATGGGGCGGTGCTCGTCGATCGCGATCACCTCGGACGATCAGCGCACCCGCGCCGAATTCACCGGCCTGACCAAAACCGTCGAGCGGCCGGTTCAGGGCGGGGCGCCCGGGGCCGAGGAAAGCGTCCGGGTGCCGGTCGAGGGCCAGCTGAGCGGTGATCTGCGGCCGCAGGTCGTCGGTGTCTTCACCGATCTCAAGGGCGCGGTGCCCGCCGGGCTGTCGTTCGACATGACCATCGACACCCGCTTCACCTCCACCCCCACCCTGATCAAGCTGGTGGCGATGATCGTGGCCGTGCTCTGCACGCTGATCGCGCTCGCCGCGCTGGCCAGGCTCGACGGCAGTGACGGCCGCGGGCACCGGCGGTTCCTGCCCGCCCATTGGCTGAAGCCGACCTGGACCGACGGCGCGGTGGTCGGCACGCTGCTGGCATGGCATTTCGTCGGCGCCAACACCTCCGACGACGGCTACATCCTGAGCATGGTGCGGGTGGCCCCGCACGCGGGCTATATGGCCAACTACTTCCGCTGGTACGGCGTGCCGGAGGCGCCGTTCGGCTGGTACTACTACGTGATCCAGGTCTTCTCGGAGATCTCCACCGCCAGCCCGTGGGTGCGGCTGCCCGCGCTGGCCTGCGCGATCCTCTGCTGGATGGTCATCAGTCGCGAGGTGGTGCCTCGGCTCGGCCGCGGGGTGCGCACCAGCAGGGTCGCGCTCTGGACCGGTGGTCTGGTGTTCCTGGCCTTCTGGCTGCCCTTCGACAACGGTCTGCGCTCGGAGCCGATCGTGGCGCTCGGCGCGCTGCTGACCTGGGTCTCCATCGAGCGGGCGATTGCCACCGGGCGGCTGCTGCCCGCCGCGGTCGCGGTGCTGGTCGCCGCGTTCACGCTGGCCGCGGCGCCGACCGGCCTGATGTGTGTGGCGGCGCTGCTCGCCGGTATCCGCCCGCTGGTCAAGATCGTGGTGCGCAGGCACCGTCAGCACGGCACGTTGCCGCTGCTCGCACCCATCGCGGCGGCCGGTCTACTCGTCCTGACGGTCGTCTACAGCGATCAGACGTTCGCGGGCATTCAGGAGGCCAACCGGGTGCGGCAGGCTACCGGCCCGAATCTGGCCTGGTACGAGGACTACCTGCGCTACTACTACCTGTTCGTGGAGACGGTGGACGGCTCGCTCTCGCGCCGGTTCGCCTTCCTGACCATGCTGCTGTGCCTGTTCACCACCATGCTGGTGCTGCTGCGGCGCAGGCAGGTGCCCGGCATCGCCAGCGGTCCGACCTGGCGGCTGATGGGCGTCGTCTTCGGAACCATCTTCTTCATGATGTTCAACCCGACCAAGTGGACGCACCACTTCGGCGCGTACGCGGGTATCGCCGGTTCGCTGGCCGCGGTCACCGCGGTCGCGGTATCGGCGTCGGCCCTGCGGGCCCGCAAGAACCGGGCCATCTTCCTGGCCGGATTGCTCTTCGTGCTCGCGATCGCCTTCTCGGGTATCAACGGCTACTGGTACGTCTCCAGCTTCGGCGTGCCGTGGTTCGACAAGCGCATCTCACTGCACGGCTACCAGTCGAATACGGTCATGCTGATCCTGTTCGGCGCCGCGCTCGCACTGGTGGCCTGGTCCGCCCTGCGTGAGGAGTACGTCGCGCCCGAGGCCTCGCCGAAGTCGGCGCGCGGCAAGCGGATCCGCAAATTCGCCGCGATCCCGCTGACCGTGGTCGCCGCGCTGATGGTGGCGCTGGAAGTGCTCTCACTGGTCAAGGGCGCCTACTCGCAGTATCCGGCGTACTCGCTGGCCCGCTCGAATTTCGACGCGCTCGGCGGCAATTCCTGCGGTCTCGCCAATGACGTACTGGTGGAACCGGACCCGAACGGCGGCAGGCTGCGGCCGATCATCGATCCGGTCAATCCGCCGACGAACGGCGACCCGCTGGCCGGTATCGACCCGGTCGGCTTCGACGCCAACGGCGTGCCCGACGATCTGTCCGCCGACACCGTCGAGGTGAAGCCGGGCACCGGCAACACCTCCACCCAGTCGGTGGGCGCCGCCTTCGCCGAGGGTGAGAGCGCGGGTACCGGTGGCGGTCAGGGCGCGCAGGGCGTCAACGGCAGCACCGTGGCCCTGCCCTTCGGGCTCGACCCGGCGACCACTCCGGTGATGGGCAGCTACCAGAACGGCGTGCAGCAGCCCGCACGGCTGACCTCCAGCTGGTACCAGCTCGAGCCGCGCTCCGACGACAAGCCTTTGGTGGTCATCTCCGCCGCAGGGCGCATCCTGTCCCTGGACGACACCGGCTCGATGAAATACGGCCAGTCGCTGACCGTCGACTACGGCAAGCGCCTGCCCGATGGCAGCGTCGAGCCGCTCGGCAACTACCTGCCGCGTGATATCGGCCCGTTCCCGTCCTGGCGCAATCTGCGGATCCCGCTCGACGAGATCGCCGCCGACGCGGATGCCGTCCGCATCGTCGCCAACGATCCGATCCTGATCGGCGACCAGTGGCTGGCGTTCACCCCGCCGCGCATGCCGAAACTGAAGTCCCTCAACAGTTACATCGGCTCCGACCAGCCGGTGCTGCTGGACTGGGCCGTCGGCCTGCAATTCCCCTGCCAGCGTCCGTTCGATCACCGCAATGGTGTCGCCGAGGTGCCGGGCTACCGCATCCTGCCGGACCGGCCGCTCGCCATCAGCTCCACCAACACCTGGCAGGCCGAGGAATTCGGTGGGCCGCTCGGGTTCACCCAGATGCTGGCGAAGTCGACGACGGTGCCGACCTACTTGAAGAACGACTGGGCCCGGGACTGGGGTTCGCTGGAACGCTATGACCAGTACCGCAACGCCACACCGGCGAAGCTGGATACGGACACCACGAATCGTTCGGGTTGGTGGTCCCCGGGTCAGCTACGGGTGTTCTAGCTCGGGACGAAAGTAGGAGGGCCGTAGCGTCGAATGACGCTACGGCCCTGTTGCTTATCGCGAGATTTGTTTATCGCGGGATGTCGTGGAGTGAACGAGGGCAAGCGGAGGAGGCGGCCGCGCGCGTCTGCCGACGCGTCGTCGCGGGAGGTCACACGTTCAGCATGCGCCGCCCGAGTTCCCGGCGCAGCACCTCTTGGGAGGGCAGACGTCCCAACACCCGCAGCACCGCCGGGCGTAACTCGCGCTTCTCCTCGTCGGTGAGCAGATCGACGAGATCGCGCAGATCCATGTCATCGAAGGCTCCTGTCATAGCGCACTACATTACGGTCCGAGCCGGTGCTTCGTCCGGCATTCCGATCATCGGTTACTGAGCTGTCACCTGAGCGAAACGCGTACTGTATCAGTGGAATTCGCATTCCGCCCCAATGCTGGTCGGTTCGTGCGGCGCAATACTCACGAGGCATGCCACAGTGCACTGATCGGCAGAGCGCGAAACTTCGGTCCGAAGGGCACGGTCTGGGACCCGATGGCCGCACTGACGACCGAGCTTCAGCACGTGGCTGCGGTTCGGTCGATCGTTACCGGACCCGGATCGGGTCCTGCTTCGACCAGCCGTTGCGCTGCACGACCATGACGTCGATGGTGGCCGGATCGGCGGCCTGGTCATACGGCGTGAACTGCTCGAGGGAACCCCAGTCGCGGGACCAGTCGTGGTCCAGATATGTGGGGACGGTCTCGGACTTCAACAGCAGACCGGTCCAGCCGAGCGGACCGCCGCCGATATCGTCCTGCCAGGCGTTGGAGGCGTCGGAGCCGACCCGGTCCGGCAGGATGCGCCACTTCGGGACCTCGGCCACGCCGTTGTGGTGGTCGAAGGGCCGCTGGCAGGGGAAGGCGAGGCCGACATGCCAGTCGAGCAGCACCGGATCCTGTGAGCCGACTACCGAATTCAGGGTGGACAGCCGGGGCAGCCGAGGCGGCGTTACGGCCAGCCACTGTTTGGGGGTGATGTCGTTGTCGACCGCGACCAGGCGCACCGCGTTCACCTCCGCGGGCAGCTGGTCGAGCGGCACCCGCAGGTTGCGCCAGGACGGGGCGCCCCCGATATCGAGCGGGTCGACCGCGCCGAGCTTCGTCACCTCGCCGTCGCCGCCGCGAACGCCGTACTCCAGGTGTAGTTCCTGGCCGTAGGTGAGTACGCCGTCCGCGTCGACGGACCTGATCCGGCCCGCGGCGGTGATCGCGAGCACCCGGTAGGCCGGGTCGTTGCGCATGCTGTCGGTCAGATCGAGCCGGTACCACTGTGAGGTGAGCTCGGCCTGTCGCTGCTCACCCTCCTGATAGCTGCCCATGATCGGGGTACGCGCCGGGTCGAGACCGAACGGCAGCGCCATCGTGCTGCCGTTGATACCCGCCTGCGCGCTGGTGCCGCCCCCGGTGCCGGCGCCGGTGGTCTTGGTGGTCTTATTGGCGGAGTCCTTGTCGATGGAGTTGGCACCGCCCGTCACCGTCTCCTCCGCATCGGCGGTGAGGTCGGCCGCCACCCCGTTCGGGGTGAAACCCTTCGACTTCTCGGACAATCCGTCGGCGGGGGCGCCGGTGTAGGGGAGCAGCAGTGAATCAGCGGTATCGGCCTCCACCAGTACCTCGTTGGCGAGCGCACACGAATCACCGCCCAGCGATTCGGCATTCGACTTCGCGATCGAGTACGCCGGGTACTGGGTGAGCGCCGCCTTGGCCAGCGACGCCACCTCGAACAGCACGAGGAGCGCCGCCGCGATGGTCAGCGGCGCCGACGCGAACCGGCCGAAACGGCCCGGGGCGGCGGGCTTTCGGTACGGCTCGCGATAGTGCAGCCAGATCGCCCACAGCAGTGCCGCCGCGCTCAGTCCGAGGAACAGCGTCGACAGGCCCTTACCGGCGATCAACGGCGCCTTGTCCCACCACGGCACGCCGTAGCTGGAGACGTACCACCAGCCGTTGGAGCCGGTGAACGTGATCGCCAGCAAGAACAGCACCGCGGCCGCGAACAGCGCCCGGTTGCGCGGTGAGCGAATACCCGCGCTGCCCACCGCGACCGCCGCCAGCGCGGCCAGCGAACCGGCGAGACCCGCGTACACACCGAAGTGGTGCGTCCACTTGGTCGGCGTGAACATCATCAGCAGCAGCGACGCGAAAACGATGCCGAGGATGCGCACCGACGGTCCGCGGGAGGTGCCGGGAATGCGTCCCTTGCGCAGCACCTGGAGCACACAGACCAGCAGACACAACAGCATGAGCAGTACGCCGAAGCGCCGCGCCAGCGACCCGTCCGGGGAGAGCATCAGCAGCGAATCCCACCGGGTCCGCTCATCGAACCAGGCCACATTGGGTCCGACGATGGTGCGGACCCGGGTCGCCTCCATGACGGTGGCCAGCGTCTGGTCCGCGAAAACCGCGATCAGCACCAGGGTTCCGGCGGCCAGTCCGGGCGCCAGCAGCGCCGCGTAGCGGAAGAACAGGCCACCACGCGACGCAGACTCGATCCGTGCGGGCGGTCGCGCCGCGGTCTCGGAATCCGGCTCGCCACCGGACGCGTGCGCGTCCGCCGCGATCTGCCGCGGCAGCGCGCCCTGCGCCCGCTTGACGATGATCTCCAGCACCGGCCGCGATCCGGCGATCAGCGCGGCGATACAGATCAGCCCGGTCGGCCCAGCGGCCAGCGAGAACCCGGCGATCAGCACACCGATCGCGCCGGGAAGCAGGCGGCCGGTGGCGATGGCGCGTTCGATCGAGCACCAGGTGAGCAGTGCGCCCGCCGCGATCAGCGGCTCCGGGCGCAGACCATTGTCGTAGGGGAGCCAGAAGGCGAGGAAGACCAAGCCGGCCGTCCACAGCGCCACCATGTCACGGCGCACCCGGGCGCCGAGGCGAGGCAGCACCTCACGGCTGATCACCAGCCAGCACACCACCCCGGCAGCCAGCGTGGGCAGCCGCATCCACGGGCTGGCGTCGGAGACCTTCGTCATCCAGGCCAGCACCTCGTAGGACCAGCCGAACGGCGCCTCCGGGACCGCGAACCACCGGTAGTAGTTGGCCATATAGCCCGAATGTTCCGACGCCCTGGCCATATTCAGGATGTAGCCATCGTCGGAGGTATTGGCGCCGATGACATGCCAGAGCACCAGGATGCCGAGGATCACGCCGTCGGCCGGGCCGAACCGCCACCAGTGCGCGGGCAGGAAGCGCCGGGCCCGGCGGCCGTCGGAGGTGTCCAGCAGGTGCAGCGCGATCAGCGCGATAATCGTGCAGACCGCCGCCGCGACCATCGCGATCAGCTTCAGGACCGTCGGCGTCGAGGAGAAGCGCGAGTCGATATCGAGGTGCACTCGGGCGCCGTCGAGCTGGTCGGCGGTCAGATCGGTGAAGATGCCGGCGACCTGTGGGCGGATATCCCGCGGCAGCGTATTGCGGAACGGGGTGCCGTCCTTGCGCCGTACCCCGGTGAATTCGACGGTGGTCGCGGCCGCGGTGGAGTCGAGGACGATCGCGGTGCAACCGCCGATCTCCTCGACCGGAGCGGCGAGCAACGGGATATCGCGCTGCAATACCGAGAGGGTGCCGTCGGCGACCGAGACGACCAGGCCCTTGGTCGCGGCGTTGCCGGAGGCGATCGGAATGGTCGACAGCAGTGTGTGCGACTTCGCGCTCTGCTGGGTGGTCGCACCGGGTTCGGCCGCGGCGCCCGGTTCGGTCCCGTCGCTCGGCTGCCGTGTTCCCGGTTCGGCCGGACCGCCGGGCTGCGCGGCGCTGGTCAGCATCGAACACGGCAGCGTGGCCGTGAACCGCAGTGGCTCATACGACACCAGCGCCGCTTCGACGCTGGTGCTCTTGTCCGCCTGGGGCCAGTCCAGCGTGGCCTGGTCCTGTCGCACCGGCAGCAGCGGTGTGAGCAGCGCCAGCACGAATCCGAGAAGCCCGGAGACGAGGGCGATCAGGCGGTAGCGGTTGAACGCTGGAGTCGATCGGTCCGGTCGCACGGGGGTTCATGCTAGCCATCGCATCCTGTGACCGCGGCTACGAGATCCTCTGCGGGCTACCGCCGGTCCGTGCGGCAGGGCCGACGAGGCTGTTCCCGAATCGCCGCGCTCGACCTCCGATGGCGCATAAACCACCTTCGGGGTCGCGGTGGCCCGGACTATCGCTCGACGGTGACCAGGGTGAACGGTCCGATATCGGTGGCGGTGAAGGCGGGATCGGCGAAGAGCTTCTTCGGGAAGGCCACGGTGTAGCGCTTGACGTTCGGATCGTTGGGGTAGACGTCCTCGGCCAGGCGCAGGGTGTAGTTGTCGCCGCTGCGGCGGAAGAGGAACGCGTCGGGCGCGCGCCACGGGGAGGCGGCCAGCGCCTCGCGCAGCGCGGTCGAGGAGTCCAGTTCGCTCCACCCCTTGATGGTGGCGGCGCGACCGGCGAAGTCCGCGAGCTGGTTCGAGTAGTGCGAGGTCAGGGCTTGGAATCCGAAGTACGGGTAGAAGGAGAGGAAGCTGGTGTCGGCGGTCAGCACCACTGTTTCGTCACGTGGTCGCCCGGTTCGCGCCAGCAGCGCCGCATCCACCTCGCGGTAGTACGACACCGCCGAAGGCGGGCGCTTATCGGCGCGCTGCCCGTTGCCGTCGGTATCGGTGTAGGCGGTGGTGATCTCCGGAGCCAGCACATGAGGGATGTCCTGGCTGAAGGCGAGCGCGCCGATAACGGCCAACGCCACGACCGCGGCCCGGAATCGGCTCGGTTCGTCGAAGGCCCGGTAGATCGCGCGCGCACCCTCCACGAAACCGAACGCACCCGCCGCGGCCAGCAGAACGCGCAGCGGCGCCTCCAAACGGAACGACAGCAGAGTGGTTCCGGCCGCGGTCGCCAGCATCGACAGCAGCGTCCACAGGTAGATCGCCACCACCCCGATGCCGAGCGCTTGCGCCCGCCGCGAGGATCCCGCGCGCACCACCAACCACACGGTGCCGATCAGGCACAACCCGCCGAGCAGCGAGAATTCCGCCATCGGCAGCGGCAGTTCGGCACCCGATTGCGGCAGATAGTGCAGCGCGGTCCCCGAACTCGCTGTCTTGGTGCCGAGCACCTTCAGCAGATAGGGCAGCCAGACGATCAGCGCGATCACACCCGAGATCACGCCGATCGCGACCAGCCGCACCAGCGGCGGCAGCGCGGCCCGCCACACCGGACCCGCACCGCCCGAGCCCGCCGCGGCCCGCCGCTCCCGCACCGCGAGCCAGGCCGCGAGCAGCCCCATCAATCCGATGGCGAACGCGGCGACCAGGAAGTAGAGGGTGTAGAACGTCGCGGCCAGCCCGAGGAACAGTGCGGTGCCGACGACCGCGCCCCAACCGCCCGCGGTCGCCGCCCGGGACCCGCCGTCGCCGCTCGATCCGGCCGACCCGGAGGCGCGCTTCGCGTCCGATGCGCCATCGTCGGCGGAGCTTTCGCCGACCCGGACGCTCCGCTCGGCGGGCCGATACAGTGCGCCCCAGGCCAGTACCAGCGCGGGCGGCAGCAGCAGGACGATCACGGCGCTGTAGGCCTCGGGCGCGGCGAAGGTGATGGCGACCGCGGTGGTCGCCGCCGTCACCCCGACGGCCCAGTCCGCGCGAATCAGCTCGGACCACAGCACCAGCGCGAGTACCGCGGCGACCGCGAGCGAGCCGATCGCATACGGCTTGAAGGCCTCCCAGCCGTCCATACCCAGCACATTCGCGACACGTCCGCCGACCCAGAACCACCCGGCCGGATAGAACGGCGGCAGGTCGATGTAGGTCATATCGCGCAGCGCGGCACTGTCGGTGAGCCGCGTCAGATACTCGGTGCGGAACTCCTGATCCACCGAGACCCCGAACAGATACAGCTTGGTCGCGGCCAGCGGCATTCCGAGCGTCACCGTGACGAACGCCGAAATCCCCGCCCAGGAAAGCACTTTCGCGAACCACGGCCACTTGCGCAGGCGAATCAGTGCGATGGCCGCCACCAACATGATCGCCGCCCCGACCTGCCCGACGGTCGTCAAGGCCCGGGTCACGTTCGAGGAGTTGAACGCGGGCCAGTCCACCATCGAAAACGCGACCAGCCCCACAGCGGCCACCGCGACGGCCACCAGAGTCGCGAGCACCGCCTGTGCGATCCCGGACCCGATGCGCCGGGCCAGCACCGGCGTCCGCCCGCCGGTGCTGAGAGAGGAGATCTCTGGCTCTGTCAGGGTGGTGGTGCCCAACGGTTAACTCCATCCGTCATCGCGCAGAACAGCCGTGTACCGCGGCATCCGCGGCAGCGGAGCCCCGACGATGGTATCGACCGGTGCATCAGCGATGTCGTGCGAGCGACTCTTCGATCACTCGTTCCCGCCGAGCTCGCGCCGGAGAACCGACTGAGAGGTCGATGCGAAGTCCGGCGCGGCCTCGACGGAACCCACGAAGGAAAGGCGGCGCCGGGGAGCTTCTTGCTGCTCCGAGACAACATGGTGGCCATGGCTGGCGACCAGTCGCAGAACGACAGGACGAAGCGCCTGTCGCTCCTCTTCGGTCAACAGGCCGACCAGCTCGCTGAAATCCATATCGTCGAAGGCCGCCGTCACGAGCACAAGGCTACCTGGCGGGACCGCGCTCGCAGCGGCTCGACGTCGCTCAGATGGGGAGTTTGCGGAAGATCGGGCGCGGGATGTGGCGCAGGATCATCATCACGAAGCGGAAGGCGCCGGGTGCCCAGATGAGCTCCTTGCCCTTCTGTGACGCGGAAACCGCGAGCGCCGCGATATCTTCCTTCTCGACGGTGAGCGGAGCCTCTTTGACGTGCGCGGAGAACCTGGTGCGCACCATGCCCGGCCGGATCACCAGCACGCGCGGGCCGTAGGAGCGCAGCGCTTCGCCGAGGCCGAGGTAGAAGCCGTCCAGACCGGCCTTGGTCGACCCGTAGACGAAGTTCGAGCGCCGCACCCGCTCACCGGCGACGGAGGACATGGCGATGATCCGCCCGAAGCCCTGCGCCTTCATCTTCTCGCCGACCAGCACACCGACCGACACCGCCGCGGTGTAGTTGATTCCGGCGACCTGCACGGCCTTGCGCTGGTTCTGCCACAGCTCTTCGGGGTCGCCGTCCAGGGCGAAGGCGACGATGGCCACATCGACGTCGCCGCCGTCCCAGGCCGCGTCGATGACCTTCGGATGGCTATCGGTATCGAGCGCGTCGAAGTCGATGACATCGACCTGGCTCGCGCCGGCGGCCTTCATCTGGGAAACGGCTTCCTCGCGCAGCGGATCGCCCGGCAGCGCGGCCAGGATGATCCGCGCCGATCCCTTCTTCAGGTACTCCGAGCAAATCGCCAAGCCGATCTCCGAGGTCCCGCCCAGCAGCAGGATGGTCTGCGGGTTGCCTACGGCATTGATCACTGAAGCTCCAGCCTTCTCGCCATATCGGACATGAAAACGCCTGTGGGGTCGACACTTCGGCGGATCTTGATCCACTCGTCGATCCGGGGGTACATCTTGTGGAAGGTCTCGGCGGTGGTGCGCGAGTCCTTACCGGTGTAGAGCCGCCCGCCGAATTCGAGCACTCGGCGGTCCAGATCCGTCACGAACTCGTTGAGTCCGGGGGAGATCGGGAAGTCGACGCAGATGTTCCAGCCCGGCATCGGGAAGCTCAGCGGTGCCTGATTACCCGGCCCGAAGAGCTTGAAAACGTTGAGGAACGAGTAGAACCCGGACCGCTGGATGTCGACGATGATCCGCTTGAATTCATCCACCGACTCCGGCGGCACCACGAACTGGTACTGGAGGAAGCCGTTGGAGCCGTAGCCGCGGTTCCACTCGCCCAGCATGTCCAGCGGGTGGTAGAAGGCCGTCAGGCTCTGCGGCTTATTGCGGTAGGTGCCGGACTTGCGGTACCAGAGCTCGCCGATCGGGGTGAAGGTGTACTTGTTGGCCAGCCCGTTCGGGAAGACATCCGGCAGCGTCAGGAAGGTCCTGCCGTTGAACCGCAGCGGATCCTTCTGCAACTTCTTCGGCAGCTGATCCACCTTGGCCAGATTGCCGCGGGAGATGGCGGCGCGGCCCAGCTTGGGCTCGGGGCTGATCGCGTCGAACCAGGCGGAGCTGTATTCGTAGCGGTCCTCGGAGCCGTCGCTGTGGAAGGCGATGGTGTCGTCCAGCGTCGGGGTGACGTCGCCGTCGGCGATGAAGTACGCGGTCTCGGTCGGCGTCATCTCGATGGTGGCGCGCAGGATGATGCCGGTCAGGCCGCAGCCGCCGATGGTCGCCCAGAAGAGTTTGGCGTTCTTGCGCGGCGTGATGTGCTGCACGGTGCCGTCGGCGGTGAGCAGATCCATCGAGCGCACGTGATTGCCGAAGCTGCCCGCGCTGTGGTGGTTCTTGCCGTGGATATCGGAGCCGATGGCGCCGCCGATGGTGACCTGGCGGGTGCCGGGCAGGACCGGGACCCACAGCCCGAACGGCAGGGCGGCCTTCATCAGCTGATCCAGATTCACACCCGCGTCGACATCGACGATCCGGGTGTCCCGGTCGATGCGGTGGATCTTGTTCAGCGCGGTCATATCGACGACGAGGCCGCCCGCGTTCTGGGCGTTGTCGCCGTAGGAGCGGCCGAGCCCGCGCGCGATCACGCCGCGGCGCAGGTGGGCGGGCTTGCCGTCATTGTCCTCGGCGACCATGGCTACTGCCTTGGCGATCACTTCCGGATCGCTGGTCGAGAGCACTTCGGCGGAGGTTGCTGCGGTGCGACCCCACCCGGTCAACGCCCGAGTCCGCGTGGGCAGTGCGTACGCGGACTCGCTGTCACCGGTTGTCGTGGTGGGGGTCGAAGCTTTCGTGGACATCGGCATAGAGGCTACAGGTATCAACGAACATCGGGCCGATGTCGCCGTACTCGCCAGTATGGGATCTATCTCTCGCCACTAAGCTCATGGCCGTGTCAGCCGAACCCCACCTCCCGCTTCCGGCGGAACTGCCGCCGGTCGACGAGCCGGCCAGCGCGAGCGACGGGCCCGCAGGAGGCAGCTTGCGTAACCACGAAGGGCCCCGGGAGCGCTGTGTCGACGACAGCACGAATGTCGACCTGAAGACGCAGATCATCCGGTTCACCGTTACCGGTGGGTTATCGGCCGTTGTCGACTACGGGCTATATCTGTTTCTGAAGATCGTGGTTGGGCTTCCCACGAGCGGGGCCAAGGCCATCAGCTTCGTCGCGGGCACCACCACCGCCTACCTGATCAACAGGCGCTGGACCTTCCAGGCGCCGCCGAGCCGGGCCCGCTTCCTCGCGGTGGTCGCCCTCTACGCGACTACCTTCGGCGTCCAGGTCGGCCTCAACCAGCTGATGGTCAATTGGCTGGGTGAACAGGCGTGGCAGCTGACGGTGGCCTTCGTCGTCGCACAGGGCACCGCCACCGTTATCAACTTCGTCGTGCAACGAGCGGTCATCTTCAAGATCCACTGAGCCCGTCGCCCCGGCGGAGGCCGGGAGCCGGTATCGCTTCGGCGTGCGTCACCTACCCGGTTCCCGGTCTCCGCGAGGACGACGGTGCGCTCAGTGGTGTGCCAGGGCGGGCGCGGTGGCATCGGCGTCCTCGCGCCGCCCGGCCTTCGCGCCGAAGTAGTCACCGCCCTTGGCGCGCACATTGTCGGTGCCCCAGTCGCGCTGTTCGCGCTTGGCGGGCACCAGGTGCGGGATATGTTTGCGGCAGTGGATGTAGGCCTCTTCGACATCCACCACCACCCAGCATTCGGCGGCGCGGCCCTTCACGTTCGCAGGCAGCTCGGGCACACAGCGGCGTAGCGCGACATCGTCGACTATGCGGGCCGAGCCGTTGATGTGCAGGCCGATGAGATCGCGCACGAAATCGATTAGCAGGATGCCTACGTGGGGATTCTCCAGGATATTGCCGAGGCTGGCCATGACGCCGTTGCCGCGGTACTCGGGATAAGCAAGTGTGCGTTCGTCGATGACGTGCAGAAATCCGGGCAGCCCCGCGCGGAAGCTGTTGTCGCATTCGCCGTGCTTATCGGCCGTGGCGATGAACGCCATCTCCATCCTGGCGATGAATTCGATCATCTCCGGATTGAGTCGATCGAGCACCTGATCCGCGTAGAAGCGGCTGGCCCGGTCTTGCGTGCCGTACCTGTCCTGCAGTTCGTGTTCGCCGTCACTGCCATAACGCGTACCGGGCAACTGAGCCCCCTCGGGTAGCCGGAATCCGGATGACAGGTTCGACGTTGAACCTATGACTTTGACCGAAATCCAGTCCATTTTAGTGGAATGAGCCGGGCATAGCTACGAAATCCATGTTGAGAATGCACCGAATGTCGAGTTAGCGCAAGGGTTTCCACAAGTTTGCTCCAATCCGACCGGCCGGAATATTTTGTCCGGTCGGCGAAGCAATAAAGGGGACTGGATGTTTCGGATCAGGCCGGAATCAGGGTCACCGGAACACCATTGAACACCGCGTTGCCCGACGGCGCGTCGATGACCGAATCATCGGTCAGCACATTGGCATTGACCCCGGCGTGCGCCCTGGCGACCGACTGCGCGCTGTCGGTGTGGCCCCAGCCGTGCGGCAGGCTGACCACCCCCGGCATGATGGTCTCGGTCGGCTCCACCGGCACCGTCAGCATGCCCGCGGCAGACTTCACCACGGCCTCCTGTCCGAGTCCGAGCCGCTCGACATCGACCGGGTTGATCTGCAGCGTGCACCGATTCGAGCCGCTGACCAGTGTCGCGACATTGTGCATCCAGCTGTTGTTGGAACGCAGGTGGCGTCGTCCGATCAACACGAACTCCGGTGCGGCGTCGACGAGGCGGGCCCGCATTCGCTCGACATCGGCCAGCAACTGCGGCGGCGCCAGCTCGACCCGCTTCGACGCGGTCCGCAGCACGCCCGGCAGCCGGGGTTGTAGCGGGCCGAGATCGATGCCGTGTGGATTGTCCAACAGCACCTGCAGATTCAAGGTGCCGCCGTTCCATTCGCCGTGCGGCCCGAGCCGCAACATCATGTCGATGCGCCGCTCGGTGCTGTCGGCGCCACGCAGTTCCGGCCGCCGATCCGGTATCCCGGCCTTGTGCAAGGTGCCCGCGATGATCATCTCGTCCAGCGCGGCGAGCGGATCGCCGGTATGCGGCTGGCCGGTCAGTGCCGCGCCGAGCCGGGCGAGCACCCCCGCCTCGGAGGGCCGATCACCGAGCGGCACCAGGGGACGGGAGTACCTGGCGTAATTGCGCACCGCGAATTGCAGCAGTGCGAAGTCGTAGTGCGGGGACTGAAGCGGCCGCGGCGGCGGCAGGATCACATCGGCGTACCGGGTCGTCTCGTTGACATAGCGGTCCACGCTGACCATGAACTCCAGCCCCGCGAACGCCTCGTTCAAACGGGCGCTGCTCGGCGCGGAGAGCACCGGATTCCCCGCGACGACGACCGCGGCCCGGATCTGCCCCGCACCCGGGGTCAGGATCTCGTCGGCCAGCGTGGCGACCGGCAGTTCGCCCATTGTCTCGGGCAGACCGCGCACCCGGCTCGTCCAGCGTCCGGTCCGGAACGGTTTGGTGCGGTTGATTCCGCCCGCCGCGGCGGTGGCGAACATGGCGCCGCCGGGCGAATCCAGATTGCCGGTCAGCACATTGACGACCTCGACCAGCCACTGGGTGATGGTGCCGAATTCGGCGGTGCAGGTGCCGATGCGCGCGTACACCGCCGCCGTCGGCGCGGCCGCCAGCTCGCGAGCGATCCGGCGTACCGTCTCCGCGGGCACGCCGGTTCGCGCCGCGACCACATCCGGGGTGAATTCCGCGGCGGCCGCGCGCAACTCGTCCAGGCCTTCGACCTCGACGCGAATATCGGTCAGCTGCTCGGTCAGGAGCGTATGCACGATCCCGAACAACAGATAGGCATCGCTGCCCGGTCGGATGAACAGGTGTTCGTCGGCGAGCTTCGCGGTACGGGTGACCCGCGGATCGACCACGACGAACCGCCCGCCGCGCCGGCGCAGTGCCTTCAGGCGCCCCGGGAAATCCGGTGCGGTGCACAGTGATCCATTCGACTCCAGCGGATTCGCGCCCAGCATCAGCAGGTAGTCGGTGCGATCCAGATCCGGCACCGGCACCGTCAGCGGATCCCCGAACATGAGGCCGCTGGCCACCTGCTTGGGCATCTGATCGGCGGTGCTCGCCGAATAGATATTCTTGGTGCCCAGCGCCCTGGTCAGCACCGGAACGTATAGTGTGCCCGCCACGGTGTGCGCATTCGGATTGCCCAGATACAGGGCCGCCGATTGCTTTCCGTGCTCGGCCACGATCGCCGGAAACCGCGCTGCGATGTAATCGAATGCCTCGTCCCATGACGCGGTGCGCCAGGTGTCGGTGGCGCGATCCCGGATCAACGGTTCGGTCACCCGATCCGGATCCTCGTCGAGGTGTCCGAGGCTGGCGCCCTTGGGACAGATGAAGCCCCCGCTGAACGGATCCTGCTTGTCGCCGCGCACCGATGTGACGTGATCATCGGGGTCGAGGGTGATCTCGAGTCCGCACACCGCCTCGCACAGCGGGCAGGTGCGCAACAGGTTCCGGGCAGTGATCTGGGCCATAGGCTAGATCATCGCGCACGATGCGGTTGAGTCAACAGTGTTCAAAAGGAAAAGACCGGTACCCGCGTAATGGCGGATACCGGTTGGAGCGCCGGCCAACCCCTGCGGGGGGAGGTCATTCGCCCGATCGGACATGGGTCAGGTGTAGACCCGAACGCAGGTCTACCAGGTAGAGCTTTCGAAACGCGCCGGCCCGGCCGGAGCTCAGCAGGCGACGCTGGTCAGGGTGGAACCGGCGTTGCGCCGGGCCAGCGAGGCGCGGACGGCCGCACCGAGCGCGACGACCGGCGGCAGCCAGCGAGCCTCGTGCGGAGCGACGCGCCACTGGGCCGCACCCGCGGCGGAGACCTGGGTGGGCGGCAGGGCGATGCCCGCACCGTCGGTGTAGACGACGCAACCGGCCTCGCGCAGCGCCTCCAGCGCCATCGCGGCCTTGCGCAGGCCGGTGACCAGGTGGATCTCGCGCCGCTCTTCGCCCGGGATCTCGATCACGGGGCCGGAGAGGTTGTTTGCGCGCAGGAAGCGGCGCACATCGCCGGCGAGCTCGCCGGCGACCTCGATGCCGGACACGTCCTCATCGGTGATCAGGCAGATCCCGTTGGCCGTTTCGGCGACCGTCCACCCGCGCTGGATGTAGTCCTGCGCTGCAGCGGTCATGTCAGCCGCCGAGACGGAAGTGGTGCGCACTGTTATCTCCATTCCCCGATAGATCTGGGTCCTGCGTTCATGGGGCCTATCGACGCGGGGTGGCCCGGGCGTTACGGCCGTTTCAAAAGATCTTTTGGACTGTCGGGTTCGTCTCAGCATTCGCGCCCTTGCTATGACCGTCGCGGGGCCCCACTTGGCGCTCGCGCGATCGGCGAGGAGGATCACGCCATGACCGATGACCCCAACGGAATCGCGGACGTGGATTCGGGGGAGTACGACACCGAATCCCGTTGGATTGCTTGGAAAGAGTCCACGTCGAAGCGGTTTTCGCGCACCACAACCACGGATGAGGAACCGGCCGAGCCTTTCGAGAGCCCGCGCGCCTTCCGCCAGTGGAGTGCCGAGGCGGCGCGCGGTCTGCTCGACGTGCAATTCCACCGGCCCGTCACCCGGACCCTCTTGCCGCTGGCGTACATGCTCGGCCTGGCTTTCGCGGTTGGCATCCCGATCGCACTGACGGTGCTGATGTGGCAGGTCTCGGCCGTGCTCGGGGTGCTGGCCGCGCTGATCGCGGTACCGCTGGGGTTGACCATCGCGGCGGTGGTGCGCCTGCTGCTGGAGTTCCTGGTGAACGCCTCCCGGTTGGCGACCAGGGTGGAGCACATCAGCGAATTGGCCGACGACCTGTTCCAGGCGCTCTCGGATGTCGCCGAACCGGTCAATCAGCTGTCCGAGGATGTGCGGGCGGTGCAGTTCTGGCGCTTCCGCAAGCGCGGTCCGCGCAAGTAGCGAAACCTTGCCGGATTTCCGGAATCGGCCCATGCCGAACCTGTTTGGCTCCCATGCGACAGTGGCCTGTCTGCGTAACCAAGTGTGCACTATGTCAGATTTACTGTGAAACAATGCTGTTCGGGTGTTCGAGCGACGACCACGGCGCCCGGTAGGGAAGCGTCGCACCGGGGGCACTGGAGGTAGCGCCGGGCAGGCGCACGGCGCGAGGGGGAAGCATGGCTTTACCGCACGGAACGACCGGATCGACCATGCCCCGTCGGCAACTCGGCCGCCATCTGCGGGAGCTGCGCAATCGCGCCAGGATGACAACCCGTACGGCCGCACAGCAGTTGGAGTGGTCCGAGGCCAAGATCTGGCGCATCGAAACCGGGCAGACCTCCCTGCGCAGCCTCGACGTCGAGGCCATGTGCAAGATCTACGGCGCCCCGAGCGATCTCGTCGCTCCGCTGACCGCTCTGGCCCGTGAGACCAAGGCGCGTGGCTGGTGGACCGGGTACAGCGATGTGATCCCCGAGGGTTTCGAGGTCTACATCGGACTCGAGGAGGCGGCCCGGCAGCTGTCGTCCTATGAGAACGAGCTGATCCCCGGATTGCTACAGACCGAGGGCTATATCCGGGCGCTGCTGGTCGCGGCTCGTCCGCAGGCCCCCGCGGCGGAGATCGACCGGCGGGTTCAGCTGCGCATGGCGCGCCAGCAACTGATCACCCGCGCCGACTCGCCCGTGCACTTGGATGTGGTGATCAGCGAGTCGGTGCTGTGGCGGCGCATCGGCGGGCCGGAGGTTCGCACCGAACAACTCGATCACCTGCGGCGCATGGGCGAACTGCCCAATGTGCGGATCCGGGTGGTGCCGACGGAGGGCGGCTATCACGACGGTATGGAGACGGGTCAGTTCGTCATGCTCGAATTCCCCGAGGGGCAGATGGGCGAGCCGCCCGAACCCCCCGTGGTCTACCTCGAGGCATTCACCGGTCCGGTGTACCTGGACAAGGATGCCGAAATCGAGCGGTACCGGAAGGCGTTCGCGACCATCAAGGCGGCCGCGGTGGACGCGCGCGGCCTCATCGAGGACGCGAACGTCTGATTATTTCCAGCTGCGGGCCAGGACGTTCCGATGTGTCGGTAGCGCCTGCTCGTAGATCTCGCGGCCCTTGTCGGTGAGGCAGACGAAGATGGCGCGGCGGTCGTCGGCGCACATGCTGCGCCGGACCAGGCCGTCGCGTTCCAGCCGGGCCACGGCCCGCGACAGTGCGCTCTGGCTGAGGTAGATATCGCCGGCCAGATCGCTCATGCGGTAGTCGCCGCAATCGGCGTCGACCAGCCGGTCCAGCGTCTCGAACTCGCTGAGCCCGATCTTGTGCTGTCCCTGCAGTGCCTTTTCGAGTGCGCAACTCACCGCCGCGTGCCGGTCGAGCAGCTCGCGCCACTCGCCAACCAGCCCGGTCGGCGCTGCACTGACCCGCTCCGACGGCTGTGATCCGCGGAGGGTGCGCTGGGCTGTTTCCGTTGTCGACGGCTTCGACATGGCCCCATCTTAGGCGTTCATGGCGATATATGCAAACGCATTAGATGTGTTGGCATTTAATGCGCACGCATGTAATGTCTCCCGCATGACTTCACCAGCAACGCTCTCGGCCGCCTCGACGGCGACCGATCCGACCGCTTGGTCCGCCCGGCTCTGGGGCATGCTGATCACCCTCTGCATCGTGCTTTTCCTGGACGGGCTCGATGTTTCGATGATCGGGGTCGCCCTTCCCTCCATCGGCGCCGAACTCGACCTGTCCACCTCCACACTCCAGTGGCTGGTGAGCGGGTACGTCCTCGGCTACGGCGGTCTGCTGCTGCTCGGCGGACGCACCGCCGACCTGCTCGGCCGCCGCAAGGTCTTCCTGATCGCACTGGCCGTTTTCGCGGTGGCCTCGCTGCTCGGCGGCCTGGTCAGCTCCGGTCCGCTGCTGATCATCACGCGATTCATCAAGGGTCTGGCCGCCGCGTTCACCGCGCCGACCGGCCTGTCCATCATCACCACGAACTTCCCCGAAGGACCGGCCCGCAATAAGGCCCTGTCCATCTACACCGTGTTCGGTGCGGGCGGCTATTCGATGGGTCTGCTCTTCGGCGGCCTGATGACCGGTGTCGGCTGGCGCTGGACCTTCCTGCTCCCGGTGCCGATCGCGGTGGCCGCGCTGGTGGCCGCCTACTTCCTGGTCCCGAAGGATGAGCCTGTCGAAGAGGGCGGACACGATATCTTCGGCGCCCTGCTGTCCACCTCGGCCATGCTGCTGCTGGTCTACACCGTGGTCTCCGCCCCCGAGGTGGGCTGGGCCTCGGTGCGCACCATCGGCTCCTTCGTGGTGGCCGCCGGACTGTTCGTGGCATTCGTCGCGGTGGAGAAGCGGGTCCGGTACCCCCTGATCCGCCTGGGCATCCTGCGCAAGTCGACGCTGGTGCGGGCCAGCCTCGCGATCATCGCGGTGGCGGGTTCCTACTTCAGCTGGCAGTTCATCGTGACGCTGTACATGCAGGAGTCGCTCGGCTGGTCGCCGCTGAAGCTGGCGATGGCGTTGCTGCCGGTCGGTCTGCTGGTCGTCGCGTCGGTGTTCTTCTCGGACAAGCTGGTCGACCGGTTCGGCACCGGACCGGTCATCGCGATCACCCTGGTTGTGATGGCCATCGGCTACCTGCTGTTCCTGCGGCTGAATACCGAGCCGTCCTACCTGACGGTGCTCCTGCCCGCGGTGCTGCTGATCGGAATCGGATGGGTCGGTTTCCCCGCCATCAACATCCAGGCGACCAATGGCATCGAGGATGAGGAACAGGGTCTCGCCGCCGGCGTGCTCCAGACCTCCATGCAGGTCGGCGCGGCCATCGTGCTGGCGGTGACGACCGCGATCGTCACCTCGGGCGCGCACACCGATACCTCGCCCGCGGGAATGCTCGACACCTACCGGCCGGGTCTGGAATTCGCCGCGGGCGTCTCCATCGTCGGTGCGCTGGTCGCGTTGCTCGCCTTCGTGCCGAAGTTCAACCGGCGCGAGGAGAAGGCTCCCGAACCGGAGCTCGAACTCGTCGGCTGAGGCCCATTCAGCCGACGGGCAAGCCGGACGTCACCGATCCCGCAGACCGGTGACGTCCGGCTTTGTCGTATCGGCAATCCGGCCTATTCGGAGAACGGCGGCGCCACAGTGTCTTTGGGCGAGCGGACGTAGGTCAGCGGCGTGCCGTCGCGGCCTACGGTCGGCCATTCGATCGCCAGCGTCGGATCGAACGCATCGATATCCCGATCGAATTCGGGCGTGTACTCCAGCGAGCACAGGTAGGTGACCGTGGATTCGTCCTCCAGCGAGAGGATCGCATGACCCAATCCCTCCGAGAGGAAGACCGAGCGCCGGTCCACATCGTCGAGCAGCACGCTGTCCCAGCGCCCGTAGGTCGGGGATTCGGGACGCAGGTCGACCACCACGTCGAGGAAGGCGCCCCGCACGCAGGTCACGTACTTCGCCTGGCCCGGCGGATCCTCGGTGTAGTGGATGCCGCGCAGTACCCCGGCCGCGGAGATCGAACAATTCACCTGGTACAGCTCGAACGGCCGTCCCGTCGCCTTCTCGAATTCCGAGGCCTTGAACGACTCGACGAAGGCGCCGCGCTCGTCGCGGAACTGGCGCGGCGTGATCACCCAGGCGCCGGGCACCGCGAGTTCGCGAATCTCCATACTTACCAATCCCGTCCGCGCTCGAGCAGATCCAGTAGATAGCCGCCGTAGCCGGAGCGGACCAGCGGTTCGGCGCGGGCGCGCAGTTCGTCGTCATCGATGAAGCCCATCCGCCAGGCGACCTCTTCCGGCACGCCGATCTTCAGACCCTGCCGTTCCTCGATGGTGCGCACATAGTTGGCGGCGTCCAGCAGTGAGTCGAAGGTGCCGGTGTCCAGCCAGGCGGTGCCGCGGGCCAGCACATCGACCTGCAACCGATCCTGTTCCAGGTAGGCGCGGTTGATATCGGTGATCTCGTACTCGCCACGCGCCGAGGGGCGCAGCGTGCGGGCGATCTCGACGACGTCGTTGTCATAGAAGTACAGCCCGGGGATGGCGTAGTTGGAGCGCGGCGCCTTCGGCTTCTCCTCGATCGACACCGCTCGCCCTTCGGCGAACTCGACGACACCATAGGCGGTCGGGTCGGAAACCCAGTACGCGAATACCGCGCCGCCATCGATGCTCGCGAAGCGGTTCAGGCTGGTGCCGAGGCCGGGGCCGTGAAAGATATTGTCGCCGAGCACCAGTGCGGCGCATTCGGTGCCGATGTGATCCGCGCCGAGGGTGAACGCCCGTGCCAGCCCGTCCGGCTCCGGCTGCACCACATAACTGATCGAAATACCGTATTGCCCACCGTCGCCGAGCAGCCGCCGGAAGGCCTCGGCATCCTCCGGCGTGGTGATCACCAGGATGTCCCGGATACCCGCGAGCATCAGCGTCGAGAGTGGGTAGTAGACCATCGGTTTGTCGTAGACCGGGACCAGCTGTTTGCTCACCCCGCGCGTGATCGGGTGCAACCGCGATCCGGTGCCGCCCGCCAAAATGATTCCGCGCATGCCCAGGAGTCTGCCAGTCTCGCTGTCCTCGGAGTCGGGGAGGTTCCGACTCGCCCACAAATCTATTACGAACGTTTCGTCACCCGGCGCGTCGGGCGATGAATGTTGCGTAGGTCACGGTTGCATGTTGTTCTGAAACGTCACTGTGTTAGATGTCAGCGCCGACATCCGTCTCGGAGTTCTGCCGGTCCGGGCTCGGTGCGCCAAGGTGAGGGTGGTGCGCGATGACTGCGACCGACGTCGGCGAGCTCGGCATGGTGGTGAATCCGGACGGTCCGAGCGTTGCGGCCCGCCTACTGCTCGCGACCTGCCGCGGGGTGGTTCGCCCGATATTGCGGGTCGCGCCGATCACCCGCGCGACCATCCCCATCGGCGCCTTCGCCGTCGACGGTCTGGCCCGGCTGCGCCCGCGGCCACGCGGCATCGATCGGGAACAGGTGACGCTCAGCGGTTTCCGGATGGAGATCATCCGCCCGTCCGGCGCGGCCCGCGCCTTGCGGCACGGCGCGGTGCTGTACATGCACGGCGGGGGATTCGCGATCTGCGGTCTGGAGACGCACCGGCCGATCGCGGCCGCCTTGGCCCGGCGCACCGGACTGCCGGTGCTCAATGTCGACTACCGGCAGCTGCCCGGACGCAGCATCGTCGGGTCGGTCCACGACTGCCTGACCGCCTACCGCTGGCTGCTGCGGCACGGCGCGGATCCGGCGCGCATCGTCTTGGCGGGCGATTCGGCCGGTGGCTACCTCGCCTTCGCCACCGCCCTGCGCGCGATCGAATCGGGTCTGCCCGGTCCCGCCGGGTTGGTCGGCCTCAGCCCGCTGCTGGATCTGGATTATGCGGCCAAGCGGGCATATGTGAATGTCACGCGCGACCCCTATATCCCGCTGTCGGCATTGGAGGCCGTGGTCCGCATCGGCGCCGAGGCGGACGGTGCGCTCGATCCCATGCTGTCGCCGGTCAACGATGTCCTCGCCGGTCTGCCCCCGGTCCTGCTGATCGCCGCGGAGGACGAAGTACTGCGCTACGACTGCGAACTCATGTCCCGCCGCCTCACCGCCGCGGGCGTCCCGAACACCCTGGAGCTCTGGCGCGGCCAAGTGCACGCCTTCATGTCCATTGCCCCCAACCTCCCCGAAGGCCGCGCCGCCCTCGGTCACGTCGCCCGATTCGTCCGCACCTGCCTGGACCGGCAAGAGAAGGCTCGGACGGCCTGACCACGGTCGGCCGGACGAGCCGAAGACCCCGGCCCGGCCCGGCGTACTTTCTGATCAGCATTTCCGGCGCGGAGCCGGGCGCCCTGCGGGTCAGCTGACCGCGTTCCGGAAGTGCGCGGCGGCGGCTTCGGCGGCGGGTTCGATCAGGTGGGGGTCGTCGTAGAAGTCGATCTGCCCGGTCGAGTCCAGCCACAGCTCGGACTTACGCGATATCACGGCGGCGTAGAACGCGCGGGCCCACGGCGGGACCAGGGCGTGCTCGGAGTGCACGAGCAGGAATGGGACCGTCAGCCGCGCGGCCGCCTCCTTGGCATCGAAACCGGCGGTGTGCTCGAAAGATTCGACGGCGAAGGCATTGGTGTAGTTGGGCACCGCGCCGCGCGGGGTGCCGTAGTACTCGAACGCCTCGCGCAGTGGCATCGCCACATCGCCGCTGTCGGCCGCCACCGCCGGGATGGTCTCGGCGAACCCGGTGGCCAATCGGCGCTCCCGCGCGGCCCGCCCGCGCTCCACGACGGCCGGATCGACCACGGCAGTGCCGGGGTAAATCCCCGCCACCCCGGCGAACGCCCGGATCCGCGGATCGTCGGCAACCGCGCGGGCCATGTACCCGCCACCGGCGCAGACGCCCAGCGCCACCACCGGCACCTCCGCCAGTCGTTCGTCGGCTTGCAACGCCGCCACCGCCGCGCCGATGTCCGCCACCTTGCCCAGCGGATCCTCCAATTGCCGCGGCGTGCCCGCACTTTCGCCGAAGGTCCGGTGGTCGATGGCCAGCGCCGCGAAGCCGCGCCGCGCCAGCGCCGCCGCATACACCCCCGCCGCCTGCTCCTTTACCGAGGTCAGCGGACCGGTCGTGACCACCGTGGCGACTGGCGCACCTGCGGGCAGGTACAGCGTGCCCACGAGCCGGTCACTCGCACGGGCGAAGGTGAAAGGAACTGTGCTGATCGTCATTTCTAGTCTTTCTCTGCTCGGATACCGTGGGTTCCCGGTGGAACCGAAGGTAGGTCGCGGCGAGTGGGCCGGATAGAAGGCACTTTCAAGTGCCTACCCCAGGAGGAGAGATGGCGCTGGTCATCCCAGATGTGCTCGAGGAGTCCTGCGTGACCCGGCAGGCCCTCGAGCGATTGGCCGCGAAATGGCGGATCCTGCTGGTCTACGCACTTGCTGGATGGCCCGCACCGGCATGCCGCGCTGCGCCGCAGGCTGCCGGGTATCACCCAGAAGGTACTTACCGAAACACTGCGCGGGATGGCGGCCGACGGGCTGGTCGAACGCCATGTCTACAAGGAATCCGCACCCCGGCACGTCGAATACGCCCTCACCGATTTGGGTAAATCCCTGCAAGTCCCACTCACGGCGATCTGCGGCTGGGCAGTAGCCCATTCCGAGTGAACACACCGGGCGCCATCGCGAGCCAGGTGGAATTGTCAGCACTGCGCGAAGACCCCGCCCTCCCGGGCGGGGTCTTCCGAGGTATTCGGTTGTGCTGTCCGGATTTTCGAACGTCCCCGATTCTTACTTGGCGGGCGGGGTGAACGGCTGGTTGATGGTGGCGAAGTACTGGATCGCCGCACCGATGGCGACCGGGGCGGTCACGAGGATCTGACCGGCCAGGGTGCCGAGGGCGCCGACGGCCAGGATGCCCGCGACGCAGCCGACCGCGGCGGCGGGGATGAACGGACCGAACAGGCCGACGATGGTGGCCGAGGCGACGGTCGCGCCGGCGATGCCGCCGAGGACGCAGCCGAGCGCGCCACCGCCGAGGCCGCCGACCAGGGTGCCGATGGTGGCCCCCATGCTGATGGTGCTGGTCAGGCGGCTCCAGGCCGCCTGTTCGCGGTCGTATTCGGACTTCCAGGGTGCCTTGTTCTCGAAGGGCAGCGCGACCGGCTTGTAAACCGCCTTGTCCATGGACAGCTGCGGGGTCAGGGTCGCCTCACGCCCGGAAACCGCTGCGGCGATGGGGAATTCGAACTCGTCGACGCGGAAGGTCAGCGGGGTGCCCGCGACCACCGTGCCGTCGGTGGCCTTGATCTTCAGTGCACCGTCCTCGACGACGAGGGAACCGGCGTCGGTGGTGATGATGGATTGGCTGTCGGTGGCCTTAGCGGTGAAGTTGATCGGCGCGTCGGCGGGCGCGGCCGGTGCCGCATTGACGGTGCCCGCGGTAGCGCCGAGCGCGGCGATTAACAGCGCGGAAGTAGTGGCAAACTTCTTGATGAACATGTGATGTGGTCCTCTATCAGGTGCGTTAAGCAGGTGGTAGCGACCGGTACTTGAGTTCGCAAACTTCCAGTAACTCGGCCGGGCCGAAGAAAACCCACCCGGTCGTACTCGTCCGGGTGGGTTTCCTGGCTCGAATTGTTCTGTTGTGCGAATTCAGTTGTGCTGGAGAATTATCCGGCTTACTTGGCCGGGGCCGGAGCCGGAACCGCCATCGGCGAGCTGACGGTGGCGAAGTACTGGATCGCCGCACCGATGGCGACCGGGGCCGTGATCAGGATCTGACCGGCCAGGGTGCCGAGGGCGCCGACGGCCAGGATGCCCGCGACGCAGCCGACCGCGGCGGCGGGGATGAACGGACCGAACAGGCCGACGATGGTGGCCGAGGCGATGGTCGCGCCGGCGATGCCGCCGAGGACGCAGCCGAGGGCGCCGCCGCTGAGGCCGCCGACCAGGGTGCCGATGGTGGCGCCCATGCCGATGGTGTCCTTCAGACGGTTGAACGCCGCGAGCTCACGGTCGTACTCGTTCTTCCAGGGGGCCTTGTCCTCGTAGGGCAGGGCGACCGGCTTGTAGACGGCCTTGTCCACGTCGAGCTGCGGGGTCAGGGTCGCGGTGCGGCCGGAGATGTCCGCGGCGATCGGGAGCTCGAAGTCGTCGAGGCGGAACTTGAGCGGGGTGCCGGCGACGACGGTGCCGTCGGCGGCCTTGACCTTGAGAGCGTCATCCTCGACGACGATCGAGCCCGCGTCGACGGTGATGATGGACTGGGTGTCGGTGGCCTTGGCGGTGAAGTTGATCGGCGCATCGGTGGCCGGCGCCGCCGGTGCCGCGTTGACAGCGCCCGCGGTCACGCCCAGGGCGGCGATCAGCAGCGCCGAGGTGGCGGCAAATTTCCTCATCAGCATTTGTTAGGAACCTCGATGTGAAGCGTTCGGAGGGGACTAGACGATCGAAATCTAGACCAGCTAACGCGTGGTGAACCGGTTGTGACCTTTAATTCAAATTTTGTTCACCATCGAGACTCCATGCTCGGTGCGATCTTGGAAACGTGCACGCCGAGCAGGGATTTCAGCCTAGAACCAAACCGGACGCCACATTCTACCCGGGGGTAGTGAGACGAAGGTCACAGTGGACCGCCTGGTCGCTCGACATCGGCTCAGGTGTCGGGCCTCGGTGCCGGAACGGTGCGCGTCCGACGTAAGGTCAAGGGGTGCGATTGCTCGTAACCGGCGGCGCCGGGTTCATCGGTGCGAATTTCGTCCAGCAGACCGTTTCCGAACGGCCCGACACCACCGTTACCGTCCTTGACGCGCTGACCTACGCGGGCAATAAGGCATCACTGGATCCGGTGGCCGACCGCATTGATTTCGTGCACGGCGATATTGCCGATCTGGACCTGGTCGACGAACTCGTCTCCGGCGTGGACGCGGTGGTGCACTTCGCCGCCGAATCGCATAACGACAACTCGCTGACCGAGCCGTGGCCCTTTGTGCAGACCAATATCATCGGCACTTATTCGCTGCTCCAGGCGGTGCGCAGGCACGAGGTGCGCTACCACCACGTCTCCACCGACGAGGTGTACGGCGATCTCACCCCGGACGCGCCCGCGTTCACCGAGACCACCGCGTACAACCCGTCCAGCCCCTACTCGGCCACCAAGGCATCCAGCGATCTGCTGGTGCGGGCCTGGACCCGCTCGTTCGGCGTGCGGGCGACGCTGTCCAATTGCAGCAATAACTACGGCCCCTACCAACATGTGGAAAAGTTCATCCCGCGCCAGATCACCAATCTCATCGACGGAGTCCGCCCCCGCCTCTACGGCGCCGGACATCAGGTGCGCGATTGGATCCACGTCGACGACCACAATCGCGCGGTCTGGGACATCCTGGAGCGCGGGCGGATCGGGCAGACGTACCTCATCGGCGCCGCGGGCGAACTCGACAACAAATCCGTGGTGCGGATGATCCTGGAGGAATTCGGCCGCGACGCCGACGATTTCGACCACGTCACCGACCGCCCCGGCCACGACCAGCGCTACGCGATCGATGCCTCACTGCTGCGCGCCGAACTCGGCTGGGCGCCCCGCTACGGCGATTTCCGTGCCGGTCTGGCCGCGACCATCCGGTGGTACCGGGACAACGAATCCTGGTGGCGCCCGGACAAGGCGAACACCGAACGCGCCTACGCCGCGGCGGGGGAACAGACGCTGGACGCCGCGGGCGAGTAGGGCTGCGCCGCGGGCGGAGGGAATCCGACACCGCCGGGACCGCCGCGCCGCGCGAAGAGCACGTCGCGACGCGCGCGATCAGCCCCAGACGATCGTGTGGTACTTGGCGAGCGCCGCGATCAACGCGATCGTGCTCGCCGTGACCACCGTGACCGCCGGACCCCAGGTCGGCGTCCGGCCCTCGGCGTCGGTGAGCCGCAACGGCATCCAGCGCAGCAGTACCGCGAATCCGACGATTGCCAGCGGCACGAAGTAGCGGCCCTGAACGCCGTCGATGATGTAGTAGTCGACCGGCGTGAACGACATGTACAGCGTCACGTAGATCATCGCGACGCTCGCCGCCACGGTCAGTGCGACAAGCAGGGTGCGCCGGAAAGTGGCGGTGGTCTTGTTCATCCGGTCCGCGGTACCAGTGCTCACCGCGAAGGCGAGCAGGCAGGCCAGCACGGTGATCGCGGGTACGTCGATATAGGCGAAGCCGAGCTCGCCGAAGAATTGGGTGAACCAGCGCTGATCCCGGTACATGATGCTGTCGCCGAATACCGAGACGAAGTGCGGCGGGTCGCTGAGGATTCCGCTCAGCTGATCGCCGGGGCGCACCGAATTCCATTGGTGCTGCGGCCGCATCAGGCCCATACCCTCGCCGGTGGGCGCGGCGATCTTCATCCAGACCGCGAAGACCAGCGCGCCCGCCGCCGCGAAACCCCACGGGATCCAGCGGCGCAGGCCGGTGAAACCGAATCGGTCCGCGGGCACGAGCACCACCAGCATCGCCAGCAGCACATAGGTCGGCTTGCTCACCGGCAGCAGGATCGTGGCGCCGAGCAGTGCGGCTGTTTCTATGCCGCGCAGCCGGTCACCCAGGAAAAGCGCCTTCACCAGCAGCGCCGAGACCAGGATCGCGAGCGCGTTGGTCAGGGTGTCCGCGGTGACTGTGCCCGCCTGGAAGACGGCGATCGGCAGCACCGCGACGGTGAACGCGAGCCATTGCACGCGGTGCGCGCGCAGCGCCCACAGACCGAATCCGACCACCGTGAGATAGGCGAGCAGCCCGGCGAGCCGGGTCGCCAGGATCAGGCCGCCGACATCGAGGCCGAACAGTTCGGCGACCCGGATACCGAGCGCGGCGGGCACATAAGGCACGGGTGAGTAAGCGGCGGTGTTGGTGAACCAGACCGGTTCCTCGGCGTCGGAGACCTCGGCGGCCTTCAGCCGGTCGTAGACGCCGGGGTCGGCCACCATCGCGCCGGGCTCTTCCGGGTTGGTGGTGTAGTCCTGCAACGCGTAGCCCATGAGGTCGGTGACGCTGATCGGCACGTCGCCGCCGTAGGAGATGCCTCGGCTGTCGTAGATCCGTTCCGGCAGGAAGCCGCCGTGCGCGACCTGGTAGGCGCGGCCGAACTGGGTGATCTCGTCATGTCCCCAGAAGGGCGGCGTGACCACCGAGAACACCGCACCGAAGATCGCCGCGACGACGGCGAAGGCGAGGGTGGCCGCGCCGCAGCGGGTCACGATCGGTTCCGCGATCCGACGCAACGAGGCGCGCACGCCGGAGTCCGCGACCGGATTCGGTGCGGTGGCCTCCGTCGTCTTGCCGGGATCGCCGCCGGTGCCGCCCTGATGCGGCGAGGTTTCGGTTCCGCTGTCGGGCACAGCGTGATTCGCGGTGCCGTTCGATTCGGTGGTGCCGTTCGATTCGGTGGTGCTATCCGCGGAGGTGGTCACCGCGTGGCCCCACCGGTCCGCGCGTCACCACCGAGGTCGGCGCTCACGTCATCCGAACTCAGGGCGGAATAGCGCAGGTAGACCAGCCGGGCCGCCTCGTGCCGGGAGCGCCGGATGCCATCCAGGATCAGGCCCGCGGTCCAGGCCAGGCTGCCGAGCAGCAGCAGGGTGAAGCCGAGGAACAGCGTGGGGAAGCGCGGCACCTCGTGGGTGTTGTAGAACTCGATCACGATCGGAATGGTCAGGATGATGGAGACCAGCCAGCTCAGCGTGCCGAACAGCCCGTAGAACGCGACCGGCCGCTCGTGCCGGGCCAGCCCGACGATCAGCGCCAGAATCTTGAAACCGTCGTGATAGGTCCGCAGCTTCGATTCGCTGCCCGCGGGCCGATCCCGGAAACCGACCGGCACCGCGGTCTGCGGCACCCGCAGGTGCAGGGAGTGCACGGTCAGCTCGGTCTCGATCTCGAACTCCCGCGAGACCGCGGGGAAGCTCTTCACGAACCGGCGCGAGAAGACACGGAAGCCGCTGAGCATATCCTCGACGTTCTCGCCGAACACCTTGCCGACCACGCCGTTGAGCACCTTGTTGCCGGTCTCGTGACCCGCGCGGTAGGCCGAGCCGCCCTCGTCCTGCTTGCGCACGCCGAGCACGTGATCGTAGGGGCCGTCGAGCAGGGTCTTGATCATCAGCGGTGCGGCCGACGCCTCGTAGGTGTCGTCGCCGTCGATCATCAAATAGATATCGGCCTCGATATCGGCGAAGGCGCGGCGGACCACATTGCCCTTGCCCTTGGTGTGCTCGTGCCGCACGATCGCGCCGGCGGCGCGGGCACGTTCGGCGGTCTGGTCGGTGCTGAGGTTGTCGTAGACGTAGACGACGATTCCCGGCACGGCGGCCTGTAGGTCGGCGACGACCTTGGCGACCGAAGCCTCCTCGTTGTGGCACGGCACCACGGCGGCAATTCGAAGCTCGGTGGAGTCCACCCGGGTCAATCCTCGATGTCGGCGGTGAATGGGGAACACCGGGAGGGTACAGGGCTGTGACGTACGGCGCTCACTCGGTTCACCCGGCAGTGAGCCGCGTGTATCCAGCGTAGTGGGGTACCGTCGCCCGGTGTCTTACCCCGAGCAGCCCGTGTCAGTCCCCGAGCGGTCCGGCTCCCCGTCCGACGCACCGTCGCTGACCACGAAACTGATCACCGGGCTGCGCCAGGGCGCGGCCTTTCTCGTGGTCGGCGCCATCGGATTCCTGGTCGACGCGGGCACCTACAACCTGCTGGTGTTCTGGGGCGGCGAGGGTGTGCTCTATCACGCGCCGCTACAGGCCAAGATCATCGCGATCGCGGTGGCCACGATGGTCACCTATTTCGGCAACAAGTGGTGGACCTTCTCACACAAACAGACCGATAATCCCGGCCGCGAATACCTGCTCTACGCGGTCTTCAATGTGGTCGCGATCGGTCTGCAACTGGGTTGCCTCGGTTTCTCCCGCTATGTGCTCGACCTGTCGACCCCATTGTCGGACAACATCTCCGGCACGCTGATCGGCCAGATCGTCGCGGTGGTCTTCCGGTACTGGGCATATGACAAGTTCGTATTCACCGGGAAGCCGGATGCGGACCAGGCGTTGCCGCCGCGGTTATAGGCATTCGGCATAGGGTAATAACAGGTCAGGGGTTGGAGCCGGATCCTCGCGTGACCGATGCGACCGGATTATCCAGTTGCTGGACGGGCGGGCGTGGATACGGATTGATATCCTCGGCCCCGCCGCGAACGGCATCAAGGGGCGTGTCTGTCCCGTCGGCACAGTGAGGATTTCATGGAGCAGTCGGTTACCGAGGCCGTTACCGAAACGAACGATTACGCGGAGGCCGCGCCTGCCTCGCTGCGCGTCGACCATCGGGCGCCCGATCGGATGGTGCTGCAACGCGGCATCTTCACCGGGCCATCGGCCAAGGTGAGCGATGAGCTGTACGCCGTGGTCAAGGGTCGCGCGCACCGGGAGCGGCTGGCGCTGCGCCTGGAGAAGGGCGCGACCGCGCATACCAACACCTACTTCGGTCGCTTCTCCGCCGCCTACTGGCAGCGCTGGACCACCGTCACCGAGGTCCGCACCACGATGGTGCTGGATGTGGACAAGAAGGCCAGGGTCCGGATCGTCGCCTCCGACATCGCCGGGCACCGCCGCATTATCGAGACCACCGAGGTCACCGCGAGCGGTCCGGTGACACTGACCGCACCGCTCGACCAGTACGTCGACGGCGGCGCGATATGGCTGGAGTTCGACGCGATCGGCGGCGAACTCGGTATCACCGAGCTGACCTGGACCTCGGTCGCGCCCGATCACGTGCGCCCCGTCGCCATCGCGATCTGCACCTTCAACCGCGCCGCGGACTGCGCCGAGACGGTGGCCGCACTCGCCTCCGACGCGACCGTGCTCGCCGCCATCGATGCGGTGTACGTGGTGGACCAGGGCACCGATCTGGTGCAGGACCGGCCGCGCTTCCAGCAGACCCTGCCGATCCTCGGTGACAAGCTGCGCTACATCCGGCAGCCGAATCTCGGTGGCGCGGGCGGTTTCACGCGCGGGCTCTACGAGGTCTCCGCGGTAAACGAGCACGCCGACGTCATCCTGATGGACGACGACATCCTGTGCGAGCCGGAAACGGTGTTGCGGCTCAACGCCTTCGCCAATATGACGGTGGAACCGACCCTGGTCGGCGCGCAGATGCTGTTCCTGCTCAACCCCGACTACCTCAATGTCGGAGCCGAGGAGGTGCACCTGCACGAGCTCAAGCATGGGCAGAAGGTGCCCAAGGCGCTGCGCAACACCAGCATGCTCAAGAGGAACCAGGAACGCCGCGTCGACGCGGGCTACAACGCCTGGTGGACCTGCCTGATCCCGGCCGAGGTGGTCGCGAAGATCGGGCTTCCGGTGCCGATCTTCTTCCAGTGGGACGATGTCGAATACGGCATCCGGGCCAGGGAGAACGGTTTCGTGACCGTCACGCTGCCCAATGCCGCGGTCTGGCACGCCGACTTCTACTGGAAGGACTACGACGACTGGGCGCGGTATTTCAGCACCCGCAACTCGCTCATCGTCGGATCGCTGCACACCGACCTGGACGGTAAGGCGATCACCCGCCAGCTGTTCCGCTCCCTGGCCGAGCATCTGGTCGCCATGCAGTACGGCCTGGTGCACACCACCCTGCAGGGCATCGAGGACTTCCTGGAGGGCCCGAAGATCCTGCGCGACGGCGGAATCGACGCATTGGCCGCCGCCCGCACCAGCCGGTCGGACTACGCCGAGACCATCAAACATCCGGCGGCCACCCCGCCGGTTCCCTCGGCCGATATCCAATTGCGCCGCGCCGGTGGCGAACCGAGCCGTATTACGCTGGTGCTCATCAAACGGGCCATCAACCAGTGGTTCGGCCGCACCCAGCACGGCCTGATCGGCGTCACCCGCGAGGATGCGCACTGGTGGCATGTCGCACTGTTCGATCATGTGGTGGTCACCGACGCGTCCCAGTCCGGTGTGCGGGTCCGGCGGCGCGACAAGGCTCGTGCCCGGCAGCTCCTGCTGCGCACCCTGCGCGTGCTGCGCCGCCTGCGCAAGGAACTTCCCACCCTGCAAGAGCAGTACCGCGCCGCCATGCCCGAACTCACCAGCCGTGCCAACTGGGAGCGGTTGTACGGTATTGCGAATTCTCAGCGAGACAACTGATTTCGAAAGAACGCCCGGACCGGTGATCTGGAATCGCCGGTCCGGGCGTTATGCGTTGGTGCCGACTGTTCAGAGGAAGAGGTCGGTGGTGAGTTCGGCGTCACCGGGGACGACGCGGTACTTGTCCAGGTCGGTGATGCCGTGTGCGGCAAGGACATCGTCATCGATGAAGAAATTGCCGGTGGTCTTCTCGGCGGGCGAGGTGAGGACCAGGTAGGCGGCGTCGGCGTAGATATCGGGGGTGCGCGAGGTGGCGATCATCTGCTCGCCGCCGAGCAGGTTCTTCACCGCCGCGGTGGCGATGGTGGTGCGCGGCCACAGCGAGTTCACGCCGATGCCGTCGCCCTTCAGCTCCTCGGCCAAACCCAGGGTGGTGAGCGACATTCCGTACTTCGCGATGGTGTAGCCCAGCGCCGAGCCCGCCCACTTGGGGTCGAGGTTGAGCGGCGGCGAGAGGGTGAGGATGTGCGGATTGTTGCCCGCCTGCGCGGAGGCGCGCAGATGCGGAATGCTCAGTTTGGAAAGCAGGAAGCTGCCACGGCAGTTGATGTCCTGCATCAGGTCGTATTTCTTCATCGGCAGCACATCGGTGGGTGACAGGTCGATTGCCGAGGCATTGTTCACCACGATGTCGATGCCGCCGAATCGCTCGACCGTCTGGCGCACCGCCTCCGCCACCGAATCATCCAGGCGCACATCGCCTACGAACGGCAGCACCCGGCCGCCCGCCGCCTCCAGTTCCGCCGCCGCGGTGTGAATGGTGCCGGGGAGCTTGGGATGCGGTTGATCGGTCTTGGCGATCAGGGTGATGTTCGCGCCGTCCGCCGCGGCGCGCTTCGCGATCTCCAGACCGATGCCGCGGCTGCCGCCCGACATGATCATCGTCTTGCCCGCGAGCGGCTTGGCTGCCGATTCCGTCATTGACCTGCTCCTGTCGTATGTGCCGCAGGTTGAGGGGCGCCCGCGGCCTTCCGCGCTCTGCACACTAAGCGTAGACCACCACCCTATGCAACCAGTTGCATAGGGTGGCCGAAGAACGGGCACCGGACCGTGGTCCGATGCCCGAATTCCGCGGCTACCCGATCAGGCGGCGGCCACCACCGTCAGCAAGAGCATCAGCACGATGAATACCGCGGCGATCGCGAACGGCAGCCAGATGAACAGCATGCCCGGCGTTTTCTGCGGAACCGTTCCGATCGCGCCCTTGAGGAAGAAGGCGGCGGGCGGTTTGTAATACACCCGGGTGCCCGGCCCACCGCTGACCTGAACCGGCAGCTGATTGGCGCCCATATCGAACAGCCACGGCGTCGCGATCCAGACCTGGTAGTTGCCCGGTCCGACCGGAATATGGTTCTCGCCCCACCGGGTATTCGGCACCTGCTGACCATTGATCGTGATCTTCGGCTTGGTCAGCAACCCGAGCATGAAGCCGAACCACTCGTAGGAGGCGTCCACGGTGATCCCGGGCGGTGCGGGCGCCTGCGGCGCCTGCTGTCCGTATTGCGGTGCCTGCTGTCCGTAGGGTTGCCCGGCCTGGGGCGCGCCGTACGGCTGCCCGGGAACCGGATAACCGGGTGCGGACTGCCCGTAGGGTTGCGGCGCCACCGGATGACCCGGCGCGGACTGTCCGTACGGTTGCGGCGCCACCGGATGACCGGGTGCCGACTGGCCGTAGGGTTGCGGCGCGCCGTAGGGCTGGCCCGTAGGGGCGGGCGGTTGACCGTACGCAGGCTGTCCGGGCCACTGCCCGGGCTGCGGCTGGCCCTGAGGCGGGTACCCGCCGGGGTAACTCATCCATCTCTCCCAGGAATCGCGATTTATGCGAGCCGAACCCTACCGTGGTTTCGCCGGATCAGTGTCGCGAGTTTCGCTCCCGGTACATCTGCCGGTGCTGTTTGGTGATGTCCCTCCATACCTTTTCGCGTTCGGCCCGCAGTCGTTTATCGGTGCGCGCCTGCATCCACGCGTTCTCCCTGGCCAGTTTTCGATAGCTGTCGATCCGGCGCTGGGCCAGTGCGCCGCTGTCGACGGCTGCCCGCACCGCACAGCCGGGTTCGCTGTCATGGGCGCAGTCGGCGAATCTGCAACGCTCGGCCAGGGATTCGATATCGCTGAAGGTCTTCTCGATACCTTCGGTCGCCTCCCACAGTCCGATCCCGCGCAGCCCGGGGGTATCGATGAGCGTCCCGCCGCCGGGCAACGGCCGCAGCTCGCGATGCACTGTCGTGTGGCGGCCCTTCTTATCCGCCGCGCGGACGGCGTTGGTGGCGAACACTTCCTGACCGAGCAGCGCGTTGGCCAGGGTGGATTTGCCCGCACCGGACGGGCCGATCAGCGCGACGGTGCCGTCCAGCATGGCGGTGAGCACATTCAGACCCGCCCCGGTATTCGCGCTGACCGCGAGCGCGACCGCCCCCGGCGCCACCGCCTGTACCTCGTCGAGCGGAATATCCACCGCGGCATCCGCTTTGGTGAGCACCACGATGGGTTGCGCATTGCTCTCCCAGGCCAGCGCGAGCATCCGCTCGATCCGGCCCAGATCGACATCGCCGTCGGCTGCCGTACAGATCAGCACGGTATCGACATTGGCGGCCAGCACCTGGCCCTCGGATTTCCCGGAAACCGAGGAACGCACGATCGCCGAGCGGCGCGGCAGCAGTTGCCGCACATTCGATTCGGCGTCGATGCTCACCCAGTCACCGGTGCATAAACCGCTGACCTCGGAATCGGCGCGCGGGCACCGGGCACGGGTGGTGCCGGTCGGCGTCGCCACATCACATTCACTGCGATCCATCCGGATCACCCGCGCGGGTACACACCCGTCGGCGATGAACTCCGCGTAATCAAGTGATACGGCTTCGGTCCAGCCGTAGGAGACGAGCAGGTCGTTGTCGACCATGATGGAAGAAGTCCTTCGTCGGGCGCCGAGCCCGACCCGGGCTCAGCGAGATGAGTTCGAGGTGGAATTTCGTGCGGCGGCGCGCAGTAGCGCGGCTCGCCCGGGCACGACAATCCGAATGTTCGCCATCACGTCTTTCCACCTCCTCGTCTCTCTTGTAGTCCCAACACCTTGGCACGCGGCCCGATACCGAGCAATCCATTTTCTACCTGCACCGATGGCCGGTGCGGTGGTGTTCCTAGTCCGGCTTACCGAACTGCTCGTTGCGACCCAGCGAGCGCAGGTGGAACCATTCGCGCAGTCCGGCGGGGTCGCGGCGGGTGACGAGGAAGAACCAGGAGAAGCGAATCCATTCCTGGGGCAACAGCTTCCGCATGCCGGGCTGGGCCATCAGATAGCCGCGGTTGCGGTAGGTGAAATAGCGTTTCACCGGATCGTCCGGATACTGGGTGTGCATCCGGCCGCCCAGGATCGGCTTGAACTCGGCGGCGCCGTTCGGGTGTAGGTACGCCGTCTGCAGGCAGGTGCCGAAGGGCAGACCCGAGCGAACCAGCCGCCGATGCACCTCGACCTCGTCGCCGCGGACGAACAGCCGCAGATCAGGGACACCGATCAGGTCGACGGCCTTCGCGGAGATCAACGCGCCGTTGAAGAGTGAGGCGATGCCGGGCAGGAAATCCTCGTCGCCGAGTTCGGAACGCAGTCGCCGCCACACCACGCCGCGGCGCAGCGGGAAGGCGAGCCGATCCGGTTCGTCGATATCGCAGACAACAGGGGAGACCTCGGCGAGACCGTGCCGTCCGGCGCAATCCATCAGGATCGACAGCACGTCGGTGCCCTCGGGCCTGCCGTCGTCGTCGGCCAGCCATACCCAGTCGGCGCCCTGGGTCAGTGCGTGCAGGATGCCCAGTGCGAAACCACCCGCACCGCCGAGGTTGTGGGCCGAACCCAGGTAGGTCGATTCGATCGGCTGCTCCCGCACCAGATCGGCGACCTCGGACTCGTTGCCGTTGTCGACCACGATCAGGTGATCCACCGGCCGGGACTGGGAGGTCACGACTTTCAGCGATTCGGCGAGCAGTTCGCGCCGCTTGTGCGTCACCACGACGGCGATCACCCTGGCGCCGGGCCCGGTGCCCGCCGCGGGCTGTACATCGGCGGCGGTCAACAGCGCCGGAACCGCGTCATCGGCGGTCACGGAGTCGACCGGGGCCGGCGTCCCCGCGTTGATCGGGGCGTCCTGCCCGGTCGGCTCACTCATGCTGGGTTCGATTGGCACGAGCGGGGGGCCCTCCGTGGTTACGCGAGCTGCCTCCTCCGGGCCCTGACCGCTCATGCTGGGTTCGATTGGCACGAGCGGGGGGCCCTCCGTGGTTACGTGAGCTGCCTCCTCCGGGCCCTGACCGCTCATGCCTTGTTCCGCTCCAGTTCTCGTTCGATCGTTTCGTCGGCCGTCGCCGCCCGCTCCGCTTCCATTTCGCGCAGCACCGTCGCGACGTGGTTACCCGCATCCGGTCCCTCATACGCGCGGACCACTTCTTCGATGCCGCCGCGCAGCCGGATCTGCCCGTGATCGATCCACAGTGCGGAATCGCAGAGTTGCGCGAGAAATTCATTGGAATGGCTGGCGAATACCAGAATGCCAGAACGTGCGACCAGTTCCTGCAATCGCAGCCGCGCCTTCTTCATGAATTCCGCGTCCACCGCGCCGATGCCCTCGTCCAGCAGCAGGATCTCCGGGTCGATCGAGGTGACCACGCCCATCGCCAGCCGCACCCGCATACCGGTCGAATAGGTGCGCAACGGCATCGACAGGTATTCGCCGAGCTCGGTGAAATCGGCGATCTCATCGATCTTGGACAGCATCTGCTTGCGGGTCTGGCCGAGGAAGAGCCCGCGGATGATGATGTTCTCGTATCCGGAGATCTCCGGATCCATGCCGACGCCGAGATCGAATACCGGCGCCACCCGTCCGCGAATTCGGGCACTGCCGCGGGACGGTTCGTAGATGCCGGAAAGCAACCGCAGCAGCGTCGATTTGCCCGCGCCGTTGTGCCCGACCAGGCCGATCCGGTCGCCTTCCTTCAACGACAGGTTGATATCGCGCAGCGCCTCCACGACCACCACGTCGGACTGGTTGCGTCCGATCGCGCCGCCCGCTTTACCGAGAAAGGCCTTCTTCAACGACCGCGATTTGGCGTCGAAGATCGGGAATTCGACCCACGCCTGGTGGGTTTCGATGCTCACCTGAGAGGTCACCGTGGAGCCTCCTTATACCCAGTACGGCACGCGAGAACGGTACTGCTTCATCGCGAGGACCGCGACGATCCAGCCCACGACGGTGATCGCGACGACGATCGCCCAGTGCCGCAGCGCCTGCGGCTCGCCGAGCAGTGGGGCCCGGACGATTTCCAGGTAGTGGAAGGTCGGGATGATCTCGACCAGCCGGGCCCGGTCACCCGCGCCCATCTGCGACTGCAGCGTCTTGGTCGTCCACATCACCGGCGTCAGCACGAACAGCATCAGCGTCGTGCTGCTGAGAATGGGGGCGATATCGCGGTAGCGGGTGCTGAAAATGCCGAACACGATCGACACCCACATCGCATTGAGGAACAGCAGCAGCATCGCGGGCACCGCGAGCAGACTCGCCCAGCTCAGGTTCTTCCAGACGCTGAATAGCACCAGCAGTGCCAGATAGATGACCATGTTGTGTGCGAAGAACAGGAATTGCCGCCATACCAGCCGGTAGACGTGCACGCTCAGCGCCGAGGGAAGTTGTTTGATCAACCCCTCATTGGCGATGAAGACTTCCGAGCCCTCGAGAATGCTGGCCTGGATCACATTCCAGACGATGAGCCCGACGGTCACATAGGGCAGGTATTCGCGCAGCGGCTGGTTCAGCAGCGTCGCGTAGAGCACACCCATCGCGGCGGCCTGCAGGCCGGTCGCGATGGTGATCCAGAACGGGCCGAGCACCGAACGCCGGTAGCGCTGTTTGATGTCCTGCCAGCCCAGTGACAGCCATAGTTCGCGCTGGGAAAAACCGTCGCGGAAGTCCTTGAAGGCGCGACCGAAGGTCTGTGAATCCGAGATGAGCGGCTCCGTGCGGACCGCCGATTCGGCGGCGGTGGGCGCGGCGGCTTCCTCGGCCGGTGCCGAGTTCTCGGCGGTCACCGGGTTCTCTTCTGCCGACGCACTGGTTTCCCCTGCATGCGCAGGTTCTTCTGATCGCACTGAGCTGTCATCTGAACGCACTTGGCTCTCTTCAGGACGCACCGAACTCATATCGGAGTCGGGTCGAGCGGCAGCGGCGGGCACGATCCCCGAGACTACCCGTCCATATTCCTACCGGGCCGTGCCGGTCGGCGTGGTGGCGATGAATTTCCGCGACGGATCACTCCTAGAGGTACTGCCCGGATCCGCCGGTGACCTGGTCGGTCCGGCCGCCTCGCGGGTCGACGGCGTGGATGCCGGGCGGCAGCGCGCCCTGGCGCATCTGCTCCAACTGGGCCCTGGCCGCCATCTGCTGCGCGAACAGCGCGGTCTGGATGCCGTGGAACAGTCCCTCCAGCCAGCCGACCAGCTGGGCCTGGGCGATGCGAAGTTCGGCGTCGGACGGAATGGCGTCGTCGGTGAACGGCAGGGTCAGCCGCTCCAACTCGTCGCGCAGCTCCGGGGCCAGGCCCTGTTCCAGCTCACGAACCGAGGACTTGTGGATCTCGCGCAACCGGGTCCGGCTGGCGTCATCGAGCGGAGCCGCGCGGACCTCCTCCAGCAGCTGCTTGATCATGGTGCCGATGCGCATGACCTTGGCGGGCTGTTCCACCATGTCGGCGAGCGATTCACCGGAGTCGTCGCGTTCGTCCTGATCATCGGGGTTCTTGTCGTTGTCGGTGACCACCTGCCCGGTCAGCGGGGTGCCCGCGTCGGCCGGGATCACCAGCGGCCGCCCGTCGGGTCCGACCACGACGATGGAATCGGGTGCGTCATCCGAATGCGTCATGATCCCCATCATGTCGCGTTCTGCGCGAACGCGCTAAGCCGGGCGCGCGGCGCCGGCGGGCCACAGTGCGGTCACGGACCGGGTGCACCGGTCGGTGTCTGCTCGCGGCGGGAGGGTCCTAAACTGTTCGCGTCGTCGTATGGTTCGGATTTGCTGAAAGTCGGTTGCCATGCTGAGTCCCAGTTCGCTGCGCCCCTCCCCGCCGGCGCGTAGGCCGGGGCGGCTGTGCTCCCACCCCCAGGTCGGAGGGAACGCGGTTACGCCGGCTTGCCCACTGCCCTTAGAGTGGCCCACATGACTTACGACGTCGCGAGGGTTCGGGGCCTGATACCGTCCCTGGGCGACGGCTGGATCCACCTGGATCCGCAGGCGGGCATGCTGGTGCCGGATTCGGTATCCCGTGCTGTGTCAACGGGTTTCCGTACGTCGTCGTTCTCCCACATCGGTCGTAACGGCGCCGCCGTGCGCAGTGCCGCGATCCTCGACGCGGCCCGCGAGGCCGTCGCCGACCTGGTCGGTGGCGATCCGGCCGGTGTGGTGCTCGGGCCGGACCGCGCGGTCTTGCTGGCCTGGCTGGCCGAGTCGCTGAGCTCCCGGCTCGGACTCGGTACCGGCATCGTGCTGTCCCGATTGGACGATGAGGCGAATGTCGCCCCGTGGTTGCGCATCGCCAACCGCTATGGCGCTCACGTGCGCTGGGCCGAGGTCGAGATCGAGACCTGTGAGATGCCCTCCTGGCAGTTCGAGGAACTGATCGGGCCGACAGCCCGGCTGGTCGCCTTGACCGCCGCGTCGCCGATCGTCGGATCCGCGCCCGCGGTGCGGGTCGCGGCGGACCGGGTACACGAGGTGGGCGGACTACTGGTCGCCGACGCGTTCGGCGCGGCGCCCTACGCGCTGATCGATATCGACGAGCTCAATGCCGACGTGGTCGCGCTGAGCGCCCCCGCCTGGGGCGGCCCGCAGATCGGCGCCCTGGTGTTCCGTGACCCCGCGTTCCTGGACCGGATTCCGTCGATGTCGTTGAACCCGTACGCGAAAGGCGCCGAGCGGCTCGAGGTCGGCGGTCACCAGTACGCGCTACTGGCCGGGCTCACCACCTCGATCGACTTCCTGGCCGGACTGGACGAACGCGCCACCGGCACCCGGCGCGAGCGCCTGGAAATCTCCATCACCTCGCTGCAGGACTATCACGATCAGCTCTTCGAACATCTGATGGACGCCCTGGACAAGGTTCCGAACCTGACCGTGATCGGCCGGGCCTCCACCCGCATCCCGACGGTCAGTTTCACCCTCGCGGGCATGCAGGCGGAGAAGGTCGCCGCCAAACTCGCCGACGCCCGCATCGGCACCCTCAGCGGCGTCCACGGCGGCAGCCGATTACTCGATGCGCTCGGTGTGAACGACGAGGGCGGCGCGGTAACCGTCGGACTCGCGCCCTACACAACCAAATTCGAGATCGACCAACTCGGCCGCGCCCTCGCCGCGCTCGAGTAATTCGCGCCGGTTTCCGCGCCCTCCATTCGCCACCTCGCGCGGGTCGCGGCCGACGCGAGATGACGACATCGTCCGGGATCTAGTCGCGCACCCGCAGGGTGACTTTGCCGAAGGCGTCGGAGGCGTCGAGCAGGCGGTGGGCGTCGGGAGCCTCGGCGATCGGGAGTTCGGCGTGGATCACCGGCACGATGGTGCCGTCGATGATCAGCGGCCACAGCTGACTGCGGACCGCGGCGACAATCTCGGCCTTGCTGTGGTTGCCGGTGGTGGGACGGTTGCGCACGTTGGTGGCGTGGATGGTGCCCCATTTGGACAGCAGCGCACCGAGATTCAGGTCGCCGCTGACACCGCCCTGCATGCCGATCACCACCAGGTGGCCGTGGTCGGCCAGCGCCGCCACATTGCGCGCCAGGTAGGCGGCGCCCATATTGTCGAGGATGATGTCGGCGCCGGGTCCGCCCGCACCGGAGGTCTCGGCGCGCACCGCGGCGACGAAATCGTCCTCTCGATAGTTGATCAGCACGGTCGCACCGAGTTCCTTACACCGCTGCAACTTCTCCGCTGAGCCCGCGGTCACCGCGACACGCGCGCCGCGCTGCACCGCCACCTGGATGGCGTGCGTACCGATGCCGCTGCCGCCGCCGTGAATCAGCACCAGCTGACCGGCGTGCAGCCCGGCGGTCATCACCAGATTCGACCACACCGTGGCCGCGACCTCGGGAAGTCCGGCGGCCGCGCCGAGATCGAGCTGCTCGGGCACCGGAAGCAGCTGGGTGGCGGGCACAACCACCCGCTCGGCATATCCGCCGCCGGACAGCAGCGCGCAGACCCGATCGCCCACCCGCCAGTCCCGCACACCGTCACCGACCTCGGCGACGACGCCCGAGCACTCCAGCCCCATGATCTCGCTCGCCCCGGCAGGCGGGGCGTAGAAGCCCTGCCGCTGTAAGAGGTCGGCGCGGTTCACACCCGCCGCGACGACATCGATCAGCACCTCACCGTGCCCGGGTACGGGATCCGGCGCCTCACTCCACCGCATTACTTCGGGTCCACCGAACCCGTTCAGGTTGATAGCGCGCACCTGTCCCATACTGCTCCGCTCAGACCGCTCACCGCACGGTCCCCGGTGATTCGGCGTGATCGAGGCCGTAGCGCATTCGTTGCCGACGGCGGGGTTGATTGCGATCTGGTAAGCACCCTGCGCGTGACCGGAGGAGGGACTAGCGTTCCCCGCGTGAGTGGCTTCATCGACTTCCAGAACGAGATCTACCTGGGTGGATTGGGTGGTGTCGTGCCCGAATTGCCGATGACGGCAGCGGGATTGGAGGCTCGGGCGGCAGCGGAACTGGACCCGGTGGCATATGCGTATGTGGCGGGTAGCGCGTCGTCGGAACGGACGGCGGCGGCGAACCGCTCCGCATTCGATCGGTACCGGATCGTGCCTCGCATGCTGCGGGGCACCACCGGACCCGGCGCGCGGGATCTCTCGGTGGAGGTGCTCGGCACGCGGCTGGCCGCACCGGTGCTGACCGCGCCGATCGGGGTACTCGGGCTGGTGTACGACGGCGGTGAGGTGATCGCGGCCGAGGTCACGAAGGAGCTCGGGATCGGCACCGTGCTCTCCACCGCGGCCTCCTCCACCATCGAGGAGGTCGGCGCGGCCGCGGACGCGTGGTGGTATCAGCTCTACTGGCCGAATGACGACGAACTGGCCAGATCGTTCGTGACGCGGGCCGAGCGGGCGGGCGCGGAGGCGATCGTGGTCACCGTCGACACCCCGATGCTCGGCTGGCGGCCGCGTGATCTGGAGCTGGCCCATCTGCCCTTCCTGCACGGCAAGGGTATCGCCAACTATCTGTCCGATCCGGTCTTCCTGGCCAAACTGTCCGCGCCGCCGCAGGAGAGCGCCGAGGCGATGCGGGCGGCGATCCTGACCTGGGCCGGCCTGTTCGGCAATCACGGGCTGCGCCCGGCGGATCTGGCCCACCTGCGCGAATGGACCGATCTGCCGATCGCGGTGAAGGGCATCCTGCACCCCGACGACGCGCGCCAGATGGTGGACGCGGGTGCGGACGCCGTGGTGGTCAGCAATCACGGCGGCCGTCAGGTGGACGGTTCGATCGCGGCGCTGGATGCGCTGCCCGCGGTGGTCGCCACGGTCGGCGACCGCGCCGACGTCCTGTTCGACTCCGGCGTGCGCACCGGTTCGGACCTGCTGATCGCGCTGGCACTCGGCGCCAAAGCCGTGCTCTACGGCAGGCCGTGGGCCTACGGTCTCGGCATCGCCGGACGCGACGGTATGCGGCATGCGCTGCGGTTGCTGCTCGCCGATTTCGATTCGGCGCTCGGACTTTCCGGCTGTGCTGGTCCCGCCGACCTCAATCGATCGCTGATCGCCACCGTTCGCTGAGCCACCGGCGGTATTTTCCCAGCTCAGAGCGCATTAGAATTAGGCCCGTGCATCCCGAATCGAGCGGTCGCGCGCCCGCCGAGACCCGCTGGCTCAATCCGGCGCAGCAGCGTGCGTGGCGGTCGTTAATGGACGGTCATCAGCGCCTGATGACGGCGCTGAACCGTCAGCTGCAACACGACTCCGATCTCACTATCGCCGAATACCGGATCCTGGTCCTGCTGTCCGAGGCCCCCGACCGCTCGCTGCGGATGAGCGAACTCGCCGATGGCGTGCTCTCCTCCCGCAGCCGACTCACCCATCAGATCCGCAGGCTGGAGGCCCAGCACCTGGTGCGCCGCAACACCTGCCTGGAGGATGGCCGCGGCGTGCTCGCCGAACTGACCGACGAGGGCATGCGCAGGCTGGAATCCGCCGCCCCCGGCCACGTCGACGCGGTGCGCGGCAACTTCATCGACCTGCTCACCCCCGCGCAGCTCGAGGTGATTGCCGACGTCTTCGGCCGCATCGACGAGGCCATCGGCCACCGCGACGGCTGAGGACCTCCCACCGGCATCATTGGGCGCGACGCCAGTGCGCGAGGTAAAGTCGCTGGGCAAGTCGCGCGGCGACTTGCCGGGAGACGTGGCAGAGCGGCCGAATGCACTCGCCTTGAAAGCGAGCGTCGCGAGAGCGACCGGGGGTTCAAATCCCTCCGTCTCCGCCACAGACGCCGAGGTCAGGCTGTTGGCCTGCGGCGTCGCCGATTTCGAATCGATCGTACGGCCGCTGTCTTGTCACGACTTGTCACAACCGCGTTCAAACTCCGGGCGGCCTCGGCCAGCGCGTCGGGCTGGCTGTGCACGTAGGTCCGCATCGTGAACGCGGCGTCGCAATGCCCCCAGCCAAGCCGACACGACCGCAGTCGGCACGTTCTGAAGGTGCAGCAGGGTGCTGAATTGGTCTTGGCTGCCGGGAGGTTCCCGACGCGCCCACCTGCCGAATGTGGCTGACCTGCCAGGCCAAGGGCATTAGCCTGGCCATTCATGAACACCATGGCTTGCCCGACCTGTGGTATTTCGATGACATCGGGGTGGGTAGCGATGTGGAACCCCATCCTGGGACAAAAAGTCCGTTGGCAGCCCACCGAGCCGGGATACGTCCGCCTGCGTGTTCCCGAAGGCGCGGTGGTGCTGCTGAAGGCCCGTGCTGGCGGCAGGGACGCGCGAGTCGCAATGCGATGTCCTCAGTGTGCGACGACGGTGATCCCCGCCGACCCCAGCTATGACACGTAGCCACCTACCACCAGGCACAGGACTCGGATTCTTTATCCTATTTGCCGGTCAGAGCTGTATTTCTTCCGTCAGACGGGGTCTGGTCCGCGTTGTCGCTGCGGTGGCTGCACAACGCTGATCCACAACCTTCGGTTGTGTGTTGTCATCGCGTTGTCACATCTCACCGATAGGACCCCGGACACGGCCGACGGGTTCATAGCGGCGAATGTCCCACGACTGCCGCCGTTTCCGACGCCGGATCGAGTCCTCGCCTACGCCGAGTCGGTTGCGCTTGTCGCGGATCCGGCGTCGCGTTCGGTGGTCTCGGCGCAGTTGTGGCGGCCCATGGATACCCCGATCCGCGATAAGAACGGACTACTCGCAGCGTTGGCGCAGGTGTACGACCACACCAGACGCCTCGTCCTCGAAGCCGAAACCCCCCGTGCGGGTGTCGAACTCGATCAGTTCGTCGCCGCCCACTCCCTCGCCCGCCGCAGGCGCGACACGCCATTGTTTCGTCGACAGCTGCTGGGCGGCGAAATCGACAACGACCCGCGGCCCCGCCGATACTGGCAACTGACCTCGCACATCACCGGAACCCCCGCCACGACCGGTGCGGCGCACAACTGGCTGGTCGATGGGCTGCGAAGGACCATGGCGTAGCTCAGGCCCGACGTATCAGCTCCTGATAGCCGTGGATCTCACCTCGGCGTCGACGCCAGCCACAGCAATTCCTCTCGCCACCAGAGCGAATGCCCATCCCCACTCAATCCAAGGGTGGCTTGTAGCGCGGGTCCTTATCGATGGCTGCTCGGAAGCGGGGATGAGCCTGCGCGAAGGCGAAGCGTACGTCGTAGATGGGGCGGAATATGACCGGTTCGACTCCCTTCTTGGTGATCCAAACCGCCGCTAACAGACCGAGCGGGATCGAACCGGGTAGCACCGCAGCCGAAACCGGGACGATCAGGGGCTCGAACTTCGTTGCCGCCACGATCACGAACGCCGCCAGATTGGCAGCCATCGCTGCATACAGGAACCGTGCGATACGGCGACCCAGTCGACCGGCGCGTACACACCGGTCGCAGACCGGCCATTCCCCAACGATGACGGTCGAGACTTTTCTCTGACGCAATTCCGGCTGTAGCACAGTTGCGACCGAGAATTCGGGCATAACTGAGGGAGATCGGCGACGGGAATGGGAGTCGAAGAAATACACACGAACCGGACGGCGCGAAACCTCCGAACGTCCATGTCTGCTACATATCGGCGGCAGCGGCTGGTCGATCTCGAGTTCGAGCGGTGGGGGCGCCATGGCTCTCAGTCGATCCAACCACACATGCCCGGTATTCACGGCAAGTCCGGATGACCGGCGCAACCTAATTACCACATCGCTCGCGTTCGTCTCGGGCCGCTGATAGGTCATTGGTGGGCCGAGGTTTCGTTCATTACTTTCTGTCACTGTAGCCAGCCCCTCCGGTTGCGATCCTGGAAGTATGCGTCGTCTTCGTCCAGATCGTCGTCCGGCCATACAATTCTGTCGCGGTTGGGCTTCCGTGTTCCTGGCAGTGTTCGAGAATCTCGCGCAAGGTCAGGGACACCAACGCCTACTGAATTAGGGGCCGCATCCCGAGGCGGGCTTTGATGTTGCGATTCATAACTAGCATCCGGTTCCGGCTGATGCTGACCGGCCGGAACCTCATTCCGGTACCGATCCAGGACCGCATTGCCTTGATCTGCGAGGCGCTGCATCTCCTCCGGGGTCAGTGACTTCAGTTCCGCGAGAGCAGGGGGAACGACGGTCTCGCTGAGGCGAATAAACCCCTCGTTGCGTATGAGGTCTCGAATGCTGCCTTGGCCATTCAAGATCTCCCGCAACAGACCTTGAGATTGTTGTCGTGAGTGCGATCGGCAATGACAGTAAGGGCATTCGCGATATGGCGTGACATTCCGATATCGCCACCAACGGTGTCAAGCATCGGCTCGTTATCTGGTTTCATAATTACACCGCACTGTGATTGTAGGACTTTCCGAGGCTGGGAAGCTGCGTATGCTTGTCCTCACCCTGCGATGCAGCAAGTCCGGTAACGATCAGGCCCATAACCCCTTCGGCAATGACAAGGCTTTCACCGATGAGTTTCATGGCTGCCGCGACTTTGGCGATCATCGACGCCGAAATGGCGGCACTTACCGCCGACGCTGCCGCTCCGATTCCGGTACCGTACGCAAGGATTGACGCGATCAAAATGATCGCGAGGTCGACAATCATCTGAACGATGTTATTCATCGCTTGAATCATCAGGTAGGACGCTTCGGCAAAAAGGTTTATCTCGTCTGCGAGCTTGTTCAGCGCCGTCGCCTGATTTTCCAGAGCTGTGCAGAGTGTGTCGAAAAATTCGACCGCACTAGTAGCCGCTTTCCCCTGCCATGAAGTGCTGAAGTATTCAGTGGAGGCCTTTACTGAAGCGGCATATGCATTGTTGTACTCGGCTAAGTTTCTGAACGCATCAACGGACTTGCGGAGCCCCTTCCAGTCCCCTCCGTAGTTGCTAGTTATCGATTCAACCGCGTTCCACCCTGTGACCGTGTCGATTATCTGATTCACAACGCCGGAGATGCTGAGTAAATCGCCGCCGAGGATGAATTGGGCGACGCTGGAACCTGGAAACCAGTCCACATTGTCTGGCGCGGTTAGTTTTTCAATCGGAGACTCGGTCATTCGCCTTCTGCCTTAACGTACAGCGCATCTTGATTGGCTGCGTTCTTTGCGTCGGTTGTCCGGTACATCTGCGCAGCTTTCCGCAGCTCCTGCTCCGACAAGTTAGTAATCACACCGAGGCGCTCATAGTTGTACGCGATTCTGGAGCAATTTTCGTCGAGCGCCTGAATAATATCTTTCAGAATAGCGCCGGCATTTCCTTCCAGGTCCATCCATTCCTTGGCGTAGGCAACAGCTTTGGTGTTTTCTTCGGCAATTTTCAGTAATCCTGCTGCCGCCTTGTCCAGGTCATCTGGAACAACCTTGAAATCTGTCATGATTTTCCTTTCTTCATAGAATCACCACAAGGCCCGGCGTCGTCGGAAACGCCAAACACCACCCCGTTCGCCAACCGCATCCTCACCCCCGAACCAAGCAATCGCGGCGAATTCGGCGACCTTGGCCTGCCTGTGCGCGCCGTCAGCGGTTGCATGTCGGGTTTCATATCAGGTTTGACGAAGAACCGGCCGTTTCGGTTCCATCTGAGCGAGAATTCTCCTGACACACTGCTCCGTTGGGCCAGCCGTGTCGTCATCCGCAGTGGCGCAACCACATTCGTCCGGAACATGCCGGCGAAATCGGCCGGCGCCACGTCGCCGTCAACCATGCCCTGCCGCGCGCGACTTCCGGTCGGCGGCATTGTCGATCAGCAGATCGACTGTCCCGAACCGCGCCAACGCCAGGTCGACAACCCGCTCCACCTCACCCGGCTCGTTCAGGTCGGCCCGAATCAGGTGCACCCGCGAATTGTTCTCCGGCAGTTCGGCTTGCGGGTCGACGAACCATTCGATCTGCGAAGGCACACCGGGCGGCCGATTGCAATGTACGGCCACGATGTCGTATTGCGTGTACAGCGCCCGGCGGAACCCGTCGCCGCGCGTGCCTCCAGCACCGGTGATCAGGCACACCCGCCGGTCACCCAGCGGCCGTCTAGTCGACACTTCGAGTCCTCCCCCTCTGTGTAGCACGTCGATCTTAAGCTGTGGCCGTTGAGGATTCGACTCTGGTCGCTACTCTGTCCTCGACCGCCGTCTCCGCTGGAATCGCGTTTCACGTGGTATCCCGCCGGACGAAGTTGGGGCGCATATCGTCGTCGGGTGGGTCGTAGTAGCGGTGGAAGGTGGGGGTCAGTCCCGAGGAGATCGGCGGGTTGATCCAGGACCAATCGGTCGGGCAGGTGCGGCCCGCCGCCTCTTCGCGGGCGACATGGTCGCAGAACTGCTTCGCGACCGTGTGATGGTCGACGATATGGACGCCCGCCTTGCGGTAGCTGTAGAGCACAGCGCGGTTCAGTTCGACCAAAGCCTGGTCCCGCCAGAGGGTGCGGGCGCTCGAGGTGTCCAGACCCATCATGTCGGCGACGAGCGGGAGCATGTTGTAGCGGTTGGTGTCGCTGAGGTTGCGTGCGCCGATCTCCGCGCCCACATACCAGCCGTTGAAGGGGGCGAACGGGTAGGTGACGCCGCCGATCTCCAGATTCATATTCGAAACCGCCGGTAGCGCATGCCATCTCAGGCCGAGTCCGGCGAACCAGTCGAAGTCGGGATGTTCCAGTTCGACCTCGCGGGCCAGCTCCGGGGGCACCTCGAACCAGCGGATCGGCTCGTCCGGGGTGCTGATCAGCACCGGCAGGATATCGAACGGGGTGCCCGCGCCGCGCCAGCCAAGCTTCGTCGCGAATTCGGTGATCGCGATATTGGCCGCATCGCCGATGACGGTGCCGTCACCTTTGCGGTAGCCCGCGTAGCGGATGAGTTGTGGACTCACGATGCGGTATTCGCGTCCGTCGGCTTGGCGCGGCGGCCCGACGGTGATCATCGAGCGGATGGCGCCGCCATTGGTGGCCATATGCAGGTGCTGCCAGCAGACCTCGGCGAGGTCGCGGGCCGAGCGCACCCGGCGCGCGTCGAGCAATTTCAATGAGCGCCAATGTTTTCGGCCGACGCAGCGGGCGTGGTTGCGCCACGCGAGCCTGGCGCCGATCAGGATTTCCTCGGCCGTCTGCAGGTAGTAGCCGTTTTGTTCGAGCTGCTCGAGCGCGGTGCGCCTGCGTTGCGCGGATAGATGGGCTAGTTCGGGTCGGCGGAAGAATTCGTCGCACTCGCGCAGGCGACGGCGTAGGTCGAGGCTGAAAGGTTGTGTGTCAGGAGCATTCTCGATCGGTGGAACGGGTAACACTTGGTTCACGTTTTTCTCCGGTCGGGCATCAGGTACTGCGACTGTGGACAGACAGACATCTTTCGAGCAGAGAATTCGCGCGCGGGCACGGCCGAGATGGGGTGTCGGTGGCGCCCGAGCGGGTCCAGCGCCATTGATGCCGTGAATTTGCGTGTAATCGGGTGCGAGCCGGAGATCGGAATCGGGCCCGGCCGGGTACGGCCGCCGTAAGCGCGCGTGCACAACACCGCGACCTCGATGCGGGTCGTAGCTGTGCACGGTCATGCTGTTCCCAATCGACGCCCGAAAAGGCCCGATGAGCAGCGTACGGCCGGTGTGCTGACCGTGTGCCCGAATTCGCGGTGATCGGTCGCCATCGCGGTATGGCGCTTCGGGGCGTGGGAAAAGCGATGCCCACCCGCCTATGGCGATGGCATCCGGCCCGGCTTCCTTGTTTCTGGCAGGATGGCACCCATGCTGTCTCGGCGGGAAATACGGCGCTGGCTCTGTGGTGTCGTCATATGCGCCGCACTGCTACCCGGTGCGGCGGGGGTCGGTGCTCCCCAGGTGCTGGCCGAACCGGATAAGCCGAGCACCGGTTCGTCGGACGGTCCGAGCCCGGCCGAGCCGACCACCGTGCCGCCCGCCAGGCCCGCGATCGAACGCATCGAGCCGATCAGCGATCGGTGGTTGCGGGTCTTCGTCAAGTCGCCCGCGATGAGCCGCACCGTCGAGGTGCAGGTGTTGTTGCCGCGTGAGCAGGACCGAAGCCGCCCCACCGTGTACATGCTGGACGGTCGCAGCGCGAACCCGGATAGCAACAACTGGACCGAACTCGGACATGCCGACCGGTTCTTCGAGGACAAGAACGTCAACGTGGTGCTCACCGTCGGCGGGCCCGCCAGCTTCTACACCGATTGGCAGCAGCCGGATCCGGTGCTCGGCACCAACAAATGGGAGACATTCCTGACCCGCGAACTACCGCCGCTGATCGACGCCAGATTCCAGGGCAACGGCCGCAACGCGATCATGGGCGTCTCGATGGGCGCCGAGGCGGCGATGATGCTGACCGTCCGGCAACCGGCGCTGTACACGGCGGTGGCGGCGCACAGCGGATGCTTCTCGATGGGAACCGACGTCGGCCAGGCGCAGGCGCGTACCGTCGTCGCCACCTATCGCGGCCAGCCGGACAATATGTTCGGCAAGCAGGACGACCCGGAATGGCTCGCACACGATGTGATCGTGCACGCGGAAGCATTGCGCGGTAAGGCGGTCTACCTGTCCGTCGGCAGCGGGCTCCCCGGTAAGTACGACGTACCGGGGAATCCGGAACTGGCCAGCACCGTCGGCTTCGGCGGTCCGCTGGAGGCGGGCACCAACGCCTGCACCCGCAGGCTGACCGAGCGGCTCGTGAAGCTCGGTATCCCGGTCACCGCGAACTTCCGCCCCACCGGAACGCATTCGTGGCCCTACTGGGCCGACGAACTCGCGGTGTCCTGGCCGACCATCGCCGGGGCGCTGGGCACCTCCTAGGCGAAGCGGGCGGCCACCGCGGGGTCGCAGGCGAACTCCAGGAACAGATCGTTCTCATGGGCGTCGCCGATGGTGACCCGGACACCGTCGGTGCCGTAGGGCCGAACCAGCACACCGGCCGCCGCGCTCGCCTCACCGAATTCGACACTGTGTTCGCCCAGCGGAAGCCAGATGAAATTGGTCTCACTCGGCGGCACGCGGTAGCCCGCCGCGAGCAGCGCGTCACGAACCCGCACGCGCTCCGCGACCAGGGCATCGGTTCGATCGAGCAATTCGTGCCGCGCCTCCAGCGAGGCGATGGCGGCGGCCTGCGCGACCCGGTTCACGCTGAACGGGATGTGCACCTTCATCAGCGCCGCGATCACCTCGGGGTCGCCAACCGCATAGCCGACGCGCAGACCCGCCAGCCCGTACGCCTTCGAGAAGGTCCGCAACACAATGACATTCGGCCGGGTGCGGCCCAGCTCGACCCCGTCCGGGCGATCCTCGGGGGTGAGCCGCAGATATTCGTAGTACGCCTCGTCCAGCACGATCAGCACATGCGCGGGCACCGAGTCCAGGAATCGCACCAGCGCCGCCCGGCCCACCGCGGTGCCGGTCGGATTGTTCGGATTGCACACGAAGATCAATTTGGTGCGCTCGGTAACCGCCGCGGCCAGTGCGTCCAGATCGTGTACCAGCCCCGGATCCAGCGGCACCTGCACGGCGGTCGCATTCCCGACCTGGGTGACGATCGGATACGCCTCGAACGAGCGCCATGCGAACACCACCTCGTCGGTGGGCGCGTCGCAGGTGATCTGCACCAGCTCCTGCAGGATGGCGACGCTGCCGCAGCCGACGGCCACATTGGCCGCGGTGACGCCGAGGAAATCCGCGAGCGCCGCGCGTAGTTCGGTCGACTGATTGTCCGGGTACCGGTTGGCCAGTTCGGCCGCCTCGCCGATCGCCTTCGCCGCCGCGGGCAGCGGTGGCAGGGTGGTCTCATTGCTGGCGAGTTTGACCGCGCCGGGGTTGCTGCGGCCCGGGGTATACGCCGGGATCGAGGAGAGGTCCGGCCGGATGTGCGGTGTCACCCCTCCACCCTATGTGGCGGCCGCATCCGTCCTCGGCCCGGAGCGGGTTTCCGGAAAACCGCGGCGGTCCGCGATACCGGGCCCCGAGCTGGGGTAGCGTACCGGAAAATCTGCGGGTAATGGCCGCCCACGTGCAATTTCTCGCGAATATCAGGCTGTCGCCCTACGCTTGTTTCATGTCGGGCATTTATGACGATATAGCCCCGCTACGCGGTGGCGACGACATGACGCAGCACCCTGCCCCCCACACCCAGGTGCCCATCACCGTGGTCGAGCCGGACGGAAACGCGCGTGGCGGGATCGTGGTGTTACACGAATCCCGGGAGTTCACTGGAACATTGCTGGAGCTCATGCGGGCCTTGGCCACCGAAGGCTGGACGGTGGTCGCGCCCAATCTATTCCATCGGATCAACGGCGACCAGGTCGACGAGGTATTCGGCGAAGAACTCTTCGCCGATTTCGACGCCTGCTTCGACTGGCTGATACGCCACGGGGTCTTCCCCGACTGCATCGGCGTCCTCGGATTCGACCACGCGGGCACCGCCGCCTTCCTGGTCGCTACCAACCGCCCGGTCGGCGCCGCCGTCAGTGTCGCCGCACCCGGCATCGTCGAACCGCTGACCTCCGAAGCCGACGCCCTGGTGCGGGTCGCCCCGAACCTCCAGGCGCCCTGGCTCGGCCTCTTCGGCACCGATGACCCCGACACCCCACCCACCGACATCGACCAGTTGCGCGACGCCACCGCACGCGCCTCGGTCGCGAGTCTCGTCATCAGTTATCCGGGTCTGCGCCACCGCGCGGACACCGCGGGCGACACCGCCGAAGACGGCACCGTCCTCGTCGATCCCCAAACTCGTATCTTCGACTGGTTCGACAGTAATTTACGGTAGATAACCAGGCGTTTTGTTATCTGTACGTCGGCTACTGTAACCTTGCTGCTCGGCGGTTCGAAAGGACCGGTGCCCTCGAAGAGAAGGCTCCAGGAGGCGTGCCAGAGCGGCCGAATGGGACTCACTGCTAATGAGTTGTCCCTTCACGGGGACCGGAGGTTCAAATCCTCTCGCCTCCGCCACACCCGGTTCGCCGGGTGACAATTGAATACACATGCGCCCGTAGCTCAATGGATAGAGCACTTGACTACGGATCAAGAGGTTAGGGGTTCGAGTCCCTTCGGGCGCACTGCACTCGTGCAAGGCCCATGCCCACAAGGGTGTGGGCCTTGCTCGTTTCGTCATTTCTTGTGGGGGCGCAGCCCCCACACCCTACCCGGCGGGCTTCGCCCCCGGACCCCCTCCCTCGCCCTGCGGGCATCGGGCCTCGCCTTGCGGGCGTCGGATTTCGCCTTGCGGACGCCGGGGCCTCGCCTTGCGGGCGTCGGATTTCGCCTTGCGGACGCCGGGGTCTCACCTTGCGGGCATTGAGGTGCCTTGCCCTGCGGGTCTTGGGGGTGGGCGGCGGCTCGGGGGGCGGTGGCTCGGTGGGGTGATGGCGATCGATGTCGGGTGGGGACTGGGGCGGGATTCGGGGTCAGCGCCAGGCGGGGAGGGTGGGGAGGGTGTCGGCGAGGTCGGTGCCGGGGGAGCGGCCTATCAGCCAGGCCAGGAGGGTGGGGGTCGGGGCTGTGATGGTTCGGGTGGGGGTGCCTCGGCCGAGGGTGGCGGTGAAGTCGGTGTCGGTGGTGTGGATGGCGAAGGTGGGGGTCGTGGCGGGGGTTTCCGCGGAGATCGCGCGATCGAGGTCGGCGGTGGCGGCGGTCAGTAGGCGGTCGCGGAAGTCGGTGGGCCAGTCGGCGGGGGTGTAGGACAGGCCGAGGTCGACGTGATGGATTTCGACCTCCTGTAGGCGCATCCAGGGGACCTCGGTGGCGGGGATTTCGCGCCCCGCGCGGGTGCGGACGGTGGCAGACCACGCGGTGTCGGGGGTGGTTCTCGCGAGGGCCTGCCAGCGGTGGGCGGAGGTTGCGAGGTCGGTGAGTTGTTCGGCGATCGGGCGCGCGGCGCCCGCCTCGATATCGTGGTCGCGGATGAATTTGCTGGCATATTGCGGGATTTCGACGCCGATGCGGGCCCAGAGCAGCAGGTTGACCAGGCTATCGGCATTGCGGGACGTGTGGGCGAGAACATGGCCGCGGGTCCAGCCGGGGAGCAGGGACGGTGTGATGACGTCGTCATCGCTCATGCCCTCGACCGTCTCCAGGAGGCGGGCGGTCGCGGCGGCGACCTGATCCAGCAGGGCGAGGGGAGCGGTGGGTTCCGGCGTGGCGCTGGTCACGAACCCGACCCTAATGGCACGGGTCGGCCGGGCCCGGCTTTTCCGGATGCGCCCGGGTCGGTCCGGTGGTGCGTCGATGGGTCCGGCCTGGGCTGTGCGTGGTGGCCGGTCCGCCCTATCCGCCGACGATCGCGTCGGCCTCGATCTCCACCAGCAGCGCCGGTGTGATGAACGCGCTGACCTGATACATCGACGCGGCGGGACGGATGGCGCCGAAGACCTCGCGGTGCGCCTCGGCGATCTCGGGCCAGCGGGTGATGTCGGTGACGAAGATGCGGGTGCGGACCACATCGTCCAGGCTCGCGCCCGCCTCGGTGAGGGCGTCGCCGATGCGGCGCAGCGCTTCTCGGGTTTGTGCGGCGATATCGGCGCCGCCGATCGCGGTGCCGCCGGGTGCGGCGGCGGTGGTTCCGCTGACCGCGACGAAGGCGCCGACCCGGACCGCGCGGGAGTAGCCGACGACATCTTCGAACTCGGATTCCGACGCAATGTTCACTCGATCACCCATGGCGAGAGCATGGCATGCTCGATTGCCGATAGTTCATTTCATTTTCGACTCGCAGTCGGATGCACGCGATAGGCATGGCTGGTGAAAGCACGCTCCCTTCCTCGGATCGCCACAATCGTCGTCGTGCTGTGCACCGGCGTACTGGCGGCAGGTTGCACCACACCCGGATCGGACTCCGATTTCACGGTGCCGCGCGACGGGGAGTTGGTGTTCACGCTCGACGATCTGGTGGGCAAGACCGGCGCCGCCACCGTCCTCACCGTGAGCTTGGAACCGGAGCAGGGCAACCTGACCCGCCGCCCCGACGGTTCGTTCGTCTACAGTCCGATCGCGGGGTATCGCGGCCTCGATCAGTTCACCGTCACGACCACGGACGCGGTTCGCTTGTACACCACCGACATTCCGCCGCTCGGCGAGTTCGGTGGAAGCACGGTGCAGGGCAGTGGCTTCGGCTCGGCATGGACCCCCGTGCCCGGCAGTACCAACGAGTTCTACGGCCTCACCGACCGCGGCCCGAACGTGGACGGTCCCGGGAAGAACGAAAAGCTGGCTCCGGTGCCGAGTTTCGTGCCCCGGATCGGACGTTTTGAAATGGTGGGCAACCACGCGGTGCTGCGGTCCACCATCGATCTGCGCACCGCGAACGGCATCCCGTTCAACGGTCAGGTCGATATCGCCGCGAGCACCGGCGAGACCATCCGTGATCTCGCCGGAAATGTGCTGCCGCCCACCGACCACGGTCTCGATCCGGAGGGTCTGGTCGCATTGCCGGACGGCACCTTCTGGGTTTCCGACGAATACGGTCCGTTCCTGGTGCATTTCGATGCCGAGGGCGCCGAGATCGAACGACTGGCCCCCGGAAACGGCCTGCCCGAGGAGATTTCGCTGCGCACCCCGAACCAGGGTATGGAGGGTCTCACCATCACCCCCGACGGCGGCACCCTGGTCGGCATCGTCCAGAGCGGCCTGAATACCCCGGGGCTGGGCGGTTCCGCCAAGGACGTCCCGATGACCCGTATCGTCACCGTCGACCTGAAGACCAAGGCGCTCAGGGAGTTCGTCTATCCGCTCGAGAATCCCGAGCAGAACAAGGTCGCCGTCTCCGAGATCACCGCGATCGGCCCGACCACCTTCCTGGTCGATGAACGCGACGGCAAGCCGGCCCCGAAGTCGAACAAGAAGTTGTGGACCATCGATATCGCGGGCGCCACCGACGTCGGCCCGCAGTCGACGGTGCCCGGCGCGCACTACGATCCGAAGCGCGGCGGGCTGCTCATCGACGGAAAGCCGCTGGAGACCTCGGTCGGCACGGTCACCACCGCCGACGGTATGGCGGCCCTGCGGCGGGCCGGGATCACCCCGGTGGCCAAGACGCATAATCTCGATCTGACCGGACTTGTCAACGCGCTCAACGCCGATGGCGAGTCGGTGAATGCCAACGGCGAGTTCTTCGGCCACGACAAGATCGAGGGCATCGCAACACTGGACGGTGGTCGAACCATCTACATCGCCAACGATAGTGATTTCGGCGTGGCGGGGAGTCAGGGCGAGCAGCCGCCCTTCGGGCTGAAACCCAAGACGCTGCCGAACGGCCTGCCCGATACCGGGGAGATCCTGCTGGTCGATACGGCGAAACTGCCCCCGCGACTGGGCGGTTACACGGTGAAGATCAACGTCGGCTGACGGGTTCGATCCATTCCCGGCCCTCCAGGACCACCGCCGCCGCCAAGGTGATCAGCCACAGCGACATGGCACCTACCTGGATTCGCTGCGCGATGCCGAGCGCGTAATTGCCGGTCAGGTTGTCGGCGACCAACATCCACACGGTCGCCGCCGCACCGAGCGCCAGGATGATCACGCCTGCCTCGCGCAGGATCCGCCAGCGGTGATAGCGATAGGCGGCCAGACTGAACGCGAAAACCGCCACCGCGATCGAGGTGACCGCCAGGGTGCTGGTCAGCGCGTGCGGTTGGTGCAGCTGTGGGAAGAGTTCGCTACCCGCGCCGCCGCAGGCGCTGTTGTCCTCCGGTGTGCAGTCGCGCAGCGGCAACAGCACGTCGGCGATGGTCGCGGCGCCGAAACAGAACAGTGCCACCCAGCCGACGGTGGTGAGCCTGCGGCGCGGGAACACCAGTAGTCCGCCGATCGCCGCGGGCATCAGCAGCGCGCCGACGATCTTGTCGGCGGTCGCGAACACCTCCCGGTACGGCTTGCCTTCCGCGTCGAGCTCGCTGAGGAACGTATCGACCGGGTCCACGTGGATAGGCAGCACGAACTCCAGCACCCATGACGAATAGCAGAGCCCGGCGATCGCGATCGCCGCCGCGATCAGCAGAGACAGCACGCGTAGGCGCCGGTCGGCGATCCTCGGGCTACCAGTCACGGATTCCATTGTCCCGGTGGCTGCCGATCCCGTGGTCGATCGTCCGGCCGCGATTCCTCACTTACCGGGAGTTCGCACGCCATTGCCACCGGAAACACAGGGTCCTGTCAGGTTCGGCGGTGAGGCTACAGGGAAGCAATCGAGGAGGTTCCCATGATCGGATACGCGACAGCAGTCGTCGCTTTCGCCGTCATGGCGGCGATCGCCACGTCCGGCTATCTTGCGGCGCACGCACCGCGCGGTCTGGTCCGGAGGCGGCGCCGCTAGCGCTCACTCGCGCAGCGCGGTCTGTACCCGATCCGCCGCGACGACGGGATCCTCGTGTTCCCAGATCCGCACGACCCGCCAGCCCGCCGCGGTCAGCTGCGCATCGGTGGCGCGATCGCGGGTCACATTGCCCGCCAGCTTGGCCGCCCACCATTCGGCATTGTTCTTCGGATCCGTCGCGTGCACGGGGCAGCGATGCCAGAAGCATCCGTCTACGTAGACCGCGACCCGCAGTCGCGGAAATACCAGGTCGGCGCGCCGCCGCTGTCCCGGTAGCGGCGCCCGGTCCACGAAATAGCGCAATCCGCGCCGGTGCAGTTCGCGGCGCAACGCCAGCTCGGGTCGTGTTCCGGCGCGCCGTTGCCGCGCCATCCGCGCACTGGTGGCGGCGTCGGTGCGCGGCCGTGCGGTCATGCCGCCCAGCCTCCCATGCGGTCGAGGTGGCTCTCCACATCGTCCAGAAAGCCGGGCGGGAACCGCAGCTTGCCCATGCCGGTGCGGCGGAGGAATCCGGCCGTGGCCCTGGCCGAGAGCAGCCGGGAATCGGTGAGGAAATTCTTCAGGTCCTCGTACGGTTCGTGCACCGGCCAGGTCGACACCGGCACCCGATGCGCGACCCCGTCATGTCCCCACGCGGCGACCGGCCACGGCTGGCCGGGAGCGAGGCGGAGATAGTCCGGTGGCGCGCCGTCCGGGGCGGCCAGCCGGGCCCCGACCCATCCGGCCATCCGCACGCTCACCGCATTGCCGACCAGCTTCCAGCGATGGCCGGGCCGGACACCCGGCGCCGTGGTCGCGGGTGCGGTCCAGTCCGCCGCGAAGCCCTGTAGTCGTTCGCCGTCGACGATGCCGGGGGTGACGATCTCACCCGAGGGCAGCCGCACCGCGGGTGGGCTGGCGATGCCGAGCGCCGAACCGCCCTTGAGTGTGGGCACCGCATTCACCGCCCAGCCGAGGCCACGCACGCCTTCGGTCCAGTAGAAGCCGCACGGATCCCGTTCCGGGTCACCGACTTCCGCGGGCCCGGCATCGGTTCCGAACAGCACCGGGCGCGGATCCTCGGTGCGCGAGGCCAGCATCAGCACCCGCTGACGGCGTTGCGGCAGCCCGAACGCGCGAGCGTCGACCACCCGGTATGCCCAGGTGTAGCCGAGCTCCTCCAGCGCGCTCGTGATGTGCCGCATCGCGGCGCCGCGGCCCAATTGCAGCATGAACGGGACATTTTCGATCAGCAGCCAACGCGGTCCGCGTTGACGGCGCACCAGCCGGAATACCTCGTCGACCAATCCGGAGCGCGCGCCGGTGATTCCGGCGGTCCGCCCGGCCTGTGAAAGGTCCTGACACGGAAAGCCCGCCGCGACGAGTTCGGTCCCGGCCGGAATCGACCGCAGGCGAGTGACATCCGTATGCAACTCGACCTCGGGAAAGTGGGTCGCGAGCACCGCGCCCGCGCCAGGGTCGATCTCGCAGAGCAGCTCGGAGCGCCAGCCGTGCCCGGCCAGGCCGAGTTCCAGCCCGCCGATCCCGGCGAACAGTCCGACCATTCGCCCGCCCGTCACCGTCTTCCCTTCTCGCCTCTCGCGAAATCACGACGGGTGCCGAGACTACTCGAGTCACGGCCCCCATGAGCACCGGCCGGGTGGCGCGAACCGGGTTTGCGTGTCATGCTGCGGATTAGCTCGAGCTCCCCGATAATGCCAATCGGCCGCATCTCGACCACGGCTTCTCACGGCGGGGGCAGTTCTATAGCCCCGTTCTTTGCTTACCTCCCGGCGCCCAGCGTCGATGCGCAGTCCCGGATTGATCCATGCGAGGCCAGGAAAGCGAGCCAACGATGCAGACTTCGTCCACCAAATGCGGGGACTACCCGAACGTCGTCGTGACGAGCCTCGCGGCCACCACGTCGATCGCCGGTGACGTCGACTCCACCTGGAAGGGACTACTCAACGGGGAGAGCGGCATCGATGTTCTCGACGATTCCTTCATCGACCAGTTCGAACTCCCGGTACGCATCGGCGGACACCTGAAGATCGCGCCCTCGGCCAGCCTCACCCCCGGCGAGGCCCGCAGGCTGGCCTATGTGGAACAGATGGCGACGGTGCTCGGCCGCGAGGTCTGGCGCAACGCGGGCAGTCCGGAGGTGGACAAGGATCGGCTCGGGGTCTCCATCGGCACCGGTCTCGGCGGCGCCGAGGCCATCGTCCATGCCAGGGACAAACTGGCCAACGGCGGTTACCGCAAGGTCTCCCCGCTGACCGTGCAGGCGGTGATGCCCAACGGCGCGGCCGCCTGCGTCGCGGTCGAGCTCGGCGCCCGGGCCGGGGTGGCGACCCCGGTGTCGGCCTGTTCGTCCGGATCGGAGGCGATCGCCAATGCCTGGAAGATGATCGTGATGGGTGATGCCGACATGGTGGTCACCGGCGGTGTCGAGGGTTCGATCCAGGCCATCGCGATCGCCGCGTTCACCATGATGCGCGCGATGAGCACCCGCAACGACGATCCCAAATGCGCTTCCCGCCCATTCGATATGGACCGCGACGGATTCGTCTTCGGTGAGGCGGGCGCGATGATGGTGCTCGAGACCGAGGAACACGCCAAGGCGCGTGGTGCGACCATCCACGCGCGGATGATGGGGGCGGGCGTCACCTCCGACGGCTTCCACCTGGTGGCCCCCGATCCCGAGGGTTCCGGCGCGGCCCGCGCCATGACGCGCGCGCTGCAGACGGCGGGCCTGTCCAAGGGCGATGTCGGCCATATCAACGCGCACGCCACCGCGACCCCGATCGGCGATACCGCCGAGGCGCGGGCGATCAGGAAGGCCGTCGGCAGCCACGCCTCGGTCTACGCGCCCAAGTCGGCACTCGGCCATTCGATCGGCGCCGTCGGCGCGCTGGAATCGGTGCTGACCGTGCTGAGCATCCGGGACGCCATCGTCCCCCCGACGTTGAATCTGGAGAATCAGGATCCCGAGGTCGATCTCGACATCGTGCGTGGCCAGTGCAGGCCCGGCGCGATCGATTACGCGGTGAACAATTCCTTCGGATTCGGCGGCCACAACGTCGCGCTGGCCTTCGGCAGGTACTGAGTAATGTCGATGTGCAATGAAGTCGGGCGGCAGACCTGCTAACCTTCCCGGCACTCCAGTGTCGTTCTGTGTTCGGTGTCACTGCACGCCCCCGCGCGTGCGTTGGATAAAGGATATGACGAATGATCGGCGAGACCTTTGACGACTATGTGGACGAACAGGGCAATATCAAGATCCCGGGTGACAAAACCCTGATCGACTTCGTCGACAAGCACAGCGCGGAGAACGGGGACGGACTCGCGTATCGCTACATCGACTATTCGCGCGAGCGCGATGGCGAGTACCAGGACCTGACCTGGCGCGAGTTCGGTGTCCGGCTGCGCGCGGTGGCGGCCCGGCTGCAACAGGTATCGCGGCAGCGGGATCGGGTGGCCATTCTGGCCCCGCAGGGCCTCGACTATGTGGTCTCGCTCTTCGCCGCGGTCTACGCGGGCAATATCGCCGTGCCGCTGTTCGATCCGGAGGAGCAGGGCCACACCGACCGGTTGCACGCGGTGCTCAACGACTGCACGCCCGCGGCGATTCTGACGGTCTCCACGGCGGCGGCGGGGGTGCGGAACTTCTTCCGGCATCTGCCCGCCACGCAGCGTCCGCGCATCATCGCGGTGGACGCCATTCCCGACAGCGTCGGCGCGCAATGGGTGTGGCCGGATATCGAGATCGACGACATCGCCTACCTGCAATACACCTCGGGTTCGACCCGAACCCCGGCCGGTGTGGAGATCACGCACCGGGCCGTCGGCACCAATCTGTTGCAGATGATCGACGCCATCGGCGTCACCGAGAATTCGCGCGGGGTCACCTGGCTACCGCTGTTCCACGATATGGGTCTGCTGTGTGTGATCCTGCCGACCATCGGCGGTGGCTTCATCACCATCATGTCGCCGAGCGCGTTCGTGCGGCGCCCGTACCGCTGGATAAAGGAGCTGGCCGCTGTTTCCGATGGCGCCGGAACCTTCGCCGCCGCACCGAATTTCGCGTTCGAACATGCTGCGGTCCGTGGCCTGCCCAAGCCGGGCGAGGACCTCGACCTATCGAATGTGATCGGATTGATCAACGGCAGCGAGCCGGTGTCGGTGTCGTCGATGAAGAAATTCAACGACGCGTTCGCGCCGTACGGGCTGCCCAAGACCGCGATAAAACCGTGCTACGGCATGGCAGAAGCGACGCTGTTCGTCTCGGCGACAAAGAATTCCGACGAAGCGAAGGTCGTCTACGTGGATCGCGGCGAGCTGAACGCGGGCCGCATGGTGCAGGTCGCCCCGGACGCCGATAATGCCATCGCGCAGGTTTCGTGCGGTTATGTCGCACTATCGCAGTGGGCGGCGATCGTCGATCCCGAGCACGGCACCGAACAACCCGATGGCTCGGTCGGTGAGATCTGGCTGCACGGGAACAATATGGGCATCGGCTACTGGGGTCGTCCGGAGGAGAGTGAGGCGACCTTCCGCAATCGGCTGGCCCGGCGGCTGCGCAAGGGCAGCCACGCGCAGGGAACCGAACCCGACGCGCAATGGATGCGCACCGGCGATTTCGGCGCCTACCTCGACGGTGAGCTGTACATCACCGGCCGGGTGAAGGATCTGGTGATCGTCGACGGACGCAACCACTATCCGCAGGATCTGGAATTCTCGGCGCAGGAGGCGAATTCGGCGCTGCGGCCGGGTTTCGTCGCGGCCTTCTCGGTGCCCGCCAACCAGCTGCCCGCCGAGGTTTTCGCACAGGGCAGTCATTCGGGTCTGCGCTTCGACGCCGACGACACCTCCGAACAACTGGTGGTCGTCGCCGAACGCGGCACCGGCGCGGGCAAGCTCGACCCCGAGCCGATCGCCGATATCGTGCGCGCCGCCATCGCCCAGCGCCACGGCGTCACCGTGCGCGACCTGCTGCTGGTCCCCGCGGGCTCGATTCCGCGCACTTCCAGCGGCAAGATCGCCCGCCGCGCCTGCCGCGCCGCCTATCTGGAGGGCACCTTGCGCGGCGGCTATCAGCAGCAGTCCTTCCCGGATGCGCCGAATGAGCTCGAGCCGCAGCGCGCGGGGGTGCGGTAGTTCGACGCCGCGGCCGGAAGGCCGGCGCGCCGGTAAATCCGGTGCGCCGATCGGCGTGCCTCGTAGACGGCCCCGCGTATTGGCTGCTGGCGGGCTATCGGCGGGCGAAAAATCGGTTGGCCGGTGTGGGTTTCGGTGCCACTCTGGAATGTCGGACCTCGGTGCGAACATCACCGGGCGTCGCATCTGGCGGACACCGCAAACCACCAACCGGCAGGGGGAGCTTTGTCACTCGCATTGGAGTCGCCGACGACCGAGTCGGAGGCCGATAGACCCGAGCGGCCCGTCGCCTCCGCGCCGGGCCGCTTGCACTCGCTGCGGCGCTTCTGGCCGTATCTGCGGCCACATCGGGCCGCGCTACTCGGGGCGACCGCCCTCGCGGTACTCGCCACCCTCACCGCGATCGTGATTCCACTGGTGATCGCGCGAATCATCGATGGACCGATCGCGCACCGCGATTTCGCGGGCCTGCTCGGGCCCGTCGCGCTGGTGCTGTTGCTCGGCCTGCTGGAGGCGGCGGGCGTCTGGGGCAGGCGCTGGCTGGTCTCCGGGCCCGCGACCGAATTCGAAATCACCATGCGCGCCAAGATCTACCGCAAGCTACAGGCCTTGGCGATCGGCAGACACGACGCGTGGGAGTCGGGTCAGCTGCTCTCGCGCGCGGTCGACGACCTGGCCACGATGCGCCGGTTCGTCGCCTTCGCCGGGCCGTTCCTGGTCATCCACTTCATCGTGATCCCGGTGGGCCTGTTGACGCTGCTCGCGCTGAGCTGGCAGGTCGGCCTGATCTTCGCGCTGATCTCGATCCCGCTCAGCTACATCTGCACCAGATTCGTGCGGCGCTACGAGGTGGCCTCGCGACGGTCCCAGGATCAATCGGGTGACCTGGCCACCACCGCGGAGGAGTCGGCGCAGGGTGTGCGGGTGCTCAAGGCATTCGGCCGCGGCGCGTTCTTCGGCGCCCGATTCACCGCGCAATCGCGGGAATTGCAGCAGACCGAGCTGCTGAAGGTCCGGCTGGACGCGACGCTGTGGTCGGCGATGACGAGCCTGCCGCAGCTGGCCATCGCCTTCGCGCTCGGCTACGGCGGATACGCCGTGGCGGCAGGCAGTATGACGCTGGGCACCCTGGTCGCGGGCATCACGTTGGCGACCTTCCTGCAGTGGCCGATCATCTGGACCGGCTTCCTGCTCGCCGAGCTGAACGACGCCCGCACCGCCGCGGACCGGTACTGGGAGATCATCGATACCCCTGTCGATATCACCGATCCGGCCGATCCGGTGCGGTTGCCGGAGCGGATCGCGGGCGAATTGCGTCTGACCGGTGTGCGTTTCGCCTTCCCACGCGGTGCGGACGAGAAGTCCGGTGACAATCGCGTGGAGGTCGATGTGCTCCAGGACGTCTCGCTGCGGGTGCGCCCGGGTGAGACGGTGGCGCTGGTCGGTGCGACCGGCAGCGGAAAGTCCGCGTTGCTCAATCTGATTCCACGGCTCTACGACGTCTCCGGCGGTGTCGTCACCATCGACGGCATCGACATCGCGAGCATGCGGATCGCCGACCTGCGGTCATTGGTGACGGTCGCGTTCGAGGAGCCGGTGCTGTTCTCGGCCAGCGTGCGGGAGAACGTCGCGCTCGGCGACCCGGAGGCCACCGACGCCGATGTGCGCCGCGCCCTCGATGTCGCCCAGGCCACCGAATTCGTCGACAACCTGCCGTGGGGCCTGGACACCAGGATCGGCGAGCAGGGGCTGAGCCTGTCCGGCGGCCAGCGTCAGCGGCTCGCCCTGGCTCGCGCGGTGCTGAGCCGGGCGAGCGCCGGGAACCGCTCCAGAATCATGGTCCTCGACGACCCGCTCTCGGCGCTCGATGTGGAGACCGAGGAACGGGTGCAGGAACGGCTGCGCACCGTACTCGTGGGTGCGACGACACTGCTTGTCGCGCATCGGCCTTCCACGGCGGCGCTGGCCGACCGGGTGGCGCTGCTCGCCGACGGCCGCATCGCCGTCGAGGGCACCCACGAGCAGCTGCTCCGCACCAGCGCCCACTATCGGGAGCTGATGGGCGGGTCGGCGTCGCCCGAGTCCGAAGACACGCCCGACCGGGCGCTGTCCACCAGTGACCACTGACTCGATCGGAGGTGAGATGGTGAGTGGATCCGAAGGTGCCGTGAAAGACCCGACACCGCAGCAGGATTCGCCGGAACACGACGAATCCGCTGATTGGCGCGGCATCGCCAGCGAGGACAGGGAAGTCACCGAGGCCGGAAATCTGGTGCTGGCCGGGCGGTCCCGTCGCCTGCTGATGAGTCTGGTTCGGCCGTACCGCAAGCTGGCGGTGCTGGCCCTGGTGCTGATCGTGGTGGACAACGCCGCGATGGTATCGGCGCCGCTGTTCATCGCGCACGGCCTCGACACCGGAATCGCGAAGGGCGCCGAGGGTAATTGGGCGCCGCTGACCTGGACCGTGGCCGGTTACCTCGGCTCCGTCGGGGTCGGCGTGGTCACCACATTCTGCTTCCTGCGGGTCTCCGGCAGCCTCAGCCAGAGTGTGCTGTTCGATCTGCGGGTGCGCTCTTTCGCGCATATGCAGCGCCTCAGCGTGTCCTTCCACGAGAAGTACACCTCGGGCAAGGTGGTTGCCCGGTTGACCGGTGACATCGAAACCCTGCAGGAATTGCTGGAGGGCGCGCTGAATCAGGCGCTGAGCGCGATCCTTTCGGTGCTGACCATCGCCGTGCTGCTGATCTACCTCGATCCGACCCTGGCCGCCATCGTGCTGATCGGCTTCGTCCCGCTGGCGCTGGTCACCCGCTGGGCTCAGCGCAGGCAGCGGGCGGGCTACCGGCGCACCAGGGGCGCCATCGCGAAGGTCGTCGTGCAGTTCGTCGAGTCGATGGGCGGCATGCGCGCGGTGCAAGCCTTCCGGCGTGAGCAGCGCAATGAGTCGGTGCTGGCCATCGAGGACGCGGAGTACCGCAAGGCGACGACCACCGCGATGCGCGGCATGGGCGATTACGCCGGATTGACCCGTCTGCTCGGCAATCTGACCACGGTGATCGTCATCGTGGTCGGCGCCTGGCAGGTGATCGAGGGCAACCTCGCGGTCGGCGTGCTCGCGGCATACCTGCTCTACCTCAACGAGTTCTACGGCCCGCTGGACGAACTCGCGCAGGTCTTCAACTCCTACCAGTCCGCGGCCGCGGCGCTGGAGAAGATCTCCGGCGTGCTGGAGGAAGAGCCATCGGTCGCCGAGCCCACCGACCCGATTGCGCTCGCGAAGGCGGCCGGCGCGGTGCGAATGGATCGGGTCTGGTTCGGCTACGACACCGGGGCGAAGCGACCGGACGGCGCCGCGGCGCCGACCTCGGCGCGCCCCGTGCTACCGGAGTTCACGCTGGAGATTCCGGCCGGGCAGGTGATCGCGCTGGTGGGCGCGACGGGCGCGGGCAAGTCGACGCTGGCCAAGCTGCTGACCCGGTTCTACGACCCGTCCGGCGGCACGGTGACCCTGGACGGCATCGACCTGCGCATGCTCACCGACACCGACCTGCGTCGCCATGTCGTCATGGTCACCCAGGAGTCGTACCTGTTCTCCGGTTCGGTCGCCGACAACATCCGCCTCGGCAGGCCCGACGCCACCGACGAGGAGGTGCACGCGGCGGCCAGAGCGGTCGGGCTGTACGACTTCGTCGCCGCGCTACCCGACGGCTTCGGCACCGATGTCCGCAAACGCGGCGGACGGCTCTCGGCGGGCCAGCGGCAGCTGGTCGCGTTCGCCAGAGTGTTCCTGGCGGATCCCGCGGTGATCGTGCTGGACGAGGCCACCTCGAGCCTGGACATCCCGGGCGAGCGCCTGGTGCAGCGAGCGCTGGAAACGGTCCTCCGTCATCGCACCGCCGTGATCATCGCCCACCGCCTCTCCACAGTCTCCATCGCCGACCGAGTACTGGTCCTGGAACAGGGCCGAATCATCGAAGACGGCGCCCCCGCCGCACTGATCGCAGGCACCGGCCGCTTCGCGGGCCTACACGCCGCCTGGCGCGACTCCCTGGTCTGATGTCCGGTGTCTATCCGATCAGGGTGGTCCTCCCACAGACCTTCTGTACGCCCTACAGAGCGTGCACCCTCTGTAGGGCGTACGGACCCTCTGTGAAGATCACGCCGCCAGCGTCGATGCGGCGGTGGTGTGATGCGGGCACGGGGCCGGTGTGGTGCGTTCGTGGGGGGTTTGTCGCTTACGGTAGATAGGTGACCAATGCAGCCTCTGGCTCCGAGAGCGCATCCCGGTGGCCGGCGATTCTTACGTGGCGGTCCCATAACGCCACGCGGATGGAGTCGGTGCGTGTGACGCTGAACGGCAACCGTATCCGTGCCGCCGGTCGCATGATCGGTGGCGCATGTGCGGATCATCCCGCGTTCAGCGCGTCCTATGACCTGGTCACCGACGAGAACGGGGTCACTAAACGGCTGTCGGTGCGCGCCACCACCTCGGCGGGGGAGCGGCATGCCTCGATCGCGCGGGATGAAGAGAACTACTGGCTGGTGGACGCGGGCGGCAACCATGTGCGTTCCACCTTCGCGGGGGCCCTCGACGTCGACGTGGTGCTCAGCCCGTTCTTCAATACGCTGCCCATCCGCCGCTACGGTCTGCAGCATGCCGTCGACGAGATCCAGGTTCCCGTCGTCTACGTCCGGCTACCCGACCTGCTGGTTCAGGAAGCCAGCCTCACCTATAGCGCCGCCAGTGACGGCATCAGCGTGCTGTCCCCGGTCTCCAGCGCCACGGTGACCGTGGATGCGGACGGCTTCCTGCTCGACTACCCCGGCCTGGCCGAACGCATCTGATCCGCGGGCTCAGCTCCGCAGCTCGGTCAGGACACCGCCGCGCAGACCCGCGTCGCGCAGCTGTTCGAGCCAATTGTGGTCGCCGGGCCGGATATCCCTGATCTCCCAGCGCTGCGCGGTGTCGTAGTCCTGTCTGCCGTCGTGCCCGGCGGTGACGAGATCGGCGAGCGAGCCCTCCGCTCGCAGACTGTCCCGGGCCGCGCCGAGCACCGTGAGCGTTTCCTCCAGCACGGCGAGCAGCGCCTCGGCATTCGGTTCGCAGATGGCGCGCACCAGATCGGGCGCGGTCGCCGCGACCCGGGTACCGTCCCGGAACGAACCAGCCGCCAGCCCCAGCGCCAGCGGACCACCGGCGGCACCGGCCACCGCGAGCGCCTCGGCCAGCACGTGCGGCAGGTGCGAGATCCGGGCGACGGCCCGATCGTGCTCCGCCGCGACCACCGGCACCACCACCGATCCGCAGTCCAGCGCCAGCCGCACCACCCGGGTCCACGGTTCCACGTGGGTGCCCTCGTCCACTCCGACCGCCCACACCGCACCACGGAAGAGTTCGGAATCGGTCGCCGCCCAGCCGGATTCGGAGGTACCGGTCATCGGATGGCCCCCGACGAAGCGCGCCGACAGACCGTGTTCGCGAACCGCCGCGGCGACCGGCGCCTTCACGCTCACCACATCGGTCAGCGCGCATTCGGGGGCGAAGGTGGCGATATCGGCCAGGATGTGGTCGACCGCGGGCATCGGCACCGCGATGACGATCAGCGCATCGGCCGCGGCGGCCCGGGTCAGCGTGGCGGGTAGGTCCGCGCCGACGTCGAATCCGTCCTGGCGTGCCGCCTGCGCGCCGGCCGCGGACCGGTTGTATCCAAACACTTCGTAGCCCGCGGCCGCGGCGGCGCGCAGCAGGGAACCGCCGATCAAGCCCGCCCCGAGGACACAGACGGATGCTTTCTGGTCACGAGTCATCGGAACAGATTGGCATACGACTTCAACATTTCGGGTCGAGCAGACTACCGTTGCGCCCATGGCAGCACAGCGCTCGGGCACGAACAGGGCGGCGTCGGAAGATTACGACGACGTGGAAGGGTTCGCAGTGGCGGTTGTCCGCGAAGAAGGCAAGTGGCGGTGCAGTCCGTTGAGCCAGGCGGCACTCACCAACTTGTCCGCGGCGGAGGACGAACTGAAGGCATTGCGCAGCTCCGGCGCGGTGTTCGGGCTCTTGGACATCGATGACGAATTCTTCATCGTGCTCCGGCCGGCACCGAGCGGCACCAGGATGCTGGTTTCGGATGCGACGGCCGCGATCGACTACGACATCGCCGCCGATGTACTCGAGGCGCTGAATGTGGAAATCCCCGATATCGATCCGGACGAACTGGACGACATCGAGCCCTGGGAAGAGGGCGATCTCGGCGTGCTCGCCGACCTGGGCATGCCCGAACCGGTGCTGAGCGTCATCCTCGCCGAGACCGATCTGTACCCGGACGAGCAGCTCGGCATGATCGCTCAGCGGCTGGGTTTCTCCAACGAATTGTCGGCGGTGTTGGACAAGCTGCCGCGGTGACGTGAATCTGCCGCAGAACCCGATCATCTCGGACACCGAGATGGTGCGGGCCGCGATCGAGGCGGCCGCCGCCGCAGATCCGCGTGATGTTCCGGTCGGCGCGGTCGTCTTCGACGCGACCGGCCGTGAGCTGGCTCGCGCGGCGAACGCCAGGGAGGCTCTCGGCGACCCGACCGCCCACGCCGAGGTGCTCGCGCTGCGCCGCGCCGCCCAGGTGCACGGTGACGGGTGGCGTCTGGAGGGAACCACCTTGGCCGTCACGCTCGAGCCGTGCACCATGTGCGCCGGCGCGTTGGTGCTGGCCCGCGTCGGCCGGGTGGTGTTCGGGGCGTGGGAGCCGAAGACCGGTGCCGTCGGCTCACTGTGGGACGTCGTTCGCGATCGCCGCCTCAACCATCGCCCCGATGTCCGCGGCGGCATCCTCGAGCAGGAATGCGCCGCACTCCTCGACACGTTCTTCCGCACGCAGCGCTGATCGCCGCCGTATCCCGCACATCAGCCGCCCTCTCCAGGCGATTTAGCGATCCAGCCCCGTTCCGGTATGGTTGTCGGCGGTGGCGTGTCCGAGCGGCCTAAGGAGCACGCCTCGAAAGCGTGTGAGGGGTAACCCCCCTCCGAGGGTTCAAATCCCTCCGCCACCGCCACAGCCCCTGACTTGCAGCAGCAGGTCAGGGGCTTTTTCTCTGTTTCCGCGACGTCCGACTCCGCCGGTTTGGGCACGAATTTGCCGACAGCCGGATGAGTCATGACCAGGGGTGGGGGTCGCCATCGCTGGCCCGGCCGGACCACGCCTCGGGGTTACTGTTGCAGCGCAACATTTCGGACACCAATCAGGCGGTTACCTTGGCTGGCGTCGGGCGATCGCCGTACGAACCAAGCAGAGGAGTTCGGTATGAAGCGATTCGAAGTGGTTGTCACCGGCCTATCGGCCGTCATCGTCATCGTTGCCGTTGCCGTTGCCGTTGCCGTTGCCGTTGCCGTTGCCGCGTCCGCGGCCGCCGCGCCGGGCACGCTCACAGTGAACGGTACGGACTGGATCGACCCGTCGGGCTGCGTGAACGTCGCCCCCGAGGCAATGGATCTGGAGGTCCACAACGACACGTCCGGACTGGTCACCGTTTACAGCGGCAGCGACTGCCTGGGCGAGCCCACAGGCTCGATCAACCCGGGTTCAATGAATACCGCTTATGGCGCGTCGGTGTTTGCACCGTAAGGACGCCATCACCAGACCCGCCATCAATACCGCGTAGCAGTGATGGGCGTGCCTGCCGGGCTTCGTTCAGGGGCTCGGCAGGCAGCGGGGCGAGAAAACGAGAAGTGTTTATCCCGGAGGGATCAGGGCAGGACCTGCGGAATGACATCCGGGGCGATCGCGCCGACGATCAGGCCGAGCAGGGCACCCTGGAAAGCGGGGCCGAGGATGCAGAGCGGGATGAGGGGAATGCCGACAATGGTGGCGCCGCAGACAACAGCCCCGAACACGGCCCCCACAACGGCACCCGCTGCCGCGCCATTGGCCATCGGATCATGGTTGGCCGCATTCGGATTGGTGGCGATATCCTGCGCACCCGCGGCCGCCACCGGCTGCATGACCTCCGGAGTGGCGGACTGTGCGCCATCCGAGGCGGCGGGCTGCGCGACGACCGGAACGACCTGCTGAACCGCGACCGGAGCTTGCGCAGCCGCGACCATCTGTACCACGGGGGCCGACTGCGGGGCCGCGTCCGGGACGTCGGCAGATGCTGTTCCCGCGCCCACGAAGGTCACCGCGACCGCGAGCGGCAATGCCCCGATGAGAGCCTTACGACCGAATTTGCCGATAGTCCGACGCATGATTTCCCTTATTCTCCCGACCCCAATGCACGCTGCAATCCGTTGGCGTGCAGAACGTTTCGCGTTGCGTATTGCAACGATCAAGTTCTATCCGATCATGATCGCCGAATCAAGTCCAGGTGCCGCTATGCACGGGCCGCCCAATTGTGTTCGACGACAACGTGATCGGTTACATCACGGGGATTTCGGCGTGCAGTTTTCAGCTCTCGTGGCCGCGCGCTCCACCGGGCTGTGTGCGGAGGGGGTTGTTGGTAGTTCCGGGTATACGGGACGGCGCTGACTATTGGGGGTTCGCCCGGCCCGGGTTCGGGCGTAGGACGGCGGTGCGGCGGTTCAGGTCGACGCCGATGGTGGGTGGGGCGGCGCGGTGTTGTTCATCGCGGAGCATGGAGATGGAGTCGCGGTGGTCGAGTTCCATGCGCTTGGTGCCGTAGAACAGGGCGGTGAATTCGTCGGTGAAGGTGCCCGAGACCGGGTTTCGGCGTTTACGGCGCTTTCTGGTGAGCGCCTCGAAGACCGCCACTGTGAGCAGTAGCAGAACCCAGCCGGGGATCATCCAGGCAAGCAGCCCTGTCATGCACGGAGCAACGTCGAGACGTGCGCGGGAGTTCCCGTGTGAAATGTCCGTATCCGGGTATGCGCCAGGTAAGGAGAGCGCGGCTGGGTGTGACGCTCGAGGCGTCGCCGGACGAGCCGCGCGAGAGGAAGATGCGCGAGAGATATCCGAGAATCGGTAGTGTTCTGGTCCTGGTCTGGCTGGTCATCGGGGTGATCGCCGCGGCGCAGCGGGGTTATTTCGACAGCGGACCGGTGAATTGTGCCGGGTGGGGCACGATCGCGGTGACCGTCATCGCGGGGCCGTTGAACTATCTGGGTGTGAACCCGAAGATCGCGGATTGCGATGTGCCGCAGCCGAGTCCGTAGTGGGCTGGAGCCGGGCCGGGTGCTCGTGCGCCCGGCCCGGCTCGACGACGACCTTGTTCCCGGCGCGCATTCGTCCCGAACCCTTCGGCGAGTCGTGCCGTGGCGCGGATAATTCGGCGCACCTGGGAAATGCGCCTGATGGCGTCTGTGGGACGGAGGCCGGACGATGCGCGGCGTCAATATCAGTCTGGGTGGTGCGATCGTCATCGCGTGGTTCGTGATCGGCCTGATCGCCTCGGGTCAGCGCCACCATTTCGACAGCGGGCCGATCAATTGCGCGAGTTCGGGCACCATCGCTCTGACGGTTCTGGCGGGCCCGCTGAACTATATGGGGGTCAATCCCCGCGTAGCGGATTGCAATGTGCCACAACCCAGCCCGTAGTCGCTAGGCATCGGTGAGCGCGGGACTCGTATCCCGTACCGCCCCCGCTGTCGCGAGCGTCACCAGGCCGATGCCGATCCATTGGTTCAGGCCGAGTCCCTCACCGAGCAGCAGTAGGCCCACGCCCGCCGCGACGGCGGGTTCGAGGCTCATGAGCACGCCGAATACCGACGGCTTCATCCGGCGCAGCGCCGCCATTTCGATACCGTGCGGCACCAGTGAGGACAGTACGGCGATGGCCGCCGCGCCGATCAGCACCCGGATATCCAATACGACGGCGAGGGGCTGGCTGAATACCAAGGGCAGCACCAGGATCGAGCCGAAGGCCATTGCCAGCGCCAATCCGCCTTGCCCTTCGGTGCGACGGCCGACCGCAGCGCTGAACGCGATGTAGCTACCCCAGCACACCCCCGCGCCCAGCGCGAAGAGCACGCCGGTCCAGGACACCGGTCCGCGCGAATCCACCAGTAGCAGTACGCCTATGCCCGCCAGCACCGCGCACAGCGCATCGCGCCACCGCCGCGATCCGGCGAGCGCGATGGCGAGCGGACCGAGGAATTCGATGGTCACCGCCATGCCGAGCGGGATTCGTTCGATCGCCGCGTAGAAGCTGAGATTCATTGCGGTGATGGAGATCCCGAGTCCGGCGATGGCGGGCAGGGCGCGCCGGTCGACCCGGAAGGTGGGCCGCCAGATCAGCAGTGCGATGGCGCCCGCGAGCGCGATACGGACGCAGGCAACGGTTCCGGCGCCCGCGATCTCGAATAGATGTTTGGCGATCGTCGCGCCGAGTTGGATGCTCACCATGGCGCCGAGTACCAGCGCCGGTGCGGGCAGACTGCCGACCGACCGGCTGGTGGGTGGCGGCGAGGTGACGATGGCCGGTGCGTCCTTGACCGGACTGATGACCACGAGATCTCCGTTTCGAGGCAGGCTCACGCAACCGCGCCGACGTGACCGGGCGATCGGGAGCGGATATGTGCGTGGGGGAGAGGAATGAGGTGCGTCGACGCGGCGGACCGTTCGCACGCCCGCGACCTGTGCGGGGCCGCGCGAACGCGGCGTTCACGCAGGTTGCGCGATCGGGTTGCGACAGAGTGGCGACAGATTTGCGGCTGCGATGAGGGGCTGGTCCCGCGCCGGTCGATTTATGCCGTTGTCGGCGGAGTGAGTGGGATTCGAGGCTTTATGCGCTGCGCGCGGCCATGTTTCACGGAAAAGAGTGTAGGTGTCCTAAGCAACGAATAGTGAGCCGTTCGGTTGCCGAAATTCGTTAAAAATGTTGCCGAATGTGACGTGAGTTGTGGTGTGGGGCACAAGAAACTCGGTACGACACCACTCGCGGGGGTACTCGACTCCTACGCCTGTGCGGAAGGATGCGATGACAAATGCGCGAGCGTGTAACTCACCGGAGACCGGCTCACGAGGCCGGCATGCGATTCGGGACCTTTCTGCTCCTGGTCTGGCTGGCCATCGGATTGATCGCCGCGGGCCAGCGGCGAAGCTTCGCCAACGGTCCGATCGACTGCGCCGGATTCGCCACGATTGCCGTGACGGCTCTGGCCGGTCCGCTCAATTACATGGGACTGAACCCCAAGATCTCGGACTGCACATTGCCGGAGCCGAGCGAGTAGCCCCGGCGGGTAGCGGCGCCGGGTATCCGACGAAACGAGCCCCGCGCCGTCGCGCGGGGGTCGATCCGTATCCCGCCTCAGCCGACGGGCGCGGACTCCGTGACCGTCGACGCCGCGCGCAGCTCGTGCAACTTCGCGCCCTCCACGTCGATATCGGGCACGATCCTGTCCAGCCATTTCGGCATCCACCAGGCCGCCTCCCCCATGAGCGCCAGCAGCGACGGAATCAGCACCATTCGGACGATGAACGCGTCCAGCAGCACACCCACCGCCAGTGCGAAACCCATCTGTTTCGCGGTGGCATCGGATTCGAGGATGAACGACCCGAAGACCGAGATCATGATGATCGCGGCCGAGGCGACCACCCGCGCCCCGTGGTGGTAACCGGAAATCATCGCCTCTTTGGGCGGCTTGCCGTGCACATATTCCTCGCGCATGCGGGTCACGAGGAAGACTTGATAGTCCATGGCGAGGCCGAAGACCAGGCCGATGAGCATGATCGGCAGGAAGCTGACCAGCGGGTGCGGATCGGCGATGAGGCCGAGCTTGCCTTCCTGGAAGATCAGTACGGTCGCGCCGAAGGTGGCTGCCATGGAGAGCAGGAAGCCGAGCGCGGCGGTGAGCGGGACCAGGATCGAGCGGAACACCAGGATCAGCAGGACGAATGCGGCGCCCGCGACGATCGCCAGGTACGGCACGATCTTGCTGAGCAGCACATGGTCGATATCGGCGTAGATGGCCGTGGTCCCGGTGATGCCGTAGCTGATCCCGTATTCGGATTGCAACCTGGCCTCGGCGGCCCTGGCGTCGCGCACCAGATCCTTGGTGTCCTGGCTGTTCGGTCCCGCCTCGGGGACGCCGTCGAGCAGGGCGCCCTGACCGTCGGCGCTCATCATCGGTTCGGTCACGTACTCCATGCCGGAATAGGACGCGAGGGTGTCGCGCAGCGCCGCCAACGCCCGCGGTCGTTTCTCCGCGGGCACCGCGCTGAGGTCGACCGCGACCTGGAGTACGCCGTTGCTGCCCTCCCCGAAGCCGTCGGTGCGCAGCTCGTAGGCCTTTCGCACGGTGGAGGACTTGGGCATGCTGTCCTCACCGGGCAGTCCGAGATCGAGGCCGACCGCGGGTGCGGCGAGCACGCCGAGCACCGCGATGCTGAGTACCAGCGTGACCGCGGGCACCTTGCCGATGAACCGCGCGAAGCGCATGCCGTTGGTGACCGCGGTGTCGTCCTCGGGATCGTGCTGGGCGATGACGGGCAGCTTCGGCTTGAACAGGAAGCGGCCGAACGCGCCGAGCAGCGCCGGCATCAGGGTGATCGCGGTGAGCACCGCGAATGCCGCCGCCACCGCGCCGCCCAGACCCATGAAGGTGAGGAACCTGACCCCGACGATCGCGAGTCCGACCAGCGCGATGATCACGGTCAGCCCGGCGAAGACCACCGCGGAACCCGCCGTGCCGAGCGCGGTTCCCGCCGCCTCTTCCGGCGAATCCCGGACGGCGAGTTCGTGTTTGTAGCGCGAGACGATGAACAGCGCGTAGTCGATGGACAGCGCGATGCCGATCATCGAGGCCAGGAATGTGGTGAAGCTGGGGATGGACAGGAACGCGGTGCCGAGGAAGATCAGCGAGGTGGCCGCGCTCAATCCGACGATGGCGGTGATGATCGGTACGAACGCCGCCACGATCGCGCCGAATGCCACGATCATCACCACCAGTGCGACCGCCATGCCGATCATTTCGGCCTTGCCGCTCGGGGCCTGCTGTTCCATCGCGATGGTGCCGCTCATCTCGACCGTCAGCCCGGCACTGCGGGCCGCATCGGCCACGTCGTAGGCGGCTGTGCGGTCGTCGGCGGTGATATCCCCGAAATTCGCGATGGTGAACGGCACGCTGAAGACCGCGACGGTCGCCGGCTCGGACTTGTTGAGCACATTCAGCGGTGCACCGCTGCACTTGCTGGGGTCGGGGTCGGGGACCAGACAGCCCATCCGCTCGGTGGCGGCGATCGGGTCGGTGATCGGCTCGGCGTGATCGACGATCCCGAGCCGGTCGAGCTCGCCGATCAGCTTCTGGATCGCCGCGTGGTTCGGCGGATCGGTGAGTTTCTGCCCCCGCGGCGCGCCGATGACGTAGGTGCCGGTGACGGCGTCGAATCGGAACGCCGCCGACATGCCGGGGAAGTGTTTGTCGAGGATTTCCGTGGCGCGTTCGGAGGGCAGGTTCGGCATGCTGAAGTCGTCGGTCATCGGTTCCTTCAGCTGGGCGCCGAGGGCTCCGAGGATCAGGAACAGCAGTAGCCAGACGGGCAGCACGATCCACTTGCGGCGGAAGGCGAACCTTCCCCACCGGTACAGATACACGGACACGGGGTTCTCCTCGCGGTGATCGGGTCGAGCCGGTGCGGGACCACTGCGTGGACCCGCTGTCGCGAACTTCCCCACCGACCGAGAGCGCCGGTGGATTACCGAGCTGAGAGTCGAACAACTTCCGAGTCTGCTGCGCGCTGGGCACAAGAGCAAGAAAACGCACTCGGCCCCGCACCTGGTTTCAGGTGCGGGGCCGAGATCGCGGAGAGCGGGTCGATCAGCTGACGCTGACCGGCTCCTTGGTGATGTTCACCGACTTCTGCTGCAGCTCACGCAGCTTCGCGCCTTCCACGTCGATATCCGGCAGGATCTTGTCCAGCCAGGCCGGGATCCACCAGGACCACTTGCCCATGATCACCAGCAGCGACGGGATCAGGATCATCCGGACGATGAACGCGTCCAGCAGCACGCCCGCCGCCAGCGCGAAGCCGAACGACTTGGCCGTGACGTCGGACTCCAGGATGAAGGACGCGAATACCGAGATCATGATGATCGCGGCCGAGGTGACCACGCGGGCGCCGTGGTGGTAACCCGCCACCATCGCGTCCTTCGGTGACTTGCCGTGCACATATTCCTCGCGCATGCGGGTCACCAGGAACACCTGGTAGTCCATGGCCAGACCGAACACCAGACCGATCAGCATGATCGGCAGGAAGCTGACCAGCGGATGCGGATCGTCGATCAGGCCGAGCTTGCCTTCCTGGAAGATCAGCACGGTCGCGCCGAAGGTGGCTGCCATGGAGAGCAGGAAGCCGAGCGCGGCGGTGAGCGGCACCAGGATCGAGCGGAACACCAGGATCAGCAGGACGAATGCGGCGCCCGCGACGATCGCCAGGTACGGCACGATCTTGCTGAGCAGCACATGGTCCACGTCGGCGAAGATCGCCGTGGTGCCGGTGATGCCGTATTCGACGCCGTACTGGGCCTTCAGGTCGGCCTCGGCCTCGCGGGCGTCGGCCACCAGATCCTTGGTGGCCTGGTTGTTCGGGCCCGACTTCGGCACGCCGTCGAGCAGCACACCCAGCTTGTCCTCGCTGTACTGCGGCTCGGTCACGTAATCCATGCCCGAGTACGAGGCGAGCTTGTCGCGCAGCGCCTTCACCGCTTCCTCACGCTTGGCTTCCGGCACGTTGGTCAGGTCGGCCGCGACGTTCAGCACGCCGTTGCTGCCCTCACCGAAGCCCTCGGTGCGAAGCTCGTAGGCCTTCCGCACGGTGGAGGTCTTCGGCATGCTGTCGTCTCCGGGCAGGCCCAGGTTCAGGCCGGCGGCCGGAGCCGCGAGCGCACCGAGCACCGCGACGCTGAGCACCAGCGCCGCCCAGGGGGCCTTGCCGAGGAGACGTCCGAAGCGCATGCCGTTGGTGACGGACCGGTCGTCTTCCGGATCGTGCTGGGCGACGATCGGCAGCTTCGGCTTGAAGAGGAAGCGGCCGAACGCGCCGAGTAGCGCCGGCATCAGCGTGATCGCGGTCAGCACCGCGAAACCGGCGGCGATCGCGCCGCCCAGACCCATGAACGTCATGAACTGGACGCCGACGATGCTGAGTCCGCCGAGGGCGATGATGACCGTCAGGCCGGCGAAGACGACCGCGGAACCGGCGGTGCCGAGCGCGATGCCCGCCGCCTCCTCGGGCGAATCTTGGACGGCGAGTTCGTGTTTGTAGCGCGAGACGATGAACAGCGCGTAGTCGATGGACAGCGCGATGCCGATCATCGAGGCCAGGAATGTCGTGAAGCTGGGCACCTCCATGAAGGACGTGCCGAGCATGATCAGCGAGGTGGCGGAGCCGAGGCCGACGATCGCGGTGACGATCGGCACGAAGGCGGCCACGATCGCGCCGAAGGCCACGATCATCACGATGAGGGCGACGCCCATACCGATCAGCTCGGCGGTACCGCTGGGCTGCTCCTGCTTCGTGGCGATCGAGCCACTCATCTCGACGGTGAGCCCGGCATTGCGCGCATCGTCGGCCACGTCGTAGGCGGCCGCGCGCTCCTTGTCGGTGACATCGGTGAAGTTCTTGATGGTGAACGGCACGCTCATGAACGCGACCGACCCGGGGTCGGTCTTGCTGAGCACATTCAGCGGTGCGCCGCTGCACTGGGACGGATCGGGGTTGGCGAGGCAGCCCATCTCGTCGGTCGCCTCGACCGGGTTCATCACCGGCTTGTTGTGATCGACGATGTCGAGCTGGCCGAGTTTGGCGATGAACGCTTCGAGCGCCGCACGGTTCGCCGGATCGGTCAGCTTCTGCCCTTCCGGGGCGCCGATGACGTAGGTGCCGGTGACGGCGTCGAATTTGAAGGCGTCGGACGCGCCGGGGAAGTGCTTGTCGAGGATGTCGTTGGCTCGGGCGGATGGCAGCTCCGGCATGCTGAAGTCGTTCGTCATCGGCTTGCTGAGCTGGGAGCCGAGGCCGCCGAGGAGAACGAACAAAACAAGCCAGACCGGAAGCACTATCCATTTACGGCGGAAAGCGAACTTTCCCCATCTATACAGATAAACGGACACGAGGGTACTCCTAGCGATGACTGGGGCGTGCTGGTTCGTGGCGTGTAGACAGCACTCGCGGGGTGCCCTGCTTTGTCCCCGCCTCCACTGACGCTTTCTGCCTACCGTGCGGTAGGTAGACTACCTATGAACTAAGTGGAGGCACAACCTCAATTTTGGTGGGAACGTTAGCTCAGCGCAGTAGTGATGAGAGGATCATCCAATGGCCGTTCGAGACGCGACCGATAGTGTTGTCGCAGGTAGCGGGACTAAAGTGGCGATTCGTGACGCCGCTGTAAAGCTCTTCGGGAGCAAGGGATTCGAGCAGACCAGCCTGCGCGAGGTCGCGGATGCGGTAGGAATCACAAAGGCTTCGCTGTACTATCACTACCCCTCTAAACTCGATCTGCTGCTCGCGATCATCGACCCGATCATCGATCACATGCGGTCGGTGGTCGATGACATCGACGCGGTGCCGCACGACGCCGAGGGCATCCGGGCCGTGCTGCGCGCCTATCTGCGCGGCATGATCCGGCATCGCGACGCGGGCGCGCTGTGTATCCGCGACACCGTCGCCATCCTCAACGCGATGGCCGACCGGTACCCGGATCTGAAGGATTCGAATCAGACGCTGCGCGTCTGGCTGGCCGGTCCGGGCGCGAGTCCCGAGGCGGAGCTGCGCGCCTGTGCCGCGATGGAGGTGATCGGGGTGGCGTTGACGTCCAAGGAGTTCGTCCCCGCCGCGGACGACGCGCTGGTGGAATCAACCCTGCTGGACGCGGCCACCTGCGTGCTGACCGCCTGCGGTACACGTTAGCGACTGCGTGCCGGTCGCGCGGGCGGGCCAGCGTAGATTCGAGCTGATCCCCGCCCCGGCGTCCAGGAGTTCCACGTGCACATCACCGCGAAGGTCGACTACGCGGTGCGGACCTTGCTCGAAATCGCCCGCGCGGCGCAGACCGGCGGCACCGCGGCGCTCAAGGCGGACGCCATCGCGTCCGCGCAGCGGATTCCGCCCAAGGTGCTGGAGACGGTACTCGGTGAGCTGCGCCGCGCCGACCTGGTGACCAGTCGGCGCGGACCGGACGGCGGCTACTGGCTGGCCCGGCCCGCGGCACAGATCTCGGTGGCCGACGTCATCCGGGCCATCGAGAGCCCGCTGGCGTCGGTGCGCGGGCAGCGACCCGAGGATGTCACCTACGGGGGCGCCGCCGAGTCGCTGCAACGGGTGTGGATCGCGCTGCGGGTGAATATCCGCGCGGTGCTGGAGAACGTCTCGATCGAGGAGATCGCGCTCGGCAGGCTGCCGGAATTCGTCGACGCGTTGACTGAGGACGTGGGCGCCTGGGCGCGTCGGTAAATCGGACATCGGTGCCGGTCCGCAGGTTTTACGGCGTCCGGCCGGTCGTTATCGCAGGTCAAGAATCCTCGGGGCGCACCTAACTAATTGCCGGTAGCCTGCCTGTCATCATGTTGATCAGACTGCTTCGTACATATCTGTACCCCTACCGCTCGCAGCTTGCCGGGGTCGTTGTGCTTCAGCTGATCTCGGTCATCGCGATGCTGTACCTGCCGAGTCTGAACGCCGACCTCATCGATGACGGCGTCACCAAGGGCGATATCGGCTTCATCTGGACCACCGGCCTGTGGATGCTGGCCGTGACCGGGGTGCAGATCGTGGCGTCGGCCTTCTCGGTCTACCTGGGCTCGCAGGCCGCGATGGGCGCGGGCCGGGACCTGCGAGGCGCGCTGCTGCACAGGGTGGGCACCTTTTCCGCACGCGAGGTCGGGCTGTTCGGCGCGCCCTCGCTGATCACCCGCAATACCAACGATATTCAGCAGGTACAACTGCTGATCGTGATGTCGGCGACCATCCTGGTGATGGCGCCGATCATGTGTGTCGGCGGCATCATCATGGCGCTGCGCGAGGATCTCGGACTGTCCTGGTTGCTGCTGATCGCGGTGCCCGCGCTCGGTCTGTCGATGGGCTTCATCGTGGCCAGGATGGTGCCCGGTTTCCGCGATATGCAGGCCCGCATCGACGAGGTGAATCGGGTGCTGCGCGAGCAGATCACCGGTATTCGGGTGGTGCGGGCATTCGTCAGGGAACGGCAGGAGACCTGGCGTTTCGGGGTGGCGAACACCGAACTCACCGAGACCTCGCTGCGGGTCGGACGCCTGATGGCGCTGATGTTCCCCACGGTCATGTTGATCAGCAATGTGACCGCGGTCGCGGTGATCTGGTTCGGCGGCCACCTCATCGACGACGGCACGATGCAGATCGGCTCGCTCACCGCGATGCTCTCCTACATCATGCAGATCCTGATGGCCGTGATGATGGCCTCGTTCCTGGCCATGATGGCGCCGCGCGCCGCGGTCTCGGCGGACCGGGTCGGCGCGGTGCTCGACACCGAATCCTCGGTGCTGCCGCCGCGGCTGCCGCAGCCGTTCCAGGGCGATCCCGGCGCGATCGACGTGTCCTTCGCCGAATTCAGCTTCCCGGGTGCGGAGAAGCCGGTTCTGAAGGCCATAAAATTCGAGGTGAAGCCGGGTACGACCACGGCGATCGTCGGATCCACCGGTGCGGGTAAAACCACCCTGATCAATCTGATTCCGCGGCTCATCGATGTCACCGACGGCGCGGTCTACGTCGGCGGCACCGATGTACGCCACATCGAGTTGGAAACCCTGCGCGAGCAAATCGGCCTGGTGCCGCAGAAGGCGTACCTGTTCTCCGGCACGGTGGCCAGCAACCTGCGCTATGGCAAACCGGACGCCACCGACGAAGAGCTGTGGCATGCGCTGGAAATCGCGCAGGCCGCCGATTTCGTGCGTGAGATGCCGCAGGGACTCGATACCCCGGTGGCCCAGGGCGGCACCACCGTCTCCGGCGGTCAACGGCAGCGGCTGGCCATCGCGCGGGCGTTGGTGCGGCGGCCGCGCATCTATATCTTCGACGATTCCTTCTCCGCGCTGGACGTGGCCACCGATGCCCGTCTGCGCGAGGCGCTGCGGCCGGAGATCAAGAATGTCTCGGTGATCATTGTGGCGCAACGCATCTCGACCATTCGCGATGCCGATCAGATCGTGGTGCTCGAGGACGGTGCGATGGCTGGCATCGGCACACACGAGCAGTTGATGCGGGACTGCGCCGAGTACCGGGAGATCGTCGAGTCGCAGCTCAGCGCGGAGGAGGTCCGATGAGACCCGGTGCGGTCAATCCCGGTGCGCCGGATGCCAAGGCCAAATCCTTCGGACCGTCGCTGAAGCGGCTGCTGCGCAGGCTCGCGCCGGAGAAGCTCTACGTCGGGGTGATCGTCGCGCTGGTGATCGTCTCGGTGGTGCTGAACACCCTCGGGCCCTACATCCTCGGCAAGGCGACCAATCTGGTCTTCGACGGCGTGGTCGGCAAACAGCTCACCCAGTTCGCCGGAATGAGCAAGGAACAGGTCGTCGAATCGCTGCGGGCGCAGGGCAACGGCACCGTGGCCGACATGCTCGGCGCCATGGATGTCGTGCCGGGCGTCGGCGTGGATTTCACCGCGGTCGGCCGGGTGCTGATGCTGGTGTCGGCGCTCTACCTCGGCGCGGCGCTGTTCGGCTGGTTGCAGGGCTTCCTGCTCAATATCGTCATCAACCGGACGGTGAAGCGACTGCGCGGCGAGGTCGAGGAGAAGATCCATCGACTTCCGTTGCGCTACTTCGATTCCGCGCCGCGCGGTGACGTGCTGAGCCGAGTCACCAATGACGTCGACAATGTCTCGCAGAGCTTGCAGCAGACCATGAGCCAGCTGCTCACCTCGGTCTTCTCGGTGCTCGGCATCCTGATCATGATGTTCTGGATCTCGCCGTTGCTCGCGGTGATCGCACTGCTCACGGTGCCCGCGGCGGTCGTGGTCACGGCGCAGATCGCGAAGCGGTCCAAGCCGCATTTCGTGAATCAGTGGAAGTACACCGGCATGGTGAACGCCCAGGTCGAGGAGGCCTACACCGGGCACGAGGTGGTCACCGCATTCGGCCGCAACCGGGAGGTCGGCGAAGAGTTCGACAAGCGCAACCAGGAGCTCTACGACGCCAGCTTCAAGGCTCAGTTCATCTCCGGCCTGATCATGCCCGCCATCATGTTCCTCGGGAATGTGAACTTCGTGCTGGTGGCATTGGTCGGCGGTCTGCGGGTGGCGACAGGGCACATTTCGCTCGGCGAGGTGCAGGCCTTCATCCAGTACTCCCGGCAGTTCAGCCAGCCGCTGACGCAGATCGGCGCGATGGCCAATCTGCTGCAGTCCGGCGTCGCTTCCGCGGAGCGGATCTTCGAGATCCTCGATGCCGAGGAACAGAGCCCGGACCCGATGATGGACACCACGCGTCCGGTCGATCGCGGCCGCGTCGAATTCGAGGCGGTGTCTTTCCGCTACGAGCCGGAGAAGCCGGTGATCGAGCGGCTGTCGCTGGTGGCCGAGCCCGGTCACGTGGTGGCCATCGTCGGTCCGACCGGCGCGGGCAAGACCACGCTGGTGAACCTGGTGATGCGGTTCTACGAACTGGACGCGGGCACCATCACCGTCGATGGGGTCGACATCACCGAGATCACCCGCGACCACCTGCGCTCCAGGATCGGCATGGTGTTGCAGGACACCTGGCTGTTCAAGGGCACCATCCGGGAGAACATCGCCTACGGCAATCCGACCGCGAGCGAAGACGATATTCTCGCCGCCGCCCGCGCCGCATATGTCGACCGGTTCGTGCACGCGCTGCCGGACGGCTATGACACCGTCATCGACGAAGAGGGTTCCGGGGTCAGCGCGGGTGAGAAGCAGCTCATCACCATCGCCCGCGCCTTCCTGGCCAAGCCGTCCATCCTCATCCTGGACGAGGCAACCAGCTCGGTCGACACCCGCACCGAACTGCTGGTGCAGCACGCGACCGCCGCGCTGCGCCGCGACCGCACCAGTTTCGTCATCGCGCACCGGCTCTCGACCATCCGCGATGCCGACCTCATCGTCGTCATGGAGGCGGGCCGCATCGTCGAACACGGCACCCACGAGCGCCTACTGGACGAGCGCGGCCCCTACTACCGCCTCTACAACTCCCAGTTCGCCGCTGCCGCCGCCGAAGCCTGACGATCGTCCAGGGAGATCACAGAGGCATTACACGCTCCACAGCGCTTGTACTCTCTGTGCCGCGTGCACAGGGTCTGTGGGCATCGCGGGTTCGGCGGTGGTGGGGCGGCCTGGGAGGATGGCGGGGTGTCAGTTCCCGAAGCGTTCTCTTTTACCGTTGGTAGCCGGCTGGACGGGCGGCACGGTCGGTCCGGTGTGATCGGCACGCCGCACGGGCAGATCGCGACGCCCGCGTTCATTCCGGTGGGAACCAAGGCAACCGTGAAAGCGGTGCTACCGGAGACCATGAAGGAGCTCGGGGCGCAGGCGCTGCTGGCCAACGCCTATCACCTGTACCTCCAGCCGGGCGCCGATATCGTGGACGCGGCGGGTGGACTCGGCAAGTTCATGAACTGGCCGGGACCCACCTTCACCGACAGCGGCGGCTTCCAGGTGATGTCGCTCGGCGTCGGATTCAAGAAGGTGCTCGCGATGGAGGCCGTCGACATCCGCAGCGACGACGTCATCGCCAAGGGCAAGGAACGGCTGGCGACCGTCGACGACGACGGTGTCACCTTCCGCTCACACCTGGACGGTTCGAAGCATCGCTTCACCCCCGAGGTGTCGATGGGCATCCAGCATCAGCTCGGCGCCGACATCATGTTCGCCTTCGACGAGCTCACCACACTGCTCAATACCCGTGCGTACCAGGAGAAATCCCTGCAACGCACCCATGAGTGGGCGCAGCGCTGCATCGACGAGCACGAGCGCCTGACCGCCACCCGCACCCACCGCCCCTACCAGGCGCTGTTCGCGGTGATCCAGGGTGCGCAGTACGAGGATCTGCGACGCAAGGCCTGCCGCGAGCTGGAAGCGATTCGCGGCAGCGCCGGAACGGCATTCGACGGGTACGGCATCGGCGGCGCACTGGAGAAGCACAATCTGGGCGCCATCGTCGGCTGGTGCTGCGATGAACTGCCGGAGGACAAGCCGCGTCACATGCTCGGCATCAGCGAGCCGGAGGACGTCTTCGTCGCGGTGGAGAACGGCGCCGACACCTTCGACTGCGTGAACCCGTCCCGGGTGGCACGCAACGCCGCGATCTATGTCGCCGAAGGCCGATTCAATATCAACACCAGTCGCTTCCGTCGTGATTTCACCCCGATCGATGACACCTGCGACTGCTACACCTGTGCCAACTACACCCGCGCCTATATCCACCACCTGTTCAAGGCGAAGGAGATGCTGGCCGCCACGCTCTGCACAATCCACAACGAGCGCTTCACGATTCGGCTGGTCGACCGCATCCGCGACAGCATCGAGGGCGGCTACTTCGACGACCTCAAGGCCGAAACCCTCGGCCGCTGGAAGGGCAGAGTTTAATTTGCAGCGCCTGCGGCGCTGCGTGTTCGCGCTGTGTTGTTGGCCGCGCGGGCGCGGCGGGTTCGCGGCCCTGGATGTCTCGCTGCCGAGCGGCCGAGACTTGCGACTGCGTCGCGTGCGCTTCGGCC